>CANQGK010000004.1 GCA_947623175.1 uncultured Clostridia bacterium | reverse complement strand
AAGTGTATTGAGCGGCGGAAGCTTGCGGGGTTTGAGAGGTTTATCAGGAGCGAGGATAAGAGCGAGGCTACTACAGAAAAGTATCTGCACGATGTGCGGGTGTTTTTTAGGTTTTTGTCTAAGGTTTCTAAGAATAAGTCCTTTATAAATTCCCTTACGAGTGAGAAGATCTCGGAGTATAAGGATTATTTGAAAAACAATTACGCATCGTCGAGTATAAATTCTATGCTTGCGGCATTGAATCAATTTTTAAAGTTCTTGGGGCTTGAAAATCTATGCGTACAGCTTATCAAAGTACAAAAACGTATGTTCTTGGAGGAAGACAGAGAGTTAAGCAAAGAAGAATATAACCGTTTACTTAAAGCGGCGGAAGGTACAAGGCTTTATTATATACTTGACGTTATAGCAGGTACGGGTATTCGTATAAGCGAATTGGAATATATCACCGTAGAAGCCGTAAAGGAAGGTAAAGCGGTAGTTACCTGTAAAAACAAAACAAGAGTTATATTCATACCCAAACCCGTACAAAGACGTTTACTTGAATATATAAAACGAATGGGTATAAAAAGCGGCCCCGTATTCGTAACCAAAAACGGAAACCCGCTTAACCGCAGCAACATCTGGCGGGATATGAAAGCCCTTTGCAAAAAAGCGAACGTATCCGAATCCAAAGTATTCCCTCATAACCTGCGTCATTTATTCGCACGTCTTTTTTATACCGTTGAAAAAGACATAGTACGTCTTGCGGACTTACTTGGTCATACAAGCATTGACACCACGAGAATATATACCGCCGAATCGGGCAATCTTCACCGTCTTGCGCTTGAACGGGTACAAAAAAAGCTGACTACATAATTTATATTATGTAGTCAACTCCAAATGCTGTCGCACTTATTACATAGGTGATTATATCACAGCAATATAACTTTTGCAAGTAAAATTACAAAAAAAAATGTTTTCGGAATTTTGAGGGTTTTCGGTTGACAGTGGCGTTAAAATTTATTATAATAATAAAAATATACACAAATATGGAGGAGTAAAAGATGGCTTATTATTTTCAAGAAACGTCACATACTTTTAATGAGTATTTATTGGTTCCGGGTTATTCTTCAGCCGAATGTATCCCGGCGAACGTCAGCCTTAAAACGCCTCTCGTCAAGTATAAAAAGGGCGAGGAGCCGGCTATATCCATGAACATACCTATGACCTCTGCGATCATGCAGTCGGTTTCGGGCGAACGTTTGGCGGTGGCATTGGCTCGTGAGGGCGGTGTTTCGTTTATTTACGGCTCGCAGTCGATTGAGGATGAGGCAGCGATGGTATCCCGCGCCAAATCCTACAAAGCCGGTTTTGTGGTAAGCGCGTCTAACGTTACTCCGGACGATACCTTAAACGATATTTTGGAGCTTAAAGCCAAAAACGGATTTTCTACCGTGGCGGTCACCTCGGATGGCAGCTCCAACGGCAAGCTTTTGGGCATTGTCACAAGCCGCGATTACCGTGTAAGCCGTATGTCAACAGATACCAAGGTAAGCGAATTTATGACTCCGTTTGAGTCGCTTATAGTAGCCGACGAGGCTACCACCTTAAAGCAGGCAAACGATATTATTTGGGATAACAAGCTTAACGCTCTCCCCATTATAGATAAAAATCAAAATTTGAGATATTTCGTTTTCCGTAAGGATTACGACGCTCATAAGGAAAATCCCAACGAATTGCTCGACAAGGACAAGCGTTACGTCGTGGGCGCCGGTATCAATACAAGAGATTACGAGGAACGCGTTCCGGCATTGATCGACGCGGGCGCGGACGTGCTTTGTATCGATTCCTCGGAGGGCTTCAGCGAATGGCAGGCAAGAACCCTTGCCTTTATACGCCAAAAGTACGGCGACACCGTTAAGGTGGGCGCCGGCAACGTAGTAGACCGAGACGGATTTTTATTCCTCGCCGAGGCGGGCGCCGATTTTATCAAAGTGGGTATCGGCGGCGGTTCTATCTGTATAACCCGCGAAACCAAGGGCATAGGCAGAGGACAAGCCACCGCGCTTATCGAGGTATGCAAGGCGCGTGACGAGTATTTTGAAAAAACCGGCGTTTATATCCCGGTTTGCTCGGACGGCGGTATCGTTCACGATCATCACATAACCTTGGCTCTTGCAATGGGAGCCGATTTTATGATGTTGGGAAGATATTTCGCCCGTTTTGACGAAAGCCCGACAAACCGGATCACAATCAACGGTAATTATTACAAAGAATATTGGGGTGAGGGCTCAAACCGCGCGCGCAATTGGCAGCGTTACGATTTGGGCGGCGATAAGAAGCTTTCTTTCGAGGAGGGCGTCGATTCTTACGTGCCTTATGCCGGAAGCCTTAAGGACAACGTAAATCTCTCGTTAAGCAAGGTAAAGTCCACTATGTGCAACTGCGGCGCGCTTACCATTCCCGAGCTTCAGAAAAAAGCCAAGCTGACGCTTGTATCTTCCACAAGTATCATAGAGGGCGGAGCGCACGACGTTATCCAAAAGGACACCTCGACCGCCGCAATAAAGTAAAGCAAAAAATCCACCGCAAGGTGGATTTTTTGAGCGCTTATCTCGATTTCGCTTTTCTGCGTTTCAAATATCTCTCGAATTTTCGTGAACGTATAATTTGTGGTAATCGTTTTAAAAAGGCGATAAACCTTTTAAGCTGTTTTATCGGCTTGTATTTTTTAATTACGAGTATAAGCGCAATAAGCGCGGTAAGGCTCAGAAGTAATATACTGCCTTCGAGCGGATATTCGGCTGTCAGCAAGTATTTTTTCGGCGTAAGCGTGTATTTCAAAAGCGTCGGATAATCGCCGGAAAGCGGGAAGCTTCCGAGTGAAAAGGTGCTTAAAAGTATGTATACGAAATGCGCCGTAATCGTAGGTATTACGGATTTTGTATATTCAAGCAGGAAGCAGAGCAAAAGGTTTAAAAGTATAACGGTTACCGCAAGGCGCTTGTTTTTTGCTAAAAGATTAAGGTTAAGCGTAATATAAAAACAGCAGGTTATTACCGTTGCAAAGGTAAAGCCGTAGTATTTTTTATAAAGGGTAAACAGGTAGCCCCTTAACAGCAATTCGGAGGATATAGCGTAAAATAGGAGCGCCAATATCCAAAAATACGCGTGGCTTACCTTATTAAATCCCGCAAAAGCGAAATTTTTCGTAACCGCCGCAACCGTAATACATGTAACCGGAAAAACCGCGCCGGATATCAAGCCTATAAAAAACAGCCTGACTTTTTTCTTTCCCACGGGCAGTTTGACTCGCTTTTTTTCTATAAAAGAGGTAAAAACAACCGTAAAAATAACCGTAACCGCCAAAACGAGCGCTTCGTATATTAGCCGCGACAAAGCGGGATTTGAGTTTTTGATCACGGGTAAAAGCGATATTATTACCACCCCGAGGTCAAAGAACAAAAGGGTTTTAAAAATATTTACAATTAAATTTTTCATAATTAACCTCGTAATTTGACTTAAAAGTAAAGCTTACCGTACAATTATATAATAAAATAAAAAATATATCAATATTTTAATGCAAAAATATATTCGCAGAAGACTAAGAAAGCTTACAACCGTAAAATAACCGATTGTAAAAAAACGGTAAAATTTTAAAAAAATGTGGAAAACGGAACGGTTTTATATTATAATATATTCATTGCGGCGTTTTGACCGTTGCCCAAAACCACGCTTTGCTTTGTGGTTTAATAAAATTCAAGTTTGAAAATCGGTGTTTGGCATGAGGATAGTTATAAAAATCGGCACCTCGACCTTGGCTCATAAAACCGGCAGAATAAATATCCGCCGTGTCGAAGAGCTTTGCAAGGTGATGAGTGATTTAAAAAACGCGGGGCATGAGATCATATTGGTCTCATCGGGCGCTATAGGCATGGGCGTCGGAAAGTTATCCCTTTCGGGAAAACCGACCGATATTCCCACAAAGCAGGCCGCCGCGGCGGTAGGACAATGCGAGCTTATGTACGTTTACGATAAGCTTTTTTCGGAGTATAACCACACCGTAGCCCAGATACTTATAACCGGCGCGGATATAGAGCAGACGGAGCGCAGAACCAATTTCGAAAACACTATTCTGCGTCTTTTGGAGCTGGGAGTCATACCCGTTTTAAACGAAAACGACTCGATTGCCACCGAAGAAATAGTTATCGGCGATAACGATACCCTGGGCGCAATAGTCGCCGCCACGCTCAAAGCGGATTTGCTCATTATTTTAAGCGATATCGACGGATTGTTTACCGCCGATCCGCACAGCGATAAAAACGCGGAGCTTTTGCATACGGTGAAAGAAATTACCGGCGAAATAGAGGAAATGGTGGGCGACGCCGTGGGCGAGCTCGGCACCGGCGGCATGTATACCAAAATCAACGCCGCCAAAATCGCCACAAAAAGCGGTACCGATATGGTAATTGCCAACGGTAAGGAGCCCAAAATACTCTACGACATCGTAGACGGCAAAGAAGTCGGAACCAGATTTTTAGGTAAGAGGTGATTTGTTTGATCGCTACTTTAGATATACTGAAAAGAGCAAAAGCGGTATCCTTAATGCCGCGGCTTAAAAGTGAAGAAAAAAACAAAGCTTTATACGCCTTGGCGCAGTCGCTTATGCAGTCGGCGGAGGATATACTGAAAGCGAACGAAGAGGATCTCAAAAACGCAAGGGGAAGCATAAGCGAGGTTATGTCAGACCGCTTAATGCTGAATATCGACCGTATAAAGGCTATGGCGGACGGTATAAAGGAAGTCGCCGCACTGCCCGATACGGTAGGTACCGTAATAAGCAGTACAAAGCATAAAAACGGCATGCAAATAGACAAAACGTCGGTGCCCTTCGGCGTGGTGGCGATTATTTACGAGAGCCGTCCGAACGTAACCTCCGACGCGGCGGCGCTCAGCTTTAAGAGCGGCAACGTCTGCGTCCTTCGCGGCGGTAAAGAGGCGTTTTTAACCTCATCCGCTATAGTTAAGGCGCTGAGGGCGGGCCTTCGCGCCTGTGGTATTTGCGAGGATTATATAAATCTTGTCGAGGATACCACGCGCAACAGCGCAAACGAGCTTATGACCGCCGTCGGATACGTAGATTTACTTATTCCGCGGGGCGGCAAGGGGCTTATCAAAGCCTGTACCGAAAACGCAAAGGTGCCCTGCATCGAGACCGGAACCGGAATTTGCCATATTTACGTCGACGAATATGCCGATATCGATATGGCGCTTGAAATAACCGACAATGCGAAAACAAGCCGACCTTCGGTTTGCAACGCGGCGGAGGTTTTATTGGTTCACAAAAATATCGCAAAGGACTTTTTGCCGCGGCTGTACGAGAGGTTTTACGATAAAACGCGCTCTCATACGGTGGAGCTGCGCGGCGACGGCGAGGTATTGAAATATATCGACGTAACCCCCGCCGGCGACGACGATTTCGACACCGAATTTCTCGATTACATAATGGCGGTAAGGGTAGTAGACGATATCGAGGCCGCCGTAAAGCATATAGCCGAACATTCCACTCACCACAGTGAGAGCATTATTACCGGAAACGCCGAAAACGCGCGGTATTTTACGTCGGTTGTCGATTCGGCGGCGGTTTACGTAAACGCGTCAACCCGCTTTACGGACGGTGGCGAGTTCGGGCTCGGGTGCGAAATGGGTATTTCCACTCAAAAGCTTCACGCCCGCGGACCGATAGGGCTCGGCGAGCTTAATACGTATAAATATATAATCAAAGGAAACGGTCAAATAAGATAGGAGTGTATATTCTTGACAGATTACAAATTCGGTTTTATCGGAACGGGAAACATGGGTTCCGCATTGGCTACCGCCGTATGCAAGGCGGTAAACCCCGGCGACGTTATACTTTCCGACAAAGCTTCGACAAAAGCGCAGATATTAGCCGACAACTTAGGCGCCGATTACGGCGATAACCGCACGGTGGCTTCAAAATCAAAATTCATATATTTGGGCGTAAAGCCGCAAATGCTCGAGAGCACCTTAAACGAAATTTCGCAAACGCTCGACAACCGGCTCGACCGTTTCGTTTTGGTTTCGATGGCGGCGGGGGTTAAAATTTCGTCCATAGAAAAAATGCTCGGCAAAAACTATCCCATAATCCGGATAATGCCCAATATTCCCGTAAGCACGGGCAAGGGAATGATTCTCTATACGTACTCGGACGACGTCTTTATGGACGAAATACACGATTTTTCCGATTCGTTAAAATATGCCGGTCGATTGGATAATTTAAACGAGGAGCTTATTGACGCCGCCAGCGCCGTTTCGGGCTGCGGTCCGGCGTTTGTTTATATGTTCGCCGAGAGCATGGCGGACGCCGCCGTGGAATGCGGACTGCCGCGTCAAAAGGCGATAGAATACGCGGCTCAGACTCTGCTCGGAGCCGCCGATATGATATTAAAAACCGGCAAGCACCCCGGTCAGCTCAAGGACGAGGTTTGCAGTCCGGCGGGCAGTACCGTAGTCGGCGTTCACGCGCTCGAAAATTCCGCTTTCAGGGCGGCGGTCATGAACGCCGTGACAAGCGCATACAAAAAAACCGGCGAATTGGGAAAATAATTTTCCGAAGCTTAGATCCGTATATTATTTCAAATTATTTAAGGTGGAAAAATGATGTTAAAAAAGGTATTTCTTATTGTGTTGTGTTTATTGTTTCTGTTTTCGGCGGGATGTAAAAAAACTCCTGAGTCTTTAAGCGTGGAAATGGGCGACGAGCCCTCAGCTCCGATTGTCGCCCCGCCGCCCGAACCCGAAAGGGCGGTCAATCAGCTTACCGGCGAAAGCAATTTGACACCCGGCGCCGAAACCAAGCGTCCGGTTGCGGTTACGGTTAACAATATAAGCGTTGCACAACCCGTCCAGACAGGTCTCAATAAAGCCGATATTGTCTACGAAACCGAGGTAGAGGGCGGAATTACCCGCCTTGTAGCGGTTTTTCAGGACATTTCAAGCGTTGAAAAAATCGGTACGGTTCGTTCCGCGCGATACCCTTTTATAGATTTGGCTATGGGGCATAACGCAATATACGTACACCACGGACAGGATAATTATCATGCCGGCGCGCACCTTAAGGACGTAGATCATTTCGTGGTAAGCGAGAACAATGCCGGCGTCAGAATAAAAAACGGACTTTCAACCGAGCATACCCTCTATGCCTACGGCGACTCGGTATGGAAATATATTGTAAATTCCGGTTTTAAAACCGAAAACAGCAAAAAGGGAAATTGGTTGAACTTCGCCGACGAGGAAAATCCCGTTATGTTCGAGAATAAGGCAAACAGCGTTTCCGTAAGCTTTTCGGCTTCGTATACCACCAAAATGCAATACGACGCCGCTTCGCAAAAATACATAAGAATTTTCAACGGCACCGAGCGTAAGGATTATTATACCAAGGACTCCCTTTACTTTAAAAACGTATTCGTGCTCGGCACTACCATAAGAGCCTATCCCGGATGCACCGACGGCAAGGGGCATAAGCAGGTATTGCTCGATTCGGGGAGCGGATATTACTTCGTAAACGGCACCTATACTCCGATAAAATGGAGCAAAGGCTCGGCTTCAAGCCCGCTTAAGTTCACAAAGGCGGACGGCAGCGAGCTTACCGTAAATCCCGGTAATTCCTGGGTTTGCATAGCCGATTCTTCGCGGTCTAAGCCCAATATACAGTAATTTACCGCTTAAGGGTCACGCGAAGTGGCCCTCTTTTTTAAACAAAGCAAATTTTTTTGAATTTTGCGCTTTAATATATTTTGAATTTTGCGCTTTAATATACCGTATTGACAAAACCGCCAAATCAGTGTATAATTGTATACAGATATCCAAGAAGGTGAAAAATATGGTAGAAATGTCGGATAAAACCAATTTATTGGAACAGCAAAGCTATAAATATGCCCTGCAGGATATTGACGAGCCCAACCTTTACCGTGATTTTTATAATTACGACGAGGTTCCGAAGGTTTGCTTTAATCACCGAAGGGTGCCGCTCGGTATGCCGAAGGAAATTTGGATAACCGATACTTCTCTGCGCGACGGTCAGCAGTCGGTGGAGCCATACACGGCAGAGCAGATAGTCGATTTGTATAAGCTGATGTCAAAGCTCGGCGGACCTTACGGAATAATTCGCCAGACTGAATTTTTCGTATACAGCAAAAAGGACAGGGAAGCTATCGAAAAATGTCAGGCTCTCGGTTTGAAATTTCCCGAAATTACCACCTGGATACGGGCGAGTAAGGAGGATTTTAAGCTTGTAAAGGATCTGGGCGTGCGCGAGACGGGGATATTGGTATCCTGCAGTGATTATCATATTTTCAAAAAGCTTAAAAAAACAAGACGTCAGGCGATGAATTCTTATCTTGCCGCGGTAGCCGAGGCTTTTGAAGCCGGAGTTATGCCGCGCTGTCATCTTGAAGATATTACGAGAGCGGATTTTTACGGATTTGTCGTGCCCTTTGTAAACGAGCTTATGAAGATGTCAAAGGACGCGGGTATACCCGTGAGAATACGCGCATGCGATACCATGGGCTACGGCGTACCCTTTGCCGAGGTAGCCCTTCCGCGAAGCGTGCCGGGTATAATTTACGGCTTACAGCATTATGCGGACGTTCCGTCCGAAATGCTCGAGTGGCACGGTCATAACGATTTTTACAAGGCGGTCGCAAACGCATCCACAGCCTGGCTTTACGGTGCGTCGGCGGTCAACTGTTCGCTTTTGGGAATAGGCGAACGAACGGGCAACGTGCCGCTTGAGGCTATGATTATGGAATACGCTTCCCTGCGGGGCTCGCTTGACGGTATGGATACCACCGTAATTACCGAAATTGCCGAGTATTTCAAGCGTAACTTAGGTTATGAAATTCCGCCTATGACTCCCTTTGTGGGAAGAAACTTCAACGTAACGCGGGCAGGTATCCACGCGGACGGTCTTTTAAAGGACGAGGAGATATACAACATTTTTAATACCGATAAGATCCTTAACCGACCGGCTTCCGTCTCCATAGGCAAAACGAGCGGGCTTGCCGGCATCGCTTATTGGATAAACAACAACTACCGCTTATCTGCCGATGAGGCGGTCGATAAACGTGATCCGCTCGTAGCCGCGCTTAAGGAGTGGGTAGACGCCGAATACGAAAACGGCAGACAGACCGCGCTTTCCAACGGAGAGCTCGAAAAGAAAATCGAAGAGCTCTCAAACGGGCGGTTTAAACGGCTTTAAGGGGGTGAGCTTATGACGGGGTATAAAAGCGTATCTCTTTCCGACCAGGTATTTGAACGATTGGAAAACGATATTTTAAGCGGCAGATACAAACGCGGTGAAATTCTTACCGAGACGAAATTAAGCGCCGAAATCGGCGTAAGCCGAACCCCTATACGCGAGGCTTTAAGAAGACTCGAGCAGGAGCATATTATTGAAGAATCGGGCAAGGGCTCCGTCGTTTTGGGCATCACCGAAAACGATTTGACAGATATTTTTCTGATTCGCGAGCAGCTTGAGGGGCTTGCGGCGTCCTTAGCGGCAAAAAAGCGCACCGAGGAACAGCTTGCCGATTTGAGAGAGGCGCTGGAGCTTCAGGAGTTTTACCTCGAAAAGCAGGACGCCGACCGCATAAAGGTTATGGATAATAAGTTTCATACCGAGCTTTACAAGCTGAGTGGAAGCACCATTTTTTACGATATTTTGGTTCCGTTGCATAAAAAGGTGCAAAAATACCGCAAGGCTTCGCTCGAAAGCAAAAGCCGCGCGTCGCAATCGGTTAAGGAGCATCGCGATATTTACGAAGCCGTAGCGAATGCCGACCCGCAGCTTGCTTCCGAATATGCCAAAATACATGTTAAAAATGCTTATAATCATATAATAGAAGGAAAGGATGACTGATATGGGCTATACAATAGCGCAAAAAATCATTAAAGCACATAAAATAAGCGGAGATATGACCGTAGGAAGCGAGGTCGCCTTAAAAATCGACCAAACCCTCACGCAGGACGCCACCGGCACGATGGCTTATCTGGAATTTGAAACCATGGGGATAGACCGCGTCAGAACCGAGAGAAGCGTCGCTTATATCGATCATAACACCTTACAGTCCGGATTTGAAAACGCCGACGACCACCGCTACATACAGTCGGTTGCCAAAAAGCACGGTATTTATTTTTCACGTCCCGGAAACGGTATCTGCCATCAGGTTCATCTCGAACGCTTCGGAAAGCCCGGAAAAACGCTTATAGGCTCCGACAGTCATACTCCCACGGGCGGCGGCTTGGGAATGCTTGCTATGGGCGCGGGAGGTCTGGACGTTGCGGTTGCCATGGGCGGCGGCGCTTACTATATCACGATGCCCAAAATGTACAAGGTAAATCTTACCGGCAAATTAAATCCCTTTGTCACCGCCAAGGACGTAAGCCTCGAAATACTGCGCATACTGTCGGTTAAGGGCGGCGTGGGCGCCATTATCGAATGGGGCGGCGAGGGTATTAAGAGCCTTTCGGTTCCCGAGCGCGCCACGATCACCAACATGGGAACCGAGCTCGGTGCCACAACCTCCATTTTCCCCTCAGATGAAATTACAAAGGCTTTCCTTGAAGCCGAGGGCAGAGGCGAGGATTACGTTGAGCTTTCGAGCGATCCGGATGCGGTTTACGATAAAATTATAGATATTGATTTATCGTCGCTGAAGCCTCTTATCGCATGTCCGCACAGCCCCGACAATATCGTTACGGTCGAATCGCTTAAGGGCACAAAGGTCGACCAGGTCTGCATAGGCTCCTGCACAAATTCGTCATTAACCGATATGTTAAAGGTTGCGGCTTTGCTTAAGGGCAAGGTTATTGACCCGACGGTAAGTCTTTCGATTTCTCCGGGTTCCAAGCAGGTGCTTAAAATGCTTGCCGATTGCGGCGCTTTGACCGATATTTTGGCATCCGGCGCGCGCTTGCTCGAATGTGCTTGCGGGCCTTGCATAGGAATGGGATTTTCGCCCAATTCCGCCGGAGTATCGCTTCGTACCTTTAACCGTAATTTTGAGGGCAGAAGCGGTACGGCGGACGCGCAGGTTTATCTTGTTTCGCCCGAAACCGCGGTTGCGGCGGCGCTTACCGGCGAGATAACCGATCCGCGAATACTTTGCAGTATGCCCGAAATTAAGCTGCCTCAAAAATTCCTTATAGACGATACCGCGGTAATCGAACCCGCAGACGTCGCGGAAGCGGCAAATTTGGAGGTTTTGCGCGGCCCCAACATAAAACCCTTCCCGAAAGAAATTCCGCAGGAGGATACTCTGAGCGCCGAATTGGTGCTTAAGGTGGGCGATAATATTACCACCGACCATATTATGCCGGCGGGCGCCAAAATTCTGCCTTACCGCTCAAATATTCCCCATTTATCGCAGTTCTGCTTCGGCGTGTGCGATACCACCTTCCCCGAAAGGGCGAAGGCTTTGGGCAAAAGCATTATCGTGGGCGGAAGCAATTACGGTCAGGGCTCCTCACGCGAGCATGCCGCGCTTGTACCGATGTATTTGGGCGTTCGCGCCGTCATTACCAAGAGCTTCGCGCGCATTCATGCGGCTAACCTTATAAACGCTGGTATTATGCCCCTTACCTTTAAAAATCCCGATGATTACGATAAATTAAGTCAGGAAGATAAACTTACGCTTTCGGACGTTTTTGCCGGAATGGACGGGGGCGAAATCACCTTAAAGAACGAAACAACAGGTGAGAGCTTTACGCTTTGCGCGAGCTTCACAGAGCGGCAAAAAGCCATTCTTAAAGCCGGCGGACTGCTTTCATACACTAAAAAACAAGGAGAGAACTGAAATGGAAAACTATGTAAACGCGGCGGTTGAGCAATTCCGCACAATTTTGGAGGAGCAGATAGCAAGACAGCGCAAAATGGAAAAGGACAACGCCTACACCGATTATAAAAAGCTTGATAAAATTATTATCGGCGTTTGCGGCGGCGACGGCATCGGCCCGATTATTTCCGCCGAATCGGTAAGGGTTCTTAATTTTATTTTAAAGAACGAAATTGCCGCCGGCAAGGTTGAGATCCGCACCATAGAGGGTCTTACCATTGAAAATCGCATTGCGCATAACAAGGCTATTCCCGACGACGTTTTAGCCGAAATAAAAGCCTGCAACGTTATTTTAAAGGCGCCTACCACCACTTTAAAGGGCGGAACGCTCGAAAGTGCAAACGTCGCCATGCGCCGTGAGCTTGATTTGTATGCAAACGTTCGCCCCGTAGCCGTTCCGGAGGACGGTATCGATTGGACCTTCTTCCGTGAAAATACCGAGGGCGAGTACGTTTTGGGCTCACGCGGGGTGGAAATTCCCGATACATTGGCCTTCGATTTTAAGGTTACCACAAACGCCGGCACAAAGCGTATAGCCCGCGCCGCCTTTGAATATGCCAAGAACAACGGTAAAACCAACGTTGCCATTGTTACAAAGGCAAATATTATGAAAAAGACCGACGGCAAATTTTCCGAAATCTGCCATGAGGTGGCAAAGGATTATCCCGGCATAGAGGCGGAGGATTGGTACATCGATATTATGACGGCAAACCTTGTAAATCCGCGTGTACGCTCCAAATTCCAGGTAATATTGCTTCCCAACCTTTACGGCGATATTATCACCGATGAGGCGGCACAGCTGCAAGGCGGCGTAGGCACCGCCGGCAGTGCAAATTTGGGCGACGTTTACGCTATGTTCGAGGCAATACACGGCTCGGCGCCCCGCATGATGGAAGAGGGCAGAGGCATGTATGCAAATCCGACGAGTATGTTCAAGGCAAGCGAAATGATGCTGCGCCATATCGGATTTACCGAATATGCCGATAAATTGAATAAAGCGCTTCACATCTGTACCGAGCTTGAGCCCAAATACGTGATCACCGGAAGAAGCGACGGCGCCACCTGCTCACAGCTCGGCGATTACGTAATGGAAACCATAGAAAAGCTTTAAAATGTTCGAAGAAAAATTCTTTGTACGAAGAAAGCCGAACGTTTCCCGCCTTTTAAGCTACGGCTTTACAAAGTCCGCCGAAAAGTACGAATATGCGACGTCCGTTTTGGAGGATAAGTTTATATTGCAGGTTTTTGTTTTTGAAAACGGCGGCGTTTCCACAAAAATGATCGACCGCTCGACCGACGAGGAATATTCGCTTTATAAGGTCGCCTCGTCCGTAGGCTCCTTTGTCGGCAAGGCGAGAGCGGAGTGCGAAGAGGTTTTAACCGATATTTCGCAAAACTGCTTTGATCCGGACGTTTTTAAAAGCGCTCAGACTCTGGAGCTTATAGCTTACGTAAGAAAAAAGTACGGCGACGAGCCGGAGTATTTATGGGATAAGTTTCCGGATAATGCCGTCTGGCGCCGTAAGGACACCAAAAAATGGTACGGCGCCGTTTTGACGGTCGCAAAAAGCAAGCTCGGACTTAAGTCGGACGATCCGGCGGAGGTTCTCGATTTGCGTTTGAAGCCGGAGCTTATGGAGAGCACCGTAGATTTTAAAAATTATTTTCCGGGCTGGCATATGAACAAGAAAAGCTGGTATACCGTAATTCTCGATAACAGCCTGCCGACAGATGAAATTTGCCGAAGAATAGACGAAAGCTTTCGGCTTGCGGTAAAATGATTTTATTTTATTTTTTAAAACGAAATACAAAAACGCTCCCGCGGGATTTCTGACGGGAGCGTTCTTGCTGTATAAAATCGATAATTTATAATTCTTTAAAAAAGATTGAAAGCAAATAGGGGAAGCAGCGCGATTTTTATATATTTGATTATCGAATCGATTTCGGGTATTATTTGCGCGATTTTGCCCTTAACGGTCATCCTTATAAGCTCGTCGGGTATATAATCGTTTGGCTTCGGTGCAACGGCGTCGGGGATGCCGTCGGTACTTTCCGGGGCGTCGGACGAAGAGGTTTCGTCGATTGCGGATTCCGCAGGTTTTGAGGGTGTGCTTTGCGAATCGTTTTCGGAAGAGATTTCGTCCGGCGGGTCGGGGTATTGCTCCTTATAAATATCGTTTATAGTGTCGTTGGGAGCTACTTCTTCGTAAATCGTATTGTCAAAATCACCCTCGTCACTTTGTTCGAGAGTATAGGATATCTGATCGATAAAGGATGAACAGCGTATGCAGTGGCGCGACATAAGTCCGGTTTCTTTCTCGGTAGCCGGTTTGTCTATGGTAAATTTGTCCGAATATTCATGTCCTAACGGGGCGGTATCGCGCAGCTCGACATGTCCGCAAAAATTACAAATGCGCTTTTCCGCGCCGGGTTCGGTACAGGTGGCTATCGCCGCGAGCGTCCATTCGCCGTAGCTTGCGTGAGGGCAATTGTCTACTGTAAGATTTACGTTGACGCCGCCCGGAGTAACGGAGGGCATGATTTTATCAAGCTTCCAATTGCAAAAATCCCCCGCGCGGTATATCATATCCATTTTATAAAGCCCCGGAGCCGCTTTGTCGGCAATTTTAAACTTCAGATTTACCAGGGTGCCGTTGTTGTGCTTGTTGCCCTGCTCGCAGGTGACAAGCCGTATAATGTTTCGCGTCGGATGCGCCTTGGTCATATATTCATACAAAACGTCGCCGCGTAAATCCTCGATAAATTCCAAAGCGGAAGAATCGTAGGTTATGGAAACGGTAACCGCTGCAATTCCGGGATTTTCGGCAATCGTTACGGGCACTATTACGGTATCGCCTACGTTGCCGGATACCGTGCCTATGGTGATTTGTCCTTTTTCCACGATAGCGGCGGAAACGCCGAGCGCGGGCAGAGCGGTACAAAGCAATAAGCATAAAACCAAAATATACGAAACGGGTTTTTTAAAAAACGTTTTCATTACTTGCCGATACTCCTTCGCTGTTATATGATTTAAATATATCACATATAAAAATTTATGTCAACAGCTTTAATCCCGCAAAGCCTTTATAGGTTTAATCCCGCAAAGCCTTTATAGGATAATATTACCGGCATATTGTTATAAATTTAACAAAGTTTGCGGATTTTACGGAAAATTTTGAAAAAATCCGTTATTTTTTTAACAAACCTATTGACAAAACCGCCCTTCGCGAATATAATCTATTAATAGTACTATTTTTGGAGGTAAAACTTTATGGCAAGAGTTTATAATTTCAGCGCAGGTCCTTCCATGCTGCCCGAAGAGGTGCTTAAGACCGCCGCTGCGGAAATGTTGGAATACGGTGAAACCGGACAATCGGTTATGGAAATGTCTCACCGTTCAAAGGAGTATCAGGCGATATTTGACGAGACCGAGGCAAATCTTCGCGATATTATGAATATTCCCGATAATTACGAGGTGCTTTTTTTGCAGGGAGGCGCGTCCACGCAATTTGCGATGATCCCGCTTAACCTTATGACCAAAAACGGCAAAGCGGATTATATAATTACCGGTCAGTGGGCTACCAAGGCTTATAAGGAAGCCGCGCGTTACGGCGCCGCACGCGAGGTTGCGTCTTCTAAGGATAAGACCTTCAGCTATATCCCAAAAACCACCGCCGCCGATTTTGACAAGGACGCCGACTACGTTCATATCTGTCTTAACAATACCATTTACGGTACCAAATATCACACCCTGCCTGATACCGGCGACGTTCCGCTGGTTGCGGATATTTCGAGCTGCATTTTATCCGAGCCTATCGACGTTACAAAGTTTGGTATGCTCTATGCCGGCGCTCAGAAAAACGTGGCTCCGGCAGGCGTTACTATAGTAATTATCCGCAAGGACCTTATCGGAAACGCTATGGATATTACCCCGACCATGCTTAACTATGCAACCCACGCCGAAAACGGCTCTATGTTCAATACTCCGCCGTGCTATGCGATTTACATTGCCGGACTTACCTTTAAGTGGATAAAGAAAATGGGCGGGCTTGAAAAAATGAAGGAAATCAACGAAAAGAAGGCGAAAATTCTTTATGATTTTCTTGACAACAGCAAGCTTTTCAAGGGCACGGTAGTTCCCGAGGACCGTTCGATTATGAACGTTCCGTTTGTCACCGGCAACGACGAGCTCGACGCCAAATTTGTGGCGGAAGCCAAAAAAGCCGGCTTCGTAAATATCAAGGGTCACCGTACCGTAGGCGGTATGAGAGCCTCCATTTACAACGCAATGCCGGTTGAGGGCGTTGAAAAGCTGGTTGAATTTATGAAAAAATTCGAGGAGGAAAACGCGTAATGTATAAAATTAAAACCTATAATAAGATTGCCAAAAGCTGTCTTGACGTATTTGACGATAAATATACGATAGGCGACGAGGTTGAAAATGCCGACGGCGCCATAGTTCGTTCCGCATCTTTGCATGATACCGAATTTCCCGAAACCTTAAAGGCTATCGCCCGCGCGGGCGCCGGCACAAACAATATTCCCATCGATCGCTGCTCCGAGAGCGGTATCGTGGTTTTCAACACTCCCGGCGCAAACGCAAATGCGGTTAAGGAGCTTGTTTTGGCGGGCTTGCTTATGTCTTCGCGCCGCGTTGTTTCCGGCATCGAATGGGCTAAAACCTTAAAGGGCAACGGCGACGAAGTGGGCAAGATGGTCGAAAAGGGCAAATCCGCCTTTGCCGGCCCCGAAATCAAGGGTAAAACCCTGGGCGTTATAGGCCTCGGCGCAATAGGCGTTATGGTCGCAAACGCCGCAAATCATTTGGGCATGACCGTTTTCGGTTATGATCCTTATCTTTCGGTGAAATCCGCCTGGAACCTAAATCATAACGCGGTTTATATAAACGATATCAACGAAATTTTCTCAAAATGCGATTATATCACCGTTCATGTTCCGCTTACCGACTCTACCAAAAATCTTATAAATGCCGAAGCGATAGCCAAGATGAAGAACGGTGTACGCATTCTTAACTTCTCGCGCGCCGGATTGGTTGAGTCAACCGCGATAAAGGCGGCTTTGGAATCGGGCAAGGTTGCTTCCTATGTGACCGATTTTCCGACCGACGATATTCTTGACGTCGACGGCATTATCGCCATCCCGCACCTCGGCGCGTCAACCCCCGAATCGGAGGATAACTGCGCTTCGATGGCGGCAAAGGAGCTTATCGATTATATCGAAAACGGCAATATAGTAAACTCCGTAAACCTTCCCGAAATTACAATGCCCAGAAGCGGCAAGCACCGTGTCTGCGTGATTCATAAGAATATTCCGAATATGCTTACCGCCATTACCGGCGTTATCGCGGGAGCGGGTGTCAATATCGAAAATCTGCTTAACAAATCACGCGGAGATTACGCCTATACGATGCTCGATATCGGCTCCGCCGATACCGATAAAGTAGCCGCCGAAATCGGCGCTATTGAGGGTATAATCAAAGTACGCGTTATCTGAGCTTAATATCGAACAGCAAAAAGGACGGCGAAAAACCGTCCTTTTTTAATACGTTATAAATTACATAACCGATCTGCGGATTTAATCCACAAAACCCGATTCCAACAAATTTACAAGACCTTCGAGCGCCTCTTTTTCGTCGGAACCGTCGACGATAATCTTGATTTCGGTTCCGCCTACTATTCCGAGCGAAAGAACACCCAAAAGACTTTTTGCGTTTACTTTTCTTTCATCCTTTTCAACCCAGATAGAGCTTTTATATTCGTTAGCTTTCTGGATAAAGAAGGTTGCCGGACGAGCGTGCAAACCTGCCTGATTTTTAATAACGACTTCTTTAACGCACATTGCCAAATCTCCTTACGGTTAATGTTTTGTTTTTGATTAAAATCGGACGTAAACTAAAGCTTCTTATGTAAACAAAAGTTTTTAACTGCCGTATGCAGTCGATAACAGTGCGTTGTCACCGCTGCATTCTCATTATAACACATTTAATGATTTAGTCAATTATTTGTGAAAAAGTTCTAATATTTATCCAACAACGCAAAGTTGCGAACCGATATATTTATGCAATTTTAATAATTAAATTGGAATATTATACTTTTTCAAAAGCTTTATTTCCTTTTCCGAAAGGGAATATTTTCCAAACATATCGGGGCGCTTTTCTCGAGTGTTGATTATCGACATTATTTGTCGCCAATTGTCGATTTCCTTATGATTTCCCGAAAGCAAAACCTCCGGCACGGCTTTTTCGTGCCAAACGGCGGGGCGGGTGTATTGCGGGTACTCGAGCAGCCCCGAAAAATGGCTTTCCTCTTCGAAGCATATATCGTCCGACAAAACGCCCGGAAGCATTCGGCAAACGGCGTCGGCGACCGCAAGCGCGGGCAATTCTCCGCCCGTAAGCACAAAATCGCCTATCGATATTTCCTCGTCGACGATTTCGTCTATAACCCGCTGGTCAACCCCCTCGTAATGCCCGCAAAGCAGTACAAGGCGGTCTAATTTCGACAGCTGCTCCGCCTTTTTTTGGTTAAAGGTTTCGCCCTGCGGCGACATGTAAATAAGGTGCGGCTTCGGCTCTCCGCCGCCGTAAAGGCTTTTATAGCAGTCGTAAATGGGGGACGCCGCCATTATCATACCCATACCGCCGCCGTAGGGCATATCGTCGACCTTGTTGTGCTTATTTCCGGAAAAATCGCGTATATCGGTGCAAACTATTTCAACCTTGCCCGCTTTTTGCGCTCTGCCGATAATGCTCTCGTTGAGCACCGCCTCGCACATTTCGGGGAAAAGGGTCAAAATATCAATCCTCATCGTCAAAAATCCCCTTTATAGGACGAATTACTATAGCCTCGGCGTCGATATCTACCGACACTATAACCTCGTCGACGGCGGGAACGAGGTACTCCCTGCCGTTATTGGTTATATGCCATACGTCGTTTGCGCCCGTTTCGGAAACGTCGGTGAGTTTCCCCAAAATGGCGCCGCTGTCGGCGTCGGTAACTGTACAGCCCTTCAGATCGTCGATAAAATAGCGGTTTTCGGGCAGCTTTACGTCTTTTCGGTCAATGTAAATTATCCGGTTTCGCAGCACTTCGGCTTTTTCTATAGAATCGACGCCCTTTACCGCCATAAGAACGATATTTCCGTGCGGCTGTACCGATGTTACTTCGAGGCGGTTTACGCCCTCCTTATCGGTAAAAACGCTCCCGAACTGTTTTAAAAAATCCGCGGAATCGCACCAGGGCTGAACCCGCAAAACTCCCTTTACACCGTGTGTTCCGACTATTTTGCCCGTTTCAAGAAATTTATTTTTCATAATTTTAATCCTTGCTGAAATCTTCGAGTATCAAGCCCTCGTTTTTTTCGAGCGCCCAATTTATATTCCATTCGCTTGTGAATATAAGCAGGTTGTTGCCCTTAAAATCCTGAACCCATTTGGTGTCGGAGGTGACGTTGAGCTTTTTGACGTCGATATCCTTATTCATAACCCAGCGAATGTATTGATAGGGAAGGTCGTTGCGTATTACGTCTACGTTGTATTCGTTTTTGAGCCGGTACTCCAAAACGTCGAATTGCAGTACGCCGACAACCCCCACGATTACCTTTTCCATACCGGAATTAGGCTCGTGAAATATTTGTATCGCGCCTTCTCTGGCTATTTGCTCAACGCCTTTTACAAATTGCTTTCTTTTCAGCGAATCCTTTTGCTCGATAAGGGTGAAATGCTCCGGCGCAAAGGTGGGTATCCCCTCGTATTTGACCTTGTGGTTTTGCGAACAAACGGTATCTCCTATGGAGTAAATACCGGGATCGAATACGCCGATTATATCTCCGGCGTAAGCTTCGTTAATTATCTGCCGTTCCTCCGCCATCATCTGCTGAGGCTGTGAAAGCCTTACGGGCTTGCCCGTCTGAACGTGAAAATAATCGGCGCCGCGCTCAAATTTACCCGAGCAGATCCGGAAAAAGGTGATCCTGTCGCGGTGGTTCTTGTTCATATTCGCCTGAATTTTAAAGGCAAACGCCGAAAAATTATCCTCAAACGGATCGATCTCTTCCTCGCCCGAAATTCGCGGAAGGGGGGAGGTGGTCATTTTCAGAAAATTTTCAAGAAAAGGCTCGACGCCGAAATTGGTAAGCGCGGAGCCGAAAAATACGGGGCTCAATTCGCCGCGGCGCACCTTTTCAAGGTCAAATTCAAAGCTTGCGCCGTCGAGCAATTCGATCTGGTCTACCAATTCCGCGCGCTGATACGGACCTATAAGCGTATCGAGCTTTTCGGTATCGTTTATATCGCAGGGAGTGGGTTTAATGCGTTCCTGACCTCTGTGCAGGTCGGCGAAAGAGAGAATTTCGCGCTTGTCACGGTCAAATACTCCTCTGAAGCTCACGCCAGAGCCTATGGGCCAATTTACGGGATAGGTGCCTATGCCGAACTCCTTTTCAAGCTCGTCCAAAAGCTCAAACGGATCCCGCGCCTCGCGGTCAAGCTTGTTGATAAAGGTGAAAATCGGTATATGCCTTCTTGCGACTACCTTAAAAAGCTTTCGGGTTTGCGCCTCAATACCCTTTGCGGCGTCTATAACCATTACGACGCTGTCCGCCGCCATGAGGGTGCGGTAGGTATCCTCCGAAAAGTCCTGGTGACCGGGGGTATCGAGAATATTGATGCAATAACCCTCGTACTCAAATTGCATTACGGATGAGGTTATCGATATACCTCTTTGCTTTTCGAGATCCATCCAATCGCTTACCGCATGCTTTGCGGTGGCTTTTCCTTTAACCGAGCCTGCGGTCTGTATAGCGCCGCCGTATAAGAGGAATTTTTCGGTCAGGGTGGTTTTACCGGCGTCCGGGTGAGATATAATGGCAAAAGTGCGCCGTCTTTCAATTTCGCGTTTTAAATCAGTCACAAAAATACTCCTTTACTTATAAACCTTATAAGTATATCACAAATATAAGCCTCAATCAAGCATTTACGATTTAAAAATTTCGGAATTTTCGTCAAACTTTATAATTTTGTAATCGGTCACACAGTCCGTATAAGCCGAAAGGACGTAATCGCCGGTGGTTATCGTAATCATGCGCTTTCGGATGAAATCGCCCAAAACCTCTGTTTTTTTAAAATCGGCGTCTATTCCTCTGCCCGTGAATTTGGCGTAGGCTTCTTTGGCGGTCCATATCCGAAAAAACGCAAGCTCGGGATCATCGCTTTTTTTAATATAATCCTTTTCCGTTTCGCAAAAAAACCGGTCGGCTACCTTAAAATTAGGCTTTTTTATCCTTTCGATATCAATACCCGTTTCCCGTTCGCAAAATGCCGCCGCAAGCGCATTGCCGCTGTGGGAAATATTAAAATGAAAATCGGGATGATTTTTCAAATAAGGCTTGCCCCGGGCGGAATAATCGATTATTATTTCATTATCGGGGCAGTTGTATTTTTTTGCGGCAATCCTTTTGACCGCTTTTTTACCGAGCTTTGAAAGATATAAATTATTTACGGCTTTTGCCGATCGGGCACGGCTTGTCGGTTCAAAAAAATAAATTTCGATTATAATACCACCGCCTCAAGCGCACAGTTTGCTTAATATTATATATCAAAATACAAAATTTTTCAATATTGCGGTTTTCGGTAAGGCAAAATAGCCCGATTTTGAAAAAAAGTATTGACAAAGTATACTGTTTAGTGGGATAATACTTAAAGAAATATATATTGCGCTATTGCGCATATATCGGTTTTTGGTGATGTTAATGCGAATTATTACGGGCATTTCCCGCGGCAAACGCCTTGTTACTCCCGAGGGTAACGACGTTCGCCCCACACCCGAAAGGGTAAAGGAGGGAATATTCAGCGCCCTGCATTTTGATATTGAGGGAAGGCGTGTACTTGATTTATTCGCGGGTTCCGGTCAATTGGGGCTTGAGGCGTTAAGCCGCGGCGCGCTTTCGGCAGTTTTTGTCGACAGCTCGTCCGAGTCTTTAAGCACAGTGCAAACCAATATAAAAAATTGCGGTTTTGACGAAAGCGCAAAAACGGTACGTTCCGACTATGCGTCCTTTTGCGCCGGGTGCGGGGATACCTTTGACATAGTATTTCTCGATCCGCCTTATAAGGCGGGCCTGCTCGCTCCGGCGATAAAGGCGGTTATACCGCTTATGAGCGATTACGGATTTATAGTATGCGAGCATCCGCCCGAAATTAAGCTTGAGAACAGTGTGGACGGTTTTGCCGTTTTTCGTACCTACCGCTACGGCAAGGTGCTTGTCACCGTATACAGAAAAGAGGCCGCACATGAAGGATAAGACTATAGCAATCTGCCCGGGAAGCTTTGATCCCGTGACCTGCGGTCATCTCGATATTATAAATCGGGCGGCTAAAATGTTCGACAAGCTTATAGTGCTTGTCGCCGGCAACGCTTCGAAAAGCTGTTCGTTTACTCCCGTAGAGCGGGTGGAAATGATAAAGAAGTGCGTCTCGGATTTAGAGAACGTGACCGTAGAGCATTACGACGGCTTACTTGCCGATTATGCCGCTAAGGTCGGCGCCACCGCCATTATAAAGGGTCTCAGAGCTATGTCTGATTTCGAATACGAATTTCAGATGGCTCTTACCAATAAAAAACTTAATCCTAACGTTGAAACCCTGTTTCTTACCACCTCGACGGAGAATATGTATTTAAGCTCAAGCATGGTAAAGCAAATTGCCATGATGGGCGGCGATATCAGCAGCTTTGTTCCCGAGGTTATAAAGCAGGATATATTAAGCAGGATTAGCTGACGGGTTTTACCCCGCGGCCTTAAATTTAATGCCGGTTACCGGTTGGAGGAATTAAAATGACACTTGACGAATTATTGGAACAGTTTGACGAATTGCTTGACAGCGGCGTTAAAATTCCGGGTAAAAAAACTATTGTTGATATTGAAAAATTAAGGGCTGTAGTAGACGAAATACGTCTTAATATTCCGGCTGAAATCAAACAGGCAAAGGGAATTGTCGCCGACCGCGCCGATATTATTACAAACGCCAAGCGCGAGGCGGACGGTATTATCCGCAATGCGGAGGAGCGCGCAAAGGCCATGACCGCGCAGGAGGAGATCGTAAAGCTCGCTCAGGCAAAAGCCGCCGAAATAATCGCAAACGCGCAGACCAAGAGCCGCGAAATGCGCAAGGCGGCTCAGGATTTTGTGGACGATATTATGCGCCGCGCCGACGAGGGCCTTACCGCCAATCTCGGCGAGGTTCGCAAAACGAGATCCGCTTTAAAACAGCCTGTTCCCACGGTTAACGATTGATACGGCGTTTTTTCTTAAAAAATATTTAAAAAGGAGCAGTCGCATTAGTTGCATTAATGTGATTGTTTCTTTTGGTTTTGACTTTGAAAGGAGCACCCTTTAGTGTATAACAGTATTTCACCTAACGTGAATTTTGTAGAAGAAGAAAAAAGAATTGAAAAATTCTGGTCGGATTCCGAAATTTTCAAAAAAAGTATCGATTCCAAGGCTAAGGGTGAGCCGTATGTATTTTACGACGGTCCTCCTACAGCAAACGGAAAGCCGCATATAGGCCACGTTTTAACGAGGGTTATCAAGGATATGATTCCGCGTTACAGAACCATGAAGGGTTATATGGTTCCCCGAAAAGCGGGCTGGGATACCCATGGACTTCCGGTTGAGCTCGAGGTCGAAAAGTTATTGGGGCTTGACGGCAAGGAGCAGATAGAAGAATACGGCTTGGCTCCCTTTATAGACCATTGCAAGGAAAGCGTCTGGAAATATAAGGGCATGTGGGAGGATTTTTCCAAAACCGTCGGTTTTTGGGCGGATATGGATAATCCTTACGTTACCTATCATAACGATTACATCGAGTCCGAATGGTGGGCGTTAAAGCAGATTTACGAAAAAGGACTTTTGTATAAGGGCTTTAAAATCGTGCCCTACTGTCCGCGCTGCGGAACCCCGCTTTCGTCGCACGAAGTGGCGCAGGGGTATAAAAACGTAAAAGAGCGCAGCGCCATAGTGCGCTTTAAGGTATCGGGGGAGGACGCGTATTTCCTCGCCTGGACCACGACTCCTTGGACGCTTCCGTCAAACGTGGCGCTCTGCGTCAATCCCGACGAAACCTATTGCAAGGTCAAAGCCAACGACGGTTACGTTTATTACTTAGCGGAAGCCCTGCTCGATAAAATTCTGGGCAAGCTTGCAGGCGAGGACGCTCCCGCTTATGAAATACTCGAGAGCTTTAAGGGCAAGGAACTCGAATATAAGGAATACGAGCCGCTTTTCGATTACGTAAAGCCGGTTTGCGAAAAGCAGAATAAAAAGGGACATTACATCACCTGCGACGGTTACGTTACCATGACCGACGGTACGGGTATAGTGCATATAGCTCCCGCTTTCGGTGAGGACGACGCCAAGGTAGGCAGAAAATACGATCTGCCCTTCGTTCAGTTCGTCAACGGCAAGGGCGAGCTTACAGAGGAAACGCCCTACGCCGGCATATTCGTAAAAAAGGCGGATCCGCTGGTACTTAAGGATCTTGACGAGAAGGGTCTTTTGTTTGACGCGCCCAAATTCGAGCATGATTATCCTCATTGCTGGCGCTGTGATACTCCGCTTATTTACTATGCGCGCGAATCATGGTTTATCAAGATGACCGCCGTCAAGGAGGATCTTATCCGCAATAACAATACGGTAAATTGGATACCCGAAAGCATTGGAAAAGGGCGTTTCGGCGATTGGCTCAATAACGTTCAGGATTGGGGAATTTCGCGTAACCGCTATTGGGGAACCCCGCTTAATATATGGACCTGCGAGTGCGGTCATATGCATGCCGTCGGCAGTATAGCGGAGCTTAAATCCATGTCGGATAACTGCCCGGATGAAATAGAGCTTCACCGCCCGTATATCGACGCGGTTACTGTAAAATGCCCCGAATGCGGAAAGGAAATGCACCGCGTTCCCGAGGTTATCGACTGCTGGTTCGATTCGGGAGCCATGCCCTTTGCGCAGCATCATTATCCCTTTGAAAACAAGGAATTGTTTGACTGTCAGTTCCCGGCGGACTTTATCTCCGAGGCGGTCGACCAGACGAGAGGCTGGTTCTATTCGCTGCTTGCGATTTCCACCCTTATTTTCAATAAAGCGCCTTATAAGAACGTAATCGTTTTAGGTCACGTTCAGGACGAAAACGGCCAGAAAATGAGTAAATCCAAGGGTAATGCCGTAGATCCGTTCGATGCGCTCGAAAAATTCGGAGCGGACGCGATAAGATGGTATTTCTATTCAAATTCCGCGCCGTGGCTTCCCAACCGTTTCCATGACCGCGCCGTAACCGAAGGTCAGCGTAAATTTATGGGTACTCTTTGGAATACCTACGCATTTTACGTGCTTTATGCCGAAATAGATAAATTCGATCCCACAAAATACAATATCGCCGATTATAAGCTTACGGTTATGGATAAATGGCTTTTATCCCGCCTTAATTCCACCGTAAAGGCGGTTGACGATAATCTTGCCAATTACCGCATACCCGAGGCGGCGCGTGCTTTGATGGATTTTGTGGACGAAATGAGCAATTGGTACGTACGCCGCGGCAGAGAACGCTATTGGGTGCAGGGTATTACCGACGATAAAATCACCGCGTATTTAACCCTTTATACGGCGCTGGTTACCATTTGCAAAGCCGCCGCGCCCATGATTCCGTTCATGACCGAGAACATATATCAGAACCTTGTCAGAAATATCGATAAATCCGCGCCGGAAAGCATTCATCTCTGCGATTATCCGACCGTGGACGAGAGCCTTATAGACGAGAAGCTCGAGGAGCAGATGGAAAAGGTGCTCGAAATTGTCGTTTTGGGCAGAGCCGCGAGAAACGGTTCTTCGCTCAAAAACCGTCAGCCCCTTTCGGTTATGTACGTTAAGCTTGACGGCGATTTAGACGATTTTTATACCGAAATCATAAGAGAAGAGCTCAATATCAAAGAGGTTAAATTTACCGACAAGGTAGACGATTTTGTAAGCTACAGCTTCAAGCCGCAGTTAAAGACCTTAGGCCCCAAATACGGCAAGCATTTAGGCGAAATAAGAACCGCTTTGGCCGAAATCGACGGCGCCGAAGCCAAAAATCGGCTTGATAACGACGGCAAGCTTACCCTCTCGTTAAGCTTCGGCGATATCGAATTAAGCGAAGAGGATTTGCTTATCGAAGCCCGACAAAAAGAGGGCTTCTATACCGTAAGCGATCGCGGCATAACCGCGGCGATAGATATTACCCTTACCGACGAGCTTATTAAGGAAGGCTTTGCGCGCGAGATCGTAAGTAAAATTCAAACCATGCGCAAGGAAGCCGACTTTAACGTAACCGACCATATTTCGGTATATCTCAAGGGCAGTAAAACCGTTACCGATATAGCCGTCGGCAACCAAAGTGAAATCGGGGCGGACACGTTGGCGGATTCGATTACCGCCGCCGAGCCGAAGGGCTTTATAAAAGAATGGGATATCAACGGCGAAGCCGTCACGATAGGCATATGCAAAGTGGAGGGCGAAAAAGGTGAATAATTCCGAAAAAGAAATCGTTTATGAGGACATCAGTTCCACCTCAAAGAAGTATAAGAAGCAGTCGGCGGCGGAAGAATACGCCGAAGGCGCCTTTAAGCATATCGATAAAGTAGTCAAAGCAATTTCTTTTATAGTTTCCATAGCGACCTTTTCGGTTTTTGCCGTAATAGCCGTAATTCTCTATAAAATCGATTCCGTATTTCTTATACTTTCCGTCGGTTTACTTATTTTCGGAATAGTTCTTTCGCTTATACTTCTTTTCCTTATTTATGCTTTGGGGCATATTATCACCCAAAACAACGATATATTGAAACGTCTTTAGTACAAAAATATGCACCTTTCCGCCGCGAAGGGTGCATATTTTATGCGTCTGCCCGCAAAATCCGGCCTTGATTTTATGAGCATTTCAAGAAATTATTAAAAAAATATATATTTTCTTAAAATAATATTAATATTTATATGCTATTTTTTCATTGTTTTTTTACGCGGAATGTGGTAATATTATTATATTAAATTCAGAAAGAAGGCTACAGATGGCTCTTTTGAAAATAAGGCGTTTCGTTTCCGGGTTTTTAAAAGAAAAGCTGCCTGAATTTTTAAATAATACGTTTGAAGTAACCTCCGGTAAGCGCGCTAAAATCGCGGGCGCCGTTGTTTTTGTTATAACCCTTTTATTCGTAATCTTTTCCGTGAACAGCTACATAAGCCAACAGTTCAGAGCTAAATGGATTTTATTGGCGTTTTGCCTGGCGGTTCCGTTTGTTTTGGGTTTGTGCGCAGCTTATACCGTAAAATTCAAATCCGAAAAGCTTAATATTATTTGGAGCTTTATATTTTTATTGCTTTTGCCCGTGGTTACGATTACCATGACCGAATGCCTCAACAGCGTATTCGTCTATAATATGACCTATTTGGGATTTTTAGGGAATTATATAGTAATTCTTATCTTCTACTTTTTGATTTATGCGCTTTTCGGCAGCTTCAGGGTTTCTTATATTTTTGTAACCACCCTGCTTTACGGGTTTGCGCTGGCGCATTATTATCTTATGCGGTTTAGGGGAACGCCCTTTTTACCTATGGATTTTTTGAGCGTAACTACCGCGATCGGGGTTGCGAATACCTATAATTACACTCCCGATTATATCGTAATTACCGCTACGCTCATTTACATATTCATAATTATTATCGCGATTAAATCAAAGCTTCCGAAATTCAATTTTTTAACCAAGGTTATATCGCGTTCCTTTACGGGAACCTTTTCCGCCGTGCTTTTGATTTTGTTTTTCGGAACAAGCGTCTTTGCAAACTTGGGCGTTAAGCCGGACTTCTGGAACCAACTGCGCGGCTACAGGAATTACGGCTTTGTGCTTAATTATTTTTGCAATACAAAGTATCTTTATATGTCAAAGCCGAGCAACTATAACCCCGAGGATGTGGGAAGCTACGTCGAGGAGGTAGTCGATAACAACGCCCCCGAAATAGACGACAGTTATCAAAAGCCCAATATCATCTGTATTATGAACGAGTCGCTGTCCGATCTTTCCATACTCGGCAATCTCACTACCAACGAGGAATACATGCCCTTTATGCACAGCCTTACGGAAAATACCGTAAAGGGTAATTTATACGTTCCGGTAATCGGCGCCGGCACCTCCAATACCGAATTTGAATTTTTGACCGGTCATACCACCGCGTTTTTGCCTTCGGGAAGCAACGCGTATATGCTTTACGTGAAAAATCCCTTGGCGTCTATCGTTTCCACTCTCGAGGTGCAGGGCTATTCCTCATTTGCGCTTCACCCTTACTATTCTACGGGTTGGAGAAGGACCGAGGTTTACAGGAATTTCGGCTTTAATAAGTTTATAAGCCTTGAGGATATTATGGATATTTCGCTTATGCAGGAATACCAGAAAAACGGAAGCGACGCGAATTATTTGCAGGAGCTTATAGACGAGTATTACCCCGGCTCAAATATGCTTATCCGCCAATATGTGAGCGATTCCTACAACTATAAGCGCCTTATTGAGGATTTTGAAAACAGGGATAAATCCGTTCCGTATTTTGCCTTTAACGTCACAATGCAAAATCACGGCGGATATACCACGAGCTGTGTTAATTTTGACGAGAGCATTTACGCAACCTCCACCAAAACCGATTACAGCAAAGCAAATAAATATTTATCCCTTATAAAGCAAAGCGACAATGCTTTTAAAGAGCTTATCACATATTTTTCAGGGGTTGAGGAGCCTACCGTGATTTGTATGTTCGGCGATCATCAGCCGTCGGTAGAGACCGAATTTATCGCCGAGGTGATGGGGGTCAACAATCTTTCCAACCTTACGGTAGAGCAGGACCAATCGCGCCATTGCACGCCCTTTTTTATCTGGGCTAATTACGATATCGAGGAAAAATACGTCGAGCGCTTAAGCTCCAATTATCTTTCGTCGCTGCTGCTTAAAACCGCCGGAGTCAAGCTTACGGAATATAACAAGTATCTGCTTAAGCTTTCTGAAACATTGCCCGTAATAGATACCGTGGGCTATATAGACAGCGCCGGCACCTATTACAAATGGAGCGATTCGAGCCCCTATACGGCTTTGCTCGACGATTACGAAAAGGTGCAGTATAACGGCGTATTCGATCTTGAAAACGTCAACGCCGACGTTTTCTATATAGACGGATACGTGCCGCCGGCGGAAAACTACGACGATGCGTCGGAGGAATAAAATATGCGCAATACTACCTTATGCCATATTGAAAAAGACGGAAAGTATTTGATGCTTCACCGCGTAAAAAAGGAAAACGACCTTAACCGAGATAAATGGGTGGGTATAGGCGGCAAATTCGAGGACAAGGAAAGCCCCGAAGAATGCAACAAACGCGAGGTATACGAGGAAACCGGTCTTACCCTCGGGAAGGTAAGGTATTGCGGTATCGTCACCTTTGTGTCCGATAAGTGGGAAACCGAGTATATGCATATTTTTCATACAACCGATTTTGCCGGTCGGATAAAAGAATGCGACGAGGGTAATCTCGAATGGATAGAAAAAGAAAAGCTGTACGGCCTGCCCGTTTGGGAAGGGGATAAAATTTTTTTAAAGCTTATAGAGGAAAACGCCCCTTTCTTTTCCTTAAAGCTTGAATACGAGGGAGATACCCTTGTAAATTCGATATTGAACGGAGAAAAATTATGAACATTTGTATTTACGGCGCCGCGAGCGACGATATAGATTATTCTTTTATTAAAGCCACCGAGGAATTAAGCGAAAAATTGGCAAAAAAAGGCCATAACCTCGTATACGGCGGAGGCGCCGGTGGTCTTATGGGCGCCGCGGCAAGAGGAATGACCAAGGGCGGCGGAGAGATTTGCGGCGTTGCGCCGAGCTTTTTCAAGGTCGACGGCGTGCTTTACGATAAATGCACAGAGCTTATTTTTACCGACACCATGCGTAACCGCAAGGCTGTCATGGAAGAGCGGGCGGACGCTTTTATTGCCGTTCCGGGAGGTATAGGCACCTTTGACGAGCTTTTTGAAATTTTGTCCTTAAAGCAGCTGGGGCGCCACAATAAGCCTATTACGATATACAACATAAACGGATATTACGACAGCTTTAAGGCGCTTATAGAAACGGCGGTAAACGGCGGCTTTATGAGCGAAATGAGCGGTCGGATGGCGCATATTTTCGACAACGGCGACGAGCTTATAAATTATTTGGAAAGCTATAAGCCGGAGGAATGCGATCCCGCGATAATGCGAAAGGTAAAAGCAAATTAAGCGTATGTTCGAATTTAAACGTAAGCCGAAAAACGAAGACGTCCTTCGTCAAATGGACGGCAGGGAAATTAAATACGTCACGCGGCGCATCCGCGAAGCGGACGGAAACGTAAAAGAGCTTATTTTGGGCAAACGCGGCAGAATTGCGGTAATCGACGGCGAAATTCGAATAATGTGCGGCGAAAGCGACGTATTTGTCTGCGAAGCCGCGCAAGCCGAGTATTATATGCTTTTAAGCGGCGACGGCATAAGCGTTTCGGGGGTGAATGGTTTAACGGGCGAAAAGACCGATATTATCGTTTATTACACATATTACCGAAAATAAAAAGGAAAATTTAAAAAAATTTTTAAAAGCCCTTTTTTTGCGGTGATTTTTGTGTTATATTATAAAGAGCATAAAGGGAAAAACGGAGGAAGTTAATTATGGCAAGCATTGATTTTAAACATTCACCTTACGGAGATCTGGCAATTATAAGCATGCGAGGCTGCGAGGATTTTTGTTCGAAGGTAGATTTCTACCTTAAAAATTGGCGTAACGTTTCGCCCGAACAGTCCTTTGTGATTTCGGCAAACTGCCCGAGATTCGGCACGGGGGAGGCGAAGGCGGTGCTCAATCATACCGCAAGGGGCCTGGACGTTTATATTCTTTGCGATTGCTTTAATTATAACGTCACCTACAAAATGTACGGCAAAACCGTTCCGATGAGTCCGGACGATCATTTTCAGGATCTGAAGCGCGTTATAGCGGCGTTAGGCGGTAAAGCGAGAAGAATTACCGTTATTATGCCGATGCTTTACGAGGGCAGACAGCACAGAAGAAGCAGCAGAGAGTCCATGGACTGTGCTATGGCTTTGCAGGAGCTCGTTGCGATGGGCGTTAAGAATATAATCACCTTTGACGCTCACGATCCGCGAGTAAATAACGCCATCCCGCTCGAGGGCTTCGATAACGTGCAGGCGGCTTATCAGATGATAAAGGCGCTGCTTAAAACGGTTGACGATATAAAGCTTGACAGAGAGCATACCATGATAGTATCGCCAGACGAAGGCGGAATGGGAAGATGTATCTATTATTCCTCGGTTTTAGGGCTTGAGCTCGGTATGTTTTACAAGCGCCGCAATTATTCGGTGATAGTCAACGGCAGAAATCCCATAGAAGCGCACGAATTTTTGGGTAACGATATCGTGGGAAAGGACCTTATTCTTGTCGACGATATGATATCCTCGGGTGAATCGATGCTCGATATTGCCGCGAAGCTTAAAGAAAAGGGCGCCGCCAGAATATTCGTATTCGCAACCTTCGGCTTGTTTGTAGAAGGACTCGACAAATTCGACGAGTATTATAAAAACGGTCTTATCGATAAGGTCTTTACCACCAATCTTATTTTCCAACCCGAGGAATTGCTTAAGCGTGAATGGTATTGCAGCGTTAATATGTCAAAATACATAGCCCTGCTTGTAGATACGCTTAATTACGATAATTCCATAAGCAATCTTTTGGATCCGGTTGACCGCATCAAGAAAGTGGTTTCCGCGTATAATAACGATTAATTTTAATTTAACTTTCCGTTTTCGGAAGTTCTGACATTACAAAACCTCAAATCTCAGTCGGGATTCGAGGTTTTGTAATGTATGTTTTAAAAATAAGAAATACCGAAGGCGCTCAAGGTCGGGATATTTTCGAATAACTGCTCGGATTTTTACCGAATTCCCGCTTAAAGGCTTTTAAAAAATTCGAATAGTCGCCGAAGCCGCACTGCATGCAGGCGTCCATGACCGAAGCGCCGTTTCTCAGCATATTTCGCGATACGATAAGGCGCTTTTTCATGATATATTGGTAAGGCGCAAGTCCGGTAAACTGCTTGAACTGTCGGCTTAAATAGTATTTGCTTATATAAAAATTAACGGCGAGCTTATCGAGCGACAGATCCTCCGAAAGATTTTCGTTGATATAAAGTATGACGCGGTTTATCTTTTCGTTTTCCGTAACGTCGCTTTTGACCGACTCGGGAGCGTCGTAGTAGGCGCGGCTGACGCAGACGAGAAATTCGGTAAGATAGGCGGACGCGAGCGCCCTACTGCCGGTCTCCCGGCTTTGCTTTGCTTCGGATATCTTGGCGCACAGCTGTTTTAAATAGATGATGTTTTGCTCGTCCGGCCGTATCAGGCGATAATCCTTGGACGCCGCGTCTTCGAAGCATTTTGTCAAATCTTCTCCGTAAAAATCGCGCAAATGCTCCAAAAAATCATCCGCAAGCCAGATTACGATTCGTTCATATGGCTTTCCGGGACGGATCTCGGGGCGATGCAGATCACAGCTTCCCGTAAGCAGGATATCCCCCGGTCTTAACCGGTAATTCTTTCCCTCAATGATATAATTCACGTTTCCGGACAGAAAAAAGAATATTTCGTAAAACGGATGCTGGTGAAAATCCACAAGCAGCGGAGATTCGGTGTAGGAATGATGAAATTCGAAATGCCTTTCGGTCATGGTCTGACTCGGATTAAACTCTTCTCTGTACATATCGCATAAATTTCCTTTCCGGTTAAGTGAAATTGCAAAAACAGATTTATAAATACATTATACAGCAAGATTTACCATATTTCAAGCCGTATATACCACGCAATAAAAGGGAATAAAGAGTTACAATAAATTATTGAAAACCCGAAAGGCGGTATGAATATGAAGATGACGTTTCGCTGGTACGGCGACGGAAACGACAGCATCACTCCGGAAATGATTCGACAAATTCCGGGAGTGAGCGGACTTGTCTGGGCTTTGCACGACAAACAGCCCGGCGAGGTATGGGAAACCGAGGAAATCGAGGCGGTGCGCCGTCGGATAGAGGGCGCGGGCTTTAATATGGACGTGGTGGAAAGCGTCAACGTGCACGACGATATCAAGATAGGACTTCCCACCCGCGACCGGTACATAGAAAATTACAAAACGACACTTTGCAATCTGGCAAAATTCGGCGTCAAGGTCGTAACCTACAACTTTATGCCGATCTTTGATTGGACGAGAACCGATTTGTTCCATCCTTTGGAGGACGGTTCCACGGCGCTCTTTTATGAGAAAAACCGCATACATGAGAATTATAAGGAAATGGCGGATTATATTTTAAACAATTTGCACGGTATGACCTTTCCGGGCTGGGAGCCGGAGCGTATGGCGAAGCTTGACGAGCTTTTTGAGGCTTACCGTCCGGTGACCAAGGAGAAGCTGTGGGAAAATTTGAAATATTTCCTCGAGGCGATTATGCCTACCTGCCGTCGGACGGGTATCAAAATGGCTATTCACCAGGACGATCCGCCATGGGATATTTTCGGAATACCGCGGCTTCTGTGCGATAAGGAGTCCATAGGCCGCTTTCTCGATATGGTGGACGACGAGCATAACTGCCTCTGCCTTTGCTCCGGCTCTCTCGGCGCCAACCCTCAAAACAACGTGGCGGATATTGTCCGCACCTACTGCGACCGGATCGCTTTTGCCCATATACGCAACGTCCGTCATTATCCGAACGGCGACTTTACGGAAGCCTCTCACCGCGACTGTGACGGCGATACGGGAATTTTGGATATTGTAAAGGCTTATCACGACTGCGGCTATAAGGGCTACGTTCGCCCGGATCACGGCAGACATATTTGGGGTGAGCAATGCAGGCCCGGATACGGTCTGTACGACCGCGCACTCGGCATTATGTACCTGTGGGGTTGTTGGGATATGCTGGAAAAAACCGAAGGCAAGGTTGGAGAATAGGGGGGGTATTCGTATGAATAAGTTTATGGATAAAGATTTTCTTCTTTCTACTCCTACGGCGAAGCGGTTGTACCATGATATTGCCGAAAATCTGCCTATTATCGATTATCACTGTCATATAGATCCCAAGGACATCGCGCAAAACCGAAAATTTAACAATATAACGGAGCTTTGGCTGGGCGGCGACCATTATAAATGGCGGCAGATGCGCTTTGGCGGGATAGCCGAGGAGCTTATTACCGGAAATGCCGATCCGCGGGAAAAATTCCGCGCTTTTGCCTCGATTATGCCGCGCCTTATCGGAAATCCCATTTATCATTGGAGCCACCTCGAGCTTCAAAGAGTGTTTGAGATTTACGAGCCGCTGACCGAGGAAAACGCGGACGAGATATACAACCGCTGCAACGAAATTTTGACGAAGTATACCGCGAGAGACTTGATGCGGAAATTTAAGGTCAAAGCCGTATGCACTACCGACGACCCTTGCGACGATTTGCGTTTCCATAGAGAAATCGCCGACGACAGCTCGATGGAAATAAAGGTTCTGCCCGCTTTTAGACCCGACAAAGCCGTGAATATCGAGAAAAAGGGCTTTGCGGACTATATCCGAAAGCTTTCGGCGACGACGGGGAAAGAAATCGGATTCGCGGACGACGTGGTTTTAGCCCTCGGCGACAGAATCGCATACTTCGCGGCGCACGGCTGTCTGTGCGCGGACCATGGATTGGATTACTGTATGTACGCAAAACCCGACGTCTTTGCGGCAAATCGGGCGTTTGAGGCGGCTATGAGCGGAGAGGCGCCTTCGGAAAAAGACGCCGACGCCTATAAGACGCTGATAACCGTCGCATGCGCCGAAAAATATGCGGAAAAGAATTGGGTTATGCAAATTCACTTCGGCTGTCTTCGCGATAACAACAAACCGATGTTTGCAAAATTAGGCCCCGATACCGGATTTGACGCCGTAAACAGCAATTCCCGGGTGGAGAACGCGGCGCCGCTGCTTAATGCTTTTGCGGAAAACGGCGGTCTGCCTAAGGTAATACTCTATTCGCTTAATCCCAACGATAACACCGCGCTTGTCAGCATTGCCGGATGCTTTCAGGGCGGCGAGACCGTCGGACGTATTCAACAGGGCAGCGCATGGTGGTTCAACGATAATCTTACCGGTATGCGAGACCAGCTGATATCGCTTGCAAACAACGGAATGCTCGGTTGCTTTGTCGGAATGCTTACCGACTCGCGCTCCTTTATAAGCTATACAAGGCATGAGTATTTCCGACGCATTTTTTGCGATCTTATCGGCGGTTGGGTGGAAAGCGGACAGTATCCGGATGATATTCCGCGGCTTACGACACTGATCGAAGATATTTGCTTTAATAATACAAACAGTTTTTTCGGATTTAAAATATAAGGGCGCCGATTGCGGCACTCCGACTTAAAAACAGGAGAAGAATGAGATGAATTTACCGTTAAATATTGATTTTTCAGGAAAAGTGGTTGTAATTACCGGCGCCGGCGGCGTGCTTTGCAGTACGATGGCAAAAGCTTTCGCTCAGGCGGGCGCAAAGGTGGCGGCGCTGGATCTTAACGAAGAGTCGGTCGAAAAGCTGGCGGAGGAATGTAAAGCGGAGGGTTATATCTGCAAAGGCTATAAAGCCGACGTACTGAACCGGCAAATTTTAGAGGAGGTTCATACCAAGGTTCTGGCGGATATGGGCCCATGCGATATTTTGATTAACGGCGCGGGCGGAAATAATCCGCGCGCAACCACCGACAACGAATACCAGCATGAAGCGTCAAGGGAGCTTAAGACCTTTTTTGATTTGGACGCCGACGGTGTGGACTTCGTCTTTAAGCTTAATTTCCAGGGCGCGATGATTCCAACTCAGGTATTTGCCGCGGATATGGTGGAGAAAAAAGCGGGATCGATTTTGAACATTTCGTCTATGAACGCCTATATTCCGCTGACGAAAATTCCGGCTTATTCCGCCGCAAAAGCCGGCATTTCCAATTTCACACAATGGCTGGCTACTTACTTCGCGGGAACCGGTATCCGCTGTAATGCGATCGCGCCGGGATTTCTCGTAGGCAAACAGAACAAAGCGCTGCTCTTTAACGATGACGGTACGCCGACTCCGCGCTCCCATAAGATTTTAAACGGTACGCCTATGGGAAGATTTTTGGAGAGCGAGGAGCTTTTGGGCGGAGTATTTTTCCTGTGCGATGACAGGGCGGCAAGCGCCATCACGGGAGTCGTGCTACCCATCGACGGAGGATTTTCCGCTTATTCGGGAGTATAAGGAGGATTTAAAATGGATAAAATGATGGAAAAAATTGCCGGCTACGGCGTAGTTCCGGTAGTTGTTTTGGAGGATGCAAAGGACGCGAAGCCCCTGGCGGAAGCCCTTATAAAGGGGGGATTGCCCTGTGCGGAGGTGACCTTCCGTACAGCCGCCGCGGAGGAATCTATCCGCATTATGACAGAAACCTATAAGGACATGCTCGTAGGCGCCGGAACGGTGCTTACCGCCGATCAGGCAAAGCGCGCCGTGGCGGCGGGAGCCAAGTTTATTGTAAGCCCCGGCTTTGACGCGCAAACCGTGGATTACTGTATAGAAAATAAAATTCCGGTATTTCCCGGAGCGGCAACGCCTACGGAGATTATGCAGATAGTAAAACGCGGTCTTTCGGTGGTTAAATTTTTCCCTGCCGAGCAGTCGGGCGGCATTGCCGCAATAAAAGCGGTGGCGCCCGTATTTCCCGCGGTTAAATTTATGCCAACGGGCGGTATAGGAATTAAGAACCTTAAGGATTATCTCAGCTTCGACCGTATTTTCTGCTGCGGCGGCAGCTGGATGGTAAAGGGCGATTTGATAAAAGCCGGAGAGTTTGAAAAAATCGCGCAGATGACAAGTGAAGCCGTTGCGCTTGCAAAGGAAATCAGAGCCGGCAAATAAAAACGGTCGGGACTGCGTTTTGCAATATCGCAAGCGACAGCCTCACTGGATAGGAGGAAAAATATGAATTTGAATTTACGACCTACGGAAGACTGTACCTATGACGCGGTGTCATTGGGAGAGGTTATGTTAAGACTTGATCCGGGCGAGGGCAGAATACGCACCGCCAGGTCCTTTCGCGTTTGGGAGGGCGGCGGCGAATATAACGTCGTTCGGGGCCTGCGAAAATGCTTCGGACTCAAAACCGGAGTTATTACCGCCTTTGCCGACAATGAGGTGGGTATGCTGTTGGAGGATTGCATTCTCCAAGGCGGCGTCGATACCTCGCTTATCAAATGGGTGAAAACCGACGGAATAGGCAGAATTTGCCGCAACGGTTTGAATTTTACCGAGCGGGGATTCGGCATCCGCGGCGCGGTGGGCTGTTCCGACCGCGCGAATACCGCTATTTCCAAGGCTTCTCCCGAGGATTTTGATTTTGAATACATTTTCGGCAAGTTAGGCGTACGCTGGCTTCATACGGGCGGCATTTACGCCGCGTTGTCGGAGCAATCCTGCAAAACGGTCCTTGCCGCTATCAAAACGGCGAAAAAGTACGGCACTGTAGTCTCTTACGATTTAAACTATCGGCCTTCCATGTGGAGCGCTATCGGCGGGATTGAAAAGGCAAGGGAAGTAAACAATGAAATCGCAAAATACGTCGACGTCATGATAGGCAACGAGGAGGATTTTACTGCCTGCCTCGGATTTGCGGTAGAGGGGAACGACGAGAACCTCAAAGAATTAAATCTTGACGGATACAAAAAGATGATAAATTACGCGGCGGAGGTTTATCCGAATTTCAAGGCGGTTGCGACAACCCTTCGCACGGTAAGAACGGCGACGGTTAACGATTGGGGCGCTATCTGCTGGGCGGACGGCGAAATCTATAAATCCAAGGATTACAAAGGACTCGAAATCTTAGACCGCGTCGGAGGCGGCGACTCTTTTGCGTCGGGGCTTATCTACGGGCTGCTGACGACGGGCGACGCTCAAATTGCCGTCGATTACGGCGCGGCGCACGGAGCGCTCGCAATGACTACGCCCGGAGATACCACAATGGCTTCCAAAAAGGAAGTCGAAGCGATTATGGGCGGAGCCGGCGCGCGGGTACAGAGATAGATAATCTTAAAACCTAAGTTAATAAAAAAATAGAACCCCTTTGCACAAACAAAGCTTTTACGTTTGTGCAAAGGGTTTTTTAAAGGTTCCCGATTTAAATGTAATTATTTTTGCAATTTCATCATATTTTTAATTCGGGGGAATTTGAATGGAAATTTTGAAATATTTAACCTTTGCGTTTGCGGGCGTATCGGCTTTTATAATTTTTGTATTTGCCGCAAGGTCCAAAAGAATTTTTCGCACGCTTCTTTTTAATGCGTTTGCGGGTATATGCTTATTGGCTTTGATCGACTTGACGGCGAAATTTACCGGGGTTTATATTCCCGTAAACCCGTATACGGTAACCGGCGGCGCGGTTTTCGGTATTCCCGCGCTTTGCGGGGCGCTGCTTTTAAAATTCATTTTTATATAAAATATACTCGCATTATTTTGAAGTATATGGTAAAATATCAATATAAAAAATATTGTAGGTGATATTTTGCTGCAATTTATATACGGAAAACCGGCGTCGGGCAAAACCTATACGGTTTTGCAAAAAATCAAAGAAGCGGTAAATTCGGGCAAGAATTGCGTACTTATAGTACCCGAGCAGTTCACTTTCGAAAGCGAACGCGCTGTGCTTCATACCGTGGGCGATAACGCCGCCCTTAACGTCGAGGTTTTGAGCTTTACCCGCCTTTGCGACGAAGTGGGCAGAAAGGTAGGCGGTATAGCCGGCAGGACACTTAGCGAATGCGACAAGGTAATATTTATGAAAAAGGCGATGGATTCGGTTAAAAACGAGCTTAAGCTCTGGTCGCGGTATGCCGATTCCGTGAGCTTTTCCAAAACCATGCTCGATTCCATAGGAGAATTTAAAATAAATTCTGTAACCGCCGACGAATTGCGCGCGATTGCGGAAAGCTCGGACAAGCCTACCCTCAAAGCGAAGCTTTCGGATATTGCGCTGCTTTACGAAACCTACGACGCGATGATATCGGAAAAATTTATCGATCCCACCGATTTGCTCACACGGCTTTACCGACAGCTTGAAAATTTCAATTATTTTGAGAACAAAACCGTATTTATAGATTCCTTCAAGGGGTTTACCGGTCAACAGTACAAAATCATGGAACGCATCCTTTGCCAAAGCAAGGATCTCTACGTAACCTTTACCTACGATATCGAAAACAAAAAGGAATTCGGCGTATTTGCGAATATCCGCAGAACGGCGGAATATATAAAGCGCACAGCCGAAAATTTCGGTATTACCGTAAACGCTCCGATAATTTTAGGCGAGAGCCGATATAAAAACAAGGGGCTTTATAGTCTCGAAAAGATCATCTCCGAAAAAGCCGATATTAAAATCGCCGACGACGGCAGCGTAAATATTTGCGCCGCCGCCACTCCCATGGACGAAGCCGAATTTGCCGCGCGTACCATAAGGCGGCTGGTCAGAGAGGAAGGCTACAGGTACCGCGATTTTGTAATAATAGCGAGAGACGCTCAAAGCTATAAAGACTTGGTAATTTCCGCCTGCCGCAAAAACGATATAAGCCTTTTTTACGATAACCGCGTTCCGCTTGCGGGTTTTCCGCTTGCCGTCGCCGCGCGCTCGGCTATCGGCGCGCTCGATTTTTCCACCGAAAATATCCTGCGCTTTCATAAAAGCGGACTCGGTACCCTTACGTACGACGAAATATCTACACTCGAAAACTATGCTTTTGTCTGGAATATTGAAGGCGATTTTTGGCTTAAAGAGTGGGATATGGATCCCGACGGTTTAAATTCCGCCGCAAAGACGACGGACGAGGAGAGCGCCGCCTTTTTAAAGGAAATCAACCTTTTGCGCGAAAAGGCGATAAAACCGATTTTAACCTTTAAAAACCGATTTAAGAATACGGCTTACGATATGGCGGTTGCTTTAATCGCGCTATTTGACGAATGTGACGCAACCGAAAAATTAAGCCTGATCGGCGAGGCTTTTCTGGACGACAACAATATACCGATGCATGACGCGCTTCGCCGCTCGTACGAGGAATATATGAAAATCCTCGACAGCCTGGTAGTATGCTTCGGAAATAAAAATATCGAAAAATCCGACTTTTCGCAGGCTTTGCACTTAGCGGTTTCGCTTGCCGAAATCGGGGTAATACCCCAGACCTTAGACGAGGTGACCTTCGGCTCGGCGGACAGAATACGCCCTTCAAGACCGAAGGTGGCGTTTATCTTGGGCGGCGTACAGGGCGTTTTCCCGAAAATCGTCTCAAACAACGGGGTATTTAACCTTAACGAGCGCAAGTATCTTATCGAAAGCGGTATAAACGTAAGCGATTATTCGATTTATTCCGCTATCGACGAGGAATATCTCGTTTACTGCAACCTTTGCTGTGCGAGTGAAAAGCTGTATATTTCCTATTACAATCAAAATATTGCGGGTGAAAAGTGCGAGCCGGCTACTTTTGTGAATACCCTTAAAAACAGCATGGAATACGATATTTTGCGCGAACCTGCGCCGGTACTTTGCGAATTTTGCCTTCCCGAAACCGAAAATGCGGCGTTCAGCGAATTTTGCCGTCGGATTACCGACGACGGCAAAGGCGCCGCTTCCATAAAGGACGCGCTTTCGGAAACCTCACAAAAAAAGCGAATCGACTTTTTGGAAAATTGCTTCGGCTCCGCGCCGAAATCCATATCGCTCGATACCGCTTTAAAGCTTTTCGGTAAAAATATCAAAATGTCGGCGTCGCGATTTGACAATTTCAACCGCTGTCGTTTTTCCTATTTTTGCAGGTACGGATTAAAAGCGCAAAAACTGCGCGCCGCCGATTTTAACGCTATGCAGCGCGGTACGCTGGTTCACTTTGTATTGGAGCGGCTGATAACGGAGCACGGCGACGATTTGCAAAGCCTTACCGATGTTGAGCTCGGCAGGCTTACCGACGAATATATCGGGCTTTATCTTGACGGGATCACCGGACTTAAAACGGTGATGAACGCCAAAACGGAATTTTTAATATCGAGAATTTCCCGCTCCTTAAAGGACGTGGTTCGCCATGTTGCCGCAGAGCTTAAGCAAAGCGACTTTAAACCGATAGCATGCGAGCTAAAAATCGGGAGAGACAATCCCTTGAGCTTTCCGTACGACTCCGGTAAAATAATGCTCGCCGGCAGTATCGACAGGGTAGACGAGTACAACGGCTACATAAGGGTTATCGATTACAAAACCGGTTCGAAAAACTTTAAATTGCCGGATATACTTTTCGGGCTCAATATGCAGATGCTTATATACCTTTATGCCGTGACAAGGGCGAAGGGGCTTGACGATTCCGCCGCCGCGGGCATACTTTATCAACCCGTGAAGCGAAATCTTAATGAGGACAATTTGGCTATGAACGGACTTCTCTGCGCCGACGAAAAGCTCTACCATGCCATGGATAAGGGCGCCAGCGGCGAATTTGTTCCGAAGCTTTCGTTAAATAAAAACGGCTCTCTTTCCCAAAGAGGCTCGACTTATGTAAATAAGGAGTCCTTTACGGAAATATTCGACCATATAGAACGTATTATGAGAAAGACGGGCAACGCGATAGCGAGCGGCGATATTGCCGTATCGCCTATAGACGGCAGGGAATCGCCCGCCTGCGAATACTGCGATTATAAGGCGGTCTGCGGTATCGAAAACAGCGAAATCGATCGGGTTCCCGACTGTAAGACTGCCGAAGTATTCGAAAAAATAAGGGAGGGATTATAATGGGCTTTCCCACACCAGAACAAACGCTTGCCATAAACGCCGAGGGCAATATATTGGTTTCCGCCGCGGCGGGCTCGGGCAAAACCGCCGTTTTGGTCGAGCGCGTAATTAAAAAGCTTTGCGATAAAAACAACGGTATCGGCGCGGACAAGCTGCTTATAGTTACCTTTACAAACGCCGCCGCCGCCGAAATGCGCGGACGGATCGAAAAAAGGCTGGACGAGGAAATTTTCGCAAACCCCGACGATACGGCGCTTTTAAAGCAAAAGCATCTTTTGGGCGGCGCCAAAATATGTACCATAGACTCCTTTTGCATCGACCTTGTGCGGGAAAATTTTGAAAAATTGGGGATAGCGCCCGATTTTAAAATAAGCGACGCCGGTTTACTGCGCCCCACCGACGAAGCGGTGATGCTCGGGATTATAAACCGATATTTGGAGGAAAAAAACGAAATTTTCGACGAGCTTTTGGATATTATCGGCGCGGAATATGACGAAAACAATTTTATAGATTTTGCGCTCGAGATTTACAACTACAGCCGACAATTGCCTTTTCCGGAAAAATGGTTTAAGACTCTTTCCGACGACTACAATAACGGCGTTTTCGATAAGGAAAACCGCTGGTACAAGTATGCCGTTGCAAGGGGAGAGCGACTGATTGCGGATGCCGTTAATTCCATAGCGGAGGCTGTGGATTTGCTTTTCGTATCCGAAAAAGCCGCCGACGGGTATTTGCCCGCGTTCAGGCAGACGGCAGAAGGACTTGAGCGTATTTCGGAAGCCTTTAAAAGCGGAGAATGGGATAATATATATAACGCTTTAAACGAATTTACCGCGGCAAGGCTTCCCTCGGTAAGGGGAGTAACCGATATATACGAGGTCGGCGCCGCAAAGGATATTTACGCATATATAAACGATAAGGTTATAAGCAAGCTTAAAAATCTGTTTTACGGGGATTTTTCATTTGTCAATTCCCAATTTGAAAAGCTTTATAAACCGTTATGCCTGCTGTCGGATATTTTAATAGAATTTGACAATTCTCTTTTCGAAGAATACAAAAAGCTTAACACCTTTACCTTTCACAATACCGAGCATATGGCGTTAAGGCTGTTATGCGAGAAATCGGACGACGGAAATGTTTTGCCGAAAGCGGACGCGAAGGAGATCATATCCCGCTTTGAGGAGGTAATGGTCGACGAATGCCAGGATACAAACGATTTGCAGGACATGCTCTTTAAAATTTTGTCGAACAACGAACGCAATTTGTTTACGGTAGGGGATATAAAGCAAAGTATTTACCGCTTCCGCGGCGCCAACCCCAAAAACTTTTTAAATAAGAAAAACAAATGCGTACCTATTGAAAAAGCGGAGGGGGATCTTGCCAAAAAAATAATTTTGGGCAATAATTTCAGATGCAAGCGCGAGGTATGCAATTTTATCAATTTCGTATTTTCGCTTTTCATGACCGAAAAAACCGGCGATATAGTGTATAACGATGAGGAAAAGCTTATTGCCGGAGCAATTTATCCGGAAACTAAGGGCGCGCCATGTGAAATTCACCTTATAAATACCAAGGGCTCAAATTTAAAAAATATTGAAATCGAAGCGCGGGATATTGCCGATTATATAAAATCGGTGTTAAGCGAGGGAGCGGTTTTAAGAAAGGACGACAACACCCTCAGAGCCGCCGATTATTCCGATTTTACGATTCTTTTGCGCTCCGCAAAGCTCAAGGCGCCGCTTATGGCGGCGGAGCTTAAAAAGCAGGGGATACCGGTCACCTACAATCTGGAAAATTTTGCTGACAGTATGGAAATTTCAGTGATTTTAAGCCTGCTTACGGTTATCGACAATCCCCGTTCGGACGTGGAACTGCTTTCGGTTATGACTTCTCCTATATTCGGCTTCGGTATGGAAAGCTTGGCTAATATAAGAGCCGACCACCGCGAGGGCAGTCTTTATAACGCGGTGATAAGCGCCGCCGAAAACGGTGATGAAAATGCCGCCGCTTTTTTAAAACGGCTTGAAAAATACCGCTTGTACGCGGCGGTAAATCCGCTGCCGAAGCTTATTCGAATTTTGCTTGACGATACCGATTATTTACAGTCGGTGACCGCCATGGAGGACGGTATTCGCCGCAGGAACAATCTTATTTTGCTTATAGATTACGCCAACCGGTTTTATGAAAACGGCAATTCCTCGCCCGGCGCCTTTGTAAGATTTATAGAAAAGCAGTCCGAAAACGGTTTAAAAGCCGCCGGAAACCGAGATACCGGAAACGCGGTTAATATTATGAGCATTCACGCGTCAAAGGGCTTACAGTTCCCGATATGCATTATAGCCGAATCGGCGGCGGAATTTAACAATTCCGATTCCCGCAAAAATACCCTTTATTCGACCGATTTCGGCATAGGCTTCAAGTATTACGACGAAACGGACAAGAAGCGCTATACCACAATAAGCCGCGAGGCGCTGCTTGATAAAATCCGTATCGAAAATTTACGCGAGGAGGAGCGGCTTTTATACGTCGCCATGACGCGCACGCAGGATCGGTTGCTTATTACAGGCTCCTATTCCGACGTTTACAAAAAATGCTCGGAACTTAAAGCCGCGCTTATTTCCTATAACAGCGAAATCGATTACGGCTTGTTTACCCGCACAAAATCTTATGCCGAATGGCTTATTTTATCCCTGCTTTTGCACCCGTGCGGAAAGGAACTGCGCGGCAATGGCAGCGCGGTCGCGGTAAGAGATGACGACAGTTTTATAAAGGTAGTCGTAAAGGACCACGATTCGCTCGGAAATGCCGCTTCGAAGACGCAAAGCGACGCGCCCGCGCCAGATATGCGTTTATCGGCGTCGGTAAGCCGAAATATTGCCTTTAAATACCCCTACGGAGATATTTTGGGCGTCGAATCAAAAGCGTCGGTATCAATGCTTGCAAACAGCGCCGAAGCGGATAAATATGCCTTTTCGTACAAGCCCGGCTTTATGAACGAGGGCGGTATTACCCCCACACAGCGCGGCACCGCCATGCATAAGGTTATGGAATTTTACAATTTCGAAAAATCGCAGGATATCGATTTCGAGCTCGAAAGACTGTACGAATGGCAGTTTATATCCGAAAACGAATATAATTCGATTGATAAGGCAAGGCTTCAAAGATTTTTCAACAGCGATATTTTCAAACGGATTAAAAAATCCGCTCTTGTAAAGCGCGAAATGCGATTTTTGACCGAGGTGCCGGTAAAAAGGATAGCGCCCGACGTTTCCGAAGAGTCGGCGGACGAAAATATAATAATACAGGGCGCCGTGGATATTTGCTTTGTCGAGGAGGACGGAGTAGTTATTCTCGATTTTAAAACCGACAGGGTACAAAGCGCCGAAGAATTGGCTTCCGCTTATGCTGAGCAGTTGAATATTTACGCCGCCGCCTGCGAAAAAATATTTGCAAAGCCCGTAAAGCAAAAGCTGATTTATTCCTTCGCCTTATCAAAGGAAATAGAGGTTTAGTGAGAGAAAGCTATCTGCAAAAAGACAATATTATATGTAAAAATAATCTAAATTATTATAATTAATGCCTTTATTTTTTACTATTCGGCTATTGTCTTTTTGAGGAATGTTTGTTATAATATTAACAGTCGGTCGGATTAAGCTTCCGGCTCAATTCTGAAAGGAGTACAGATATGAACTATTCACGAGAAGTAGAAAATATGTGTCCTTTGGCAAAGGGCACGTATCATGGCCCCGCTCCCATTCCGGAGGAGGGCAAATGGGTTCAGGTAAAGGAAGTCAAGGACGTATCCGGCCTTACCCACGGTATCGGCTGGTGCGCGCCTCAGCAGGGCGCCTGCAAGCTCACCCTTAACGTAAAAGAGGGTATTATCGAGGAGGCTTTGGTTGAGACCATAGGCTGTTCGGGTATGACTCACTCCGCAGCGATGGCTTCCGAGATTTTGGTGGGAAAGACTATTCTCGAAGCGCTCAATACCGACCTTGTATGCGACGCTATCAATACCGCTATGCGCGAGCTTTTCCTCCAGATAGTATACGGACGCACCCAGACCGCCTTTTCGGAGGAGGGCCTGCCGATAGGCGCAGGACTTGAGGATCTCGGTAAAGGACTTCGTTCGCAGTGCGGCACCACATACGCAACCCTTGCAAAAGGACCGCGTTATCTGGAGCTTGCCGAGGGCTATATTACAAAGATCGCCGTTGACAAGGACGATACCGTTATCGGTTACAAGTTCGTTCATCTCGGCAAGATGATGGATATGATCAAAAAGGGTATGGACGCAAATGAAGCTTTGGAAAAAGCGAGCGGACAGTACGGACGTGTTGATGACGCTGTTAAGCTTATCGACCCGAGAGAGGAATAAGGGAGGTAACGAAAATGGCATTGTTTGAAAGTTATGAAAGAAGAATAAATCAGATTAACGCCGAGCTTGCAAAGCATGGCATTTCTTCCGTTGAGGAAGCTAAGGAAATTTGCGACAAAGCCGGCGTTGACGCTTACAATATCGTAAAGGGCATACAGCCCATCTGCTTTGAAAACGCCGCATGGGCTTATATTGTGGGCTGTGCCATCGCTATTAAGGACGGGGTTAAATCCGCCGCCGAGGCCGCCGAAAAAATCGGCGTAGGCCTGCAGTCATTCTGTATACCCGGCTCGGTTGCCGACGACCGCAAGGTAGGTCTCGGTCACGGTAATTTGGGAGCTATGCTGCTTCGTGAGGAGACTAAGTGCTTCGCATTCCTTGCAGGTCACGAATCCTTTGCCGCGGCAGAGGGCGCAATAGGACTTGCAAGAAGCGCAAACAAAGCGCGCAAGGAGCCTTTGCGCGTAGTGCTCAACGGTCTCGGCAAGGACGCCGCCAAGATCATTTCCAGAATTAACGGCTTTACCTATGTTCAGACTAAGTTTGATTATTTCACCGGCGAGCTTAAGATCGTTGAGGAAACCGCTTATTCCGACGGTGAGCGCGCCAAGGTTCGCTGCTACGGCGCGGACGACGTGCGCGAGGGCGTTGCCATTATGCACGCCGAGGGTGTAGACGTTTCCATTACCGGTAACTCTACCAACCCGACCCGCTTCCAACACCCCGTTGCCGGTACTTATAAGAAGGAATGTATCGAACAGGGTAAAAAATACTTCTCGGTTGCTTCCGGCGGCGGTACCGGACGTACCCTCCATCCCGATAATATGGCGGCGGGCCCCGCTTCCTACGGTATGACCGATACTATGGGTCGTATGCACTCCGACGCTCAGTTCGCCGGCTCCTCATCCGTTCCGGCTCACGTTGAAATGATGGGCCTTATCGGCGCGGGCAATAACCCGATGGTAGGTATGACCGTTGCATGCGCGGTCGCGGTTAACGAAGCGATCAATAAATAAGCTTTATACGGATTTTCTAATCATATAAAATACAATAAAGCGGCAGTATTGCCGTTTGGGCTGGTCGAAAGACCCTGGTCCACCGAATGGCGGGGAATTTCCCCGCTTTTTCTTTTGCAACGACTAAACTTTCATTTTTAAAAAACGGACGCATCATTTAAAGGCTTGACCTTATGATGCGTCCGTTTTTATATATTAATACGATAACTGCTTATTTTATCAATAACTAAATGCAAACCAATACCATAATGCACAAAAGATACCGATTGCTAAAGCGGCAAGTATGATTATTATCGCTTTAGTATTATAATTTCTTTTTTCCGTAGGTTTAATGTCAGGCAGTTCGAAAAATGAATCAAAGCGTTTGATTTTGGTAAAATATTTATCAACAAATTCTTCATCATATACACCTACTTTGACGGTCTCAATACACTTAAAATGTATATAAAGAAGCATGAATTTCCAAGCTTCAACCGCATGAGTTTGATAAAATTTATCATTAAGCCCAAATATCAACTCTATTGTATCACCGCAGCAAGACAGAATATTTCCGATTTCAGCTTCCCTTTCTGCAAATTCATATGTGAATTTCCTTTTTGAATCTAAATTTGAAGCAATCGATAATATATCAAATGATAGATCATTTTTTGTCAGAACCTTATAAAAATTGCAATTTACAGATGTAAGCCAAGTCGCTTTTTCCGTACACTGATCAACAACCTCTTGTACGGCTGCTTTTTTATTTTCCTCGTTTGCTATGGTAGTGTTAATCAATTGAAAAACTTTAGGTATGCAATTTGTGATGCTTACAGCCGCATTGGAAATTTCACCGTTTGTTATTTTGTCTGTTTTTAACAGTGTAAGATAAAATAAGGCTTCCCAACTATCCGGTTTAATTGCGCTTATTGCTTCGTAATGCTTTAGCGCTGTTTCGGAATCGGATGCATCTCGTGCATTGCGTGCGGCGATAAATAAATTTTCTATTCTATTATCATAATTTTGAGTCGATTCTTGATATAAATTTTCCGCTGAGTATTTAATTTCTTCCATTTTTTACAATCCCTTCATTATTACATATTTGTGTACACACATTTTATTCAACATCAATGAGGTATGCCTTTATCTTCAATAAAATATAGATTATTGAATTTTACTGTTTTTGACATTTGTATCCCTCCTTATATATATTAACCGATATTGGTTAATATTATTATATACCAAAATCGGTTAATATGTCAATAGGAGGTTTTGATATTTATGATTTCCTATGATAATTTATGGCGAACTATGAAGGAAAAAGGAGTTACTCAGTATGCCCTTATCAAAAAATACAATATAAGTCCCGGGCAAATCAGCAGATTGAAAAAGAATGAAAGCGTAAGCACGCATACAATAGAAATGTTTTGCAAAATACTTAAATGCAAAGTCGAAGATGTTATGCAATATACGGATGATGAAAATAATTAACACCGAATCGCAATTAACGGTTCGGTGTATAATTATTTAAAACACCATTTTCGCTATTGTTAAAAACAAATATGTGTGGTATAATTTTAATTAATTATACAATATCTTGGAAGTGTAATTTATTGGAACGTTTAGTTTATCTTGATAACAGCGCCACTACAAGGCCTTGCAAAACCGCGGTCGATTATATAAACAGGGCGTTGACTCAAAATTGGGGCAATCCGTCGTCGCTGCATGGTCTCGGTATTTCTGCCGAAGCCGAGGTTACTGCCGCGCGCGAGGAGATTGCAAAGAAGATATCGGCAAGGCCCGACGAAATAATTTTCACCGGCGGCGGCACCGAGGCTAACAATACCGCCGTTATGTCGGCGGCGGGCGGCAGGTATAAAAAGGTTATAACCACCGCTGTCGAGCATCCGTCGGTATTGCAAACTGTGAAAAGACTTGAAAACGTCGGCTTTGAGGTGGTCCGCATTGGCTGTGACGGCAGGGGAGTTATCGATTTAAAAGAATTGGAGAGCGCGCTTTGCGGCGAAGCTGCGCTTGTAAGCATAATGCTTGTCAATAACGAGCTCGGAAGTATTCAGCCCGTAGCCGACGCCGTAAGGCTGGTACGAAAACTGTCGCCGAACGCCCTGTTTCATTGCGACGCCGTACAGGCTTTCGGCAAAATACCGATAAACGTTAAGTCTCTCGGGGTAGACATGCTCTCCGCCAGCGCGCATAAAATACACGGGCCCAAAGGGGTGGGATTTTTGTATTGCAAAAAGGGAATAAAGCTTAACCCCTTAATTACCGGCGGCGGTCAGGAGCGGGGATTGCGTTCGGGAACGGAGTCGGTGCCGCTTATAGCAGGCTTTTCGGGCGCCGTAAAGGAGCTCCCCGATATAAAAGCGCAGGAAAATGAAATTCGGAATATCAACCTTTACGCAAGAAAGATTTTGGGAGACAGTGGATTTATCGATATAAATTCCCCCGAGGACGCCTGTCCTTATATACTTAATATTTCGGTTACCGGTTACCGCTCGGAAACGGTGCTGCATTTTTTGGAAAGCAAAAATATTTTTGTGTCGTCGGGAAGCGCCTGCGCCAAGGGCGAGGCAAGTTACGTGCTGTCCGCCGTGGGGCTGCCCGCAAAACGAATCGACAGCGCGCTGAGACTCAGCTTTTCGCGCGAAAATACAAGGGAGGATATCGAGCTTTTATACGCGGCTTTAAGCGAAGCCGTAAAAAAGCTCAGACGGAGTAAATTATGAAGGAAATTATACTTATTAAAAACGGCGAATTGGCTTTAAAAGGGCTTAATCGCAGTAATTTTGAAGATATTCTTATTAAAAATATTAAGCGGCGGCTTAAAGACTTAGGTAAAATCGAGGTGCGCAAGGCGCAGTCGGCTATATATATAGAGCCGCGGGATGAGCAATTCGATTTTGAAGAAGCGCTCGAAAGGGTTTCGCTTATATTCGGCATAGCGGCGTTCAGCCGCGCCTGCGTCTGTGAAAAGGATTTTGACGATATAGTTAAAAAATCGACAGATTACCTTAAAAATACGATGGAAAGCGTAAAAACCTTTAAGGTGGAAGCCAAGCGAGCCGACAAAAGCTTTCCGCTTAAATCGCCCGAAATTTGTCGAGAGCTAGGCGGCGAGCTTATCGACGCTTATCCGCACCTTAAGGTTGACGTTCACAATCCCGACGTGGTGGTTTATTGCGAGATCCGCGATTTCGCGGCATACGTGAGAGCCGAGCAAATACCGGGCGCAGGCGGCTTGCCCGTGGGTACGGCGGGCAGAGCTTCGATACTTATATCCGGCGGAATTGACAGCCCCGTAGCGGCGTGGACCATGGCGAAACGCGGTCTGAAGCTTAACGCGATACATTTTGCCAGCCCGCCGTACACAAGCTTGAGGGCGGAAATGAAGGTTAAAACTCTGCTGTCAAAGGTGGCGCGTTACAGCGGTACCGTAAACCTCGCGATAGTGCCCTTTACCGAAATTCAGGACAAAATCGCCGAACATTGCCCCGAGGATTACTTCACCCTCATTATGCGGCGTATGATGATGCGCATATCCGAGCGCTTAGCGGAAAAATCCGGCAGCGCGGCGCTTATTACCGGCGAAAGCTTAGGTCAGGTGGCAAGCCAGACTCTGCCCGCGCTCGTGACTACCGACAGCGTCGTAAAAATGCCGGTGCTTCGCCCGCTTATAGGTATGGATAAGGAGGAAATAGTCAGAATTGCGAGAAATATAGATACCTTTGAGACCTCGATTCTGCCTTACGAGGATTGCTGTACGGTATTTACGCCCAAGCATCCGAAAACCCGTCCCACCTTAGCCAATTGCGAAGCCGCGGAGCGGAACCTGCAAATAGACGCGCTTGTTGAAAAGGCTGTTAACGAAACACAATATACTTATATTGAATAAGGGGAATTGCTTTGATTGACCTTGAGCTTTACAAAACTGCGGCAAATACCGTAGAATTTTTAAAATCACATAATATAACCCTCTCGACCGCGGAATCGTGTACGGGCGGTATGATTTCCTCATATATAACGGCGGTACCCGGCGCTTCGCAAATTTTCGGGCTCGGTATCGTGTCGTATACCTGTAAAATTAAAAATAAAGTCTTGGGGGTTGACGCCGAAACGCTTGCCGCTTTCGGCGCGGTATCCGAGCAAACCGCCCGGGAAATGGCGGAAAAGGTGCGGCTTAAGGGCGGCGCCGATATAGGCGCGGCGGTCACCGGCGTCGCGGGGCCCGACGGCTCCGAGGGGCACCCGCCGGGTTACGTATTTATCGCGGTATCGGGCGATAGGGGTGCTGAAGCAAAGCTTTTGAATATTGAACCCAAGGATCGCAATTTTGTTCGTGAAAGCGCCGCAAAGGCGGTTTTAGAGCTTATTAAATCTTATGCGGAGGTAACGGTAAATGGGTGAACATGCAAAACAGACGGAAAATATATTTTTAAAATTTTTAAAACGCATCTATATTTCGTATATACCAAATAAGCGCGACAATATTAAACAGATAATAATTAAGGTGCTGTTTATAGTCTGCCTTATAACCTTAATAGTTTCGGCTTCGTATATAGCAAAATATTTTTTCGAAGCCAAAAAGCACGAATCGATTTCGAATTACAATCGCGAAATATGGCATGCGACTTCGTCGACGGGAGAGTCCGAAGAGGATTACACGGAAAGCTTTGCCGATAAAATAAAAAGGCTCACGGCGGAAAACAGCGATTTCAAAGGGTGGATAACCATAGACGGCACCCAGGTAGACAATCCTATTTATCAAGCCGCCGACAACGACTATTATCTCAACCATAACGAGCAAAAGAAGTACAGCGTATACGGCGCCCTGTTCTTTAATTGCGATAACAAAATAACCGAAACCGAAACCGATAAAAACCTCGTCATTTTCGGTCACGAAATGAAAAACGGTTCGATGTTCGGCTCTTTGAAAAAGCTTAAAAGCTTAAACTTTTACAAACAGCACCCCACGCTGGAATTTTCGACACTTTATAAACAATCCACCTACAAAATTTATTCCATATTTGTGCTCAACGCCAAAAAGGAAGACGATAACGGCTATATTTACAACATATACCGCAACAGCTTTTATGACGAGGACGATTTTAATTTATGGACCTCCGAGGCGTTTGACCGAAGCATTATAGATACAAACGTGGACGTTTTGTACGGCGATAATATAGTGACGCTGGTTACATGCTCGAACGATTTTGACAACGCGAGACTTGTCGTAATGGCGCGCGAGGTGAGAAGCGGGGAAGACGATACCGTAGATACTTCTTCGGCGGTGGTCAATCCCGATCCCATATATCCCGAAAAATGGTACAGCGACCGCGGCATAAAAAAATAAACCCTCGGACTTAAAATAAATTTATTCATTCCCGCCACGACGGGTATACTTAATTTGTACAAACCGGCGCTTTAAGCTTAAAGCCCGCGCACAAAAAAGGAGGAAAATAAAATGCTTCAAAACATGAAGGTTGATATTGTATATTATAAAACCAACACCGATTTTGAAATGGAATTTAATCTTTGCGGCTGCTGCCGCATGCGTTTGCTCAACAGTAAGGTCAGCGACAGAAAAGACTTGATTTTAAGCCTTACGCGGGCGGTCTCGCGCAGTAAAATAATCATAGTGGCGGGCAACCTTTTCGGCGAGGACAATATTATAGAGAATATCGCCGGCGCCATCGGCAAAGAGGTTACCGTTGCCGACAATCAAAAGTACGGCATCAAATCGGAAGAACAAATCAATATAATAAGCGGCTCGGTACCGCTTGTCAATTCGGACGGATATTTCGGCGGCTGTATAATCGAAAGCGGAACTCAGGTTATGATTTTGGTATCGGAGAGTAAAAGCATCCGCAAATCGGTTATGGAAAGCCTTATTCACCCCTATATTACACAGCTGTACACAAGCGCGAATAATACAGCCGACTCCGATAAAACGAATGAAACCGCCGCTCCCGCCGCCGAACCGCAAGCCGACGCTGTCGATAACCCGACCGACGCCGCTTCGGAAGCCGCGCCGGAAGCCCAACCGACCGCCGGCCAAGGAAACGCCGCGGCGGAAATATTGACCGGTGCGGCGGAAGTCGTCTCACAAACCGCGCAGACCGCCGCAATAGCCTCTGCGGTTACCGCCGGTACGGCTGCCGCGACCGCAGAAGCGGCTACAGGCATTGCACAAGCCTCCGCGATCGCCGAACCGGCAGTAGCTTCCGCGACCGCGCAAGTACCTCCCCTGGCGGAGCCTGCGTTGGCACAACCTGCGCCGGTACAGCCGGCGGAACCCGATGTACTGCCTATAACGGAGCCTGTTGCCGCACCGAATGCGGAGAATTTAAACAATTCTTCGGAAACCGCCGCAGAAACATCCGAAAACCCGAACGGTGCAAACCCGGTTTACGGCGGCGAAGCCGCCGCACAGTATACTGCCGCGCCCGAAAATACGGCAAATACCGTACCGGAAATCCAACCCGCGACAGCCGAAAATTCGCCCGAAAGCATGCCCGAAGCCGCGCCCGAAGGCAGTGCGGGAACCGAATCGGTGCAAAACGGCGAAAACGAACCGGAGCTTTTTTTGGAAGCCGAAAAAATCCGCAAGGGTGCGGCAAGCTCTTATAACGAGGCTTACAGCGATTATCCGGTTGAAAATTCGGAGATCATCACCGAACAAACGTCCGATTTTCACAAAAAGCCTAACTTCGCCAATATTACGATATATATCATTTTGATATTAATAGCGATTGCGATAGCGGCATTGATTTATTGCCTTATTACTTCACAAGCCGAAGCAAATACGGGCGTGATCGATTATATCAAAAATATTTTCAACACCCTGTTCGGATAATTTGACACAAAAAAAGCACGGTAACGCGTAAGGCGTTACCGTGCGGGGATTAGTCGATGCATTTTTTACATAGATTATTTAACCACAAAGCATGTTATCACTATATAGGCTATGTATACCGCTAAGAGCAAAAATCCCTGCCATTTTGAAAACTTGGATTTTATAAGCGCGGGTATCAGCGCTATAAGACCTACCACAAGGCATATCGGCAGGTCTATCGCGGCGGAGGTTGAAGATACCGGAAGCGGTTTTCCGGCGATTAATGAGCTCAGCGGCATTATGAGGGTTAAATCCATTATGTTCGCGCCCAAAATATTTCCCACCGACAGCGACGCCTGCTTTTTTGAAATTGCGGTCACGGTGGTTATAAGTTCGGGTAATGAGGTTCCCACCGCCACAAGAGTCACGCCGATAATTCGCTCGGATATTCCCATAAATCGCGCAAGCTCGCTTCCGTTATCGACGAGCAGATTCGCACCCCAGACTATACCTACGGCCCCCACGATAAACTTAATAATATTCAAAACGACGGTTTTTTTCGTGGGCTTGACAAGCTCGTCGCTTTCGGCTTTTGCGGCAAGGGTCCTTTTGGCGCTCATAACGTTGTCAAAGGTGAAAAAGGCGAAGGTTGCGAGTAAAATAAACGAAAACAGCATACTTATTTTACCCGAAAATCCGCAAAGCACGATTATCAGCGCCGCAAAAAGCATAATGATCGATTTCAGCAAATAATCCTTTCGCTTTATGACGCCCGGCAAAAAAATAAGCGCCAGCGCCATAATAAGCCCGATATTGGCGGTAACGCTGCCTACGGCGTTTCCGATAGACATATCAACCTTGCCTTCCTTTGCCGCCAGAACCGACACCAGCATTTCGGGCATGGTAGTCGCGATGCTCACTACCGTAGCGCCTATAATAAGCTTCGGTATTCCGCTTATTTCGGCTATCCACGACGCGGCGTCGACAAAGTAGTCGCCGCCCTTTACTACAAATAAAAGTCCTACCGCAAATAAAAATATCGCAATATAAAGATTCATGTTTTCACCCGCAACAGTATTTTAAATAATTATAGCCTTTTGCGGGCTAAAAGTCAATGACTCTTAAAATTTTTAACAAAATATATAAAGGCAGGTAATTAAATGGAAAATTCCGAAAATTTCGACGCCGGTTACAAATGTTGTTTTACCGGCTACAGACCCGAAAAGCTGCCCTTTGATATCGGAGTGGAGGATAAAGCGTATATCGATTTCGATAATACTTTAATACTCGGAATAAAACAGCTTTTAGACGAAGGCTGCCGAACCTTTTACACAGGTATGGCAATGGGGTTTGATATAATCTGCGCCGAAACGATTTTGCTTTTGAAAAAAGCCTCCGAATTTCCGCTTAAGCTTATATGTGTAATTCCGTATGCCGATCAGAGCGACGGCTATTCGCCCGAATGGCGTGAACGCTACGACAAGGTTTTGAAAGAGTCGGACGAAAAGGTGATTTTGGCAGACCGGTATTATAAGGGCTGTTTCCAAAACCGCAACCGTTTTATGGTGGATAACAGCGATTTCGTCCTTACATGGTTTGACGGTAAGGCGGGCGGCACCAAAAATACCGTCGATTACGCCGTAAAAAAACAAAAATATGTATTTAACCTCTATAATAGCGAGGATTATACTATTCATTCCAATCTGACTTTTGAGATTTTTGAATGATTTTAAGCCTGTATTTTTTGCATTTGACACTAATTTGTAACTTTTTTATGTATTTTAATTAATATTACTTGCAAATTGCTTCGTAATTGTGTAATATATATAATATAATGCTATTTTATAATTGTTTTATCTTTAAATTAAAGGATGTGCTGTGAAAATGACAAATCGGCTGTTTCAGGGTATTATTCATCAAATGAAGGAATCCATAGACCGCGTCTTCGGCGTGGCGGATGAGAACTTTTCCGTTATCGCCTGCAGTGAGTTATCAAAAATAGGCGAGACCATTACGAGTATGACCTTAGGCGCAGGCGACCTTTTCGTAAACGGTGGATATACATATAAGTCGCTTCCCTCAAACCAGGGAGCCAATTATTACGTTTTCGTCGACGGCGACGATCTTATCGCCTCGAAATACGCTTCGGTAATCGCGGTAGCCTTCGCCAATATTAAGTTCTATTATGACGAAAAATATGACCGCAGTAACTTTATCAAAAATATATTGCTCGATAATATTCTTCCCGGCGATATTTATCTCAAGGCGAGAGAGCTTTATTTTAACAGCGACGTATCCCGTACGGTATTTTTAATCAGAGTTCTGGATAATCGCGACGTTTCGGTTTACGATATTATGCAAAATCTATTCCCCGATAAAATGAAGGATTTTATCATCAATATCAATGAAACCGATATCGTGCTCGTAAAGGAGACCAAGTCCGGCATCGACTCCAAAACCATTGAAAAGCTTGCCACCACCATTGCCGATACCATTTCGGGCGAATTTTATCTGCACCCGTATATCGGAATAAGCACTACCGTAAACAATCTCAAGGATTTGGCGCGCGCTTTTAAAGAAGCGCAAACCGCATTGGAGGTAGGCAAGGTATTCGACAACGAAAAAACCATAGTAGCTTACGACGCGCTCGGAATAGCAAGGCTTATTTATCATCTTCCCACCACCCTTTGCGAGACCTTCTTAAAGGAGGTTTTCAAGCTCGGCTCCATAGAAAGCCTCGATCAGGAAACCCTCTTTACAATCCAGCGCTTCTTTGAAAATAACCTTAACGTATCCGAAACCTCGAGAAAGCTCTTTGTTCACCGCAACACCTTGGTATACCGACTCGAAAAAATCAAAAAGCTTACCGGTTTGGATCTTCGTGAGTTCGATCATGCCATCGTATTTAAAATCGCCCTTATGGTAAACAAATATTTAAAAAACAACCCCATAAAGTATTAAAGGAATGAATTATAAATAAATGGAAGAACAGATTATAAGCGGCGATTTTTCACAGGCGAGTAAGCCCATAATAGAATTTCGCGGCGTTTCCAAAACCTATCCCGGAGGAACGCACGCTTTAGAGGATATAAATATTAAGATAAATTACGGAGAATTTGTTTTTGTGGTAGGTTCTTCGGGCGCGGGCAAAAGCACGTTTATGAAGCTTATTATGCGCGAAGAAAAGGCAAATACCGGCATTATAAACGTAAACGGCTTTAATTTAACCAAAATGAAGCGCAAGCAGGTTCCGATGCTTCGGCGCACCATGGGTATAGTTTTTCAGGATTTCCGGCTTATACCCACTATGACCGTTTTTCAAAACGTCGCTTTCGCAATGTACGTCGTGGGCGCGACCGGCAGAGACGTTCGCCGCGAGGTGACCAAGGCGTTAAGCAAGGTGGGCCTCGGCGATAAAGCGCGTTCGATGCCCAATCAGCTCTCCGGCGGCGAACAGCAGCGCGTCGGTCTTGCCCGTGCGCTCGTAAATCATCCCGATTTGATAATCGCGGACGAGCCTACCGGCAACGTTGACCCCAATATGTCTTATGAAATAGTAAATATGCTTACCGAAATAAACAAACAGGGCACCACCGTTTTAATGGTTACGCATGACCATAACTTAGTGCGCGATTTTCAGCATCGCGTGATTATGCTTGACGGCGGTAAAATTATTGCCGATAACGCCGGAGGTGACCTTCAATGAATTTGGGCAGTGTTAAGTATCTTACCGGCGAGGGCGTAAAAAGCGCCTGGGTTAACCGGCTTATGTCATTGGCGTCCATAGGCGTGCTTGTGGCATGCATGGTAATAATAGGTCTCGCCATTTTAATTTCCGAAAACGTAGCCAAAGCCATCGGCGCGCTCGAACAGCAAAACGTTGTCATGGCATATATGAAGGACTATAATTGGGCACTCTACAGCGAAGAAAACCAGGCGGACGATACCGCTTCCGGCAATTCTTCCGAAAACACCTCGTCCGACTCGACGGATAAATCCGACGCCGCCGATAAAAACGGCATTAAGCCTTCGGATTATATAATCCACAACGAAGAGGAAGCAAAGGCGCTTTGCAAAGAAATCGAAAAGCTCGATAACGTCGCCGAGGTCACCTTCGTCTCGAGCGAGGAGGGGCTCGATAATGTAAAGAGCTCTATGCTCGAAGGACAGGAAAAGTATTTTACCTTCCTCGACGAGGAATACGGAAACCCGATGTCATGCGCCGCCAAGGTAAAAATGAAGGATATGGCTTATTTTGACGAAACCGTAAAGCAAATAGAGGGGCTCGAGGGTATCGACGTCATACAGTCGCAGGACGATCTGGCGGAAAAAATCAACGCCATAAAAAACGGAATAGGGGTTGCCGGCATATGGATAATCGCTATTCTCATGGTAATTTCGCTCGTTATCGTTTCCAACACGATACGCGTCACAATGTATAACCGCAAGCTCGACATAAGCATTATGAAGGCGGTGGGCGCTACCGACGCTTTTGTAAGAATTCCGTTTGTGGTGGAGGGCGTTATAATAGGTCTTATTTCGGCGGTTATAGCCGAGGGGCTTCTCTACTTCTGCTACAGGGTGGCAACCGAAACCTTAAAATCCACACTCGGTACCACCGATATCGTAAAATACGGCGATATGGCGTGGCTTTTGCTTTTGGTATTCGTAGGCATAGGTATTTTTGCCGGCGTCTTGGGCAGCGTTATTATGATAAGCAAATATCTGCGCAAGGAAGGCAGTGAATTTGCCGCCATTTAACGGCATTATTCTTTAAAGGGGAATAAGCATGAAAAGAAATATTATCAGATTATTATCGCTTGTTTTAACGTTTTCGATATTTTTCGGGGCGGTATCCTTGCGCATAGGCGCCGCTTCCGCTTCGGAAATCAGACAGAATATAAGCGGGCTCGAATCGGAGTCCAAAAAGCTTGAAAGCGAAATCAAAAGCCTTCAGGGAAAAATCAACGAACAGCAAAAGCTTAAGGAAGCTATCGAAAAGAAAATCGCCGTCGTTCAGCGCGAAATAAACGCATGCAACGCCGAAATTTCAAAAATCAACGCTAAAATCGCGGCTAACAAGACGGAAATCGACAAGAACAACAAGCAAATCGAAGCCGATAAATTAAGCTTTAAAAAGCGTCTGCGCGCAATTTATATGAGCAATACCGAAAGCAACGTTCAGGTGCTTTTGGGAGCGGACGATTTCGCTTCGTTTTTACAGCTGTCTCAGATGGTGGCAAGCGTTTCCGCAAGAGATAAAAAGCTTATAGAAAACCTTGTCGAAGCGATCAAAAAGCTTGAGGAAAAACAGAAAGAAAACGATAAGCTTTTAAACGAACAGGTCGAAATCAAAAAAATCGCCACCGAAAAGCAAAACGAGCTTATGGCGGACAACCGCTCCATACAGTCGGTTATCAACAGTATAAATTCCGAACAGTCCGGACTTGAAAACGATAACGCGAAAATCGAGAAGCAGATAAAGGAATATCAGCGCACCTTAGCGTCCATGGCGTCTGCCGGCGGCACCTCCTTCGTTTACACCGGCGGTACCTTCTTGTGGCCCGTTTCGGGATATTATAATATAACGGCGGGCTTCCAGAGCAACGACTCGGTGCACAAAGGTCACCACGACGGTATAGATATTTCGGGCGGCGGAATTTCGGGTAAACCCATTCTCGCCATTGCCGACGGCGTGGTTATACAGTCCAACAATTCCTGCCCGCACAACTACGGAAAGGGCTATGACGGCTGCGGCGGAGGCTTCGGCAATTACGTTCGAATCAACCACGGCACCAAGGACGGCAACACCTACGTTGCGGTTTACGGTCATATGGCGACTACCGCGGTAAGCACGGGCGCCACAGTTAAAAAAGGTCAGGTTATAGGCTACGTCGGCAGTACCGGCTGGTCTACGGGATTTCATCTGCATTTGGGTATAGCGGTCAACGGCACTTACGTTAACCCGATGAGATTTTACAGCAAATCCTGATTTTTAACTTACTTCAATTATTAAAAGCCGTCACCGTTTTTTCGACGGTGTCGGCTTAAATATTGACGGGGGATAATTTTGAAAATTTTCAGAACGGTTACGGTAATATTATTGCTTTTGTGGATGTGCCTGATATTTTCGCTGTCGGCGGAAAATGCCGATACCTCATCCGATACGAGTACGGGATTTATAATAACGGCAGTTAAAATTTTTTATCCCGATTTCAATAATTTAACCGAAGCCGAACAGTTAAGCTTTATTGCGCCCTACCATATTTGGGTGCGAAAAGCCGCCCATTTCACCCTGTATGCCGTATTGGGCGCCTTAAGCTTCTTTACGCTTATAACCTATACGAAAATACCATTGAAATTGCGCTTATTGTTTTCCGCCGCAATTTGCTTAGTATACGCGGCGAGCGACGAAATACATCAGCTTTTTATCCCCGGCAGAAGCGGAGAGGTGCGCGACGTGTTGATAGATTTTTGCGGTTCGGCTTTTGCCATACTTATTTTAAGCCTGTTTTTAAAAGTCAAGCGGTTTAAAAAATATTCATAAGGGCGGTTTTACATGAACGACGATTTCAAAGAATTATACGATAATTTAAAAGACGAAACGCAAAAGCTTAATACCCGTTTAAAGGAATTGGAAGAAAAAAACAAATACCTTTTATCCCGCGTATCGGAGCTTGTAAAGGAAAACGAAGATTTAAAATCAAACGCGTCTGACGAAATACGGGATGAGGCTGCGGCTCAGGCGGCGCAAGCGCCGAAAGCTGCAAAAACCGAGCCTTCGCCCGATTTTGAGTACGGCGCCAAGGCAATAGGCAAAATCCTAATATCCGCCGCCTCCGCCTGCAATTCACTTTCCGCAAAATCCGATAATCCGATTACCAAGGAGCTCATAAATTTGATTTTGGGAAAATCCGAAGCCGCCAAAGCGGATGTTTTAAAGATAATCAGATGCGAATCGGAGCTTGAAATCAAAAAAGAAATGATAGATAAGGTCGTCAATTCTTCACAGGAATATTTCATAAACGTTCGCGCGCAGATATAAATCCGGATTTTTTGCAAAAAATCAAAATAATGCTTGCAAAACGAACGGTTTTATGATATAATTTATCGGCTGTTGAAAAACGGCAAATAAAAACACACATTCCGTTTGAGTTTCACAGGTGTTGCCGTGCCCGGCGATTTACTGAGACGTTAGGCGGGATGGAGGAAAAACCTCAGGAGGAAAAATTATGGCAGTAGTATCAATGAAACAGCTTCTTGAAGCCGGTGTTCATTTCGGACATCAGACAAGACGCTGGAACCCGAAAATGGCGGAGTACATTTTCACCGAACGCAACGGAATTTACATCATCGACCTTCAAAAAACGGTTAAAAAGCTCAACGACGCTTATATGTTCGTTCGCGAAATTGCCGCAGAAGGCGGCGAAATTCTGTTCGTAGGAACCAAAAAGCAGGCTCAGGATTCCATCAAGGAGGAAGCCGAGCATTGCGGCATGCCCTACGTTAACGCACGTTGGCTTGGCGGTATGCTCACAAACTTTACAACCATTCGCACGAGAATCGCCCGTCTTAATCAGCTTCGCGCAATGCGTGACGACGGCACCTTCGAGCTTTTGCCCAAAAAGGAAGTTATTAAGCTTAACCTCGAAATCGAAAAGCTTGAGAAGTTCCTCGGCGGTATTCAGGATATGAAAAAGCTCCCCGGAGCGCTCTTTATAGTAGACCCCCGCAAGGAAAGAATTGCCGTTGCGGAAGCGAAAAAGCTCGGTATTCCGATCGTAGCTATCGTTGATACCAACTGCGATCCGGACGAAATCGACGCGGTAATCCCCGGTAACGACGACGCCATTCGCGCGGTTAAGCTTATCGCCGAAACAATGGCGGCTGCCGTAATCGAGGGCAGACAGGGCAGCGAAATGGGTACTGCGGCTAACGACGAGGACGAAGCCGAGGAAGAAATCGCAGAGGACGCTGTCGAAGAAGCAGCCGAGGAAGCTGCACCCGCCGAGGCGGAATAATTTATTCGGAGGAAACTAAAATGGCTTTTACTGCTAAAGATGTTCAGGCTTTAAGAGAAAAGACCGGCTGCGGTATGATGGACTGTAAAAAGGCGCTTACCGAAACCGACGGCGATATGGACGCCGCGGCAGATTATTTGAGAGAGAAAGGTCTTGCCTCGCAAGCCAAAAAAGCTTCGCGCATTGCCGCCGAGGGTACGGTTTGCGCATACACAAAGGGTAATATAGGCGCTATTGTCGAGCTTAACAGCGAAACCGACTTTGTTGCCAACGGTGACGGATTTAAGGCGCTTGCCGCTGATGTCGCCGCCATAGTTGCGGAGCAAAATCCCGCCGACGTTGACGCGCTTCTTGCCTGTAAAAAGGACGGAAAGACCGTCGAGGAAATGGTGCAGGAATTATTCCTCGCCATTCGTGAAAACATTAAAATCCGCCGCTTTGAAAGAGTCGAGGGTAAGGTTGTATCTTACGTTCACGCCGGCGGTAAAATCGGCGTTCTCGTTAATTTCGAGACTTCGCTTGACGCCGACAATGCGGATTTTGTTACAATGGGTAAAAATATCGCCATGCAGGTTGCGGCTATGAACCCCTCTTATCTGGACGAGGCTTCCGTTCCCGCGGAAGTGCTTGCCAAGGAGAAGGAAATTCTTATCGCTCAGATGAAGGAAGATCCCAAAATGGCAAACAAGCCCGAGGCTGTTCTCGGTAAAATCGTCGACGGTAAAATCGGCAAATACTATAAGGAAAACTGCCTTGTTGAGCAGGCATTCGTTATGGACGGCGACATTAACGTCGGCAAGTATGTTGCAAATACCGCCAAAGAGCTCGGCGCAGATATTAAAATCGCGTCCTTCGTTCGTTTCGAAAAGGGCGAGGGCATCGAAAAGCGCGTAGACGACTTTGCCGCCGAAGTTGCCGGTATGGTTAAATAATTTTAAAGCATAAAAGGCTGTTCTACTTAAAGGTAGGCAGCCTTATTTTTTTGGTATTTTAATTTTTTCGACGGTTTTGTTAAAAAAATAACTTTTTTTAATAAAAAAGGGTTTTCAAATTATAATTTGTATGTTATAATTACTTTGTATGATATTATCTTATTGAATTTTCGGTAAGGTATGCATATATAACTATTCAGAGGAGGATTCGGTTTCATGCTGAAGAAGATCAGTAAACTCCCTTTTAAGGGAACGGCTGAACAGGAAAAAAAGCTGAGGGAAATAATCGAATCGAGCGCTCATGACAAAAGTCTTTTGATGACGGTTATGCAGGAAGCTCAGGAAATTTACGGTTATCTTCCCATAGAAGTGCAGACCATGATAGCGGAGGGTATGGACGTACCGCTTGAAAAGGTTTACGGTGTAGCTACTTTTTATGCTCAGTTTTCACTTTCACCCAAGGGTGATTACAACATTTCCGTATGTCTCGGTACGGCTTGCTATGTGAAGGGTTCGGGCGATATTTTCGATAAGTTAAGCGAAAAGCTCGGAATCGGTGCGGATGAATGTACCGCCGACGGTAAGTTTTCGCTTACTGCCTGCCGCTGCATAGGCGCCTGCGGGTTGGCTCCCGTTCTTACCGTGAACGACGAGGTATACGGTCGCCTTACGGTTGACGACGTCGACGGTATTCTCGAAAAATACGGATTTGCCGGTTAATTAAAATTTCTTCCCGAAGGGATAAGGCTTGTATTATGAAAATCAGTACTATCAAAGAATTATTGGAAGCAGACGTAATTTGCTGTGAGGAAGAGCTTACGCGTCATGTTTACTCCGCTTGCGGAAGCGACATGATGAGCGACGTTTTGGCTTACGTTAAGGATCAGGCGGTATTGCTTACAGGTCTTGTAAATTCACAGGTGGTTCGTACTGCCGAAATGATGGATATGAAATGCATAGTCTTTGTTCGCTCAAAAATCCCGACTGCCGAAATGATTGAGCTTGCAAAGGAAAGCGGAATTGTTTTAATGGCGACCAAAAAAAGAATGTACGAGGCCTGCGGTATACTTTTTACCAACGGACTTGTAGGAAACAGAGTCAAAAATGTCTGAGGTACTTAATTTCCACTTCGACGTAGACCATGAGGATTTTACCTCGGCAGGTCAGGCGTCGGTTCAGGTGAAAAAGAATTTAAGGCAGTTAGGGCTTCCGCCCGAAATTATACGGCGCGTTTCCATCGCCATGTACGAAGGCGAAATCAATATGGTTATTCACGCGGGCGGCGGCACTGCCGACGTCAACGTAACCGAAGATTACATTGAAATAATCCTTAAGGACCACGGCCCCGGAATAAAGGACATCGATCAGGCTATGCAGGAGGGCTTTTCCACCGCTACCGATACGATTCGTTCCTTGGGCTTCGGCGCCGGAATGGGGCTTCCGAATATGAAGCGGTATACCGATTATATGACCGTTCAGTCTGTAGTCGGCGAAGGCACCGATATCACTATGAGGGTTAATATTAACTGATTTTTCGGCAGGTATATTTATGAACATATATGAACATTCAGTTTATTTGGATTTTGATAAATGCAACGGATGTACCACCTGTTTGAAGCATTGTCCCACAGAAGCTATACGTATTCGCGATAATCATGCCGTCATCAATCAGGAACGGTGCATCGATTGCGGCGAATGTATACGCGTATGCCCGAATAATGCGAAAAAAGCCAAATGCGGCAAGCTTTCCGGTATGGATAAATTCAAATGGAAAATTGCCCTGCCGGCTCCCACTCTTTACGGACAGTTTGATAATCTGGACGATGTTGATTTTGTTCTTGACGGTCTTTTGAAAATCGGTTTTGACGACGTTTTTGAGGTTTCGCGCGCCGCCGAAATAGTTTCGGCTTATACGAGAATTTATTTGAAGGATGAAAACGTCAAAAAGCCGGCTATAAGCTCGGCTTGTCCCGCCATTTTGCGCTTGATAGGACTGCGGTTTCCGTCCCTTAAAGCCAACATTATACATATACTGCCTCCCATGGAGGTCGCCGCCGCGATGGCGCGTAAAAAAGCGCTCGAGGAGCACCCGGAGCTTACTGACGGGGATATCGGCGTATGCTTTATATCGCCATGCCCCGCTAAAGTGAGCTACGTTAAAAACGGATTTGCCGGTTATAAAAGCAAGGTTGACCTTGTGGTATCCATAAACGATATTTATTTCCAGCTTATTTCCGCGATGAAATACGGCGACGAGGTGAAATCCCTTTCGCATTCCGGTATTATAGGAATAGGCTGGGCTGCCACGGGCGGGGAAGCGACCGCTATTTTTAACGACAGTTATTTGGCGGCGGACGGTATAGAAAACGTTATTCGCGTCCTTGACCAGGTTGAAAACGGCAATATTCCTCCGCTCGAATTTATCGAGCTTAACGCCTGCGCCGGCGGCTGTGTAGGCGGCGTTTTAACCATTCAAAATCCGTTTATCGCCAAGGCGCGGCTGCAAACCTTGCGAAAATATCTGCCGGTATCGCAGAATTTTCTTTCAAAATCGGAAGAGCGAAAATTACCGGAGGATATTTTGTTCGACGACCTGCCCGAGTACAAGCCTATTTCGAGACTCAGCGACAGCATGGCGGAATCTATGCGAATGATGTCCGAAATACAGAAGCTGCGGCAGGAGCTGCCGGGCATAGACTGCGGCTCATGCGGCGCTCCGAATTGCCGCGCGTTTGCGGAGGATATAATCAAAAATCAGGCGTCTATAGAGGACTGTCTTATCAAAACTTATAAAAATCACAAAGGCGGCGATGACGGATGACGGTAGGAAAATTATCGGGTACCGAATTTTTCGCTCCCGTCGTTATAACCGAGCCGAACCGCGAGATAGACGGCGTTTATATCGGCGATCTTTTGAGCTGGGTTATGGGGCGCGCTTCTTCGGGCAACGCCTGGATCACAATAATGTCCAACGTCAATATTTTGGCGGTAGCCTCTCTCGCAGACACCGCCTGCATTATTCTCGCTGAAAACGTCGCTTTGGAGCAGGACGTAATCGAGACCGCAAAGCAAAAAAATATAAATATTATTTCATCGCCCGTCGGTATGTATGAGACAGCGGTAATGTTAAGCACATTATTATGAAACGGTATTTTTACGATTTGCACATACATTCCTGCCTGTCGCCCTGCGGGGATGACTCTTCCACGCCGGACAGCATAGCGGGTATGGGAGAGCTTAACGGTCTTAATATTATGGCGCTTACCGACCATAACAGCTGCAAAAACTGTCCCGCTTTTTTTGAGGCGGCAGTGCGGCATGGGATTTTACCCGTCGCCGGTATGGAGCTTACGACTGCGGAGGATATTCATGTCGTATGCCTTTTTCCGTCGATAAATTCGTCTTTAGAGTTTGACCGCGAAATCGAAAAGCGGCGAATACTTATTCCCAACCGTGCCGATATTTTCGGTAATCAATTAATTTGCGACAGCGAGGATAATATCATCGCAACGGAAGAAAATATGCTTATAAACGCGACGACGGTGGCTTTTGAGGAGGCTCCGGCGCTCGTGGAAAGCTTCGGCGGAATTTGTTATCCCGCGCATATTGATCGTTCCTCCAACAGTGTAATCGCGGTTTTGGGCGCTTTTCCCAAAACTCCCGAATTTTCCTGTGCGGAGGTTCACAATAAGGAGCTTTTGTCGGATATGTCGCTTTTGAGCAAATTACCGAAGGAGCGGATGATTGTAAGCTCCGACGCGCATTATCTTTGGGATATAAAAGAACCGTGCGAGTATTTGACCCTTCCGGATATTCCGGAGAACAACCTTAACGCGGGCGAATACGTTATTGAATATTTAAGGGAGAAGTCATGAAGGAATTATCTTTAAATATCCTTGATATTGCGGAAAATTCGTTAAAAGCGGGCGCGCTTCTGACCGAAATTTCCATAATCGAAGATGACAAAACCCTTGTGCTTACGATAGCCGACGACGGTTGCGGTATGACGCAGCAGGTTCTGAAAACCGCCGCCGACCCTTTTTATACCACACGAACCACGCGAAAGGTGGGAATGGGCATATCGCTTTTGAAGCTCGAGGCCGAAATGACGGGCGGCAGCTTTAATATCGAGTCGAGGCATATATCCGATTATCCGCAGGATCACGGCACAAAGGTGACCGCAAAGTTTTATAAAAATCATATAGATTGTATCCCTTTGGGCGACGCGGTCGCGAGCATTACCACTTTAATACAGGGGCATCCGGATTCCGATTTTGTTTTTTTCCATAAAACGGGGGATAAAGAGGTGCATCTTGATACGAGAGAGCTGAGAACGGTTTTGGAGGGAGTCCCTTTAAACACTTACGAAGTTATAAAGTGGATAGAAGAATATTTAAAAGATCAATATAAATAAAAACTTACATTCAAAAAATACGATTGTAAATTTGAGTACGAAAGGAAGATATATATGAAATCATTGGCTGAATTACAGGCAATTAAAGACAAGATGAAGAATAAAGTTGTCCTTCGCGAGGGCAGCAATGAGCTTCGCGTCGTAGTAGGAATGGCGACCTGCGGTATTGCGGCGGGCGCACGTCCCGTGCTTAACGCGCTTGTTGAAGCCGTAAACGAAAGCGGGCTTGCCGATAAGGTTACCGTTTCGCAAACGGGATGTATAGGTCTTTGCCAATACGAGCCCATCGTTGAGGTTTTTGAACCCGGCAAGGAAAAGGTCACTTATGTGAAAATGGATGCAGACAAGGCGAAACGCGTTGTCGAAGAGCATATTAAGGGTGGAAAAGTAGTAGCCGATTACACTATTTCCGATCTTAATGCATAAATTGGAGGTATAGTTATATGATTCGTGCACATGTCCTTATTTGCGGCGGTACAGGCTGTACTTCTTCGGGAAGTAAAAAAATACAGGAAGCTTTCGCCGCCAATATCGAGGCTTTCGGGCTTTCCGACGAGGTTAAAATCGTACAGACGGGTTGTTTCGGCCTTTGTGCGTTAGGCCCCGTGGTTATCGTTTATCCGGACGGAACCTTCTACAGTCGCGTAACCGAAGAGGATGTAAAAGAAATAGTCGAGGAGCACCTCTTGAAGGGAAGACGGGTAGAGCGCCTGGTATACAACGATACCGACGCCGCTTCCGAAATCGCCGACGCGGCTACCGTAGCTCTCAGCGATACGACCTTCTATAAGTCTCAAAACCGTGTCGTACTTCGCAACTGCGGTGTTATAGACCCCGAAAATATCGAGGAATATATCGCGATGGACGGTTATGCGGCGCTCGGTAAGGTACTTACCGAGATGACTCCCGACGAGGTTATACAGATAGTTAAGGATTCGGGGCTTCGCGGACGCGGAGGCGGCGGATTCCCGACAGGACTCAAATGGTCGCTCTGCGCGCCGAATAAGGCGGATCAAAAGTACATAGTCTGCAACGCCGACGAAGGCGACCCGGGCGCGTTTATGGATCGTTCGGTTTTGGAGGGCGATCCTCACTGCCTGGTAGAGGCTATGGCTATTGCGGGTTATGCGATAGGAGCAACCGAGGGTTACGTTTACGTTCGCGCCGAGTATCCGATAGCCGTTAAACGTCTGCAAAAAGCGATTGACGACGCGCGTGAATACGGACTTTTGGGTAAAAATATATTTGATTCCGGATTTGATTTCAACCTTCATATCCGCCTCGGCGCCGGCGCCTTTGTCTGCGGCGAGGAAACCGCGCTTATGACCTCTATCGAGGGCAACCGCGGCGAGCCGAGACCCCGTCCTCCGTATCCTGCGGTTAAAGGACTTTTCGGCAAGCCTACCGTTGAAAACAACGTTGAAACCTTTGCCAATATTCCGCAGATAATTCTTCGCGGCGCCGATTGGTTCGCATCGATGGGTACCGAAAAATCGAAGGGCACGAAGGTATTCGCTCTGGGCGGAAAAATCAAGCATACGGGCCTTGTGGAAATTCCGATGGGTACCACCTTGCGCAAAATTATTGAGGAAATAGGCGGAGGTATTCCGAACGGCAAAAAGTTCAAAGCCGCTCAAACGGGCGGTCCCTCCGGCGGATGTATTCCGGCTTCGCTTATTGATACCGAGGTTGATTACGATAACCTTACGGCTATCGGCTGTATGATGGGCTCGGGCGGACTTATCGTTATGGACGAAGACACTTGTATGGTCGATATGGCTAAGTTCTTCCTCGAATTTACCGTTGACGAATCTTGCGGTAAATGTACTCCCTGCCGCGTAGGTACCAAGCGTCTGCTTGAGATGCTCGATAAAATTACCGACGGCAAGGGAACGCTTGAGGATATTGACAAGCTCGAGGAGCTGTGCCGCTATATCAAGCAGAATTCTCTGTGCGGACTCGGTCAGACTGCCCCCAACCCCGTGCTTGCAACCCTTAATTTCTTCCGTGACGAATACGTAGCTCACGTGGTTGATAAAAAGTGCCCCGCAGGCGTATGTAAGAATTTGCTCACATTCACCATCGATAAAGATAAATGTATCGGCTGCGGCTTGTGCGCCAAAAACTGTCCTGCAAATGCAATATCCAAAACCGATTACGTTGCTCCCGGTCATAAGCTTCCGTCTTATGAAATCGATCCTTCGAAGTGCGTTAAGTGCGGCGTTTGTATGAGCAACTGTAAGTTTAAAGCAATTAGCAAAATATAAGAAAGGAGCCTTGATAAAATGGATATGATTAATGTTAAAATTAACGGTATAAGCGTCAGCGTACCGAAGGGCTCTACTGTTTTAGATGCTGCTCGCGCCGCAGGTGTAGAAGTTCCTACGCTGTGTTTTATGAAGGATAAAAACGAAATAGGCGCTTGCCGTATTTGCGTTGTAGAAGTAAACGAGGGCAGGGGATTTCGCATTGTTACCGCCTGCGTTTACCCCGCAAGCGACGGTATGGAGGTGCTCACCAACACCGAAAAAATCCAAAAAGCGAGAAAAACCACACTCGAGCTTATACTTTCCACCCATGATAAAAAATGTCTTTCCTGCGTTCGCTCCACAAACTGTGAATTGCAGAAGCTCTGCCGCGATTATGGCGTAGACGAAAACGCTTTCGGCGGCTTTAAGCCCACCTATGAGCTTGACAACAGCACGCCGCATCTTGTAAGAAACAACAACAAGTGTATACTTTGCCGCCGCTGTGTAGCCGCCTGCAACGAGCAGTACGTCGGCGTTATCGGCGCAAATAACCGCGGTATAGATACGAGCATAGGCACTCCGTTTGAAGTAGGCCTTTCTAAGGTTCCCTGTATTTCCTGCGGTCAGTGTACCGTAGTTTGTCCCACCGGCGCTTTGACCGAAAAGGACGATACCGATAAAATCTGGGAGGCTCTGGCGGACTCTTCGAAGTACGTTATCGTTCAAACCGCTCCCTCGGTTCGCGCGACTCTCGGCGAATGCTTCGGTATGCCGATAGGCACCAACGTAGAGGGCAAAATGGTTGCCGCGCTTCACAGACTCGGATTTTACAAGGTTTTCGACACCGACTTCTCTGCCGACCTTACCATAGTCGAGGAGGCAAACGAGCTTGTCGAGCGCATTAAAAACGGCGGCGTACTTCCGATGATAACCTCCTGCTCGCCCGGCTGGGTTAAGTTCTGCGAATACTACTATCCGGATATGATAAAGCATCTTTCTACCTGCAAATCGCCTCAGCAGATGGGCGGCGCGGTTATAAAGACCTATTACGCCGAAAAAGCGGGTATAGATCCCAAGGATATCGTTTCGGTATCGGTAATGCCCTGTACTGCCAAGAAGTTTGAAATCGGCAGAGAGGATCAGTCCGCTGCCGGCGTTCCGGATCTTGATATCAGCATCACCACAAGAGAGCTTGCGCGTATGATAGAGCGCGCGGGTATAAGCTTTACCTCTCTTCCGGACGAAGAGTTCGACAATCCGCTCGGCGACGATACCGGCGCGGCGGTTATATTCGGCGCTACCGGCGGCGTTATGGAAGCGGCGCTTCGTACCGCCAACGATTGGCTTACGGGCAAGGATAATACCGAGGTCGATTTCGAAGCCGTTCGCGGTACCGCAGGTCTTAAAGAGGCTGTCGTTAACATCGGCGGAAACGATATTAAGGTTGCCGTTGCTTCCGGCGCGGCTGCCGCCAAGGTCGTTATGGATAAAATCAAGGCGGGCAATCCCGAGGGTTGGACCTTTGTCGAGATCATGGGATGTCCCGGCGGCTGTGTAAACGGCGGCGGTCAGCCCATACAACCGCAAAAGGTACGCGATACGGTCGATCTTAAGGCGATCCGTGCAAAGGCGCTTTACGATCAGGACGCTTCGATGCCTATCCGTAAATCGCACGAATCTCCGGTTATCAAAACCCTTTACAGCGAGTGGTATGACGGCTTCGGCGGCCACAAGGCTCACCATGACCTTCATACAAGCTACGTTCCCCGCGAAAAATACGGTAAATAATTAAAACTATTGAAAAAAATCTCTGTTGCAGTTATAATTAAATGTATAACTGCGGCAGAGATTTTTATTATTCGGTGATGAAGTTGGCTAAAGCTTTGGAAAAATATCGGGAAATACAAAGAAGTATTATCAAAAAATACAGAAAACAGATATGGAATAACTTCGTAGGCAGCGTACGGGAATACGAGCTTATAAACGAAAACGACCGGATCGCCGTATGCATATCCGGCGGAAAGGATTCGGCGCTTCTGGCTTGCTGTATGCGCGAATTACAGCTTTACAGCAAAATTCCCTTTACGCTTGAGTACCTTGTCATGGATCCCGGCTATAACGCGGAAAACCGCAGGCTTATCGAAAAGAATTTAGAAATTTTGCAAATCGACGCCAAGATTGTCGAGAGCGATATTTTCGATGTGACCGACAAGGCGGGCGGAGCGCCCTGCTATCTTTGCGCCCGCATGCGGCGGGGTTTTTTATACAGCAGCGCGCAGGAGCTGGGCTGCAATAAAATAGCGCTCGGGCACCATTTTAACGACGTTATCGAGACTCTGCTTATGAGTATGACCTATTCGTCCGAAATAAAAACGATGCTTCCCAAGCTTCACAGCACTAATTTTGAGGGTATGGAGCTTATCCGCCCGCTTTACAAGGTCAAGGAAAAGGATATAATTTCATGGGCGGAGTATAACGAACTTAAATTTCTGCAATGCGCCTGCAAGCTTACCGCAAAAAGCGCGGATATCGAGCTTGAGTCCAAAAGGAAAGAAATAAAGGCGCTTATCGCCGAGATAAAGAAGCAAAACCCGCAGGCGGACGACAATATTTTTCGAAGCCTGCATAACGTAAACGCGGCGGCAATCCCCGGATGGCGGGATAAAGACGGCGGCGAAATACATTTATTTACCGAAAATTATTAGTCAAATTTAAGCTTCGTCTCCCTTGCGTAAAAGAATATGTACTGCTGGACTATTCCGGCGTATTCTTTCGCTTCCGGCGGCAATTCACCCTTAAAGAGCACCTCCATAGCGCGCTTTATCCAGACGTCTTTCGGAAATGCGTCGGTATGCTTAAGCGAAAAGAGGAGAACGCAGTCGGCTACCTTAGGCCCCACGCCGCTTATTTTCATAAGCTCGTTTCGGGCGTCGTCGGTGGGCATATCATAAAGCGACGATAAAGCAACCTCGCCGCTTGCGACCTTTTTCGCGGCGTCGAGTATGTACTTTGCCCGAAAGCCGGCGCGCAAAACGGCTAAATCGTCGACGGACAAATCCGCGATTTTTGAGGCTTTCGGAAAAGTGTAGTAACCGTCCTTCGGCTCGCCGAAATTCTCGCAAAGTCTGCCGATTATGCCCTTTATCCGCTTTATATTGTTATTTTGTGAAATTATAAAGGAGCATAAGGTTTCCCACGGCTCTTGGTTAAGTACCCTTATTCCACTGCCGTATTCGGACGCTTTTTTGAGTATATCGTTTGAGCTTATCCCTTCGATAATACCGTTGTAATCGCGGTTCAGATCGAAATAATCACACCATAGATTATTAAAATCCGCTTTGCTCGTACCGTATAAAACGAGGGCGCCGTCCGGAAGCTTTTCAAGCTTTAAATATTTGTTAAAGGCGACTCCCTGCCAGGCGCCGTCGGCGATTTCTTTCCAACGAAATGCCTGACCGCAGTCAAGCGTGTGAGCCAAATCCAAATTTTCAACTCCGTAAACGTAAATATTACCGTTTTTATACTCGTATTTTATCATATTATCACCGATTGAAAGCTTTATTTTATTATTATACCACGAAGCAAAAACATTTGCTCGCAAGGATGTTTTTGCGAGGCCGTGAAGGCACGCGTCTTCCCGAAAGGGAGGCAAAACGTAGTTTTGGACAGCGGTGGAACCGATGTCACGCGTATATTATAACCTATTTTCGACAAAATGTAAACAAATTTAAGGAGCGTATTATGAGAGACGATATTTGTACCATCCCCGTAAGTGAGATTTTCGAAGTCAAAGACGGCTGCCCGATTTGCCGTATGCACCACACGGTAGAGGAGAGGATAATCGATTATATTATGGGTGACGCTATGATGGAGCCCGACGTGCGGATAGAAACCAACAGGACGGGCTTTTGCGAAGCGCACTACGATAAAATGACGGCTCACAAGGGGCGGCTTCAATTAGCCCTTATGCTCCAGACTCACATTGCCGAAATCAATAAAAACGTCTTTTCGAAGGGCTTATTTAACACTCCCGCAAAAAAGGGGGAGAAAGCCAAAACCGTTACCGAAACCTGCTTTATTTGCGATAAAACCGAGTACGGTATTTCGCGTATGATCGATACAATTTACCGCTGTTACGAAAACGAGCGCGATTTCAGGGAGCTTTTTAATTCTCAGCCGGCGTTTTGTCTGCCGCATTACGAAAGGCTTGTAAACGGCTGTGACAAGCGGAAAATGCACTCCTACTACGGTGATTTTTTGAAAAATATCACCCGCATAACCTCCGATTATTCCAAAACGGTTTACGAAAATTTATCCGATTATTGCAAAATTTACGATTACCGTTCCGCCGGCGCCGAGAACAGTTCCAAGGAGGTTTTGGAGTCGGTAGAGCGTACGATAGCTTTTTTGACCGGCAGGATTTATTAATCTGGATTTACATAATTCGACAAAAAAGTGGATATGTTGATAACTTTTTCCGCGTAAAATGGGGGTTTATGCACCTTTTCCACCAAGTTATCCACATTTTTATGTTAACCGAATAATTTTTACCGTTTTTGTCCAAACTCTTTTCAGAATAAAAAAAGGGGCAAGATTATGGTTAAAGGCGTAAGCAAAATGGTTATCGAGGTTAACAATACCGGAAGCGAGCTTTTTGAAAAGGTGGTTTTTTACGTCACTCCGAAATACGGAACCTTAAGCGCGAAGCAGTTAAAAAAAGCCGTGAGCTCGTTTTCCTTTGATTACAGTACCGGCGTTCACAAAAAAAGCCGTCGTAAAGGGTACCGCCTGAGATATAAAAGAATAGCCCTTTTTGCGGCGGCGTTATTGCTGATTATTGCGGCGGGAGCCGCGGCACTTACGGTAATTCTGTGAATAAAGTTTTAAAAATGCGGGAGATAAGCTTTTATCTCTTGCTTTTTTTAAAATATTGGAATATAATAAAGTGGATATTCGGACATTTATTAAACGGGTGATAAAATGAAAGAAATTATAAAAACCGCGGCAAAGCTGTTCGCAAAGCTTATTATGATAGGCTTTATGTGCATTATTGTCGTACTTTCGATATCCGTCATCGCAAACGGACTTTTTTCCAAAAAAGTGGGATATATTGCGGTAGGTACCAAGGAAAACAGTGAAACGCGCGAAAATCTTTATACATATTACTATGCCGACGGCGAGGATACCGAACGCGCAAAATACGAAGCCGAGGGCTATACTATAGAGGAATCCGTCCTCAAGCAATTGTCGAAAAAGGGCGATACCGTTACAATGCTTGTAACACAGCTGTTTTGTATAATGCTGCTCGCTTCTTTTATATATTCTACCGTTTGGAGCATAGGGTTCAAAGACAGCAACCTGGTACGCTTTAAGCACGCGACCAAGGACACGCTTAAGGGCTTTAAAATCGGGCTTTTTACGATAATACCCTCCCTTATTTTGTATTTGTTCGTCCTGATTACCCAAAACGGCTTGTCGGCTAAAATGCCGTTGTCGTTATACGAGCTGCTCAACGCGCCGTCATTCGGATTTATAAGCCTGGTTGTGGGTAAGGCAACCTATGTAAACGAGCTTTCGGTTATAGGATTTATAATTTTATTCATTTTGCAATTTATAATACCGTTAATATGCCATATTTCGTATATTTTGGGCTTTAAGGGTATTTACGTAAGCGAATTGATAGTTTATAAAAAGGATAAAAAGGATAAAAAATAATATTAAGGTGATTTTATGGCGGGATTTTTCGGTTTGTTCAATTATGAAAAAGAGGGCCCGGGCATCGATAAGAATGCTCCCAAAAAGAAGGCTTTTATAGTTTTCTTTGAAACCTTTTTTCGTAATTTTTGGAAATTCATTACAATCAATTTGGTCTATTCGTTAATATCGCTTCCCGTTTTGTCAAGCGGGCTTGCGGCGGTCGGTATTACAAACGTCACCCGTAACATTGCGCGCGACAAGCATTCCTTCGGTCTGAGCGATTTTTTCGAAACCGTAAAAAAGAATTGGAAACAGGCTTTGCCGGCGGGAATTATTAACGCCCTGATTTATGTGATTATGCTGTTCGACATTCATTTTTTCTGGACCTCGGGCGGCGTAATGGGTACCGTGGGCTTGGGTATTTCACTGTCGATTTTATTTATATTCACCGTGATGAATTTTTATATTTGGACGCTGATGATCACCTTTAAGTTCACCCTTAAACAGATCTACCTCAACAGCTTCAGGTTCACATTTATCAATCTGTTTAAAAACCTCGGCTGCTTTTTTTCGCTGGTGCTGGTGTACGCCGTTTATATCGGTATACTCGTGCTCGCTTTTTCGATGTCCATAAGGGCGTTTATGCTTATTATTTCGATCGAATTTATGCTTTATATCTGCACCTTTCCGGCGTTTAGGTTTTTGCTCATACAGTTCTTTACCTTCCCGGCAATAAGAAAATATATAATCGATCCATATTATCTCGAGCATCCGGACGAGGATATTCAAAGACGGAGGGATTTGGGAATTGAAATCCCCGGCGAGGACGACGAAAACGAAGATGGCGAAGACGAAGAAGACGCCGAAAATGCCGGCGAAAATGAAGACGGCGACGATGACGACGGAGATTTGGTTTTCGAGGATTAATAAATAGCCCCCGCGCGGCATATATATTTATCGGTGATAAATATGTGTTGCAGAATAGCGGAGCTCAGAAACAAAAACGTTGTATGCGTCAAAAACGGATGTGTATTGGGCTATATAAACGACGTTCAGTTCGATACGGTAAGCGGCAGCCTGCAATCGGTCGTAATTCCGGGAAGATTGCGGCTTTTCGGAATTTTGGGCAGGGAAGAGGATATAATTATTCCCTGGAGCGACATTACCGTAATCGGACAGGAAACCGTACTTGTAAGCACCGACCCCGGCATATACAACGCATACCCCAAAAAAGGTCGATTCAGACTCTAACGTCTAATGTCTAATGTCTAATGTCTAATGTCTAACGTCTAACGTCTAAAATCCGGACTGCTTACGCAGCCCGGATTTTTCAGCTCTTTTGATTGTTTATAAATTTATTTCGCCATTCGACGGGCGAGATACCGACAAGCTGTTTGAATTTTGCGGAAAAATACGGATATGTAGCAAATCCGCTTTGCGCGGCTATGCTGTTAAGCGAAAGCGAGCTTGTGGTCATAAGCTTTTGCGAGTGGTTTATCCGCAGGCGAAGTATATACTCGGTAGGCGTGATTTTCGTGTTTTCCTGAAATTTTCTGCAAAAATACGATTTGTTGTATGAAAAATGCTCGGCGATTTGTTCGGTGGTTATCTGATTGGTGTAGTTTTGGTTTATGTATTCGAGAATACTGTTGAATTTGGCGCTTTTGGATTTGTTGAGAATATGGTTGGTAGAAAAATTTTCAACAAGATAGGAAAAGAAAATGCATATAAGCCCTTTTTCCAAAATAGGCTTTGATATAATATCGTTGTTTCGATTGTTCCATATATTTTTAAAATAGCTTACGGCGGTGGGATCGGTTATTATCGGCTCGATCTCAATGGTATGATTTATAAAGCTGTTTTTAAGCGATTGCTCGTAAACCGAATCGTCCAAAAGATATTTATGATTGAAGGTCACGTTGAAAATGTTGCATCCCGTACTGCCCGCCCAGCCCGTATGAAGCATATTGGGCGATACGGATATGATGGAGTTTTCGGGGGCGAAATATTCCTGATTGTCTATAATGAATTTCACGCTGCCCTTATTTACGAAAATAAATTCATACTTTTCATGCCAATGCGGTTTTATAAGGCATTCATTTTCGGCAAATTCCAAATCGCCCCACTCAACCGAATAACTTTTGTTTAAATGGTTCTCTATTTCTTCCATCGAGAAATCCATACGTTTACTTCCTTTTAGGGTGATATTCTGTCTTTACTTGTATTATATAATAAAAAAACCGCACAGTCAATACAAAGAATATAGAATATTTATACAAAAAAGTCAATTCTGTATATGTAAAACAAAATATTGTGTATTGCAAATTTATCTAATAATGTATAAAATAAAGTTAGAGAATTGTACATTATTATAATATGTATTTATTTCGGAGGTAAATTCCATGAAAAAGAAGTTTACGAGTTTATTCATCATTTTACTTACGGCAATAATTCTTTGTGCACAATTACCCTTAGGCTTTATTACCGGGGCGGTAGACCCCGAGGAGGACGTTCCTACGGAATATCCGCCGAGAACCGTATTGGAGCTTAACGCCAATCTTGATTTCCAGGGAATGACTCCGAAGGCGGAGGATTCCGAAACCGAGTTTTCACAGTCGGTTGATTTTACGAGCGCGGATTACGATTATTTCGAATTTGATATGCTTATAATCCCCTCCGCTAATTTTTCCGGCAGGGTTCAGATAGCTCTGTTCGACGCCGACGGCAGTATAGCCACTCATTCTTTTAATATCGCAAGCAACCGTTGGACCGATATTAAAATTGCCACCGACGATTTTGAAGCCGAGGGCATCGATATGAAAAACGTTGTCGGCTACAGAATAAACAATCCCGAACCGTGGATTCAATATCAATGCATAAATCTTTGCCTTACCGGTATAAAAAGACCCGAAGAAATTCCGACGGGTAATATCGACTATCTGGCGGAAAGAATAGACCTTGTGGACAATGACAAGAACTCTGCCAATTCTCGGATTTTTGCCTTTGACGATATAGATACCGTAGATATTTTAAGCAAGGACTTTATCGAATTTGACATTTACGTTTTAAATACCATCGAAGAATCGATCTACGTTTCTCCGACGGTCGCTTTTACCGATATTGACTGTAATTCCGATTCGAAATTCGGCAGCAATACCGCTTCGTATAAATTACATATCAAAACCGACAGTTGGAACCATATTAAAATACCCGTAACCTATTTGAAGGTTAAGGACTGTAAAACCGATAAAATTTCCGGCGTAAGGATCATGGGCACCGAAAACGGTTATCGCTACGTTCTTTGCAACCTCCTCCTTAAGACCGCGTCGGTTGACGCTCCGAAAATTCCCGACGACGCGGCAAGCAAGCCCGCCGAGGGTATTCTCGAGAATTACTTCAGCACCGATAACGGCACCGCATTGGAATATCACGAATTTGAGAGCTTTGCCGATATTTCCAAAAACGAGCACGTGGTAGTCGACGTTTACTGCGCTTCGGTAACCGACGACGTTCAGAATTTAAAATTAAACCTTAAAGACGCCGCCGGCAAAACCGCCTCTTACGATATAGTCGTAAAACCCGAGGAATGGGTAAACGTTAAGGTTTTCGTAAAAGCTTTTGAAGCCGAGGACGGTTTTGATTTTACTAAGGTAGCGGCTGTAAATATTTCCGAATTATATAAGGATACCCGCTATTTCCTTGCAAACTTCTACCTTACCGATACGAATATAGATATAAAGGACGGCTATCCTTACAACGCCGTAAAAACCTTTGACGACGTTAAAATCGATTACTATACCGCCGTATCAAATAATGTGCCCGCCGATACGACTACTCCTTTGGGCGAAACCTGTAATTTAGAGAATTACGACTATGTTGAGTTTGATATTTATATAGATACTCCATTGGATTCCACGGTATTGCCCGAAAGTATGGATCTCTACTTTGTCGATACTTCCGGCAGGAAAATTCTCGGCAGAAGAGCCTGCTCGTATAACAGCGTACAGCATGTAAGAATGCTCGTCGCGGCGCTCTCGAGTGGCGGCGATAAAAAGAACGTTGCCTCCATATTGCTCGATAACGTTATTGCAAATTCGCGTTATGTAATTAAGAATTTCTGCTTTACAAAAATTACGGCGCCCGCCGCTCCGACAAAGGACGTAGTGGATTTGGGCAAAGATTCGAACTTCTTGGTTAAATGGAGCGACGTAACCATAAGATATAACGAATTTTACGATAACGACGTTACATTCGACGATCTTCCGGATATCAGATATCAACAACAAATGCCGGACGGCTCCTCCAGAACAATGTACAGCCCCGAGGGCGAAGCCTACGACGCCACAAAAGCGGATTATTTAGAGTTTGACGCCTATCTTGTATGCGACGAGAGCGATCCTAAGTATACTCCCGTACTCGATACCAACTTCAAGCTTTGCAACCGCGATTACGATTTCTTTGCTTCCGAAAACGGAAGAGGCACCGCGCCGTTCTCCGTAAATACGAACGAATGGACTCATATAAGAATACCCATAGCGAATTTTGCTTCACAGACTGCCACAGCTTTTGATCCTTCGACAATTTGCCGCTTCTTTATAGACGGTAATCTCAGGGGCAAGCGCATGATAATCGCCAATATGTGCCTTGGAAAACGCGCCGCTTTGGCGTTCGATAAGGATAAGCCTGCTATGCCCGATAAAGACGCGCGCTACGTCAGCGACTGTGATTCCGCCAATACCTCCGAGGTAGGTATCTGGTCGTCCTCCAACACTTATTTCAGCACCGATTACAAGACCGAGGGTAAGGGCGCCGCATTTTTACAGGTTACCAACAGAGAAACGGCGGCAATGAATTCTCACCGATTCCTCTTTGCGGCTCCCGCCGATCTTTCCGCGTCAAAGAGCATAAGATTTGATTTGTTTGTCGACGATCTTGATTTGGTAAAAACCTGTGATTTCAAGGTTTATCTCTCAAGCGATACCCGTAATTCCCGCGATAACTTCATCTACAACATAAAGGCTTCGACCTTTAAATTGGGCTGGAACAGCTTTGATATTCCTTTAAGCTCCTTTAAAAAGGAAGACTCCAAGCAGTCGGCGGATTGGTCGAGTATTCAGTCCTTCGCGATAGAGGTAACTTTGAATACCCCGTTTGCCGTTTACGGTCCTTATCAGGATTATTTCCTCTTTGGTCTTGACAATATACGTATCGCCAAAACCTTTGACATAGATTTGGGAAATCCCGTTATCGACGAGCCTCAATCCGGTGGAAATACCGGCAATAACAACTCATCGGTTAATAATCAAAAACAGCCTACGCAGGATACCTACATTACCAATTACGAGGAAGCGGAGATAATTACTCTCACTCCCGAGGAAAACACCACATATATCAATAACCGCATAATCAAAAAGCAAAAGGTTATGATCGACACAATTGCAAAGGAACATTGGATTGTGCTTATAGTCACCTGCATAGTATCGGTTATTTTGATTGGCGGAAGTATACTTCTTGTTGTTCTTTCCCGTCGAAAGAATAAACGCGGAGGATTAAATTAACATAATGAAAAAGCTCATCGGTCTTTTAGTTATATTAACGGTATTGACCTCCTGTTTTGCGCTACCGGTTTTTTCCGCCGAAGCTTCGGTTTCGGCGGACGAAATCGGCAAAACGTCAAACGATAAGGAATTCGGTTATACCGATTATATCAAAGCCTATCCCGACCTCTCGTTCGGTGCGGAATTTACCCTTACAAACAAGGACGTCGTATATCCCGCAAGCCCGGATAAGGAGGGCGTTACCGTCAACGACAACGGTTACGCGCAATGGCGCTTTAATACGCAAAAAGAGTCGGCATATATAATCAGGGTTAAGTATGCCGCTGCCGATAATGCCGGCGGCGATATCGACTACAGCCTTTCTTTAGACGGAAAAATTCCTTTTGACGAGGCGTCGGTACTCAGCTTTAAGCGGCTTTACGAGCAAAGCACGGACGATTTTGAGGTCGACGGCACCGGCAACGATATTAAGCCGGAGGTCACTCAGGTGACCGATTGGCAAACCACCGAAATTTCGGACGCCGACGGCTACATAACCCATCCTTTGATATTCGTATTAAAGCCGGGTGCTCACACTCTGCGCCTTTCGGGAGTCCGCGGTTCGTTTAAAGTAGGGGAGATCACCTTTACCTCCTACAAGGAGCCCGTAACCTATAAGGAATATCTCGAGGAATGCAAAGCAAAGGGTTACACCGCGCCCGAAGCCGACACTATTATAATCGAAGGCGAAAAATTCAATTACAAAAATTCCGTAACACTCCTGCCGCAGTCCAACAGAACCTCCGCCGCAACCTATCCGCAGTCGGACAGCAATTTAAAGCTCAACACCGTGGGCGGCAACAGCTGGAAAACGGTAGGCGACCGCGTAATTTGGAAATTTGACGTTCAAAAGAGCGGAATGTACGAAATTGCGCTTCGCTCCATTCAAAACGTTAAGGACGGTATATTCGTAAGCCGAAAGCTCACTATCGATAATACGCTTCCCTTTGCGGAGGCGGCAAATCTGCGCTTTTATTACGACAATGATTGGAAATGCGATAAATTGGGCGGCGACGACAGCTTCGCTTTTTATCTTACCGAGGGCAGTCACGAGATATGCCTCGAAGCGGTTCAGGGCGACGTTGCCGACATCGTTTCCACAATATCCGAAACCTTAAAGGATCTTAACGATATTGCGCGTAAGATAGTTCTTATTACGGGTACCAATCTTGACGTTAACCGCGATTATCACTTTGACGAGCTTATACCCGGCGAGCTTGAGCTCTTAGAGCAGATAGGGGAGCGGATGCAGGCTTCCGTCGATTATATAAACAAGCAGGCCGGCGCAAACGGCAGTTACGTATCCGTCATAGATAAGATCATTTTCCAGATAAAGGAAATGACCAAGGATCCGCGAAAAATAGCCAAGCATTTCAAGCGCTTTAAATCGAACCTGGGTTCCTTGGGCGAATGGCTGTTGACCGCCGCGGAACAGCCTCTGGAAATCGACCGCATATATATAATACCGCAGGGCGGCGAAACTCCGAAAGCGGACGTCGGATTTTTTAAGAATTTCCTTTTCGGCTTGAGAAGCTTTTTGTCCTCCTACATTACCGATTATGATTCCGTAGGCGGCGAAAAAAGCGCGAACGCCTTAAAGGTCTGGATACAGACCGGACGCGATCAGGGCGAAATCATCCGCGAGCTTATAAACAAGGATTTTGCCAAAAGCAACAATGCCGCGGTACAGCTTCAGATAGTTACCGGCACCCTGCTCGAATCGGTGCTTGCGGGAATTTCTCCCGACGTGGTACTCGATAATTTGGAGTCGGTTCCGATGGATTACGCGCTCAGAAACGCGGTTGTCGATTTTAGCGAATTTCCCGATTTTGACGAATTTGCAAAATCCTTCCCCGAATCGGCGTTCAAGCCTGCCACCTACGGCGGAAAGGTATACGGTATTCCGCAGACGAGCACCTTCTTTATGTTCTTTTACAGGACCGATATTTTCGACGAATACGGATACACGGTACCGAAGACCTGGCAGGAGCTTTGCGATATGATACCCTCATTGCAGAGAAATGCGCTTGAGATCGGTATTCCGCACGATTTGGTTTTCTATTCGACACTTTTGTATCAAGACGGCGGCAAGCTTTATTCGGACGATTTGCGAAAATCAAATATCAATTCCAATAAAGCGCTTGAGAAGTTTACCGATTTTACCGAGTATTTCACCCTTTACGACTGCTCGGTTACATATAACTTTTCCAACCGCTTCAGAAGCGGCGAAATGCCCTGCGCTATTGCTTATTATACCGAATACAATCAGCTGGTTGCCTTTGCGCCCGAAATCAAAGGCTGTTGGAATATGGTTCCCATTCCCGGAACCGAACAGCCGGACGGCAGTATCAATAATATTTCATCCTCGACAATCACCTATATTATGATGATGAAATCGAGCAAAAACAAAGAGCTTGCCTGGAATTTTATCAAATGGTACATGTCGGACGATATTCAGGTTTCCTTCGCACAGCGAATGGAAAGTATATTGGGCAGCTGTGCCAAGGTCAATACCGCCAATACCGACGCATTGTTTAATATGGCGTGGACCAACAGCGAAAGAAACGCGCTGCTTGCTCAAATGGATAACGTTACTGCCGTTCCGCAGATGCCCGGCGGTTATTATCTGACGCGTGTAATCAACTTCGCGTTTAACCGCGTATACAACAATTTGGAAAATCCTTCGGAAACTTTGACCGATTACGTTGAAGAATTGGACGAGGAACTCGCACGCAAGCACAAAGAATTTGGATTGGATTGATTCTATAATGAAAAAAAAGCGTGAAAATTTACTTCAGGCTATGAACAGGGGAAAGATAGGATATTTATTTATACTGCCCTATATCTTGATTTTTTTCACCTTTACGGTTCTGCCCGTTATAATTTCCATAATTTTCAGCTTCACCTCCTTTAACGTTTTGGAGTGGCCCAAATTTGTGGGATTTGCCAACTACAGCAGACTGTTTTTTTCGGACAGTGTTTTTGTTACCGGTGTAAAAAACACGATTGTGTTTGCAGTCATTTTAGGCCCCGGCGGATTTTTGATGAGCCTTATATGCGCCTGGTTTATTAACGAGCTTTCGCCCGTTATACGATCGATCGTCACCTTGATTTTTTACGCGCCCTCCATTTCGGGAAATGCCTACCTTATCTGGTCGATTTTCTTCAGCGGCGACGATTACGGTTATGCCAACAGCATTCTTACCCGTTTGGGCTTTATTACCGAGCCGATACAGTTTTTTACAAACCCCGATTATATGATCTGGGTAATAATCATAATATCCCTTTGGACCAGCCTCGGCACCGGCTTTTTAAGCTTGATTGCGGCTTTTCAGGGGATCGACAGAACCTATTACGAAGCCGGAGCGATTGACGGCATCAAAAACAGATGGCAGGAGCTGTGGTATATCACCATGCCGCTGCTGCGCCCTCAAATGATGTTCAGCTCGCTTATGAGCATTACCTCATCCTTCTCCATAGGCCCTGCGATAACGGCTTTGTGCGGTTATCCCACTACCGATTATGCCGCCCACACCATAATGAACCATTTGACCGACTACGGCTCAACCCGTTTTGAAATGGGCTATGCGTCGGCAATTGCCGTGGTACTCTTCTTTATGATGATCGGCTTTAACAAGATAATGCAAAAATTCCTCGCCGGAGTGGGAGATTAAGGAGGTATAGCAAAATTGGCGATTAAAAAAAGAAAGCATAAAAAATTATACCTCAACCGCTCCTTGGGCGGAAATATCGTAATCAATATTTTTCTGGTGCTTATAGGCGCGTTTATGGTATTGCCGATGGTTTACGCCGTATCAAATTCGCTCAAGCCCCTTTCGGAATTGTGGATTTATCCGCCTACCTTTTTACCGCAAAATCCCAATTTATCCAATTTTAAATCGCTGTTTACCCTGATGGGCGACAGCTGGGTGCCTTTTTCGAGATACCTTGCAAATACTCTTACGGTTGCCGTAGTCGGCACGGGCGGACATGTTATAATTTCCTCTCTTTGCGCCTACGCATTGGCAAAAATCAAATTTCCGGGTCGCGAATTTATTTTTCAGGTAATAGTTCTTTCGCTTATGTTTTCGACCGCGGTTACCGGAATTCCCAACTATTTGATTATGGGCAAGCTTCATATGATAAATACCCAATGGGCGCTTATCGTTCCGGCGTTCGGCTCTTCTTTGGGCTTGTACCTTATGAAGCAGTTTATAGAGGCAAACATACCCGACGTTTTGATTGAAGCCGCTCATATCGACGGCGCGGGTCACAGCCTCATTTTCTGGCGCCTCGTTATGCCGCTGGTTAAGCCCGCCTGGCTTACCCTCATTATCTTCTCTTTCCAATCCTTATGGGGAGTGGGCGCCACGACCTTTATCCAAAGCGAAAACCTTAAAACCCTCAACTACGCGCTTTCGCAGATAATGGCGGGCGGTATTGCGCGTCAGGGCACCGCGGCGGCGGCTACCGTTATTATGATGCTGGTACCCGTAATCGTCTTCGTTACGGTTCAAAGCAACGTTGTCGAAACGGTTGCGACCTCCGGCATGAAGGATTAGGAGGCTTGTGTATGAAAAGAAAAATTTTATCATGCATAGTCCTCTTTGCGGTGCTGTGCATAGCCGTACCCTCCGTAGGAGCCGCGGCGGTTTCGAATAACGAAACCTATACCTATTCTTATGAGGGCAAAATGCAAATTTCTCCCGCCGCCTACGATTCGCTGTATGAAATATCCGAATTCGGCGAAGCGGGCACCCTTAACGCTCCCAAGGACATATATTACGACGAGCTCGGTAAGCATATAATTTTTGCCGATACCGGAAATAACCGCATTGTTGTTACCGATACCGATTTTAATTCGGTTAAGATCATAACCGGCTTTAAGGGCGCCGACGGCGCAGAGGATACCTTTGACGCCCCCACCGGCGTATACGTGACCGGAAAAGGCGATTTGTACGTCGCCGATACCAATAATTCGCGTATTGTGATCTTCGATAAAAATTTTAATTTCAAAAACATTCTGCCGCCCCTATCGTCCGACATTTTACCCGACGGCTTCAAGTACAATCCAATCGCCGTCGCGGTTGACAGGGCGGACCGCGTTTACGTCGTTTCCAAAAACTCAAATATGGGAGTCATAGCGTTGGACAGCGACGGAAGCTTCGAGGGCTTTATCGGCGCACAGCAGGTAACGGCGGACGCTTTTGAGCTTATCAAGCGCGCTTTTATGACCGAGGAGCAGATATCCCGCAGTATTCAGTTTGTTCCGGTGGAATTCAGCGACCTTACGGTAGATCAAAAGGGATTTGTATATGTGACCTCCTCTCAGATAGACCGCTACTCGCTTTATTCGTCGGTTCAGTCTCGCAGCAGTGACAGCGCGTACGCGCCTATAAAAAAGATAAATCCCGCCGGTACCGACGTTTTGGTGCGCAACGGATTTTTTCCGCCGGTAGGCGACGTTATATTTGACGCTTATACGAGCAATGACGATACCCCCGCGTCGGAAATTACCGCCGTTACCTTGCTTGACAACGGTATGTACGCCCTGCTTGACAGCAGCGGTCACAAAATATTCGTTTACGACTCAAACGGCAACCTCCTTTACGCCTTCGGCGGAGAGGGCTCGGGTCTCGGAGTTTATACTCAGCTTGAGGGTATGGCGTTTAACGGCGATTATCTCTACACGCTCGATTCCGCCGACGCCACCGTAACGGTATCGCTTAAGACCGAATACGGTATTTTGATCGATCGCGTTATCGGTTATCAGGATAACCGAGAATTTGATAAAGCCGACGAGCTCTGGCAGGAAATTCTCGTTAAAAACAATAACTTCGATATGGCTTATTTGGGACTCGGCAAAATTGCCCTCGAGGAAGGCGATTACAGCCGCGCCATGCATTATTTCAAGCTTATCAACAATAAAACCTATTGGGGCAAGGCGTTTGAGCTTTCACGCAAAAAGTTTTTAAATAAGTACGGTATGCCCATACTTGCCGCCGTCGTAGTTTTGATTTTGGCTTTGATAAAGCTTTGGGGCTTTATAGGCAAGTATAACAACAAGATGACCGAAAAGGCGGCAACGGGAAAGCTTAAGGACGAATTGCTCTACGGATTTTATCTTATGACGCACCCGTTCAAGGGCTATTGGAGCTTGAAATTCGAAAAACGCGGAAGCGTCCGTTCGGCTACGGTTTTGTATGCGATAGGCTCTTTCAGCGCGATTTTCTCGACGCTCGGCGCATGCTATCTCCAAAAAGGGCAGGACGCCACTATAATTTCCGCCTTGGCAAACACGCTTTTCCCGCTGTTGTTATGGTGCGTATCAAACGTATGCTTTACCACGCTTATGAACGGCAAGGGCTCATTTAAGGACGTTTATATAGCCGTCGGCTACGCTACGGTTCCTTATTCCTTGCTAACCATACCCTGTACGCTTATAAGCTACGTTTTGGTGGAAAGCGAGCTTAATATACTCGCTATGTTTACCGCCTTTACTTTGGCTTGGGTATTGCTGCTGATTTTCTGCGGCATGATGACCGTTCACGATTATACGCTGGGCAAAAATATTCTTGTAAGCCTGCTTACTATTATCGGTATAGTATTTATACTCTTTATACTTTTGGTATTTTCCAACGTAATAGGCAAAATGATTTCGCTTATTATAAATATTTCACAGGAAATTTCTTACAGATCATAGAAAGGACGGAGCCGCATGAAGAAAAAAATCGCATTGTTTCTCTCTTTTCTGATTATGCTTTCCGGACTTTCGGTTAATTTAAGCGCGGAAAAGAGCGGCGGGGAGAGTAATACGCTGCTTACGGGCGAGGCGATACTTACGATCGAGGGTACCGCCGAAGAACCGTCCTTCGATTATAAATCGGCGGACGATTTGATAAAAGAGATGAAGCTTGTATGCGAAAACGAAAATTATTCGCTGTATTTGCATACGCAAAATCTCTCAATAGCCGTTTTGGACAAAAAATCCGGCGTTTTCCATTGCAGTAATCCGTATAATGCAAAATCCGATCCGTATTATAACGGAGCGATAGCCGAGCGCCTCGATTCTCAGCTTGTAATAAACTACGTGGATCCCGAAAACGTGCCGCAGGTGATTTTCTCCTCTACCGAATGCGCGGCTTTGGGGCAATATTCCGTTAAAACCTTTGAAAACGGCGCGCGGGTGGATTATTCCATCGGTGAAGAAATTCCTCAGCCGCTTTACCCGAAGGTAATTTCGGAAGAATATTACAAGGAAATTATGAGCAAGCTTTCCGAATCGGATGCGTATATTATCGAAAATTACTACACCCGCAACGATATTTCGGAAATTTCGGACGAAAACCGTGTGAAGGAGCTTATAGCAAGCTATCCGCTGCTTAAATCGGAAGTGCTTTACATAGTTCCCGCAGAGCTCAGCCAACGCGAGCAGTCGGTGCTTACCGACACCTTTGCAAAGCTCGGTTATACCAGGGAGCAGTACAAAGCCGATTCCGAAAAATACAGCTTCGAGGAGGATCTTAATTTTCATCCGAACTTTAAGCTTTCTCTCGAATACATACTTACCGACGAGGGGCTTAAAGTAAATATTCCCTACGGCTCCATAAGCTATGACAGCAATAATTTTAAGCTGCTCGGCATCGACGTTTTGCCCTATTTCGTTTCCGATAAACCGGGGAATGGCAACGGCTATATCTTTATTCCCGACGGTTCGGGCTCGATAATAGACATCAATCAAACCGGCGCAAATCGGACTCCGGTAATAACCGGCACGGTTTACGGCGAGGATCAGTCCAATATTCCCGACGATTTTATTTCCGATACAAAACAATACTATTTACCCGTATACGGCGTCGTTAAAAATGACGGTTCGGGCATATTTACGATTATCGAAAGCGGATCTGAAGTAAGCGCGATCACGACGAGATTGGGCGCTCCCAACAGCAGATATTTTTGCGCTTACAATTCCTTTACCTACGCGTCGAATATGGCGGTTACCATAGATCAAAAGACCGCGTCGATGGGCTCCGCAAGAACCGTTTATCTCTTTGATACCAATCTTTTCAATACCGATTTTACGCTGTCGTATTATTTTCTGTCGGGCAATTCCGCAAATTACTCGGCTATGGCGGCGCTTTATCGCGATAAGCTCACCGAAAGCGGCGCTGAGGACAATCCCGACAAGAGCGATACAAAATTTGTGCTTAATACCGTCGGAACCGCCCTTTACGACAATACCTTTTTGGGCTTTAAGTATAAATCGCAGGCGGAATTTACCACCTATGCGCAAAATCTCGAGATTTTGGATTATTTATCCGAAAACGGCATAAAAGACGCAGTTTTGCTCCTTTCGGGTTGGCAGAAAAACGGACTTGACGCTTCCTTAAACAAAAAGATTAAAACCTCCTCGGCTCTCGGCGGCAAAAAGGAGTTAAAAAAGCTTTTGAGCGAATGTCAAAACCGTTCGGTGCCGGTTTATCTCGAGCAGGACGTCGTTTATACCGCGAATAATACGCTTTTCGATTCCTTCAACAAAAAGCGCGATACCGCAAAGCGCCTGGATTTGACCTATTCGGGTATTCCGTCTTTGGATCTCAATACCCGCAAAATAGATACGAGCAATTTCACAATCACCCCTTCAAAATACGCAAAATTGCTTAAGGGCTTCTTTAAATCAAGCAAATCATACCGGGTAAATTCGGTTGATTTAGCCGGATTCGGAACCTATTTGAATTCGGACTTCAACTCAAAAAAGAATACGACAAACCGTGTACAGGCAAAAAATTATATTACCGATATTTTAAAGGAATATTCCGAGGAATACTCTCTTTCGGTAAAGGGTGCCAATTCCTACGTACTGCCTTACGTAAGCTATGTAAGGGAAATTCCCATGCGAAATTCCGCGCTTATAGGCGAAACCGCTTCGGTGCCGTTTTTACAGCTGGTTTTAAGCGGCAAGGTTTTTTACAGCGGCGAACCCGTGAACTTAAGCGAGGAGCCTATGCGCGAGGTGCTCGGCTGTATAGAAACCGCAACTTCGCCCGCCTTTATATTGGCATATGACAATATAGAGCTGTTAAAGCTTACCGATTTTAATTATCTTTACGCCTGCGGATTTGAAAATCTCAAAAAACGCGCGGTTGAGTATTACAATTACATTTATGACGCCCTTAAAGGCACCGACGGTTCCCGACTTGTAAAGCACGAAATGCTTTCCTCAGACGTCTCGCTTTCCTACTTCGAAAACGGTTCGGTAATCTGCGTAAACAAGTCAAGCACCGATTACAAGTACAACGGCAAAACGGTTCCCGCTTTAGGATATTTGAATTTAAAATAGGAGGATTTACAAATGAAAAATCAATTGACCGAAAAACGTAAATTCTCCGTCGATAAGCGAAATAACCAGCTTTGGGGAATGGTTTTTGTATTGCCCTTTTGGATCGGTACCGTATTTATACTTATCAAGATGATAGTAACCGTAATACGGTTTGCTTTTTCTGACGTCGGCATTTCAAACGGCATTACCACCAAGTTTATCGGATGGGAAAATTTCCGTTATATTTTCAGAGTAGACGCTACCTTCGCGACCACACTGTTTAATGACCTCAAGGACGTGGTTATAACTCTGCCGATGATTTTGATATTCGCGCTGTTTGTCGCGGTAATATTAAATTCCAAGGTGCCTGGCAGAACGGTTTTTCGCGCGATATTCTTTTTACCGGTTATAGTTTGCGTCGGGATGCTCAGCACCATCGACCAGACCAATTCCGCCATGACCTTTATGACCGACAGCTCCGCCACTACGGACGCTTCCACCGTCGTATCGGCGATAGGGGATATAACCGAGTTTTTGCAGAACCTTAATTTCAGTCCGGAGCTTATTTCATTCGTATCGAATATGGCGAATAATATTATGGATATTATGAATCTCTCCGGCGTTCAGATTCTGTTCTACCTTGCGGGTATTCAGTCGATTTCACCCCAGCTTTACGAAGCCGCAAAGGTAGAGGGCGCTTCCTCGTGGGAGGTTTTCTGGAAGATCACTCTGCCGAGCATTGTTCCCACCATGGTAGTAAATCTTATTTACACTATGATCGAATGCCTTACAAGAGACAATACCGAGCTTGCCGGTTATATCAAAGAAATATCGATAAACCGGGGTTATTACGGTCACGGCGCCGCTATGGCACTTGTGTATTTTATGTGTATAGCCGTCATATTGCTCGTTATTTTCGGAGTAATCGTGTTAGCCGCCAAAATATCGGAGCGTGCTAAGAGGGAGGAGTACCGTTTATGACTGCCGACAGAAATGGTATAAAACCGCTTTTGCGTAATCGCCGAATAACCAAAAGGCGACTTAACAAGCAGTTTTTTATTAGAATTTTTCGTGAGTATTCGGTAAAGCTGCTCACCTTCGTTTTACTTCTCGGCTTTGCTTATATAATTCTTTATCCGTTTTTGTTTAAAATACTTTCCTCGTTTATGTCGGATAACGATTTGTATAACGTTTTGGTTGAATTGATTCCCATGGAATGGACGCTGGAGCGTTATACCGATATTTTGCGATTCAGCGACTATTTTAAGGCGATGGGCTCGACCTTTATGTTTTCGGTAATAGTAGCCGTCGGCGCAACCTTCTCCGCGGCGTTTGTAGGCTACGGTCTTGCAAAGTTTAAATTTCCGTTGGCAAAGCTTACTATGGTTTTGGTTGTCGTTTCCATGATGATCCCCATCGCTTCGCTTTCAATTCCGCTTTATTCAACCTTCCGCTTTTTTGATTTTTTTGGTATTATAAAGGCAATTTCCGGCTCGCCCTTAAATCTTACCGATTCGGTTTGGCCAATGCTTTTGCTTTCGTTTACGGGATTGAGCTTCCGCGCGGGTATTTTCATAATATTGCTCAGACAGTATTACGCAGGCGTTCCGAATGAGCTTATCGAGGCGGCTTACGTTGACGGTTCGGGCGTGATGAACACCTTCTTTCGCATTATTCTTCCGATGGCAAGGTCGATGCTGGTGGTTGTATTTGCGCTTTCCTTCGCCTGGGAGTGGACCGATACCTTTTACTATTCGATTCTCAACAGTACCACAGGAACCTTATCGCAATTGGTACTCGAATTAAACTCGCTTCTTGTTTCTCCCGAGCTGCGCGATTACAGCTCAAGCATAAACCAAAACGCCGGTGCAATTTTGGCTATATTACCGCTTTTGCTCTTCTATGTCCTGCTTCAAAAACAAATTATCCAAGGTATTGAACGCAGCGGAATAGTGGGCTGAAATAAAATTTCCGTCTGATTTTATATCAGGCAGACTGGAGAAAAAATATGAAAACTTTTATTAAAATTTTATCTCTTGTTATCGCCATCGTATGCATAGTCACCTCGTCAATGGTATTCACCAATGCGGCGGAAAGCGATCCTATGCTTAACTACCGCAAGGATTTTGATTGGGGATCCGTTATGCATGCTCCGGAATGGGGCGCTTCCTACAGTACCGGAAATCTCGAAGAACAGCTTCATCAGCTTGCCGAAATGGGCGCGACTCTGCTTCGTATCGACGCTACCGGCAATGTCAGCGCGCTTGATAAGACCGTTATGCTTTGCAATGCGTACGGCATCAAGGTAATGCTTATCGTTTACATTCCGGGCAAGACCTACGATCCTACCGTACATTATGACACCACGGAAATCGAAGAATGGTTCCAGGTTATCGCAAAGCGTTACGACGGCACAAACGGCTGCGGTAAGGCGGATTATATCCAGCTTGACAACGAAATGGACGTCGGACTTATGGGCTGGACCGGCGCCAAGGGAGCAGGTACGGAAGTCAGCGAATACGATCAGGAATCTCTAAGGATTATCGCCGAACAGATACGGGCGGCACAGCGCGGCATCAGAAGCGGCAATCCCAACGTTAAGATCATAATTAACTTAGCCTATATTCACTACGGTTTTCTCACCTATATAAAGGATGCCGGAATAGAATGGGATGTCACCGGAAGCGATTGGTATTCCGATATGTATTCCGTCGGCAACCCGAATTACAAGCCCACCGATAGAAGCCTTAATTTCTTTAACGCGGGCACGGAGCTTTGGAATCGCTATAAAAAGCCCATAATTATTTGCGAATGCAATATGTGGACCAACACTTTAAGCGGCTGTAAACTCGACAGCGAAGGATTCCCTATAGATCCTTCGGATCCTGCTATTAAGTCGAAATTGAAGGACGGCTCTTATTGGGATCCTTTGGTATATTGCCTGGAGGATTTTTATAACGACGAGCATGTCATAGGCTGTACGATATATGAGTTCTACGATGAATTATACCGTCAGGAGGATACCTGGAACGGCGAAGCAAATTTCGGAATGATGTATGCAAGCGAAAACGGTCTTTTCAATGGAGCCAAGCCGATATATTACCGCTGTCAGAAAATGTTCGGCGGCAAAACGGTTCAAAAGCTTGATTGGAATAAGGTGCAGGCAAGCTTCGAAGCGGACGATCCCGATGAAGAAGAGGATGATAACAACAGTACCAACACGCAAAGCGGTAATTCCGGCGGTTCGAGCGGCAGCAGTCAATACGTTGTAAACGAGCACGTAACCACCGTTACTCCCGAACCCATAATCGTCACTCCCGATCCCATAAACAAGGAAGTCACCGAAACCGAAACCGTAAAACGCAAGGTTCCGGTATATTACAGCAAGTTCTTTACCTTACCGATAATCCTTTCCTTTGTAGTGGGCGGCATTGCGATACTTATTACCGCCGCCGCGGTTACCTATACCGTTATAAAGAAGAAAAAGCTGAAAAAATAAAACCAAAACAATAAATGCAAAATCGCCTTAAAAAGCGAGACAAAAAGACTGCAATCTCATCCGAAAAAGGAAGGATTGCAGTCTTTTTTGCAATATTATGAACGGCAACGGATACTCTGTAGCTCAAGCATGCATTTTTTGCAGTCGTGAAAAATATTTCACAGATGGTGCTAAAATAAAGTACACTTTATTTTAGCACCGAAATTACCTTTTGTCAAGCGGCATCGGTGATACATTGAAAGGATTTTGGTGATACATTGAAAGGATTTTTCGTAATTTTTCGGAAAAAAGAAATAAGTCTGTTTTTCTACACGCAAAGACCACCCAACGTGTGCGGGTGGTCTTTGTTTAGAGTTCGATTTATGCGGTTGTAAACTTTGTGCCGTTTTGTGAAAATTTGCTTTAATTGCAGATTTTTGTATCAAATCCGGGGTTAAAGGCGTAAAAATTTTTACTGTTAAGCTTATCGGTTGTAAGCCGCATCGCCTCGGCGAAACGTTGATAGTGGACGATCTCTCTTTCCCTCAAAAACTTTAACGGGTCCAGAATGTCCGGGTCATCTATGAGCCGTATCAGGTTATCATAGGTGACTCGCGCTTTTTGTTCTGCTGCAATCATATAAGAACAACTTTTCATTAAAAGTTCCAGTGAATTTCAATGGGAACGTCCTTTGTACCGGGAATACGCTTGCCGACAGATATATAGTCGATCAGCGTTTCTACCATTTCGCGGGTAAGGTGTTCCAAGTTGGTATATTGTTCAATCAGTTCGCGGCGATTGTCGCCCGCCGCAATTTTTTCGTCGAGTTCGGCTAACTGCTTTTCTCCGTCTGCAATCACGCGCTCCAAGCGGTCGCGCTCTGTGGAAAATCCTCTTGACATATCCGCATAATCACTTTCGGAAATAAGCCCTTTTACCTTATCCATGTATAACTCTCTGATACCCTTTGAGTATTCCGCAACCTTTTTTTGATAGGCGGTAAGGTCGGCGGTCAAACGCTCCTTTTGACCTTGCAAGTTTCCGCAAAACTCAATGTTCTGTTCTAACTCGTCCTTGTCAAGGTATTCCGCTGACAATCGGTTTAACTCGTCAATCACAAGCTGCTCCAATTTGTCAACTGAAATAAAAGAGCCGATACAAGCGTCTTTTGCTACATGGCGGTTTGAGCATTGAAGATAATGCTTGCCCCTGTTTTTTGACGAACGCATAATGTAACCGCAATTTGCGCAACGGGCTTTCCTTGCGAATAGTCCAATCGTGCCAATGTCAAAGGGCTTCGCCCTCTGTGCGATTAACGTCTGCACTCTGTCCCACAACTCGCGTTCAATAATCGGTTCATGTGTTCCCTCGACAACGTACCAGTCGCTTTTTGGACGCGGCTTATTTTGCTTTGTCTTATAGGAAATGCTGCCGTATTTGCCTTGTACCATGTTACCGATATAGATTTCATTTATCAGCATATCGGAGATAGCAAAGTATTTCCAAAGTGTGCTGTTTTTCATCTTCGGCTGCTGATAGCGCAAGCCATGCAAACGCTTATATTCAGTTGGATTTGGTATGCCCCTGTCGTTGAGCATACGGGCGATAGCGGTTTTGCCGTAACCCTGTGCGAATAGGCTAAAAACTTCTCTGACAACGGCGGCGGCTTCTTCGTCAATAATCAAATGCCCCTTTTGGTTTGGGTCTTTCTTATAGCCGTAAAGGGCAAACGCGCCGATATGAAAACCGTTTTGCCGTCTGTTTGTTAATACGCTGCGGATATTGTCTGACATATCCTCCAAGTACCATTCATTGACAAGCCCGTTGATTTGACGGGATTTTTTGTTGCCCTTATTGGCGGTGTCCGCATTATCAACAATGCTGATAAAGCGAATACCCCAAATAGGGAATAGCCCATGTATGTACTTTTCGACAAGTTCCAGTTCGCGGGTAAAACGCGATTGTGTTTTGCAGAGGACAATATCAAATCTGTGTTGTTCAGCGTCCGCAAGCAGGCGGTTAAACTCCGGGCGGCGTCGATCTGAACCTGTATAGTCGTCGTCGCTGTATATGTTGTAAAGTTCCCACCCCTGTTCCATAGCGTATTGCAGCAGCATAGCCTTTTGATTTTGTATGCTGTTGCTGTCGTCGGTTTCAAATTGCTTGTTTCTATCTTCTTCGGATAAGCGGCAATAAATAGCTACTTTCATGTTCGTATCTCCTTAGAGATAGGAACAAGCTGCTTCCGTATGTATTATACCATACGAAAGGCAGCTTGTCATTGCCTTTTGGCAAAGTTCACACTTTTGCCCTTTTCAATTTTATTGATTAAATCAATCCACGCCCAGGTGAATTGTTTTTTGGAAGTTGTGTTTTCGCCGCTTTTGAAAACACTCTTGCAAATGGTCTTTGGCTGTTCTTTTTGTTCCAATGATTAGCCCCCTTTCGAGAAATGGCTAATACACTATATGAACAGCGGCAAGTCCACTATTACAACATAGATGAAAAGAATAGGCAAATCGGGCGGTTGTCAGCACAACGCCACGGGAGTTTCACCCCTGCTCAATTAAGGCAGCCTTACCCAATGCCTGCGACGCTTTTAACGCTCGGACTATGGCTATAAGGGAGTATCATTGTCCCGCCTGTGCGTCGTCGCCCGCAAGCTGCTATACTTGCTCCCCGGCGCGGTGGTTGTCGCTCGTTCCCATGTCGGGAAGTCATGGCGCATCCGCCGTTTGGCTCGGCACAGACGGAATGTGTCCGTTTACCTTATGACGCGCCGCCGTTATCTTGCGGGCGTGTTTTTCAATGAGCAACCGGCTTTGTCGGCCTGTAAAAGCATATCGGAAACGGTATGCTTTTACGGAACGACAAATAGCCCATAGCGGGAAGCGTGGAAAGGGGAACACGCTCCCCGCATGGGCTAAAAGTTATCCTACATGAAAAGCAAGAGTACGGGTAATCAAGCGCACTTGCAGCTTGTTCCTCATTTCCTCGTCCACATAGGAATAGGAATTGCCCGCGTCGTCTTTCAGAGTGCGAGTACAAAGTTTCGCTATGTAACCCTCGTAATGTTTCAAGATCGCACACATGGCGTCGGTGTCGCCGTTTGCCGCTGCGGAAATGACAGGGAACGGCAACAGATTTTCAGTTTTGCTAACGGTGTTCATCATCTGCTTTTCCCTCCAAATACTGTTTGATTTTCGCAAGGGCGGTTTTCCTGTGCCGGAATACCGTCGTGCGTACAACATTCAGCAAATCGCCTATTTCCGCGTCGCTCATATCCAAGAAGTAGGACATAAGGATAATGCTGCGTTTTCTTTCTGGCAGAGCGTTAAGGGCTTCGGCAAGCAGTTCATTTTTGACGAGTACATCAAAGCCGGACACTGGAAAACGGAAATAATCGCTTTCGTATTCGTCCGTTGTGAAAAGCTGCGCAAGTTCGCTTTCGCTCAAATCCGAAAAAGACACTTCGCGGGCTGCGCGTTTGGCAAGTTCAATTTGATAGTTTTTTGCTGCTCCCTTCAAAGTTTTCTTTGCCAAAGCGTCGTACTGATGTTGTATCGTTTTCTTTTCGGAAGAAGATAGCTCCATAGAGTTCACCTCCTCCCCGCGTGGAGTAGAGGACGTAAGTTTTGGGCTTGTCCTCTCTGCCCCTTTCGCTCCTTATCCAAGTGGGAAAAGGCTGTTTGTTGCTCTTTTCAAAAAGAAATCGAAAAGAATATAAAAATACGCCTGTTTGCAAAACACAAACAAGCGCAAATGAAATGTAAGATGTATTCAGATGTATTAAAAGTTCATACTTATAGCCGGAATGTTCCGATGGCGGGTGGTAACTTTTTTTGACCATAGAGCATTAGGCGGGTTAGAGTAAATAATAATGGACATGGCGATACCTCCACAAATACCGCCGTAATCCTATAAGTCGTCTTTTGATTGCAAAAAACGGCGGCTTCGATTTTTCAAAGCCGCCGTTTCTAATAGGCGTGTTAATAGAACTGCTGTACGACGGCTTTTTTTCTTTTGCCGTCGTGCGGCAGATTGTTGATTATTTTAACATGAATATACCGATGAAGAGAACCTCCATACCATTATAGTTTTCCGTTCTCCATTTCTTCGCGGAATACCTTATCGGCTTTTTCCAAAGCGGCATGATATTCACGGTATGTGTTACTTAATCTCTGCATGGCAGGAATAAACACGTCATTATATCCGCTTTCTTCACAAAACTTTTTTAATAACTCTTGCAGCCGGTATGCCGCAGATTGTTTGTACAACTTTGTCCTTTTCACAAGGTTATACATGGACAAAGTTTTTTTGTTGTTGGCCATGTATTGTTCCGGATTTTGAATTGCTTTTTCTAAATTAGCCGTTATTTCCCCTAACAAACGCTTATCGTAGTTTTTTGTCGCCTCGTCAACATATTCCTGCAAATCTTCCGGGATTATAAAATCCACGCTATCCAAATAATTGACAATGGTTTCAAATGCTTCTTGCTGTTCGTCAGTCGTAATAGGCTCATTTAGGTATGGGGCAAAGTGAAGCGCGATACATTTTCCATAATATCCCGGAAAACAGTCCAACAATTTTTGCAGAATGGTTTTTTTCTTTTCAAGTGCTTCAAGCTGCATTCGCACATATTCCCAGTTACCGTCCTGCGCTAATTTTTGCGTTAGTTCTTGCCTCAGTTTCAAATCTTCAATTTCAAGGTCTTTTAATTGAGATACACTGTGCAACGCAATTCCGCTATGATCGTTCAATGCCTTTCGGATGTCCAAAACGGCCAGCACCAATTTGCGTAGAACAGAAATCTTCTTTAATTATTCTACGTCATCTTGAGAAAAATCGCGGTATCCGTTTTCCATAATGTCAGGACTGATTAGCCCTTGCTCTATATAGTATTCAACCGCTTTTTTTGTCAGCCTGCATTTTTTGCAAACTTCGTTTATGAGCATTGTTCTCACCTCCGGAGATATGATAAGCTAACCCCCAAGGGAACAGTCAATAGGTTTTTTCAAACTTTTTCGGAATTTTTTCGCTGCCCGTCAACAGACTTTTCCGCGTCCTTTGGTATCAGCCACATATAACTGAACTTTGCCACACCAGGTATGCGGTTTTCTTCGCATAACTTCTTGCAACGTCTCGACAAACGGGACATAGTATCTATTCGGTTTTATTCATTGTTGCTACCTTTTACATTACTCTCTTTTTATTTCTTTCTTACTCTATGTACGACCGACCAAATCCCCCAGCCAATCCCGCACACAAGCAGCATAATGCCGGAAAGAATAGATAGAGAAGCATATCCCAGACCCTCCCAATTTGGAGAAAAAATCGAAAGGACAACAAATAATGCCATTAAGATAGAAAGGGTGATGACGGGGACCAAACGAATAGTTAGACTCTTGACTTTGAAACAGAGTAATAACTGAACAGGAAAAAGGAATACAACGGAAACTATTATTGCAAGCGTTGTAATTTCAATTTTTCCAAACCAAATATCAAACATATACACACCTCACTAAATTAGGTTTTTATTACCCCTTTAATTATACAGCAGACAGGCTCCATTTTTTCCTAACATAAATATTGGCTTTGCTCTGTACTGAATTGCGCTTCACAATTTATAGCCGGGCGGTAGTATATATTATCTTGATTTTATTTTAAGATTTACACCAACAACAATAATGATAAATGTAAGGAAATATGCACCGAAGAAGAATATACTACTAACAATCTGTCCCTCTCTTGGTCCAGCATACATTGCAAAAAACAAAACATTGAAGAAAACAACAACAGCGAGATTAAGCAGATCGATAGTAGCCAGTTGTTTCTTTACAATCTCAATATTGTCCTCTTTTTTGTCAAATCCAGCAATAATGGAAAAGTCATTCTGAGCAGTAACGTGGACAAAAATGAAATGAATCAATACTGACAGTGCAACAAGAACACCTGGGATTAATACTACCGGAAAAAGCTCGATCTTCTCAAAAAAAGCAAGAACGAAATGAACAGCCATTAGCACGATAGCAGCAATTAACAGTACAATTCGATACAGAATTGTTTTTTTGACTTTTTCCTGCTCGACACTCTCTCCACTTATTATAGTTGATAAATCTACTTCAAAGGTTTTCGAGATTATCTCAAGCATTTCAACATCTGGGTTTGCCATTCCTCGTTCCCAGTTAGAAACCGTCTGTCTGGAAACACCAATCCTCTCTGCAAATTGTTCTTGTGAAAGGCCAGCCTTTTTTCGTAGGGCAATCATGTTGTCTGCAAATTTTTTGTTCATGAGAAAAACCTCCTTTTCTGTAGTTGAATTATACCCGATTCAGTATTTGCAAGCTACCAAATGCTTTTGTCAATCCTGCAAAAATGTTTTTGAATAGCTTATCAAATTTATATAAACTAATTTCATCACATTGCTGCAAGAGCCAAAAAGGATAATAGGATAATCGCACCACGCACTTTATTGATTTCATAAATTAGGTTTTTATTACCCCTTTAATTATACAGCAGACAGGCTCCATTTTCCCCAACATAAATATTAGCTTTGCTCTGTACTGAATTTATTACGGACGGTCGAATAAAAGCAAATAAAAGCAATGGACAGAGTGTAAATAATATGCTTTATTTTGGCTAATACTATGAACTGTGCAGACATATCCAAAAAGAAAGATGAACTGTAAAATGTAATAGGGTGAATGAATAAGATGAAAAGACCGATACCGTTATACGATTTTAAGGCGTTCGGGGCAGCCATAAAAGCCGCGAGAAATGCAAGCGGCGACAGCCGCAAAAAGGTAAGCGACGAGTTATATATTTCTCCGCGCTACCTTGCGAATATCGAAAATAAAGGACAACAGCCGAGTTTACAGGTTTTCTATGACCTTGTAACCCGGTATCATATTTCCGTCGATCAATTTTTCTTTCCAAGCAGCACCGCAGAGAAGTCAACACAGCGGCGGCAGCTTGACGCGCTGCTTGACAGCATGAGCGATAGCGGTCTGCGGATTGTAGCGGCAACGGCAAGGGAAATAACGGAAGTTGAGAAAACAGAGGAATAGCCCCGTTTTATACGAAAGATATGATTGCAGCACAAGGCGGCTGCAATCTTTTTTTGTGTCAAAAGAGAGGAAACGCGCAACAAATACCGTCTTTTATTTGGGATATGGAGTAGATAGCAAGCACAGCAAACGAGTACTCGTTTGCGATTTTCGGCTTGTTGGGATAGTCCCAAACCCTTATACGAAAGGCGGCGCAAGCATGGAAAAGAGAAAGAGGAACATACAAATCAAGTTTTGGGTATCGGAAGAAGAAAAGCGGCTGATTGATGAAAAAATGAAGCAGCTACCAATCCGGCAGTACGGCGCGTATTTTCGCAAAATGGCGATAGACGGGTATATCCTTGTCGTTGACAGAAGCGACACAAAACAGTATATACGCGAATTACAGGCAGTGAGCCGCAATATCAATCAGATTGCCAAACGCGCCAATGCGACGGGAGCGGTTTATGAGCAGGACATAGAGGATATAAAAAAGGCGGTGGACGAGATATGGCGGTTACAAAGACGCACCCTATTAAGTCAACCTTAAAGGCTGCGATAGATTATATCTTAAATCCCGACAAGACAGATGGCAAGCTGCTTGCGTCATCGTTTGGCTGCGGGATAGAAACTGCGGATATTGAGTTCGCATGGACGCGGGAAGCTGCGGGAGATCGCGGCACCCATTTGGGGCGGCATTTGATACAGTCTTTCGCGGTGGGAGAAACCACCCCGGAAGAAGCGCACAAAATCGGTATGGAGTTAGCAAAAGAGGTTTTAGGCGGCAAGTACGAGTTTGTTTTAACAACCCACGTTGACAAAGGGCATTTGCACAATCACTTGATTTTTAACGCGGTCAGCTTCGTTGATTACAAAAAATATCATTCCAATAAGCAAAGCTATCACTTTATCCGGCGCGTAAGCGATAGGATATGTAAAGAGCATGGGCTGTCCGTCGTAACGCCTGGACAGGACAAGGGAAAGAGTTATGCAGAGTATAACGCCGAAAAGCAAGGTACAAGCTACAAAGCAAAGCTAAAACTTGCCATTGATACCCTTATCCCGCAAGTAAAAGATTTTGACGAACTGCTGCGCCGTTTGCAGGAAATGGGATATGAAATCAAACAGGGCAAATACATTTCTTTCAGAGCCGCCGGACAGGAACGGTTTACGCGCTGTAAAACGCTCGGCGTGTCTTATACGGAAGAAGCAATCAAAGACCGCATTAAGGGCGTGCATATCGCCAAGACAAAACCGCTGCGGGACGACAGAAAAATCCGGCTTGTGGTGGATATTGAAAACAGTATCAAAGCCGGACAGTCGGCAGGGTATGAACGGTGGGCAAAACTGCACAATCTGAAACAGGCGGCAAAAACAATGAACTTTCTGACGGAAAACAAGATTGAATATTACAGCGACCTTGAAAGTAAAATTGCGGATATTCTGACCGCCCACGACGCGGCGGCAAGGGCGGTTAAGGAAGTGGAAAACCGCATGGCGGATTTATCGCTGCTCATTAAGCACACAACGACGTATCGGCAGTTAAAGCCTATCTATGACGAATATAAAAAATCCTCCGACAAGGAAAAGTATCTGCGCGGGCATGAGAGCGAAATCCTCTTGTTTGAAGCGGCGGCAAAGGCACTAAAAGAAATGCAGATAAAGAAGTTGCCCGATCTCGCCGCGCTGCGCAGGAAATATGACGGTCTGCACGACAGAAAAAGCAAGCTGTACGCGGATTATCGGCAGGCGAAAAAGCAAATGCAGGAATACGGCATTATCAAAAAGAATGTTGACAGTATTCTTTATCCCTCCCAAAGCAGGGCAAAGGAACAGGAACGGTAAGCAAAAGCAGGGGGCGGCATGGAAAGATAGGCGCTGATATAGCCCTATTTTACAAGGCTTGCGGCGCGGGAAAACGTCATAGACGATAAAGAATATTCAAACCTCCAAAAACGACTTTCTAATGTTCCACGCAAGGGGCAAAAAAGAGCAGGGACGCGGCAGCCCAAAATAGGCTTCCGCGTCCCTGCTTTATGGTGGGCTTATTCGTCGGTGAAAGTGAACCGCGCTTCGGCAAACTCGGCGTCGGTCATAGCTTGCAGCTTGCGGATCACGCCGCCGGCAAGGTTTTTTATGTCCTCGTCCATGTATGGGACAGCTTCGCGGATATTTTCAATCATGCTGTTTCGGTTGTCCTCATAGTAAATGCAAATAATGTTTTCTTCTTCGACGGTAAAACGGCTATTCATCATCATACCTCCAAATCCTTTTTAATGTTTTTTTCCTGCTGCTTTTTTGGCTGCTGCGCCGCCTGCTTCTTGTATTCGTCAAGCTGCTTTAAGACAGAACGCTTTTTTGTCGGCTGTGCTCCCTTTTCCGCTTGAACGGCTTTTGCAAGGTCGGTAACGGAAATTGCCTCGCCCGCCTTTGCCCGCTGCTCCAAGTCGGCAACGGTAGGCGTTTGCGGCGTATTATTGATAATCCCGTCAAAATCGTTGTCGTTCTGCTCGATTGTGTCCTCGACGTGTTTTAAGGGATTGACCTTTTCTGCCGCTTCGCGGCTCTGCTCGGCTGCAATAGCAAAAGCCAATGTGCCGTTTCCCATGATTAGATATTTTCCGTCGTCTGACGCATGGTGAAAACCATAGCCCGCCGCCTCCATTTGTTCTTTGCGCATATCGGTAATGTAAAAATTGCCCCTCGGCGTTTTAACGGTTTCGCCTGTCATAAGGCTGTCGGGCGACATCTCCGGCTGCGTCTGCTGTTCAAGCTGTCCGTCTTTGTAGGAATAGCCCTGCGCGGCGATTGCTTCAAGTGTCTTGCCCGTAACGTCGCCATAAATCCGCTTGTCTGCGTCAACCAGCATTTGCAAAGTGCCTTTTACGGTGTCGGACAAGGCTTGCTGCTGTTCGGGTGGAAGTTTATCAAATACCGGGGACTGCTTTTCCGTTTCCCGCTGCTTCTGCAATTTGGTAAAATGCCCCTCGATCTCGGTAATGAGTTCCTTTGCGGTATTCTGTATCGTTTCAAGGGACGCTTTTAATTCGGTCATTTCCTTGCCGCTGCTCCACCCGGCGACATAGCCGAATGAGTAATCCGACGTATCAAGGCCAAAATGCTGGCATACCGTATAGGCGACGCTTTCCGCTTGTACCTCCCGGCTGCGGCGGTCAATGTGGTTTTGTTCCTCCGGCGGGGCGTTCAAGTCCACGTCATGCAGCTTCGCATGGGCGATTTCATGGATGGCTGTCTTTACCGCCTGTAACTCGCTCACGCCCTCTTTGATAGCAATGCGCTTATCGGTCAAGCTGAAATATCCATTTGCGCTGTTTGCGATCTGCTCAAATTCAATCGGGACGGGGGACGCTTTTTCAAGCGCGGCAAAAAAATCCTCGTACTGTTCCACGTCGGCAAGCAGCGGCTTAACGGAAAGGTCAGGGAACTCCTTCCCCTCGGTCTGTGAAATATCAAAGACGGTTACAACCTTAAAGGCGGGTACGGTGACTTCCATTTCTTCCTTTATCGGCTTTCCCTCGCCGTCAAGCATGGGCTTGTTTGTATCGGGGTCGAGTTTATCAACCTGTTTTTTTACCTTGTAGGGCGCGGGAGCAAAGATTTTAATGCCTTTTTCTTTCGCCTTAACCTGTCGCCCAAAATCCTTTTGCCATTGCGTATAGCCTTTTACCAAGTTGCCGCCCTGCATGGCAATTAGAATTGTGTTGTTCAAGCTGTAATCATGGAACTTCGACATAGCGTTTAGAAACTCTTTGTAGCGGTCGCTGTTAAAAACTGACTGTATGCCCTGTTCCAATCGGGCGGTAATCTCCTTTACTTTATCGGCGGGCTTTTCGGAAGAAAGGACAATCGGGACAACGGGGCGGGGCTGCTGCGGCTCGATCACCTGTGCCGTTTGTTCTGCGCTAATCGCGTCTTGAAAGGTCTTGTCCTGTTCGCCGCGCTCGGATTGCGGATAACTTATAATGCGGTATTCCTCCGGCACGTCGCGCCCCTCAAACTGACGCTCCCATTCGTCGCCGCTTTCCACGATATAGCCGTATTCGGTAAAGCTGCCTTTTTCCTGCTTTACGGCGTTTTCGCCAAAGGCGGTAAGATCAACGCCGCTTTTCCATTCCTCCGGCATTTGTACCATGCCGGATTGATTTAGGTAATAATCGCCCAAGTCACGGGTCGTATGTACTTCGGGAATATGAACGAAAAAATCCACGTTATAAGTAAAGTCGATAATCTGTCCGATATTCTCAAAACCGTTTTGACGCTGCATTGCCGCGTTCAGTTTGCCGAACTCGGCGGGGTCGAGCTGTTCAAGACGCGCTGCAAGAAAGTTGAGTTCGTTCACGTCGGCGGCACATACCATTTCATAAGGCAAGGCAATATGTTTTTTCGGGTCGTCGGAAAAACCGCGAATGGAAAAATCCTGTGGGTTGTCGGCGGTAATGCCGACGCTTCTCATAGCTTCGTGAAGCTGCTCCTTTGTTGCCGGCATATCCAACCAATAGCCGCCCGCTTCGCCTGCTTCAAAGCGGCTGCGGTTGCCAATCATAATAGAAAATTGTTCGCTCATGTGTTCACGCTCCTTTTGCTGCATGGTATTATCGAGAATAGCCACTGCCTGTTGCTGCGGCGGGGTTTCCTCGCCCTCTATGGTGTAACCCGGTAAAAGCATACCGTTTACTTTGAAATGCCCGGCGTATTCCTGCGGGATTGCCGGGGAGATTTCCGTAAAAAGGCGGTCGTATGCTTTGATACGCCCGTTCAGATACTTTTCCATAGCCGCCTTGTCGGAAAAAACTTTTCTGTCCTGTCCGGCAATTTTCGCTTGCCCGTTCCTGTTGGGGCTGTTGGTGTAAACGCCCCATGTGAGAGAATAAGAATAAGGGACGCTTTGCTGTTTTTCCCTGTCGTAACGGGTATTCTCGTAAATGTGGTAGTTCATCTGATATACCCGGTTGCTGCGGGTATATCGGTCATATTTGCCTTTTTCCCACTCGTTAGAAGTGTGCTGCACAACGGTTGTCCTTGCGTATTCAATCGCTTTGTTCAGCAAAAGCGTCTTGCCTGCCTGTTCCTCCCATGCGGCGGCTTGCGCTTTTAAGCTGTCAAATAACGCCTGTTCCGCTGCCGCGCTTTCCTCGCGCATGGCGTGTAACTGTTCCAAAGGCAAAGAAACGTAGGGAGCAATTTCCCCGTCCTTTGCTTCAAAATATATCCGGCGTTCTATCCGCATGGCTTCGGCGGCTTCCAATTTATCATAGTCGTATGAAGAATACGGCATATTGTTTTACTCGCTCCTTTCTCGGTAATTAAGGGTTTGGGACTATCCCAACAAGGAATATCCCCGCAAATCTCAAAAAGAAATGCGGGGATAAATCGCAAACGGGTACTCGTTTGCTGTGCTTGCTATCAAGTTGTCTTTATCCGTAAACGGCGTTTTCTCTCGCTTGCGGCTTTCTGCCTGCGGCGTATCTTGCCCGCACAAGCGGGGCAGTATTTCGCCCGGTTGCTGCCCGCTGCAAAGGTGTCGCCGCATACCGCGCAACGCTTCAGGTCAATTTCCCGGTCGCGGGTAATTTCACCGTAAAGCTGCCTGTCGGCGGGCAATACCGCTTCACGGAAGTAGCGGCATATCAGCGAATAGCTGATACTCTGCACGCAAACACAAGGCTCTCCGTCGTCCAGTAACAGGCAATGCCCGCAATCGTTGTTCGCGCACGCGGCGCGGGTCATTCTCTTAACAGCCCGGTACTGCTTTTCGGTAAGTCTAATCATGTTCGGGTTTGCTCGACACGGAAGTTTACATACTTGCCGCCCGTGTCTGCAAGCAGTACAACTCCGTCAAAGGTCTTGCCCGTTTTGGCTGAGTGCATACCCTTGATTTTTACTTTTCCGTCTTTGAGAAGCGCGGCGGCAATCGCTTTTGTAAAGGGCTTTTTCCGCTGCTCAAAAAATCGGTCGTTCTTCCACATGACAAAGCTGCAAGCGCGGTTTCCGCAATAGTAGTTTTTCTTTCCCTCATAAACCGCTGCGCCGCAACGGGGACAAGTGCCGATTGCTTCCCGCTGCGGGGCAAACAGCTTTGCGCTGTCCTCGGGAATATGGGAATAGGTCTTGACAATTCCAACGGCCATTTCCTCAATCCCGCGCATGAAGTCGGCGGGTTCCTCCGCGCCTTTGGCTATCCCGGTAAGGCGTGTTTCCCATTCGGCGGTAAGCTGCGGGGAAACAAGGGTATCGGGCAGAACGGAAACAAGGTTGTACCCGTCTTTTGTGGGTATCAGCTTTCGTCCTTTGCGCTCGACAAAGCCCGCGCCAATCAGCTTTTCAATGATACCCGCCCGCGTTGCGGTCGTTCCCAAGCCTTTCCTTTCAGCGTCCTCCGGCGTGTCCTCCTTGCCCGCGTTTTCCATAGCGGAAAGAAGCGTATCCTCCGTAAATGCTTTTGGGGGCTGCGTGTAATAGTCGGTAATTTCTATCGCCGCCACATTAAAAGTCTGTCCTTCGGCAAGTTCGGGCAGTTCGCATTCTTCGCTCGTTTCCTCGCTTTCGTCCTTTGCTTTTAAGGAAGAACGAAATAGGCGGTCAATTTCCTGCCACCCCTCGCAAAGCGTTGTTTTGCCTTTGGCGGTAAAGGAATAGCCGCCGCAATCAAAAACTGCCGTAACCGCTTCATATTCATAAGGAATAGAAACGGCGCATAGTAGCTTTGCGCTCACAAGGGAAATTACTTTTTTCTCGCCCTCCGTCAAGCCTGCAAAGCCCTTTTTGATAAACTCCGCTGTCGGCAAAATGGCGTGATGGTCGGTTACTTTGCTGTTGTCGATAATCCGCGTAGCGTCAGCTTGCGGCGTAACGCCCTGCATAAAGGGAAGAATACCGCAGATGTCGTTTATCAGCTTTTCGGTGGAGTTCTCCATATCGGAAGTAATATATTTGCTGTCGGTGCGTGGGTAGGTCAGAAGCCGCTTTTCATAGAGGGCTTGCGCATAATCAAGGGTCTGTTTCGCGGTAAATCCGAACAGACGATTTGCCTCCCGCTGCAATGCGGTAAGGTCAAACAGCTTCGGCGGCGAAACGCTCTTTTTCTCTTTTTTAAGGGAAGTACAAACGGCCTGCGATTTCTCGCAAGCCGCCTGTATCTGTCGCGCCGCCGCTTCGTCTGTCTGTTTTTCCGAGAGTGCGGCAACGCCGCCCGCGTTCAGCCGGACAAGATGATATTTTTCTTTCTTAAAGCTGCTGATTGCATAATCCCGGTTTACAAGCATGGAAAGGGTCGGCGTTTGAACGCGCCCCACATTCAGGGTTTTGTGATAGAGAATAGAGAAAAGGCGGGTGGCGTTAATGCCGATTAGCCAATCTGCCTTTGCCCTGCAAAGCGCGGATTGATAGAGGGTATCATATCCGCGTCCATCTTTGAGATTGGAAAAGCCCTCCCGGATTGCGCTTTCCTCCATGCTGCTAATCCAAAGGCGGGAAAAGGGCTTTTGACAATGCGCCTGTTCATAGACAAAGCGAAAAATGAGTTCGCCCTCGCGCCCGCTGTCGCAAGCATTGACTACCTCGGAAACGTCTGTGCGGTGCATAAGTCCTTTGAGAATGTGAAATTGCGCTTCCTTGCCGCTTGCAATGGTAAAATGCCATTCCTGCGGTATAATGGGAATGTCGTTATAGTTCCATTTGCGATACTTCTCGTTATACGCCGCCGCGTCTGCAAGGCTAATTAAATGCCCGATACACCATGACACAAGATAGCCCGCGCCCTCATAATATCCGTTTTTCTTTTCCCTTGCGCCAAGTACGGCGGCAATCGCCGCCCCGACACTCGGCTTTTCTGCTATAACTAATTTCATTCGTCCTCGTCCTCCTGTTCGGTGTCGTCTGTTTCCGTTTCTTCGGTTTCCTCGTCAAAATCGAGATCGTCAAGGCTTGTGCCGCCTTTTGCCGCGTCGCGCTTCGGCTTCATAATCTTAAAATAGTAAAATGCGCCGCCGCCCGCTGCCGCGAGCAGCAGTACCACAAGGAGAATAGCGCCCGCGCCGCCGCTTTTCTCTTTTTCCGGCTTGTCGGTCTGTTCCGGCTCCGGCGCGGCTTCTTTGCCGCTGCACTCGCTCATGTTGGCGCTGCAAACAGGACAATCGGTGTTGACGCTTCCGGGTGCGCATTTATCGCTGCAACTGCAAACAGCGGGGACTTTTTCAATTTGCCCGTCCTCCATAAGCTGTAAAAGGTCGGCTTCGTCCACTTGATTTAGAAAATGTACGGTATTTTCCCCGTCTGTGGCGCGGTCAATGATAATGTAAAAATAGTTGCCGTTTTTGGAAACGACGGTAATAAACTGCTTATCGCCGGACGCTTCGCCCTCTATGTCGTCCACAAGGCTCATATTGCCCTCCGGCGTTAGGGACTGCGGCTCATAGCCGCCCGTCGTTTCCTCGGGTTCGGTTTTTGTTACAGGTACGGGCGGTTCTTCGCTTTCCGGTTCGCCGCCCGCATAAGCGGTAACAGAAAAGCCGCACATGACAACCAGTGCGGCAAGCAAAACGGTAAACGTGCAAAATAGCTTTTTATTCTTCATCTTTGCTGTCCTCCTGTTCAATAGGGTACGCTGCGTCCGGCTGCGGCAAGACGATTTCGCCGTTAGCATAAGCGGTAAGGAACGCGGCAAGCTGCGCCCCGTCAAGATGTACTGCCTTTACCATTTGTACGATCTGCGCGTTTTCTTCTTCGGTTTTCTGTGCTTCAAGGGCTTTCAGCCTGTTTTGCTGTTCAAGGATTTTTGCCCTTGTTTTCTCAATGTCCCGTTCGATACGGTCAAGTTTGGTGTTCGTCATAGTTCTTAAACTCCTTTCAAAATCAGTTATAATTCAGCCGCCCGTAGGCGTAGAAATGAGATTGCCAATAGCTTGTATTCAGCCTTGCATATTGAATAGGGTCGCCGCAATGCAGCATGACAGGGTTTCCGGCTGCGTCCTCGCCAACATAAATCCCCACATGAGAAACACCGGGCGTATCGTATGTACCCGTAAAGAATACCAAATCGCCCGGTCGCGGAGTGGAAACACGGGAAGAAATGTTGTAAAGCCCCTGCGCCCCAAGCCTGCCCGTATTGTATAGCCCGGAGTTCGTTAAAACATAGCTGACAAAGCCGCTGCAATCAAAAGAGGTCGCCGGGGTGCTGCCGCCCCACACATACGGGAAGTTCAGATACTTTTCCGCTTCCGCAATCAGCCGCGCAAACTGTTCATCAGAATGAAGCAGCGCGGCGGGTACTTTATATTCGGCGGGCGGGTTGGTAACATACTTTGAAACATAGCTTGACGACGGAAACAGGTCGGGGCGGTTTCCAAGCGTTGACATATACATGGCGTACAGAGATAAAGCGTCCTCGCCCATGATATAGACGGGAACATGGGAAAGGTTGAAGTTTTCCAAATCCACATTCAAAATGTAGTATTCGTAGGGTACTTCCACTTCATATTCGTATTCCTCCGTAATGGTTTCGCCCGTTTCGGGGTCGGTGTAGCTTGTTGTACCCGTCCTTGTTTCTGTCCGATAGCGTATCTCGGTTTCCTCCGTAATCGTCAAAATGTATTGCTTTTCAAACAGCATTTCAAGGGTGCTTTGCGCTTCGGATAGGGTGAATATGCCCTCATGCCAAGCGGACAGGATAGAAATTAACACATAAGGGTCATGTTCAATCTTGTCGGCAGATACCCGGTATTCATCATAGCCGGGATATTCACTTTCGATATTGTCAATCTTCCGTTGTAAGTCCGCTTCCATAGCGGTATAGGCGGCTTCCGCGCCCGTAATATCTGCGTCATTGGAGAGATAGGACGACGCGATTAGCCCGCCGCCGCTGTTGCCGCCGAACAGGGAGCAGGAGGACAGCCCGCCGAACATCATATACACCACAAGGACAAGCCCCGCGACAATCAGACAGCCTTTCCAATGCCGGACAGCAAAGGACGCGGCTCTCCTTGTTTCCTCGGCGGTTTTCTTTGCCGCCTTCGCGGTGTTTTCCGCTGCCTTTTTTGCGGTTTTTCCTTTTTTCAGCGTCTTTGCGTACTGTCGTTTTATTCGCTGCTTTTGCAAAAAGCGGGATAAGGGGTTAGACTGTGCAAGGGCGGGGTTATCATGCAATGCCTTTTGATAGAAATAATCGGCGTTGGCTTTTAAGGCTTTCTGCTCGGCTTTTGCCGCTGCCCGATAGGGTTTCAGCTTATGGCTGCGCATACCGCGCTTTGTTATGCGAACAATCGCGCCGCCTGCTTTTTCGCCCGCAAGTTCTATCCTGTGTCCGCTTTCCACGCCGACATTTTCCTTTTCTACATCATAGATTTTCCCATGTATGGCATTGTCAAGTTCCTGCGCCGGACGGGAAAGAGGATTATGCCGCAATTTGCTGTTCGGGGGCTTGTCGGTTTTTTCAAAGACAAGGCGCGTTTTTGCTTTGCCTTTGGCTTCGTCAAAAACGCGCTCTTTGACAACCTTTGTCTGTTTTGGGATAGCCGCCTGCGCTGCGTCTAAACGGTCAGCCGCCTTGTCGGATTTTTGAATTGCCTTTTGCAGTTCCGGCGTTTCCCGCTCTGCTTTGGAAAACTGTAAGCGGGAAACATGGATTTGGGACTGCGCTTTGGAATATGCCTTTTTCGCCGCTTTTTTGGATTTACGGCGGGCAATTCCGGCATCTATACGCTCCGCTGCCTTTTCCGCTGTGACGGTGGGCTCGGCGGCGTAGTTTTCTTCCTGCGGTCTTTCGCTGATACGCGACGCTTCGCCCGTTGAAAGGTTTTCCGTAACCGCCCCATCGCGGGTCATTTTCTGTGTTACCTTGTCCGGGGCTTTCAGTTCTTTGCTCAATTTTTCTCACCTCCAATCCTCCGTTCTGCAAGGGTGCAGTATTCGGGATTTAACTCAATGCCGATATAACGGCGGCCAAGCTGTTTTGCCACCATGCCCGTTGTACCGCTGCCTAAAAAGGGGTCAAGCACAGTCCCGCCGACAGGACAGCCCGCCAAAATACACGTTTCCGCCAATTTCGGCGGAAAGGCGGCAAAATGCCCGCCGCGATAAGAAACAGTATTGATCTGCCAAACGTCGCGGCGGCTTCGGACAGGTGAAATTATTTCGTCGGTATATGTACCCTTTGCTCTGACTTGATTGATTTTCTGCGGCTTATTCTGTCCGGGCGTACCCGCCGCATATTTGCCTTTTTCCGTTCTTCCGCCTTTCATTCGCGCTGCGGTTGTCGGGGCTATGGGTTCCGCTACCGCCTGCCAATCGTAGTAGTATTTCTTCGATTTTGTCAGCAGAAACACATATTCATAGCAGCGCGTCGGTCTGTCCCTTGCGCTTTCCGGCATTGGGTTTGCCTTATGCCAAATGATAGAGCTGCGCAAATACCAACCGTCGGCGCGTAGGGCAAGGGCAAGCAGCCACGGGATACCGATTAAATCTTTCGGCTTGCAGCCGGGGACGCGGTGGTTGACCGCTACTTGCTGCCCATTGCGTCCTTTCGGATTTTTCGGGTCGCAATGTTCCGCTTTGCTGCCTGTGCCGCAATAAGTGTCCGCGATATTCACCCAACAAGTACCCTGCGGCGTAAGCACACGCTTAACCTCATGGAATACCGAAACAAGGCGGTCTATGTATTCCTCCGGCGTTGCTTCCCGTCCAATCTGACCGTCTGCACCGTAGTCCCGCAAGGCATAATACGGCGGCGACGTTACACAACAATCCACGCTGTTTTCGGGGAAAGTTTGAAGCACCTGCAAGCTGTCGCCGCAATAGATAACGCCCGCGTCCGTCATGCCGACACCTCGCCGGGTTTGGTCGTCATCACGCGATAGAGTTCCGTATCTGTCGGGAAGCGGTCAATAAACGGCAATACCACGTTTCCAAAGAAGATAAGCCCTTCGCCCGCGTCGGAGTGGGTTACATAGGACATCTGCTGTTGAGAAATGTTAAGCTGCTTTGCAAGGATTTCCCGGTCGCCCTGCGCTTGATTGAGCATATACACAAAATCGCTGTTTTCAAAAATGTTGGAAACTTCGCGGCTTGATAGCAGGTCTTTGACATTCTGGGTAATCCCCGTCGGAATACCGCCCCATTTTCTGAAACGCTTCCAAATCTCAACGCTGTAAGCGGCGGTTTGTTCCTCTTTGAGCAGCAAATGAAACTCGTCGATATAGTACCGGGTGGATTTTCCCGCGCTGCGGTTCAGCGTAACGCGGTTCCACACCTGATCCTGCACAATGAGCATACCGATTTTTTTAAGCTGCGTGCCGAGTTCCTTAATATCAAAGCACACAAGACGGTTATGAATATCTACATTTGTTCTGTGATTAAAGACATTCAAGCTGCCGTTTACATACAGTTCCAACGCCGCCGCTATCCGCTGCGCTTCCTTTTCCGGCTGTTTCTTAATCTCATGGTAAAGGTCTCCGAGTATCGGCATATTTTCAGGCTTCGGGTCTGCAAGGTAGCTGCGGTACACACTGATAACAGCGCGGTCAATCAACGTCTTTTCGACAGGCTCCAAACCGGTTTTGCCGCCCATGATTAACTCGCATAGGGAAAGGATAAAATCGCTTTTGAGTGCAATCGGCGTATCTCCCTCGCTGTAATTTAAGTTAATATCCATTGGGTTAATGTACTGCGTGCTTGTCTGCGACACCTTGATAACCTGTCCTTTCAGACGGTTTACAAGCGGGTAATATTCCGCTTCGGGGTCGCAAATGATAACGTCATCCGCTGTAATCAAAAAAGCGTTTGTAATCTCGCGTTTTGCTGAAAAACTCTTGCCGCTGCCCGGTGTGCCGAGTATCAAACCGTTAGGATTTTTCAGCTTTTTTCGGTCGCAAAGTATCATATTGTTTGACAGAGCATTTAAGCCGTAGTACAACGCTTCGCCGCTTTGAAACAGTTCTTGAACGGTAAAGGGAACAAAAATAGCGGTGCTGCTCGTCGTCAGCCCCCGCTGTATGTTGATAAGGTTTTCCCCAAGCGGAATAGAGGACATCAGCCCTTGTTCCTGCCGGTAGTCAAGGCGGGTCAGCACACAGTTATATTTCTGCGCTACGCCCGCCGCACTGAATACATCGTTGTCAAGTTTTTGTTTTGTGTCCGCAAGGTTTACCACAAGCAGGGTCAGAAGAAACATACGCTCGTTGCGGCTCTGCAAATCCCGTAACAGGTTTTTCGCTTCGCCGCCGTAGGTGGCAAGGTCAGACGGAATAATATCCATATCGTACCCGCTGCGGATTGCTTTTTTCTGTTCCTCAATTTTCATTCGGTCAAGATCGGTAATCTTGCGCTTAATGGTCTTGATTGCTTCGTTATGGTCGATACTTTGAATGTGAAGATTGACGATAATTCCGTTTTCCGCTTCCATGAAGTCGGCAAGCATACGGTCGGACAGTTCCGGCGCAACAATCTGCAAAAAGGACGCCGCGCCGTATTTGCCGCCCATTTGAAACATTCGCCCGTCGCCAAAACGGAAAGAGGACGGGGCGATAAAATCCTTGACTGACAAACCGCTTTCGGGCAGCCACTCCCACGCGAAACGGAAGCGTTCACCGTCCGGGTGGAAAATCCCATGCAGCACTTCAAGCCGCTGTTTTCCGTCAAGCGTCTGCGCCGCCGCGCCGATCACCTTAAAATGGTTTAGGGTGTCCGCTTCAATCCGCGCAAGTCGCGCCCGCGCTGTTCTGATATTTTCCGCATGGATGGTAAATGTAAGAAACTTTGTCTTGATTAAGCCGTTATTTCCTCGCTCCAACTGTTTTTGCAGCATTTCGGTATATTCGGCTCTGATACCGTCAAAGTCGTCGCCCTGCGGTGCGATAGTGATTGTCTGTTTGAAATCCTCTTTGTTCGCATAACGGCTGATAAGGGATAACTGCACGCTGATAGAAGCGTCGAAAGAGTTATACATATCGCAAAGGGCTTCAAAGATGGCGGTTTTGTCGTCCGGCTGCGCAAGCTGATAGTTAATATCTTCAAAAGCAATACACTTTGAATAACGATTATTCGCCAAGCGGCAAATCCCGTCTTTATACATTCGCTCAAACGGTATGCTGTCCTGCGCCGTATGGGGCTTTCCGTCGCCCTTTGTTTTTCGGATCAGGTCGGTAAGCTGTTTCTTTTTCTGCCTGCCGAGTTTACTTTTTTCGTTTTGGGTTGTTCTTTTTTCCTTTGACAATCGCCCGTACCTCCTTATCGAATTGCTCCTGCCGCACAAGGGCGGCGTAAAAATTATTGGTCTGATAAGGTCGCTCTTTGGGGCGTAAAAACTTTACCTCCACAAATTGCCGTATTACAATTTCAAGCGGCTGCCCGTTCTTTTCATACATGGCAAATAAGAACATAGGTAGCATGGCAAGTACCATGCACAAAGCCGCCGCCTGCGTTCCTGCGCTGCCCTTTATCAAAAAGAAAAGCGGTAAGCCGATTGCCACCGCTGCGCCGAAACAAACAAGCTGCCGTTTGGTAAGGTTAAACATAACCTTGCTTTTTACTTTTGTTAAGTCCTTCGGGACAGTTACATACGCCATAGTCCACCTCCTTAATGTGCGCTGAAAATAGATTTTGCAAGGCTGCCCGTCTTAAAGAGGGTAAAACAAAGGAGAACGGTATAGCCCATGCAAGTCCAGATTGCGCCGGATATATCGCCCGTTACCGCGATTGTCTGTACCAACACCGCGTAAATCCCCACGCAAACCATAATCAAAAAGGCTTGAAAACCGAGTGCAAGCAGGGATTTCAAGTAGTTTTGCCCGACGTTGCCCCATTCGTGATTTACCATTGTCGCCATAGGGATAGGCGCGACGCTCGTTACAAGGTATATTTCAATCATGCGCCCGTAGACTACAAGCATAATGCAGATAGACAGGGCTTTCATGGTAAGCCCCACAAAAAGCGATTGAAACCATAGCCCAAACAACGCGCCCACATTCATAGCGTCAAGCCTCGCTTCTATATCGGTAACAACGCTTGCAATGTCAATGCTCGTATTTCTGATAATCACACCCGCGCTTTGATTGACGACGCTTTGGGTTATGTCAAATACGCCCATAACGATATTCCATGTATTCGTTACAAGCAGCACAGCCACAAAGGTTTTGAAAATCCACTTAAAGAAAATGAATGTGTCAAAGTCGTGCATATTGTTTTTCTCAATGACAAGCTGTATCAACTCATAGCACATAACAAAGGTAATGATAACCCCCGCAATCGGAACAATGACGTTTTCCGAAAGGGTTCGTATCATATTGAAAATGCCTGCGTTCCACCCTGCGGGAGTTGTGCCGAGTTCGGCGGCAATGCCGCCAACCTCTGTATTTACGCTGTCGAACAGCCCGGACAGGTTAGACAGTATTCCGTCTGTCAGAATACCGCGAAACCAATCTTCAATCATCTGCCATATCAAAAGTTAATCCCTCCTTTCCCGCGCCCTCCCGCAAGTGCGGGAGAGCGCGGCGGGTAGTGTTCGGTTGGGGCATTAGCTGAACAAGCCGGAAAGAAGCGGTACAAGCACCATGCCGATCAGGGCAACGCCGCCGCCCGCCATAAGCTGTGTTATCCCCAATTAGTAGGAACAATACAGCTTTCTGGCGGGCGGCGGCACGTCAA
>CANQGK010000003.1 GCA_947623175.1 uncultured Clostridia bacterium | reverse complement strand
CCTTTCAGGGGTTAAGCCTGTAAGAGCCCCTTTTAGGGGCTGTGCAAGCCACCGGTTTCACCGGTGGTCTTGACTGCGGTTTTTTATAAAGGCTTTTATGTCGATTATCAAAAGGTTTTGCTTTTCTTCTTAATTATCGGTCGGTTGATTTTTCTGATTTTACCGAAAAATTAAGTCTGAGGTTCAAAATTGTGTTAATTTTGTGCAAAAAAAACCATTGAATTAAAGGTCCGCCGATGATAGAATGAACTCAAATAAGTGATAAAAATTTATCCCGAAATATGCATAACGGAGGTAAGATATATATGGATTGTATCGAAAAAATAAAATCAAAATCCGCCGCCGAACGTATAGCAAAGCACAATTTGGTTTTTTTGTCACCCGTAGACGACCCGCTCAAGGGTATACCCATAGGCGACGGAAGCACCGGATGTTTAATATGGCCCGAAAAAGACAGGCTGATTTTTTCGGTTAATAATACGGATTTATGGGATACCGTAAGTTCGGATGAAATTCACAATTGGAATTTGGAGGAAGAGGAAAACAGTCATGCTCTTCGAAATGCCGGAAGAATAGAGCTTCGGTTTAATCAGCCGGTTTTGGATTTGATTTATCAATCCGATTATAAGGCGGTTTTATCTTTAAAGGATGCCACCTACACTCTTGATTCCGTAACGCCGTTTTCACATCTTATGGCAAAGGCGTACGCTTCGAATAAATCTAAGTGTACGGTAATTTCAGTAAAAGCGGATTTTTCCGAAGACAATCCGGTTGAAGCGGTACTCGAAAATTGGGGCAGTCGAACCTTCGGCCATTGGTATGCTCAGGTAAGGCGGGATCCCGCCGCAGGAATAGGCAATACGGCTTCTTTTGTGGACGATAGCTGTATTTATGTTACAAGAAGGCTTCGCACCGGCGCCTTTTGTACCGGTATTTTTATAAAAAGCGACTGTGACTTTGTAAACAGAAGGCAAAATTCTCATTCGGCAGTTTCGACATTTTCCAAAAGAAAGCATATAAAATTTGATATTGTTTTAACCGTGGCTTTGGGAGAAGACGAAGAGGAGGCAAAATTGACAGCCCAAAACCGATTAAATAATACCGTAAAGGACTTAAAATTCGCGTATTACGAGCACTGTGCGGATTGGTCGGATTTTTGGAACAGCTCGTATACCGAATTACAGGACGACTATATTGAAAATTTGTGGTATTTGAATTCGTATTACGGCAAAAGCGAGATGCTGGGCGCTCTGCCGCCGCATTTTTGCAACGGGATCTGGGGCTTTAATCACGATTATGTTCCATGGAATCACTTTTTTCATTGGAATATGCAACTTCAATATTGGGCGCATTTTTCGGCGGGGCATCCGGAGCTTGTAAAGGTATATCTTGATTTTAGGTACAAACAGCTTCCGTTTGCGATTAAGACGGCAAAAAAATACCGTGGCGTCGATGGCGCTTTATATACGGATGTTTCCGGTGCAAATGCCGCATGTGACGCCAATACGACAGATAACCTTACTCCGGGTTCGCAAATTGCAAATTTCTTTTGGGATTACTATTTGTATACCGGTGATTACGATTATCTTTTGAAAAAAGGTTTTCCCGTTATATATAATGCCGCAATGCTGTATGCGAACACGGTAAAAAAGGGGGAGGACGGTTATTACCATCTTTACCGTTCGCAGGCGTACGAGGGCTCGCCTATAATGGACGACGTTATTACCGACCGTTCGGCAATGAGTATGGTATTCGACGACGCTGTAAAATGCATGAATTTGTTGATCCACAACGGTGATTTGTTACCCGAATACGATAAGCGTGAATTTATTTCGGAAATTGCAAATAATTTGGCACCCATAAAAATTATTCCGCTTGAAAAGGATGAATACGAGGTAATAAACGGTAAGAAATATATTAAATCCGGCGTGGGTAAGGGAAGACTTATAGAAAAAGATTTTGTGCCCGTTACCGGAATTTTCTGCGGGGAAGAACGCGGCCCCGAAGAGGCGGCGCTTGAAGACAGCGCTTATTGGAGCACTGTAAAAAAAGGCGAACTTATTCGCTCAACCTTCAGCACCGAAAAGCGAAAACCCTATTACGGTTTTCCGGATCCCGAATATTCGGCGGTTTTTCCGAATAATAATATCGGGCTTAAGGATAAGGACAGCGACCTTTTTTGCGCCATGGTAAATTTAATGAATATGAAACAGCCGTTTGCTTTGCATGATAAAGAGCAGGTAACCTTTTCGGAAAAGGAGTCCGTTCCGTATTGCGGCTGGAGCTTGGATCCGATTGTTTTGGCGCGTTTGGGAATGGCGGACGATTTAAAGCCGAGACTTGAAAATGCAATAGAAGCCTGGCAATGGTACCCTAACGGTATGGGGCATTACGGTCCGTATGACAACATGCTTAAAGAGTCCAATTTAAGATTTTACAGTCACAACGTCAAGGATTGTGATAACCCGCAAAACAGGTTTTCGATTCCGGCTTGGCAATTCAGACATTTTGATTTGGAAATGCTGCCAATTACCGCGATGGCGGTGAATGAAATGCAGCTTCAAAGCTACGACGGAGTTATAAGAGTATTTCCGGCTTGTGTAAAAAATCATACCGGCTCATTTAAGCTTAAAGCGGCAAATTCGGTTACCGTTTATGCTCAAATGACCGAAGGCGAAGCGGATTATATTTATATCGAATCCGAAAAAGAAAATGCGCTCAGTCTTGTAAATCCGTGGAAATATTTGCCGAAAGCCTATTCGAAAGATTATTCCGAATTTAATTTGCGTGAAAAAACCGCAAATAACGATAATCTGCTTTGCTTTGAGCTCGGTAAAAATTCGGGAGTTTTAATACTTTCGGACAGTTACACGCCCGACAATATTTATATACATGATATTTCCGCTTCCGAAAATACGGAATGCAAGCGTTTTGGTAAAAGCCGCTTGGGTATTGAGAGAATGTTTTAAGCGGTTAAAATTTTTATTGACGCAAAAATCAAGTAAAAAAATAAAGTGAATTGGAAGAATTGATATGAACGGTTTATCTGAAAAATATATAAACGTATCTCACGGATTGGGAGTACCTTTCGGCGGTATCGGAACCGGTTATTTTGTTTTCGGAAGACACGGATTTGTCAACGTTAATTTGGACGGATATCCGGAAGCGGAGCAAACCGATGAGTACCCTTACGGAAAGCGGTGGGATTATACCGAAGAAAATCCGGATGAAGCTCCGTTTGCCTTATATGCCGAGATTGACGGCGAGCGTTATTTGCTTCAGGGCAGAAAATCTTCTTTGCTTGAAGGGGGCGCAAGTGAGTTTTCCGGCGCATATGCGTTTATGCCTTTCGGACGCTTTTATTTTAAGGCGCAGGGCGTAAATTTCGAGCTTTTAATGTATTCGTCCGTAAAGCCTTACGATTTGGAGCGAACGAGCATACCTGCCTGCATCATAGAATACCGTATTATCAATTCCACCGATAAAGCCAAAAATATATCTTTGGGATTTGATTGCTCTAAAGAAAAATATACAGTTGAAATAAAAGACAATATTTTGCATTTAAGCGAAGCTTCGGGAAATATGTCGTTTGGTTTTGCAAATGCCGATGCCGCGGTAATGGAATTTGAAATTAAACCGAAGGAGACAAAAGCCGCTGAGGCAGCTTTAGCCTGGTATTATCCGGAATTTACCACTAAAGGGCTTGCAAGAAATGATATAATGCTTCGTCACCATCTTGTAAAGGATAACGAAAGCCAAAAAAACCGGTCGGGATATTTACGTAATTACATAAACCGTTATCTAAATTCCGCCGAAGTTTTAAAAACGGCGCTTGCCAACGGTAAGTCTTGGGCGGAGGATATAGACCGCTGGCATAACGGCTTTGAGCTTCCTGCCTACATTTCGCGAATCCTTTTCGGATCATTTGCCTCGGTGATTACCTCTTCTCTTTATACAACCGAAGGATATTTCTTTGAAATTGAACAACCTCACGGATGTCTTAATACTATGGACGTCAGCGTTTATTCCTGTTGGCTTTATATGATAAATTGGCCTATGCTCGAAACGACGGATTTGTATCAATATATTAACACCGTACCCTTAGACGGACCTTATCCGGGCAAGGTATGGCATTCCCTTTGGGCGGATGCCGCGCATTATGTTGAAGAAGCAATATACGCTTTAAGAGTATGGAGATATGTACTGTGGAGCAGAGACAAAAATTTCGCGCGAGATGCATTTGCAAGCGTTAAAGCGGCGTTGGAGCATATTTACAAAACCGAGGGCTGCGGCGCCTTGATTGAGAATATTGAGGGTAATCAAAGCTATGACGCCTGGAAAATGCCCGGAATAGGCGCATACGTCAATGTGCAGTGGATTTACGCCTTGTTCGCATTTGAAAGATTGTGCAATTTATTGGGTGAAAAGCCGGAACTGCTCGGACATAATCTAAAAGAGCTTCGGCTTAAAGCAACCGAGGAATACAATAACGTTCTTTGGGATGAAAAAGAGGGGTATTGGCACGCTTATAAAACTACCGAAAAATCTGTTAAACTGCCATTCGGTGACGCTGTTTTTGCCGACCAGCTTTTCGGATATTGGGCGGTTTGTATAGATCCTACTGCTAAAAATGTTTTAAATCCCGAAATGCAGCGCCGTGCGCTTAAAAAAATCTATACACACAATCGCTTGGAAGAAACCGAAAAAAATTATTCCTGCTGGTTAGTCGGAATGTTGCCCGAAAAAGAAAAAACGCCCTCAATACACAAGGCGGATGCCGCTTTTGAGGAATGCGGATATCACGCAATTTGCTGTTGGCTCAGTACCGAAATGGAAATGGCGTCCTTGATGTACAGACTTGATATGGAAACCGAGGGCAAGGACGTTTTTTACAATGTTTCAAAGGGCGTGGGCGATAATGCTGTCGCGGCGGGAGAATATAACCGCGGTCTTGCCGATGATATGACGCCGGAGACGATGAAATGGGAGCCCGGCAAAGATACGCCGCGTTTTCCGCCTTATCCGAGGTATAAATCGTCATGGGAGCATATTATTACCTTGCTCGGTATGGAATTAGATATGGACAATTTCTTTTTAAAACCCGCAAAGAACGTCGAACTGCACCTTGAAAAGGTTCAAATAGCGGGTACGGTATTTACGATAACGCTTAAAAAGAATTGGACTCGCTGTTTGTTAAACGGTAAGGAAAGCAATGGTCGCTTCAGCCGTGATTTAAAGGCGGTAGATATAAAATTCATCTAAAGGTTAAATATGAATTCTTTTTGTAGCAGAAGGCAGTTCACCTATGTAGCGCAGATATGTTTTTGAAAAATAAGAAACATTTTCAAATCCGCTTTTTTCCGCACATTCCTGAACACTGCAATTACTGCTCAGCAAAAGATTTTTGGCGTATTGGCAGCGTAACAGATTGATATTTTCAATCAAAGTAAGCTGTGTGTACTGTTTTATTATTCGGCAAATATAGCTTTTGCTGTAGTTGAATTTTAAAAAGATTTCATCGGCGGTGAGCGGTGTGTTTATATGCTGCTTAATGTAGCTTATGATATCCTTGACCAACAGAACCTTGCTGTTACTGTCGGATGAATCGGATTGAAAAGAGGGTTGTTCCTGCAATAAATGTGCAACAAAAGACAAACAGTCAAATTTAATTACAAGCGGTGGTTTCTTTTGTAAAACCGTTTCTTTTAATTCTTCAAACCGGCGGATAATATCGTTATTATAAGCAGGCGCAATAAACAGATTATTTGATATTTGAATATCGCCTTTCCTTATAAATTCGGCGTTTAATTTCATACATGTATATAAACATTGTCTGCCGCTTGATTCAACCACGGAATGAATTGCATTGGAATTAAAAAATACAAGACATTCTTTTTCAATTTCAAAAAGGTTGTTGTCGCACAGAACGGTTGCCGTTCCGCTTAAAAAATGTAAAATTTCAATATCTTCATGCCAATGGGCGGGAACACGCTGTTTATTGTTGAGCTCATTTGGCTGTACGTGAACCGGCTTGTTTATACCGGTTACAATATTTTGTTCAAGATAGGCAAAACTCAATTTAATTTCACCCCCCCCGGTTAATTATAATTTCAGTATAAACCAAATGCAAATAAATGTCAAATGTAAAAGAGGGTTATATTATGAGTCACGATCTGCTTCGCTCATTTCAGCCGGCAATTCATTGGCATAACGGTTATCCGGTAGGTAACGGAAAAACCGGAGCCATGATTTTCGGTGATGGATATTGCGAAAAAATGTCCTTAAATTATGATACACTTTGGAGAAGAAATGTTCCCTATTCAAAGCGCAACACCGGCAAGGATTTTGAAAAAATCCGTCAATTGTGCTTGGAGGGCAAATGGGATGAGGCGCAGCAGCTTACAATGCGCACAATACCCGCCACCTCAGAAACGGTTTATCTTAACGCCTTTGTGCCTGTAGGCGACCTATATATTTCTTTAGGAGACGAGGAGCATATACTTCACGATTACGAACGCTCGTTAGATATGTCCTCGGGTGTTGCCGAAAGCAGTTTTACGGTAAAGGGAGTTACCTATAAACGAGAAACTGTTTCGGTTTACGACGGAGACCTTATTATCGTTCGCCTTTCGGCAAGCAGACCTGCGTCGCTGTTTGGGGGAATTGCACTTTCACGTTTGGATGATCCTGAATGTGAGGTAGACGGATATTCCGCCGGCAATACAGGTGAAATTACGGGGCGATTTGAAGAGGGAGTCACCTTTGCGGCACGTTATACCGTTTTAACCAAGGGCGGAAGAATTACCGGATATAACGGAATCTATCGCAAAAACGAAAATTTTGTGCCCGAACCCGAAAACAAAGGCACATTATATCAATTCAGAAAACGCACGGATTTTGATTTTAGCAAGGGGATACATTGCTATTTTGACAGCGTAGACGAAGCGTTTATTGTTGTGGCACTGTCGGATGACAGTGAATGTAAAGACGGTAAAACGGTAGGCGAGATTGCCGAAACTAAAATAAGTGATTTTCTTTGCAGGTATGATCTTTTTGAGGATTATGATAAAATAATTCAAGAAAATACAGCTTCGCATCGAAAATATTATGATGCGGTTTCACTTGATTTGTCCGACGATTCGCCTATCGCGGATGAATATCTGCTGAGAGCGGCGCGCAGTACTGGTGAAACCTCGCCCGTTATAGTCGAAAAGCTTTTCAATATGGGCAGGTATCTTGCTATATGTTCGGGGCGCCCTAACGGCGTTTGTGCTCCCATTAATTTGCAGGGAATTTGGAATCAAGACAGACGCCCCGCATGGGAAAGCGATTATCATCTTGATATGAATGTGCAGATGTCCTATTGGTCGTTAGCCTCCGTAGGTCTTACGGAGCTTTACAAGCCGCTTATCGATTGGGCGGTAAAATTAATGCCTCAAGCCCGCGTTGCGGCGCAAAATCTTTACCGCTGTAACGGTATTTGCTTTGCCACCGCCAATGATTTTAATCAGCTTGGAAATTACGATAATTTAGGCTATCCGTTTACGGGAGCCGCCGCTTGGCTGGCACAAACTATTTACCGCTATTTTGAATATACCGCCGATACGGAAGAATTAAAAAACAAAATATATCCGTTTATAAAGGAAACGGCTTTGTTTTATGAGGATTTTCTTTATGAAACCGAGGACGGAAAGCTTATTCCGGTACCGAGCGCGTCTATGGAGGCGGGCGTAAAGGGAAGAAATCCGTGGAGTGTTTTTTCGTCTCCTTCTGCAATGGAATTAGAATTAATTCATTGGACGCTTCAAACCGCGGCACATTCCGCAAAGCTTTTGAATACGGACGGTGAAAAAATACAAAAATGGCTTGATATGGATAAACGCGTACCCTTCTTTTCAGTAGATTCTGCCGGTGTATTCAAGGAATGGGACGGCGACGAAACAATCGAAGATCCTGGTCACAGGCACCGTTCGCCGCTTATCGGGCTTTGTCCAGGCAACAGTGTAAATTATATCGATACGCCCGAGCTTATGTCGGCGGCGGAAAAGCTGCTTGAAATTCGTCGAAAAAACGCTCCGCTGCCGAAAGTTGCATGGGAAAAGGCGTGGGATGTTCAGCTTTTTGCCCGGCTGCATAACGCCGAAATGGCAAGGCAGGCGCTAAAGGAATTGGTTCAGAACTTTATGCTTCCGAATTTCATGCTTACAACCACCAATACCGTAAGCGATACAAATCCCATTTTTGACGGTCTGCCTTTATTACAGATTGAGGCTTCTTTAGGGCTTATTTCCGCCGTTACCGATTGCATAATAGAGGACAGAGACTGTATTCGTTTCCTGCCGGCATTGCCCGAAAACTGGAAAAACGGACGACTTTGCGGCATTTTGCTTAAATCCGGTTTAAGAGCGGATATTACCTGGGCTGACGGAAAATTATGCGAAGCTGTACTGACGGCGATAAGGCAGGGTGAAGCTTTAATTGAGCTTTCCAACGATTTATTGATATGCCCGTCCGATAAATCGGTCGATATTTCAAGAATTGGTGAGCACGTAAAGTTGGTGTTTGAAAACGAAACCTTTGTTATAAGAAGAAAATATGAGGAGTAAAATAAAATGAAGCACACAAGTACACTGCGCCTTGCGACAGACGTCTGGAAATCGGATGAAGAATTTGAAAGATTGCTTGAATTATTGAAAAAGCACCGGTCTGTTATAGACAGAATATCAATTTTTAATTCCGACTGTCATACGCCTTTAAGGCTCGAAATGCAAAAAGAATCTATAGAACTTCTGGCAAAGCGTATACAAACCTTTCACGAAATGGGTTTTTCGGCAGGAATAAACGTACTTGCTACCGTAGGGCATCATCCGCAGTTTTTAGATACAAGTCTTCAGGCAAATTATACTCATATGACCAACCAAGACGGCGAAGAGTGCAAGGGCAGCTACTGTATGAACGACAGGCGTTATTTACAAGAATATCTTAAACCGCTTTATCTTATTTTGTTGTCGGCAAATCCGGATTTTATATGGTTGGACGACGATGTAAGATATAACCATTATCCCATAGGTACAGGTTGTTACTGTGACGGCTGTATAGAAAAATTCAATAAAGACTACGGCTTTGATTTTACAAGGGAAGCTTTAACGGAAAGACTTTCGGATAAAAATGAAACGGAGCTTCGCAAAAAATGGCTTTCGCATCAAAGCGATAAGGTGGAAAATTTGCTCGGGTTTGTTGCCGATACGGTATACTCGCATAACGATAAGGTAAAGCTCGGTTTAATGAGCGGAGAGCGCTACTTTGAAGGCTTCAGATTCGAAGGTTGGGCAAGGGCGTTATCGGCAAACGGCAGACACAAAATTATGTGGAGACCGGGCGGAGGGGCCTATAACGATTTTGATTTCAGAGAATTTACGTTAAAATCAATTGAAATCGGACGTCAGGTTGCAAATTTACCGGATTATGTGGATGAAATTCAATCGGAAGTCGAATCCTTTCCATATCAAATGCTGAAAAAGAGCGGGCGTTCTACAGCAATCGAATCGATGCTTTATTTGGCTTGCGGAGCCAACGGTACTACGTGGAATATATTGCCGGGTTACGGCGGTGCGCAAGAGCCTGTAATGTTGGCGGAAAATATATTTGAAGAAATTGAAAAATCGTTTAATTTTATGCAAAAGCTTTCTTCGAACTTTATTTCAAATACCGCGTATGGTATTCATGACGGTTGGAGCATAAACGGTCAGGCAACCGCCGACAAATCCTTTTTCTCGGATTACGGAGGTGCTTTTGCCGATACTATGACCGAATTTGAGCTGATGGGTCTTCCGCACGCATATAATTTTAAAGCGGCAGCATGCTATCTGCTTAAGGGCAGACAGCCGCTGGCGTTTTCCGATGAAGAAATTATGCATATGCTTTCGAATGGTGTTTATATGGATACCGAAGCATTGGAAATTTTAAGAAAACGCGGATACGGCGAATATTTAGGTTTCGAATGCGGAAAAAATGCTCCAGCCGACCTTTCGGAGGTTTATGCAAATCATCCTTTAAACGTCGCTATTGTCGGCAAAAGCAGATCCTGCTTTGCCGTATTCAGCGGTGAGAGAGTGACAGATACCCTTATTGTACCTCCGGGCGGTGAAGTACTTTGTTCACTCAGAAACGAAAACGGCGAAGAAATTGCGTCCTGTACTATGGGGCTTTATAAAAATAAGCTCGGCGGTACGGTTATTGTTTCGGGCTATTATCCGTGGAACGATTTAATGGATTCGCAAAAATCCAAGCAGATAAAAAATATTTTCCACAGTTTAATTAAAAATTATCCGTTTTGCTTTATTTCCTCCTATCATCGCGTAAGGGTAATTGTCCGTAAAACCGAAAAAGGTATGGCGGCTGTAATATTTAATTGCAATAACGAAGAGCTTAACGGAGTTGAGCTTTTTGCCGCCGTAGATAAAAAGCAGGCTTATATTACCGATGAAGAATGCAATGAGACTCGTATTTACTCTGTAAGAAGGGAATCCGACGGTAACGTTTTTGCTTTGCCTGCACTTTTACCGTATAAATTTTATTATATAACGTTTTAGCGGTGTGAAAGTGAAAAATGCGGCATTGCCGCCGCAACTGAATTTTTTAGTTTGTCTGTCGAGTTAAGCCGTCGTTTTATCGGCGGCTTATTGGTTTTGGCGACACTAAAAACGGTTATATTTGTATTAAAATTAATTTGAATAAAATATGGCGTATCGTTTTTGCTTTGCGGCAATCTCGGCGCATTTTTTTGAAATCTGATTGCAATACGAAACAAGATTATCCAATTTGCTTGTGCTTTTTTAGTAAATGTGTAAAAACAGGAAATTTTGCGATAAATTTCGATTTAATTATATAATTGTTCACTTTTGTGTTATTATATGCAACATTTGCTACTTGCTTTACAATGGCGTACAATTTAAAATATAAGTAACGGATGTTATTTTTGCTGTATAAAAAATGGATTCGGAGGTCGTCATATGAAAAAGCTTATAAGTGTACTTACGGCTTTGGCTGTTGTTTTGTCTATATTGTTTTTTGTTCCGCAAACTGTAAAAGCGGAGGCTTTAAAACTTATGTACGTGAATTATAATGAAGCTTCCAACGAGCTCGAAGTTGTGCAAAAGTACAGCGACACCGAGGATTTTGTTATGGTTATGAAACCGCTTTTGCCCAACAAAATCTTTAATATTGCACCTCCTAAAACCATTAAAAATACAAGTTCCGATATTTCCGACGATATATCCGCCGCCGCACTTATGGTGGGAATGGCGGAAAGTGATTGGATAGGTCCTTATTTTGATGGTTCGTATTGGTATGGGGGAACGCATGACCATGACGGTAATGCTTCCGGCAGATCGGATAATATAGTTTTGAAATTAGACGGCACCGTCGTTTTGGGAAATGCGGACACTTATGCCGAAAGCCTTCAAATATCTTGGACTAATCATATTTACAAACTCGGCACTAAAGAAGAATATTTTACGGAAAATATAACCGCCGCATTTGACGGAGAAATATGGTCTTTTTGTGATAAAATTTCGTTTTTGAACGATACATATTTAAAAAATTATTACGGCTTGCAGTGCGTATACGGACCATGGAACGATAAAATTTACTATGGCGACGGCGCCGTGGGCGATATCACCGACGGCGATGCCGCAACCGAATCAAATACCCGTCTTTGTGATACGATGCTGCTCGCAAAAGGTGAGCACAGACTCGAAATGAAGCTTGACCGTACTACTGGTTTGGGCAAAGGAGAGTATGTGGATCCCGATCGCAAAGGCGCTTTTACCGCGGCTTACGGCAGCGCCGAAAGCGGAAAGGCATATTTTAATTTAATATCCACAAACGGGGTTACTATCCCTGCGGGAAGCGAAACCGAATGGCGCGGGACTTATCGTTTCTATACTGCTGACGCTGCAGATACACAAACTGTAAAAAGGGCTGTTACAAAATATATTAAAAGCCAAAAAAACAATGTTACGTACGACGGAATTGCTGCGGCGGCGCGCACCGTAGAGCCGACTGCCGTTATAAACCAAAACAATTGCTACATAAAGTACGCGGTTCCCGGCGTAAGCGATAATGACGAAGCTTCCGGCTATCCACTTAATATACCGGGAAGCGACGGCGCCGTATTCGTTTCGCTTGCCGTAAACGGCAGCATGGTAGATTTTGTTACCGCCTTCGGCTGTGATAAGGAAATTTTAAAAACAGATAAGACAGCTGTTGCCGGAATAAATAACGATTTACTTTATTACGATGATGTGGGAAATATTATCGGTTGTGCCGCAGGCGTAAGTAAAATCGTTATTCCGGAGAGCTTTAACGGCACCGTGGGAATACCCGATTTTGCGGCATATCCCGCTATGAATAATGTTGAATGCATTATTATTGAAAATACGGTTCCCTTAGTACAAGACGCTTTTAACGCTTCGGAAACGACAAATTGGAAATCTTTAAAAGCATTTTCCTTTAATGCCGGAAAATGCTTTAGCTGGAGTGATAATAAAGGCTTTATGACTTATGCAAACCTAAGGGGTTTGCCTGCGTTAAAATATGTGGCATTACCCGGTTCGCTTGATAATGACTATATGACAAATTGGGTATTTTCATCGCTTTCTGCTCTTGAAAATATAAATATTCCCTTAAGAACATATTACATGTACGGGGGATTTACCGATAACGCGGTAAGAGAATATAAGCTCGGCGGATTTGATGAAGTTTTAAATTGGCAGTCCGCCACCGGCGAAGATTACACTCATTGTTTTTCCGGCGGAAGTACGGTGCGGATTATTAAGCCTGAGGATAAAATTACCTTTTCACAGGCAGTTGCCATACTTGCGGCACAGGTAAGCGAAAGGTTTAACGGCGGGGAAACGGATTACACTTCCATTCCCGACGATAAGATTAAGGCACTTGCATGGTCTGCGGAATCTTACGATTATTTGAAATCGGTAAGTATTATCGCCGATACCGACCTTTCGGGCGAAGTTTGCGTAAGCTTTGCTTGCGATTCTCAAACCGCATCGGCTCTATTCACCGCCGAAAAGATTACTTTTTATGCTTATGATTGCGGCGATACTTTGAAGCTTAAAATAAGCACAGAAGATGTTTTGTTCGGTATGTCTGCCGATATTGTGTTCGGCAATTCAAATCTTAAGCTTGCAGGTACTATTACCAATGAGTCGGTCAACGCAAAGGTTTCATTAAATGAAAACAGGTTAAATGTTTCTTTTGACGGCAAAAACAGCGGTGATTTAGCAATAATAGAGCTCGCCGAAACCGATAACTCCCCACTTGATTTTACTGTGGGAAACTGCAGGGTTTATCCGGCGGTAAACAATCCGACGTCGTTTACGGTTACGGACACAGTATTTTGTGCAGACGCTACCGGCGATAACATGGTTAATATTTTAGACTTTATTCGCTTAAAAAAGTATTTTTTGGATTTTGATATAAGCAAAATAAATGAGAAAAACGTATTGGGAGAGTCTTGTGAAATAACTTCGGCTAAATTGACCGAATTAAGGAAAATGCTGTTAGGCAATTGTGAAGTTACTCTTGAAAAAGAGGAACCTGGTTCGGCTTTTGCAAAGCCGGAGGTGCGCGCCGAAGCGGCTAAGCTCGGTTTGACGCAGGATGTTTTAGAGGATACATTGACTAACCGCGGTAGCATGGCAAGACTTGCCGATGTAATTAAAAGAGCGGAGCGCGGCGAAGATATTACCATCGGAGCGATAGGCGGTTCTATCACCGAGGGCACCGCCGCTTCTGTCGCCGCAAACAGATATTTTGACCGCTTTTGCGATTGGTGGGAAGCTAAATTTCCCGATTCTAAATTAACCCGAATAAATGCGGGCAAGGGCGCTACGGATTCGCTTATGGGAGTTCACCGCGCAGATAATGACCTGCTTTCGTATAAACCGGATTTGGTAATAGCGGATTTTACGGTTAACGATCCCGAAGAAGCGCTTTATGCGGAAACCTACGAGGGACTTATACGCAAAATACTAAAACAGGATAATAATCCCGCCTTAATTATGCTTATGATGGTTAAATCCGACGGCACAAATGCCGCCGAATACCACGTTCCGTTAGGTAAGCTTTATGATTTACCTATTGTAGATTATAAGCAGGCAATTAAAAATTACAGCTGGGGCGAAATTTCACCTGACACTATTCATCCGAATGATATAGGTCATGCTATTGTAAGCGAAGCCTTGATCTACTGTGTTGAAACCGCTTATGCTAATTTGGATAAGATTTTTGCTGATATAGGAAGTCTTCCGGCACCGGTTACGAATAACGCCTATGAGAGCGGAATTTGGTATAACTCAACAACTCTTTCTCCCGATAGTTTCGGTTCATTTAGAGTTGATGCTTCTGCATTCCAATTTGGTAACGGCTGGTCATATACAGGCGTCGAAAAAGAACCTATTGTATTTACCGTAAACAATGCAAAAAATATTTATGTACTGTATAAAGTATCTACCGCGTCGGGCGCCGGAATCGCCGATATAAGTATCGACGGTGACACGCCTCACATCTTAAACGGCGCTTTTCCGGGAGGTTGGGGTAATTACACGGCTTCTTATGCTTTGTTGAACGGCAATATAAGCGGCACACATACCGTTACGATAACTCCGTCAACCGGTACGGAATTTACGGTTATAGGAATTCTTGTCTCTTAAAATAATTATCAGCTTTTGTAATTTGTGTTGCAAATCCTGAGAAAGGAATAAATATGAAGATCAAAGGCTTTGTAGCGTTGCTTTTATGCGCGGCAATAGCGATCTCTTTCGCAGGCTGCGGCAATACCAAAGCAAAAGTTTCAAACATTCGTGAAAATCGGTCGGAATATTTTGAAAAAGGCAGCTACGCTGAGTATTTGTCAAATCTTGATTTTGATAATACCGCATATGCTCCTATAACGGTTTTAAACAAGGAAACCCTGCTTAAAAACCACACCTTCGGCATAACAGCTTCACAGGACGGTATTTATCAGCTTCAGTTTGAATATAAATGCAATTCCAATAAGGACGGAGCCGTTTCGTTAACAATAGACGGCGATTTTCCTTTTTCGGATTGTGAAAAAATTGAATTACCTGCGGTTTATACCGATGTCGATTCGGAATTTAAGACCTTGGACAACGGCGATCAAGCCGCGCCGGAGCAGGTTTTGTTTAATGATTTTATAAAAGCTTATGCTGAAGATTATACCGGTCAGACCGAGGGAAGATATAATTTTTTCATACAAAAGGGAGAGCATAAAATAGGTATCGACTCTACGGGAGGAGCTCTAACGGTTAAAAGCATTGCATTTGTTCCGTATAAGGACTCAAACGAATACAAAACGCCGAACGATTTTAAAATAATAAATTCCTTAATAGAAATAGAAGCAGAAAAGGCGTCTTTGAAAAATTCAAAATCCCTTTTGCCGTTGAGCGGTACCGAGTCCGCTTTACATCCGATAGACCCGTACGTTCGCAAGCTAAATTACATCGGCGGCGATAATTGGTCCGCCGCAGGCAGCACGCTTTATTGGGATATAACGGTTGAAAGGCCCGGATATTACTCTATAAGCTTCGATTACCGGCAGAATTCAATAGTAGGCGGCAACGCCTGGCGCAGCTTGGAAATAGACGGCGAATCTCCCTTTGAAGAAGCAAAACGTATAAGCTTTGAATATTGTTCCGGATTTAAGAATTATATCTTTGCAAACGACGACAAAGAGCCTTATTATTTTCAATTGGAAAAGGGTAAACACACATTATCATTATCGGCTACTCCGGGCCCTTTTTCAAAAATTTACAGCAATTTAAAAGCCCTTACCGCGGATATGTCCGAATTGTATTTGGATATGACAATGATAATCGGCGAAACGGTCGACGCTAACCGTTCTTACGAGTTATTCGATAAAATTCCCGATTTTAATAAAAGATTACAGGGTATGGTTGATTCGATGAATTCGATTATTGCGGATTTAAGCCAAAAATCCGCGAGTAATACCAACGTTTCAACTTTTCAAAATGCAATTCGCGTATTGAAGCAGATGATAGACAATCCGTATTCGTCTCACTTGTACAAAAACGATTATTATAATTGCTATACCGATTTAAGCGCGCTTATGGGTACAATTACAAATTCCGCTCTGGATTTGGACCGAATCATATTGGCAGGCTATAATTCCGAAAAAAGTGCGGAGTACATATCTTTAGCCCAAAAACTCGCTTACGGTTTAAAAAGAATAATATTATCTTATACCGAAGGATATTCGCATAATACCGGAAAATCGGAAAACGGCAACGCTTCCATAGATTTATGGATAGGCTGGGGACGCGATCAGGCAAATGCCTTCAGTACGCTTATACAAGACAGCTTTATTCCCAAAACCGGAATTGATGTAAACGTATTAATTGCAAACGCCACAATAGTTCAGGCGATTCTTTCGGGAAACGGACCGGACGTACTGCTTCAGCTGAATCGTACTGATCCCGTAAATTACGCCATGCGCGGCGCATTGCTTAATTTGGATGAATTTCCGGACTTTAACGAGGTAATATCCCGATTTTCCGAAAATGCGGTTTTGCCGTACACTTATAAAGACAAGGTATACGCTCTTCCGGATACTCAAAGCTTCTTCGTAATGTTTGTAAGAGATGATATATTTAATTCTTTGGGTATGGAAATTCCGGATACCTGGACCGAATATATTGACACCGCGATGAAGCTGCAGCGTAAAAATTTATCCGCTTACATTCCGTATACACGAATTGCCGACAGCGGTTCCACCAACACCGGCGTCGGTGGACTTTCGCTTTATCCAACCCTGTTATTACAGAACAATTTGGGCCTTTATAAGGAGGATAAATCGCAAAGCCTGCTGTCACAAACGAGTCAGGTAAAGGTTTTTGCAAATTGGACCGAAATGTATACAAAATATAAATTCTTGGCTCAGGCGGATTTTTATAACCGGTTTCGAGTAGGAACAATGCCTATAGGCATAGCGCCTTACACACAGTATGCTACGCTTATGGACGCCGCTCCGGAAATAGAAGGCAAATGGCATATTACGTATATTCCGGGTATGCCTGACGGTAACGGCGGTATAAATCGTTCTGTTGCGGGTTTCGGAAGCGGTTGTGTAATAACAAAGCTTACCAAAAATAAGGCAAATGCGTGGGAATTTCTTAAATGGTGGACTTCGAGTGATACACAGATAAGATATTCAAATAAGTTGGAATCCGTTTTAGGCACCTTGGGACGCGTCGCCACCTCTAATATAGAAGCGCTTTTTCAAATGGATTACGATGATAAAACAAAAGAATTGCTTTTGGATATCTTAAATAACAATATCGTTGAAATAGAAGAGGTGCCCGGCGGTTACTATACCGCAAGAGGTATCGATCAAGCCTTCTGGGCAACCGTTGAGCAGGATAAATTGCCTATTGATTCACTTATAAAATGGTCCAAAGCGGTTGACAGCGAAATCAAGCGCAAAACCGCGGAATATGCCGAATAACAACGAAAAAGGAGGCAAAAATGAATAAATCCGAAGTTAAAATAAAAAAAGACTCTGTAATGAATAACGAAACGTTTATACATTATATGATGATTGCACCTTTTGCCTTATTTTTCTTTGTATTTACGGTATTGCCGGTTCTTTATTCCATTGTGCTGAGCTTTTTCAGCTATGATATGCTTTCTTCACCGAAATTTGCCGGTACGGCAAATTATTTTCGAATGTTCGTTACGGACGACGTTTTTTGGAAGACGGCGTTAAATACCCTTAAATTTGCAGTAATAACCGGTCCTATAGGATTTTTAATTTCCTTTATATTGGCATGGTTTATCAATGAATTTAATCCTGTCGTAAGAAATATTTTAGCCTTTTTGTTCTATGTTCCCACACTTGCGGGCAACGCTTATTTTGTATGGCAAATAGCTTTCAGCGGCGACAGCTACGGCTACATAAACAGCTTTTTGCTAAAGTTCGGTTTTATATCGGAGCCTGTCAATTGGTTCAGCAATACAACCTACAATATGGCAGTTTTGGTTTTGATACAGCTTTGGTTAAGCATGGGCGTATCCTTTCTTGCCAATATTTCGGGACTTCAAAATTCCAATGTGGAATTGTACGAGGCGGGAGCTATCGACGGTATTCGTACCCGCTGGCAGGAGCTTTGGTACATAACGCTTCCTTCGATGAAATCCATTTTGCTCTTCAGCGCGGTAATGCAAATTCAAAGCTCGTTTTCAATCGGCGCTATAGAACAGGCGTTGGCAGGATACCCTTCAACGGACAATTCGGTCGATACGATAGTTTCTATGATAGGCGATATAGGCACGGTTCGTTATGAAATGGGCTATGCGGCGGCGCTTTCGGTATTTCTTTTCGCCGTTATGGCAATAACGCGAGTACTTATCGGCAAAGTAATGGATTCGCTCGGTAAGTAGGGAGGGCAATATGGCAAAAGGATATCAGTATAAAAAGTATACGCGAAGCAAATTCGGAAGCGTTGTATATTTTATGTTTTTATTGTTGGCAGGCGCCTTTTCCGTACTTCCGCTTGTGTATTGCATAGCTACCTCTTTTAAACCATTGGATGAGCTATTGGTTTATCCGCCGAGATTTTTTGTTCGTCGACCTACCTTGACAAATTTTATTGAAATTCCCGCCCTGTTAGGTAAAATGACCGTACCGGTCACAAGATATTTTTTAAATTCCGTTTTCATAACCGTAGTAAGTACCTTATTGCAAATTGTTTTTGCTTCTATGGCGGCGTATGTGCTTTCAAAATCAAAAATAAAATTCAAAACCGTCTTTTTCTTAATAATTCAATTTTCGCTTTTATATAACGCTACAACGCTTGCCATACCTCAATATTTAATTTTGACAAATCTGCATTTGATTGACACTATATGGGTATATATACTTCCTACGTTGGCTTCCACAACGGGTGTGTTTTTAATAAAACAATACATCGACGCTTCCATTCCCGATACGCTTTTGGAAGCCGCACGTATTGACGGCGCGCCTCCCTTCAGAATATATCTTAATATCGTGATGCCGAATATAAAACCCGCGTGGATGACAATTTTGCTATTTGCGTTTCAGGGAGTATGGTCCGTTTCGCCTACTGCGGGTACGATTTACAGTGAGGAGCTTAAAACCTTACCGTATGTTATGACCTCGGTTGCCGCGGGAGGCTTGGCGCGTCAGGGCAGCGCAATGGCATGTACCGTGCTTCTGCTTATACCGCCGGTTATCGTTTATTTTGTAACACAAAGTAACGTTATGCAAACCATGAGCTCAGCAGGAATAAAAGAATAAAAGGTAAGAGGCAATAAATGAAAAAAATTATTTCTATTATCCTTTGTCTTGTATTAATATTCGCCTTAAGTCTTTCCGTATCCGCAAGAACCGATTCTCCCACCTATACCTTTACGCGTTCCGTAAACGGAAAAACGGTGGCGACAAAAGCAATTTATAACGTACAAAGCATTTTTGATTTAAGACAGATAGGATCGCTTGACAAAACCGGGAAAATAACCGATATCGATACCGACCGAGACGGGAATTTGTATGTGCTGACCACTTTGGGGAAAATATACAAGTTTAATAATGAGCTTTCATTTATGCAAGAGTATAAGGTTAGTGAAAACGGACTGCCGGCGGATTTTTCCGAAGCGGAAGGATTACTCTTGATTTCCGAAAACGAATACTACATTGCCGATACCGCACATAATCGAATTTTGCACGTTAAAGACGGTAACGTAATACAGACCATAGCTAATCCCACTTCGGATTTAATACCCGATGATTTAATATTTCAGCCGTCTAAATTGGCAATAGACACAAACGGTTATATATACGCCGTTTCAAAGGGCTGTTATTACGGTGCTTTGCTGTTTACACCCGATGGCGATTTTACTTCCTTTTACGGCGCGAATAAGGTAAGCGGATCTATTTTGACTTCACTAACCGGCATTTGGAACAGGCTTACCCAAAACGATATCAAAAGAAGCAAATCCAAAAAGGTTTTACCATATGATTTTTCCGACATTTGTACCGATAGCAAGGGTTTTGTATACACCGTTTCCGGTACAAATTCCAACGGAAATACCGGTCAGATAAGAATGCTTTCACCGGGAGGCAGCAATATACTTGTAAATTGCGATTCCACAAATTTCGGCGAAACGGATATCGTTACCAGACTTAATGAAACGGTTCGCCAGAATTTTTGCAGCGTGGCAGTTGATGAAGACGGCTTTATTTACGCCTTGGACAGCGCGTACGGTTTTATATATGTCTACGATAACCGAAGCAATTTAATTGCGGCGTTTGGCGGCGGCAGAGGTCACGGCGAGCAAATGGGAACCTATATTAACGCATGCTCATTAGCTTTTAAAAACGGTAAGCTGTTTGTTGCCGATTCGTATAATCAAAATATTACGGTATATTCCAAAACCGAATTCGGCGCGAATTACCTGACAGCGCAGAAATATACAAACGAATCCGATTACAATGCGGCCCTGCCGTATTGGAAAAAGGTATTAAACGAAGACGCCATGAACTATTTGGCGTTAAAAGGTATGGGAAATGCGGCATATTTTAACAACGATTATAAAACCGCTATGGAATATGCTGAAAAATCATACGATAAAACTCTTTATTCGTCTGCGCTTGCGCAAATTCAAACCGAATACTATGGGAGAAACTTCGCCTGGATATTTCCGCTCGCAATAGCGGCTTTGGCGGCTGTAGTTGCGCTTTTATTGGTCAGCATTAAGAAAAAGCTTGTATTTATTAAAAACGCAAAATTACATACCTGTTTCGCCGCAATGTATCATCCTTTCGGCGCATTTTACGATATTAAGTATCGCAGCTTGGGCTCGTTGCCGATTGCCGCGGCTTTGACCGTACTGTTTTTCTTATCGAGCGCATTTTGTACCATAAGCAGCGATTTTAGATATACTTCGTTCGATCCCGCGACCTATAATGTAATTTTTCAGCTTATACAAACGGTAGGTATTATCGCGCTTTGGACCGTAAGCAACTGGGGAGTATCCTCATTAATGGGCTCAAAGGGGCGTATAAAAGAAGTTTACGTCGTAACCTCATATGCGACATTACCGTTAATAATATACAATATCATATCCACGCCGTTATCTCACGTTTTGGCAAGCGAATCAAGCTTTGCCATATCGGGATTAAAGGCAATAGCATACATTATATGCGGCATAATGCTTTGCGTGGGGCTTATGACAATACACGAAGAATCGTTTACGAAAATATTGGCAATGATGTTTTTAACGGTTGTTCTTATGATCCTCGTCGTATTTGTAATATTCATGTTCGCCATATTGTTAACGCAATGCTACTCATTTATAAGAGACATTGTTTCGGAGGTAATACAGTGGAACAGGTTAAATTAAAGAAAACCGCAATTAAGATTTTAAGCCTTGTTTTCGTATTTTCCTTTGCGTTTTCTTTAACCGGCTGCAGCGGCGATATAACCGCGGAATATAAGGTGCCGGGAGACCTTCCTTGTTTAAACGATGAGTTGATTTGCGAAAACAATTCTTTACAGTTGCTGTGGAACAGCGAATATCAATTCGGTTATGCAAAAAACAAAATAACAAATGAAATTATCTCTCCCGTTCCGCCGGATTTTATAGCCGGAGGGGAATATAACGGCGATATCTATTCACCTTTGTTTATAGAGTATTACAACATCAGCGATACCTTTGTTCAAACCGACGCAGGTTATTACTGTGTAGAAGATTTATCCTTTAAATCGGAGAAATATGAAAATGGGGTGAAGGCTACATACTATTTTACCGAAGCGGAAATTACCGTAAGCCTTTGCTATGAGCTTAAAGACGATTGTTTATATATGTATGTAAACAGCGACGATATTTACGAGACGGGCACTACAAAAATTTTAAGTGTGTCAATAGCGCCTTATTTCTGCTCGGCTCCAAATACCGAAAGTAAAGATGTTTATCTGTTTGTACCTGTGGGAAGCGGCGCCCTTATGTACACCGGTGAGGATATAAAGGGTACCGCCAGAGAATATAAAGGTGACGTTTACGGTACAAATCTGTCGAGACCTCTGCTTGATAATAACGGCAATGAAGAATCAATAAGAATTCCGGTTTACGGCGCCAAAAATAAAAATTCGGTTAATATGGGAATTATCTCACAGGGTGACAATTCCGCCGCAATACGCGCACTTGCCGGGGATGTAAACAGCGGATATTCCTGCGTTTACCCGATTTTTACGGTAAGAGACTATGTAAACACGGAATGGGATACCGGAACAGAAAAGAACGGAAAAGAAATGTATTTGGATACCGTTCTGATAAATGAAACCATTCCCAAAAACAAATTTTACGGAATAAATTTATACTCCGTTCATGCGCCAAACGCTTCATATGCGGATATTGCACAAAAATATAAGGAATATTCGGAAAAAAACGGTTTTTTAAAAGCCTCGTCTGTGATTAACGCCGATTATAATTTGGAACTGTTGGGCGGCGTTTCGCTAAAAGCATATACGTTAGGTCTGCCGCACAGAAAATTGAATATTATGACCGATTTTGCCGCCGCCGAAAGTATTTTATCCGAGCTTTCGGATACCTCGCTCACTCCCAATGTGGTGCTAAACGGTTTCGGTAAAAGCGGATTGACGCCAAGCAAAATCGGTGATTCCTTTACCTGTTCTTCCAAATACGGAAAAATCGGGAATTTAAAAGCTTACGCCGATGCAAACAATATAAATATACAGTTTAATCTTAATTTATTAACCTATTCGCAGTCCGGAGGGGGCTTTAATTTTACATTTGACGCCGCAAGCGGCGCTAATGGTGAAAGCATTCATATTTATCCGCAAAAGGTAAACGTTCGTGTTAATAACGAGGAGGAACGTTACGTTCATGTTTTGGAAATAGACAAAATAGGTAAGGCGTGCGGTAAAGCCGTTAAATTCTTACAAAAGTATGAATTGGGATTTTATTCGGATAATTTCGGCTCGACGGTATTCAGCGACTGTACAAATACCGCGGGTATGTTGGGCGGCAGTGTCAACGTAATAGAAAAGGAGCTTGATTCAATTAAAAAAAGCGGCAATACGGTAGTATTATCTTTGGCAAACGCATACTGCGCGGGGCTTATCGACGCGGTTACGCGGGCGCCGGTTTCCAACGGAAATTATCAATGCTTCGATGAATACATTCCCTTTTACGAATACGTTTTCGGCGGTTACACACGACTTTACGGACCTTCGCTTAATATTTGCAGCAATAAAACCGATATTCTGCTTAAATGCATAGAAGGCGGCGTTTATCCCTCCTTTACTATTGCGAATAAGGTGGACGTTTCATTAATAGACAGTACGGAAAATTATTTGTATGCCTGCAGCTTTGACGGGAATAAGGAATACATAAAAGATACCCTTAATGCCGTAAAGGATTATTATTCCGCAATTAAAGGCGCCCACATAACCAATCATAAGATATTGGTAAAAGGCGTAACCGAAACCGTATTTTCAAACGGTACACATGTAATCGTTAATCATACGCAAAATCCGTATACCTATAATAAAAAAGTTGTAGAGGCGTATTCCTATACGGTAAATTCAAAGGGGGATAGCAGATGAAAAAGCGTCCGCAGGGCATAGAAGTCATAAAACGCAGATATGGCTATATGTTTGTTATTCCATGGATAGTCGGCATAATAATTTTTGTAATTGTACCGCTTATAAACTCCGTAATTTACGGACTTTCCGATACTAATATGACGCCGCAGGGCTTAGAAACTCATTTTATAGGTTTTGAAAATTATTATAAGCTGTTTGCGCAATCCGCCGATTACACAAATCTTATGGCGGAATCCTTTTCGAGTCTTTTTACGTCGCTTCCTATTATCGTTGCGCTCTCTATGATGCTTGCTCTTATTTTAAATCAAAAATTCGCGGGGCGCACCTTTGCGCGCGCAATATTCTTTTTGCCGGTAATAATAGGATCAAGCGTGGTAATGACAAAGCTTTCCTCCTTTTCAATGCAGCAGGGAATAATGGAAACTTCCGGTATGGCGGCAAGCCAAACCTCTTCGTATATGAACGTAATAAATTTTTCCGAGCTTATAGCCAAGCTTAATTTACCCGAAAATATAGGCAAGCTTATAACCGATTGGCTTTCGAATACTTTTAATCTTATATGGTCTTGCGGAATACAAATTCTCTTATTTGTCGCCGGACTTCAAACAATACCCGAACAGCTTTACGAAGTCGGCAGGGTTGAGGGTATATCCAAATGGGAAGAATTTTGGTTTGTTACCGTACCTATGCTGGGGAGAGTAATACTGCTTGTGATTTTTTATACAATAGTAGAGCTTTTTGTGGAAAAAAGCGCCCTTGTTTCAAAAGCCACCTCACTTTTATTGCAGCAAGATTACAGCACCTCCTCCGCAATGCTTTGGCCGTATTTCATTTTTACCGAAATAATAATTGCAATTATCGTTATCGTGTATAAAAAGTTGCTTTTAAACAGGTGGGAATAATATGGTTAGAATAAATCAAAACACTTTACACAGAACAACGAAGCATACTACAAGGGCGCTTGCTGCAATTTTCAGAATTATATTTTTGATTGCGTTTTCATATATACTGCTTTATCCGGTTATATTTATGATAGCAAACGCGATCAAAACCCGACCCGACGTTATGAATCCCGCCGTTAAATGGATATCACATTCGCCGTCATTTTACAGCTTTAAGTTGGCTTTTCGGGGGATGCAATATCCTAAAGCTTTAAGAAATACCCTTATTTTCAGCATTTTAAGCGGTCTTATTCAGGTATTCACCTGTGCGTTTTATTCCTACGGAATTTCCCGTTTTAAAATGAAAATAAACGGATTGCTTACCTTCTTTTTAATACTTATAATTCTTGTGCCTGACATTGTCCTAATTATGCCGCGCATAACTAATTTTCGCCATATGGACTTTTTCGGTATTCTGGGCTTGATAAGTAAGCTTACGGGGAGGGAGCTGCGGCCCAACCTTACGGATACTCTTTGGTGTTTCTATCTGCCGTCAATATTCGGGGTAGGATTAAAAAGCGGAATACTTATGTATATTTATATACAATTTTTTAAAGGATTGCCGGTAGAACTCGAAGAGGCGGCATGGCTTGACGGCGCAGGTCCTTTTAAAACATTTTTCAGCATAATTATTCCGAGCAGCGGCGTAGTTATTCTTACCGTTACGATTTTTTCGGTGGTTTGGCATTGGAACGATTGGCTTTTGCCGACTATGTATACAACAAACAATTTTACCCTTTCTTCACAGCTGTACAACGCAGAAACCGTGATAAGTATATGGGCGCGCAACCATAACATAACGATTAACACAACATTAAGCTACGGTGTAGAGCTTTGTGCTTGTATTTTGTTTATAATTCCGCCGCTTGCCATGTATTTGTTAATGCAGCGCAAATTTATACAAAGCATTGACAGAGTCGGCATTGTGGGATAAAGACCTACGGCTCAATTTAAACCGGTAATTTTATTAAAAAAATAAAAATTGCAAAGGAGAAAGTAAAATGACACCTAAGCGTTTATTCAAATCTGTACAGGCAATAGCACTTGTAATTGCTATGATTGCCGTTTTGACGGCAACTCCGCTAATGAGCGTTTTCGCCGAAGGCGCGCACACACAACCCGGCGACGGTAAGGTTTATGCGTATCATCCCGATCCCGCCGTCGAATGGGATATGCAGACTGTTCATAAGGACATAGCTGTTGAAAGCGGGAAAACCTATATCTTCAGCATATTATGGAAGACCGGCGACAACGACCATACCTCGGTTGAGATAAACGGAACCCAAATTGTTGCCGGCGGATACAATATCGTAAATGAAAACGCTTCCTACAATCCTTATACCGGTCGTTTGAGCTACACATTTTTATCGGAAAGTGATACGCTTAAAATTAATTTTGAAAACCGCGGGGAAGATATAAAGCGAAAGGATTATACAATTGCCGATCCGCGACTATATCAGGCGGACGAAAACGGCAGACCGATTTTGGACACAGAAGTCGACTGTGACGTTGATTTTTGCAGTTGGAACACCTCGGTTTGGGGCGATCCTACACCCGAATTGGCAATCCAACCGGTAGACGAAACTTATTTTATTACCGCGTCAAAGGATGATTCGCATACTCAACCGGAGGGTCAGGTTTGGGTATTTTCCTATAAAAACAGCTGGGATAAGCGCGTTGTAAAATACAACGCAACCGCTATCGCGGGAAAACGATATACCTTTAGCATGCTTTGGAAGGATTTGGGCAATTCGCAAACTGTTATAGCTGTAGATGAGGTGAAGATTTTAGACGGCGGTTACGATACCATAAACGGTGCCTCTTTTGATCCCTACACGGGAAGATTAAGCTATACCTTTGTTGCAAAAAATTCGGTAATTGAAATCTCGATTGATAACTGCGAATACGGTGACGGCAAAAACGAAGATGAATTTAAATACAACAAGAATTATGCGTTTGCCGATCCGCAGATGTATGAGGTAAATTCAAACGGAGAACCGGTGGTCGACGGCGACGTGGTTGACTGTGACGTTGACCTTTGCAGTGATAAGTGGCTGGTTTATAAGCAGGATTATTCACTTGTTGAAGACGATGACAGCGGCAATATTACCGTAACAGAAGGTAATGCCGCCGACTTTGTCATCAGAAGCGCTGCACATGCCCAAACTCCGGAAGACGAAAACGTATATGCCGTTTCATATACCTACAGTTATGATCAGCGTCAGCTAACTCATTCCACGTTTGTATTTAAAAACAGGACCTATACATTCAGTATGCTTTACAGAACATACGGCAATTCAACCACAAGGATATTGGTAGACGGTACGCGGATAATAAACGGTAACTATAATCTTGAAAACGGCGCTCAATACGATCCTTATACCGGTATATTAAGCTATACCTTTACGCCTAAGTCAAATATTGTAGAGATAAGTCTTGACAACTTGGGAGCGGACGATACGGAAAAATATCACAGCTATAAGATTGCCGACCCGCAGCTGGTTGAAACGGACGCACAGGGAAATATTCTGCCGGGCGGCGACGTTGCCGATTGTGACGTGGATTTCTGCGAATGGAGATCGTGGAATTGGAATAATGAATTTGACATTTCACAGGCGATAGAAACGGTCAAGAAAACCGAGTTCGAACTGCGGCACAATCCTCCTCATGCACAGCCTTTAGGCGGCAGATATGTGCTGTCATACGATTGGAACATGTGGGATGCGGCAAGCTTGATTAAAACCGTCTTTGTATTTAAGGATAGAACCTATACCTTTAAAGCAATTTGGAACGATGAAAAGGGTAATGCGATCTTTAAAGTGGACGGAACTACCGTAATGGACGCCAAACAGCCGCTTAACGGCGCAAAATACGATTCCAAAACCGGTGTTTTGAGCTACACCTTTACTGCATCGTCTTATAATGTGGAAATTAATATAGATAATCTTGACGATGAAAGAAAAAATCATTGCTATTCAATATCAAATCCACAGATGTATGAATCCGACGAGAGCGGCAATCCGATTACAGGAGGCGATATTGCCGATTGTGACGTAGATTTCTGCGAATGGGAACAATACGGATGGTTTGGTGTTACCGAAAGTCAGTTTACAATTACCGTGGTTGACGATCTCCAATTTGCGGGCGACATTCTTTTGGGAGACGCCAACGGCGACGGCGCATTCAATATTATCGACCTCATAGTCGTTAAAAAAGCGGCGATCGGTGAGAATGTGGAAATAAATATGGCAAATCTCGGTCACGACGCTTATGATACCGCCGAAAATATTACCGCCGCAGATTTGATATTTATTAAAAATGCGCTGTTGGCTCTTACAAATATTCGCACAAAGCCCGAGCTTGCTTCCTTAATTTCGACATTACATAATACCGACGGTTATGCACTGGGTTTTAATATTGCAAACGATATAAAAATTGCAAAATCCGTTGAGAAATTCGAGCAAAAAACCGATGAAAAACCTGCTTACATTGACTTTGATATGTGCGCATTGCCTTATATTGACGAAAACAAAACGAATTACGTTGTGGCGCAAACGGCAAAATTCGCTAACGACGGCGGCTTTATTGCATTGACTTCACATTGGTTGGATCCTACGAAAAAGCTTTCGGAATCTTCGAACGCGGGCGCCAATAATTCGCGTTGCAGACTTACGGCAGAGCAATACGTGCAGGTTTATACGCCCGGGAACGACCTTTATAATAATTTTCGCGAGGAATTGGCAATAGAAGCGGCGTTCATAAATCAGCTTAACAATTTGGGAATAAACGTTATTTATCGTCCACTGCATGAAAATAATTACGGCTCGTTCTGGTGGTGTTCGAATTTTAATAACAACATTACTCCCGAAATGACGGCAAAGCTTTACAATTACGTACACGATTATTTCACGGACGAATGCGGACTTGATAATATTATATGGCAGTTCAATATTGACGCATCCTGTTCGACGTCCGATTTGATAAGCCCCGATAATGTAGATATTTTAAGTATTGACTGTTATCCGTCAAACAATAATTTCCACGATATTGCGGATGATTATTACTATTTACAGCAGGCTTGCGGGGATAAGCCCGTCGCCGTTTCCGAGTTCTTTAGTTCGGATAGTTCGGCTCACAAGAATTTAGCCTCAAAGTTAGAGGAGCTTACGGTAAATTTGCCCTATAAAATCGCGTATGTGGGTATTTATTGCAACATTGACTTACTTAATCCTCTTACACTTCCGGGCAGTGCGCTTATGCTTGACGATATCGCAAATATTTGAAAAGCAACAGGTTTTTACAGCGGGGGAAATTCTCCGGTAAATTGAATACTTTAAAAAAGTAAAATTTAAGGTGAGGTAATATTTATGAAAAAAATCAGCAGAGTCTTAAGTATATTGTTAAGCATATCGCTTATTTTCATGTGTGCCGCCTGCGGCGCTAAGACAGAGTACGAATCTTATTACGAAGATGTACCCGGCGAAGTTGCTGGTGGTGACGAAACGACGGTATCCGATAACGATACCCAATCCGAAGCACCCAAAGAAAGCAACGGTACGCAAAGCAAGGTATCTTCCGGTTCGACCTCAACCGCTAATCCTACCGTAAAGGATAATATGACGCCGGATGAATTTTTGGACACCATGCCCACAAAACTAAGAGGTTCAACCATTAAAATGTTCTTTTGGGATGATTTGAGAAGCACTGTTTATAAAACAGCTTTAAATAAATTCCAACAAAAAACCGGCATAAAGGTGGAAATCGAGGTCGCAGACAAACCTACTTACCAATCGACTCTCGCGGCACGTATTTCGGCGGGTAAATCGCCCGACGTCGTAATGTGTGAAGACAATAACGTAGGTACTGTTTCCAATCTGCAGCCTATAACCAACAGCGGATATAATTTTAAAGATAACGCGTGGGATAAAAAGCTGATGCAAATGTTTACATATAACGGTAAATGTTATGCCGTTAATGTACAAGATTCTCCCAACAAAAACATAGGTATAATAGTTTACAATAAAAAAGCGCTCAAGCGTGCAAACCTGTCAAAGGACGACCCATATACGCTTTGGAAATCAAATCCGTCCAAATGGAATTGGAGTAAGTTTTGGTCAATGTGCGACGCCTTTGTTAAAGCCAACGGCGGAAAAGAAGGCTATTACGGATCTACCTGGGGCACGGAGGACGGATACGTAAACGCTTTCGGCGTATCTCTGTGGCGTTATGACGGCGAAAAAGGCAAAACCGTAAACGAATCCAATACCGCGGAGTCGATAAAGCGCTATGGCGAGATTGTTGACGCCATAAATAAAAAATGGTCTACCTCCGTTGTTGACGTAACTGGCTTCGAATCCGGCAAAATACTTTTTTCATGGACCTATTCTTCTACCGCGGAAAAAATGGGCGTAGGCAACGAATCTCTCAAAAAAGGCAATAATTTAGGCTTTGTGCCGATGCCCACCGATTCCACGCATACGCCTATGTTTACCACTTGTGCATACGGTATTCCCGTAGGAGCTAAAAACGCTGCCGCGGTACCTTATTTCCTGCGTTATATTTATTCACCGGAATCGTTAGACGAAGATGAATTTTACTTTAACGAAGAAGCCAAAACCGTAGTTAAATCGGTTATAAGCAAAAACGAATTCTTCTTCGGAAACGGATACAATTATGCAGTATGGCAGGATATGATAAAGGGAACCGGCGCTAACGTAAAATCGGTAATCGATTCTTATCAAGGTATGATTAACGATACGGTTAAAATCGACAATAACAATATCGCAAAGCTTCACAAATAACGGCAAATAATTTTTTACACCTTAATATTCTATCGGGGAATATGTCCCGAGCAATTGAAAGGAATTTGTAAATGCGAAGTAAACTTTTAATGCGAATATTTGCAATTATTTTAATAATTGATTGCATGGTATGCTTTACCGCCTGCGACGGCGGTAAAAACGAACCGCATAATACGGCATCAACCGCGAGCGGTGATAAAACAATTTCCGATACCCCGTCCGTTAATTCTGCCGGACAGGAAGATATTGACCTTTCGCAAGATGATAATACTGCAGATACGGTATCCTCGAAAAAGAAACAAACAGTAGTTTACGAGCCCGAGACAGTGGAAGATGTGGTTATAGTGGATAATAAGCGCTCCATAAAAACCTATAAAAATAAGTGGAATATTTATGAAATGCTTAAAAGCTATACGAACAGCAGCTCCAAGGTTACCGAAGAACAGTTTTTACCGAGCGTGGGATATATGCAGGCGGGAAAAATTGTAGATACAATGTTTGATACTTTTGCGTTTTTGCCATCTCCCAGTGAGGAAATCGACATTCCCATGGATCAGAAGTATATTCTGAATTATATCAATAACTCGCTTTACCGGGAGGATTGCAACGTTAACGCATTGGAAAAAGCTGTCGGAACGGTTAAGACGGCGCTCGGTAAAAAGGATTATAAGGTAAATGTATTTTTGCCTCTTTTCAGACCTATGGAGGTTGTAACCGATTTTGGGGAATATAACGGCAAAAAGATAGACTGTTCTACGGAAGAGGGCAGACTTGAGGCGCTTAAATGGTTTATAGATACGCACATAAGTATCTTTAATTCGAAAAAATTCAAAAATTTGAAATTAGTCGGATTTTATTGGTTTGACGAATATGCCGAACAAGCGCATTATTCTTTAATACAAAAAATGAACGATTATATTCATTCGAAAAATTATATAACAAATTGGTCGCCCTTTTTCAATGCGAGGGGTTATTCCGATTGGAAAAAATTGAAATTCGATATTGCCACCATGCAGTCGAATTATTTTCCCGGTACGCCCGACGGTCCGAACGCGGGGCCGATAGAACGCCTGAGCACAAATTCCAACATAACGGAGCTTAACGGAATGGGTATGGAAATGGAAGCTTCTGCGTTTAATACCTCGGCAGGTATACGGGGCTTTAAAGAAACGATGATGTGCATGTTGGAAAACGGCAGAATCGATTTTGTGCATATGTATTACATTGATAACGGACCTATTTGCGTAAATGAGTGGTACAAACATAAAACGCAGTACGGTCAGTCGGTTTACCATGAGATGTATCGCTTTATAAAGCGGACGCTTAAAAGCGAAGATATATTATTCTGACGTCGGTAGGTGAAAGAAATGAAAAACGCAAAAAAATTACTCAGCTTATTATGCGCCGTAACCATCGTTTTTACCTGCTTTGCCGGGATTACGTCTGTCCGAAGTCTTGCCGATTCCGATACCGATAAAATCATAGCGGCGGCAGCCGACTACGTTAAAAAAGCACAGAATACGGTAACAAAAGAGGAACTTTTGTCCGCAGTGCAAAAAATAGACGGCAGTATTACACTTAAAAATGAGGATTTTTATATAAAACATTCTGTAGACGGTTGTTATGACGATGACACAATCTCGGGCTATCCGCTTAAAATCGAGGGCAGCGACGGCGCAGTTGCGGCAATATTTTATAAAGGCGATACTCCGATAACCTTTTCCCATGCCTTTTCACATTACGAACAGCTTATTCATATAGAAAAAGTGGCTGTAGCCGGTCAATCGGAAGGCTTCGAATATAACCGCCGCGGCGGCAGTATTATAGGTTATACCGGCGATGCGGATAAAATCGTAATTCCGAAGGGCTATAAGGGAACCTTAAGCAAAATATCGGACGATAAATTTCCGAATCGAGATAACGTTAAGGTAATAATGATTAAAAATTCAGATACGACCTATAATTTGACGGCGGATTCCTTAAACGGCTTTGCCGGAAATGCCGAGGATCCCGATCCCGAGTCCTGGAAATTTAGGTCGCTTATCGCGCTGGATATTTTCGGCGGCGAAAATTTCGGTTGGTCGGATAAAAAGAATATATTTGCAAATAAGGATACAGCGGCGTATTTACCGAATCTTAAATACCTGTATTTGCCCGAATCATTGGATAACGGAGATAATATATCAAATTGGTGCTTTTCATACTTGCCTTCGCTTGTAAACGTTAATGTGCCCTATTGCAGCGGTACCATAATGTGGGGGGCTTTCAGAAATACCGGCGCCCGAGAATTTACATACAGCATACGCGAAGTGGACTTTGAAAGCAAAGAAAAATATGGCTTATCGAACGGCACGGTAAATGAAATAGACTGTAATAAAGAAGCTACCTTTATTGAGGGCTTAGCTTATGTATCGGCTTCAATTAACGAACAGCTGACAAACGGGAAAACCGAGGAAGAGGTTTTAAATAATCCCGCACAGCTTGCCAAAGGTTGGAAAAATATGTCGGCAGGTTGGCCTAATCTTGTAAGTCCTTCTACCGATTATTTCAAAACCTTTACGGCAAAGCTTGCAAGTGATTGGAAACCCTGCGGCAGCAGTTACTTGAAATCATACAGCTTATCCGACGGCAAAAGCTCGGCGGACATGTATTTTATTAAAAAGGATCCGAAGATAGAGGAAGAGGAAAACCTAATTATTGATGCTGCATGTGATTATGTGGATAACAATAAAAATATTTGCACTTACGAAGGATTGCTTGACGCGGTCAGCGCGGTCAGCGCAAACGTAAAGCTATCCGTCGATGATTTTTACATTAAGCATGCCGTAGACGGCTGTACCGATACTGATACAAAATCCGGCTACCGGTTGGATATTCCGGGAAGCGACGGAAGCGTATCTGCCATTTTCAGCATTTTTGACGAGGAATATGCGTTTGTACGCGCCTTTTCAAGACAGGACGAACTAATTGAAATAACCAAAGTCGCTGTAGTAGGCGAAGATCCGGAGTTTAAATACGACGACGAAAAAAATGTTATAGGTTATTCGGGCGACGCCGATAAAATCGTATTTCCGGCGGGGTACGTGGGCACTCTTGCGGCAATTACCGATGCCGGGCTTTTCCCCAACCGCGATAACATAAAGGTAATTGTTTTTGCAAACGGAGATAAGGCGGTACCATTAAAAGCCGGAGCGCTTAACGGATATACCGAAAACAGCAACGAGTCTTATCAAAGTTGGGCTTGGCAGTCGCTCAGGGCGGTCGAAATATATAAGGACAAAGCTTATTTTTATTCTACCAACGACGGCAGAACCAATATATTTGCACAGCAGGGAATAATCAGAAATCTGCCCAATTTAAAGTATTTGGCGTTGCCCAAAATATTGGATAACCTTGATACGATTGCACAATACAACATCTATTGTATGCCTGCCTTGGAAAATGTAAACGTACCGGCTAAAGCGTATATTCAGGAAAACGTATTTTACAATACGGCTTTACGCGAAATTCAGTTCGGTCTGCCGGGATATATGAATGACGTTGAAAAATGGGGCAATGCCGCTCATAACGACGACGGTTATGGCTTTTCGCAAGGTACGCGAAACGTAATTCTTGACAGCGCAATCAGCGATACCATAAAGGATATTACATTTGTCCAGGCGACGGCATATGCCGCGGCAGCATTAAATAAGCTTATTACGAGCGGTTATGATTTGAATGCCGTTCCGAGCGCCACGCTTACCGACGTAAACAGCTGGTCGCGTTCTTCCGAGAGTTATTTTAACGCTATGGACGTAAAATACAATACTTCTTGGCAAGAGGGCGATATAGTTGATACGGCAATAATTGATATTTCTCACGGCTCCGATATTGCAAAAATGGCGGCGTTTAAGGTAAATACTTTACTTAATTTATCCGCGGGCGTTGAGCTTAAGCCTTCCTTTAATCCGCAAATTCTTGAATATTCCGTAAAAGTGCCGTATGATACGACATCTCTTGATTTGAAGTACACCTTAGCCGAAGACGCCGCTTGCGAAATAATAAACAATTTGGATTTTGAAGTAGGCGTTGAAAAACAGGTGAAGATAAATGTAACAACCGCCGCCGGAAAACAGGTTACCTATATCATATCGGTTACTCGTGATAAGGAGTATTCGCTTGACGAAGCGTTCGCGATTGTCGCCGAATCGGCGGAAAAATTCAAAGCCGATAATTTAACCTCGCAATCGGAATACGAAGCTGCTCTTAAAGACAGTATAGCTACTACCGGCTGTTCGTTGGTTTTGGATGATTTCTATTTGTATAAATCTTTGGCGGGCGCCAAGGATAATTACGGAATAATCACCCCCGGATACAACGGATATATTATTTCAAATATAACCGTCAAAAATACGAAAGAAAGCAAAAGCAAAATAATAAAATCCGTGGTTTTGCCGGATTTAAATGAATATACCTTTGCAAAGAATGAAGTAAGCACGGCTAAAGATTTTATGCTCTCGTCGGACGGTAAATCCTTGGAGTATTATACCGGCGAAGCAAGAAAAATCGTTATTCCCGAAGGTATTGAAAATATTGAAATGGGTTGGTTTGACGGCAACGTGGCAAATGCTCAGGTAATAGTTTTCCCTTCCAGCGTAAAGGAATTTGACGGAAGCGGTTTTTGCAGCAAGCTTCGCCATTTGGAGGTCTGCGTATTGGGCGACGATGTAATCTCATTGCCGCAATCCTTCTTTGAAAATTGCTATATGCTTAAAACGGTTCACCTGCCCGAAGCTTTGGAAAGCATAGGTGCAAGCGCATTTGCGTACACATGTATGCTTGAAGAGCTTTACATACCGTCAAACGTTAAAAGCATCGCTTCCAAAGCCTTCTGGCAGGCGGGTATTCGCAACGCGATATTGCCTTACGCTGTCGAAGAGCTTTCGAATGATACATTCGCGTATCCATGCAACGGCGCTTCGGATTGCAGTTATCTTTGCAATGAAGTTAAGGATGAAAACGATATCAAGCTTGTAGACGATTTTTATCATTCTAAGATAATCGATAATCTCAGAATAAGGGTGTTATCGCCAAACGTCACCTACGACAGAGCATTTTCTTCGAACGATACCGGTCGGCTGGGTCATGTCGTAACCGTTTACGCACCGGCGGAATACCAAGGCGCTTACGATCCGACAGGTCAAAATTCAAGCTTTAATTTTGATATGGATATGTCTTTTTTGGAGGCTTGCGCCTATGCGCAGGTATATATGGATAACGTCTGCCTAAGCGATAAATCCACCGCGGATGATGTTTTAGAAATGGCGAAAAATTCATTCTACAGTTTGTCGGATTACAAAACGGTCTGGGCGAAACCATTTGTCCGGGCGGGTTCAAAAGCGTCGGGTACGGTTAAATTGATAAACGGTAACGACGAATTTGAAATTTCCTTTGACAGACCGGTTTACAAGGAAGCGGAAACTGAATTTTTTACATTTAAATACAGCAGCAACGACACCTATACGCATGACTATACCACTGAATTTAAAACCAAAACAATTTATAATAAGCGCATAATCGAAGAAGAGGAAGAAAATATCTCAACTCAAACAGAAAGCGAAGATACCACTCAAAAAAGCGATACAGCGAGCTCTAAGCGCAGGCTTGTGAGAAAGCGTATAATATATCCGTTCTATATGCAGACATGGTTTATTGTGACTGTAAGTATCGCAGGCATACTTATTGTATCGGCGGTCGTCGTTTTGATTGTGTTGAATGCGAAAAAAAGGCGCAAAAATAAAGTAATACAGACGCGTTAAATTAAAAAAGAAGCCGACAAATCGGATTCTGATTTGTCGGCTCTTCTGTAAAATAATGCCGCTCAACTTATATATGCGTTTTTTGTGGTGCTCGGCAATTCACCTATACATTCTTTATAGGTCTTGGTAAAGTAAGAATAATTATTGTATCCGCACATTTCAGATATTTCCATTATAGATATATCCTTTGTCATAAGCAGTTTTTGCGCATTTATGCATCGGTAATAGTTAAGCGCTTTACTCATGGTGGTTTTGGTATATTTTTTAAACAGCCTGCTTAAATAGCTTGAGCTGTATCCGTACTTTTTGCAAATTTCACTTATATCAATTTGCTCACAGGCATGTTCTTTTAAAAACAAAGTAACATCTTTAATTACCGCCAATTTTTGGTCATTCGGTAAATACGGCTCGTTTTCGTTTAGCGAAGCGTGCTTTATCATATTTATTACAAAATATGTTCCGAGAGATCTTAAAGCAATTTGTTTGAATTGGCTTTTATCGCCGAAAAAGAGATTTTTTAATTTTTTATAATCTTCTGTGATATCGGTATCGTTAATGATATACGGTATGGTATATGCCGTTATATTCACATTTTCTTTGGCAAAATAAGCCGGTTTCAAAAAACAGACGTTGTATTCGCTTATTTCGCTGAAATTTCTTACACTGTGAATAGACATGCTCGGAACAAAACATATATTGTATTTCGGCACGATATATTCTTCGCCGTAAATGGTAACCGCTATTTTTCCGCGAAATACATATAATATTTCAATTTCGTCATGAAAATGCGGTGGAAAGGTTGCCGCTTCACCGAGTTCATTCATTTGAAAAAATACGGGGTCGACTTCATTCGGATAAATTCTTTGCTCCATAAAAGGATCAAGATCTCTGTATTTTGCCATATATGAGTCACCTCTTATATATAATTATATAAAAAAATCAGGCAAAATCAAGTCGAATTACAAAAGAATGCTATAAATATTAAAAACCGGAGAGCATCAAGGATGTACTTTCGAAACCTTACCACGAGCCTTCGGCGGGCAGTAAAGTTAATATGCGGCAAAACGATTTGAATATTTATCAATGACTTCAAAAAAGCATTATACCGGAGCAATAGCTTGAGTGTAATGGAAAGTATATTGTAAACTTTATTTAAAATCAAAATAATCACATATAAAAAAATTCAATAAATAACAGCCGAAAGGATGTATTTAAAATTATGAACAAAACGGAGCTTTATAATTTAATTAAAAATTTGACCTTTAAAACCGATAATTATGCCGTAGGTACTCATCTTTGCGGAAGCTTAGATGTGGCCAGAGCTATAGAAAGGTTTAAAACGGCGACAGGCAAAACTCCCGCATTTCTCGATTTTGATATGCACTCTCTGCCTTTTTTGACTCCGAGCGATGTGGCTAAGGCAATTGACGAATTGTGCAAATTTGCGCAAAAAGGTGGATTTATAGCTCTTACCGCGCATTGGCTTACTCCGCAGATAAATATAAAGGATGCCGTTATGCGTGGTGCTAACAACAGCAGGTATAATCTTACCAAAGCTGAATTTTTACAGATATTCGAAGACGGCACCGAGTTGAATACCAACTTTAAAGACGAGCTTGATATTGACGCTTTATTTATAAAAAAGTTTGAAAAATCGGGTGTTCCCGTAATAATGCGCCCTCTGCATGAAATAAACGGCGGATGGTTTTGGTGGCAAATGTATTTGAAAAACGGTATTACGGGTAAAGACGCTTCCGATTTATTTAAGTTTGTTCATGATTATTTTGAGAACGAATGGAATTTAAAAAACATACTATGGGAATTTAATCCCTCGCTTATGTTTGCTAAGGAAGACGCCGCAAAGTGCTATCCCGGTAATGACTATGTTGATATACTGTCTCTCGACTGGTATTTAAAAGAAGGTAATTACACCGAATTTTATAACGAATTACAAAATGCCGCCGGCAAAGACATGCCGTTTGCGGTTGCGGAATTCGGAGGCGACGGCAATTATCATATGGATCAATTCTCGCTTCGTGAAACACAGGACCATTTGGAACGTCACTTTAAAAACGGTGCGCGCTGCGCGTTCTTGGGATTTTATTATGATTTTCCGAAAAATATCGACAGGACGCTCTCGGATTATTCGGTAACCCTGGAAACGATAAACAACTATAAATAATAATTCAAAATTCGACCGCAAAAAGGTTCTTACGTTCGCAAATACGGAAAGAGAGTTATTTATGTTAGAGAAAATACGACTTTTTAAGGTAAGGCAGAACGACACGGGCTTATTTTATCAATTTGATTTGGGGCGTTTTGTTAAAAAAATCGTTTTAACCCCCAATAATGTATTTGCCGATGCTTCGGGCAAAAAAATTACAATAAAATACGCTCAGAACGGCATTATTTCAGATTTGATTTTTGCCGGGGAACAAACAGTGACCGGCGCCGAAAAAATAGAATTTGAGTTTGAAAATTCGTTTTCCGCAACGCACGTTTATTTTATTGCCGATATTGATTTAAACGGATACGATATTGAAATTTACGAGGAATTAAAGGAAAGTGTTACAAATTATTATCCTACATGTTTTGATAAGGACCTCGGTGAAAACTATTTTCTTGATACCGTATCGGTTTTTACAAGTAAAGACGGATTCAGTCATTATTCGGTTTTCACAAGCATAAACGGCGTCGATTATGATTTTTTGGCGGAAAAACAAAATGACGAGCCGTGTAACGAAAACGGTGATATTTTTTTTGCAAATAAAAAAGAAGCGAGATTTATTCGCGTATATTTTGAATATAATTCCGCGTCGCCGAAAGCAATTTTAAACGATCTTAAATTTACGGGCGAAAAAAGCAATACCGAAATAATATATCCGCAAAAAATAAATATTCCGAAATTTGAAGATACCGAATATAATGTTCCCGTTACCATAAACGATACCTACAATGAAGTTTACGGAATTGTAGAGCGTACAGTGGGGAAAGGTTATAAAGCTTGGTTTAAGTTAGAAATCGCCGAAAATTGCAGCGAACCTTACGATTATTTTGAATTATCAAACACTCCCGACAAAAAGATACTTATAAAAGGCAACAACGGAGTATCCCTGGCGTCAGGGCTTAATCATTATCTTAAATACTTTTGTAATGTTTTAATATCACAGCTCGGAAATCAAACAAAAATGCCTGAAAATCCCGTGCCGCTTGACAATACGGTACATAAAGAGACTAAGGCGCGGGTGAGGTATGCTTACAACTATTGTACACACTCTTATACAATGGCTTTTTGGGGAGAAACGGAGTGGCGCAGGGAGCTTGATTGGTTAGCCTTAAACGGAGTTAACCTTGTGTTGGATATTACAGCTCAGGAAGAGGTTTGGCGCCGTTTTTTAGGCAAGCTTAATTACACGCATGAAGAAATAAAACGTTTTTTAACCGGCCCCGCATATTACGCTTGGCTTTATATGGCGAACATGTCACACTACGGCGGTCCCGTGCATGACAGTTGGTTTAAAAAAAGAACGGATTTGGCGCGTAAAAATCAGCGTATTATGTGCATTTTGGGCATGAGCCCCGTTTTACAGGGATACAGCGGAATGGCGCCTAACGATATTCTTGATCACGATAAAAGTGCGGAAATAGTTTTGCAGGGAACATGGTGCTCGTTTGACCGCCCAGTAATGTTGCGAACTACCTCGAAATGTTTTAAAAAATATGCAAAATTATTTTACGAATCACAGTCCGAAGTGTACGGAAATATTACCGAATATTTTGCCGTAGACCCCTTTCACGAAGGCGGCAATATGGGAGATATGTCTCCGCGGGAAGTTGCCGGCTTGATTTTGAAGCAGATGCTCGAATATAATAAAAGCGCAATTTGGGTAATACAGTCTTGGATGAGCAATCCGTCTTCCGAATTGCTTGCCGGTATAGGCGAAATTGAAAACGGTAAACGTCACGCCTTGATTTTGGATTTATATGCCGAAAAACAGCCAAATTATAAAAAAGGCTCTTCCGGTAATCCCGACCACGGGTATTCGCCTGAATTTGACGGAACACCATGGGTATTTTGCATGTTGAATAATTTTGGCGGCAGATGCGGTCTGCACGGTCATATCGATAATCTCAACAGTTGGATTCCGGACGCTTTTAACAAAAGCGAATATATTTCGGGTATAGGGATCACGGCCGAATCAACCTATAATAATCCCATATTATACGATTTTCTCCTTGAGTCGGTTTGGCGGGATAATGCCGAATGTGATATGCAGTCTCTCGATTTAAAGGAATGGTTGCATAAGTATACGCAAAGGCGATACGGAATAAACAGTGACGCCGTTAACGGCGCGTGGGATATTTTGATCAATACAGTATATAGGGCGAAGTTCAATAACATCGGTCAGGGAGCGGTCGATGCCGTAAGTAATTCAAAGCCGGCACTTAAGGTGCGTGCGGCGTCCTCTTGGGGAAACGATTCCGTAACTTATGATAAAAAGGTACTTGTAAAGGCAGGAAAGCTTTTAATAAAGGATTATGATAGGTTAAAGCACAACGAGGGATATATCTGGGATCTTGTGGCTTTGTTTCAACAAATTCTTGTAAATAAATCGCAGGATATTCAGCTCGAAACGGCAAAAGCGTTTGAAGAAGGTTCACTTTCCGAATTTCGCAAATTATCACGAAAATTTTTAAATATTTTCGATATTATGGATGAGCTTTTGTCACAAAGCGAATATTGCACTCTCGGCAGGTGGCTAAGCTTGGCGGAAAAAGCGGCGGAAAATACGGATGATTTTACAAAGCGGCTTTATCAAATAAACGCCAAGGCGCAAATAACCACTTGGGGATCGTTTGAACAATGCGAAACCGGGGGATTGCGGGATTACGCTAACAAGCAGTGGTCGGGATTGGAAAAGGATTTTTACAAATGTCGTTGGCAATTGTGGATAAACGAACGCATAAGAGAGCTAAAAGGCGAAGAATTCCGTGAAAAAATAAATTGGTTCGATTACGAATGGCGTTGGGTGAGAAGTGATAAAAAATATCCCAAAACGGCTAATGATATAGATATTCCTAAAATTGTCGATAAGATTTTGGCGCTGTAAAAGGTCCGCACTCGGTTTTTGAGTGCGGACAAACTTTTGTATCGGTGCATCGCAATCGTCGTTTGTTTTATTAAATAAAAAAGATGAGAACTTTTTGATTATAAAAATTCAATTAAGTCAATATAAAGGCGATGGTATTGCAAACAACGGCGATAGGCAAATTTTTTAAATATCACCCCCACGGCGTTCGGGTGTAGAGACCCGGGCGTTTTTGCCGTTTTCGGTGTTATGGGAAGAGTACTGTCCGGCGCGGTGGGTAATATAATGATTTTAAGTTTTCACCGCGGTGCAGGCGGCAAGGAAAAACCGACTGAGACGAATTATTTGCGTCTCGGTCGGTTTTTTTACACCCGTTTTACAGTCAAATTAATACAAAATAATGTAAATCTGAAACGGTTGCTTTTTTATATTTTTTTCGCAGAGTTCCTTATTCTATGCAGTAGATTATAACTCCAAATTTCATAAATTTCAAGTGTTTTTACAAAAAATTCAAAATTTTTTATATCTCAAAAACAGAAAATCGTAAATTTCTACAAATAAGCAGCGAAAATGTGCCCGAAAATCGGTGATTTTTGATAGCATATGCCGTCAAAACTGCCGTCAAAAACCGTCGGGATTTTGGAGTAAAATAATAATATTATTTGAAAGGAGGGCATTTACTATGTCCAAAAAGGGAGAAAACATTTATAAACGCAAAGACAATCGTTGGGAAGCCCGATATATCAAGGGCTACAAACCGGACGGTTCTCCGCGCTTCGGGTATTGCTATGCCAAGACCTACCGTGAAGCGCGCGACAAGCTGAACTCGGCAAAAGCCGACTTGCTTAAAGGTACGGCTTCCGCGACAAACACCCGAAAACGTTTCGCCGTTTATTGCGAAGAGTGGCTGACTCTCTGCCGCAGTCGCGTCAAGGAATCCACTTATATGAAATATGACGTAATCATTCACAATCACATCTTGCCGAACCTCGGCGGATGCCTTTTGTCGGCTTTGTCATCCGTCCTTATCGAGCAATTCAGCCATGAATTACTTTGCGAAGAAGAATTATCGCCGAAAACCATCCGATGTATTTTGACGGTAGTACATTCGGTTATAGGTTATATCCGGAGGCAGGATGCATTGTTGCTGCCGCAGAACATTGAGATCGTCTATCCGAAAGAAGCCAAAAAAGAAATGCGGGTACTCACCCGCGAAGAACAGCAAATATTTACGGCGTATTTACTTACCGATTTGGACGACTGTAAATTCGGCGTGCTGTTGGCGCTGCTTACGGGGCTCAGGATCGGCGAAATATGCGCTTTGCGCTGGGGCGACATTTCGCTGTCCGAACGCACCCTTACCGTGGTTTCCACCATGCTGAGATTAAAGGATTATGAAGCAAATGCTATACGAAAAACCAAAATCGTGATGACCCCTCCGAAAAGCAACACGTCGGCTCGGGTGATTCCGCTCACCGAATATGCGGCGAAGCTGTGTGCGCTTAGAGAAAAGAAAGATCCGGCGGCATTCGTGCTGACCGGGAATAAAGACCGCTATATGGAGCCTCGCACTCTGCAATACCGTTTGGAGCGATATACAGCCGAATGCGGGCTCGAGGGCGTGCATTTTCATGCGCTCAGACACACTTTTGCAACGCGCTGTGTGGAGGTCGGATTTGAAATCAAATCGCTGTCCGAAATTCTCGGACACACTAACCCGAAGTTTACTTTGGAGCGATACGTTCATTCTTCCATGGAGTTGAAACGCGCAAATATGGACAAGCTGGCGGTTATCGGCTGCTGATTTAAGCCGTCACAAATTGCCGTCAAAGCAGGAGAAAAATCCCTGCGAATATGCGCTTGCACCCGCTAAAACAGCAGAATAAGGAACTCTGCGAAAAAAAATGGTTAAAAAAAGCAATCGCTTTATCCGTAATTTTCGCTTTTACGGCACAAAATTCGGGTTTTTGCAGTGAGACTGTAAAAGCGATTGTTTCTGGGAAAGAAAATTAAACGAGGCGAATAAAATGGTTGCCAAAACCGATAAAAAACGAACAAGAAAAAGCTATGTTGACGAACCTGTAAGAATACATGCGGACGTATTGCTGTGGGACGCTATTGTTCGCGTCGTCGCGAAAAAGGGTGTGGAAGGCGCTTCAACCCGCGCCATTGCCGCCGAAGCGGGGCATGGATTGACCGATACGGTGATTTACCGATTTTTCGTAAGTAAAGAGGAGCTTTTTCTGACAGCCTTTGTGCGGGAAAGCAGGGCTTTTATGAAGCAGGTCGAATTACTGCTTTCGGTTTTGTGGGAAAAGAACATTTCATGCGAACACCGGCTGCGCTTTATATGGCATACCGTTTGGACATGGCTGAGTCAGCATAAAGAAGCATGCGCTTTTATGATTCGGTATTATTACTCCGCATTTTTTGATGAAACCGCGAAAAACAGTTATCAGGCTATCTGGCAGCCTATCGCGGAGCGTCTTCGGGAGCTTTTGCCGGACACGGATACCGAAACGCTGGTCTATATAGCGCTTGAAGCGACGGCTTCGTCCGTTTATCCCGTTTGCGCGGGATGGCGACCGGACGGCGCCGAAGCGTCCGAATACGGTTTTCGCCGCCTGATGGGGCTTGTCAATGAGTTTATGTCGGAGGAATCATCCTATTAAATATTACCACTTTTTCCGCCGAATGAAAACAAAATCAATGCGGGAAATTTATATCGCGCTTTCCTATACGAAAGAAAATCACCATGGGAGATGAGAGAATTGAGTCGAAATTCAAATCGGCAAAGGCGCTCGTTTGCGCCTCACAATAGAATATTTACTGCCGATATGGGTAAAAGACTGCTCTCATGCGTGTTGTGCTTGTGTATGACGGCGGCTATGCTGTGTAATTTCGGCGGTTGGGTGTTGTCGTCCGCATTTGCCGCAGAGGCGACAGGGAACGTAATGAGTCGGGTTGCCGACGGGGATACGAGCGATACCTATATCGGCAAGCTGCTGTCGGACGATTGGGGCAGCCGGTATGCCGGGCGCGTGTGGACGGACAAGAGCGTGTTTGCTTTTGGTAACAACATCGGCCTCGATATGGATACCGACGGCTACGACGGAACCGTAAAATTCAATTCTGATTTTGGAACGATTTTCTCCGCTTTATCGAGCTCTCAAGTTGTCAAAGAAAATCCGCCCCAGCCCTTGGATGTGATGTTTGTATTGGACGTATCCGGCTCCATGGGCAAAAATGGAAGTGTCCTTGTAGATAAGGCTAATTTTACAGATTCCGCCATCAGTAAAACGGTGGTTGCCGTCAACAACGCCATTTCTCTCCTACTCAAAAACAACCCAAATTCGCGGTTCGGCATCGTAGTCTACGGCTCGACTGCTGCGGTTCTGGTGCCGTTGGCTCATTACACCAGCGCCGAATTGTCGACAAAGTTTATTGAGGTATACGGCGGCACTCAGGGACTCCATTTCAGCCTGACGGCCACCGTACAGCAAAAGGACGGCAGCGAAATCAGGTATTACGCCGACAACGCCGGGCAAACAAACAATGAAGCTCACAACAGAACCGAAGGAACAAGCAACCGCACATATCACGGAACCGGCGGCAATACCACCGGCAATGTCAAAAACGAAAATAATCCGATCCATGTTGGGCATATCACCAACCCTCAGGCAGGTTTGGCTGTCGCTATGAATGAATTTATTGAGGAAAACAACGAACTGACTTGGAACACGATCGTCGAAGACAAGGAGTATTTGCGGCTACCTGCGCTGATCCACTTGACCGACGGCCAGGCCAGCGATCTGGCTTGGATCCAGCCGGAAGCGGAATCGAGTAGCAGCGAGGCGTGGAAAAAGACCGCCAGCAACTGGAACAACGTCAACTGGAAGTATGATTTGGCGTATAACAGCCCGTTAAATGTAAGTCCCACTGAAAAAAACTATTATAATGCCAGCCAGCTCACCGGCTATGGCGATGCGGCTCCGGTCATCTTCCAGACGCTGATGACGGCGGCCTATTACAAGTCCGCCGTGGAGGCCTATTACAACAGCACCGGCGTGACGGATAAAGACGGCAAACCGGTTGCTTTGTCGTGCTATTCCATCTACGCAAGCGATGAGAAAAACTACTCCGATTTGAGTGACAATCAAGTCAAGGCCACCATCGACGCTATTCTGGGGCCGGAGGAGCATTTCAAGGATTCCACCGGCGAACTGAAAAACAGCGGCAAACTGAATGCGAACAATTCGGTAGATGAGTACATTGACACCGCATATGAGCTGTATAAAGCATGGAAGAACAATGGCGCAACCAACATAACATTTTCCGAAAATACGACCAGTAGTAACTCCTCTTCCAAGAACGACAATCTCAATGAGATCGCTATCATGCTAAATACGACAAAAGAGCAATTAGAAAACGGCAGCGGTCGATACAGTTCGTATGATTGGTGCAATATAAGCGTTGCGGATATTGAAAAAAATATCAATTACGTTCCGAAAGACAATTTCAGCCAAACAGGGTTTGAAGGCTTAGAAGATCTGTTCCAGCAGGTCGTTCTGGAACTATTGGGTCAGGCCTTTGTGCCCATATCCGGCAACAACGCTGCGGGTGTGGCGGATTCCATTACCTACCAAGACCCGCTTGGCGAATATATGGAGCTGAAAAACGGCGCCATTACCGTGGAAAAAGGCACGGTGACGGGTTCGTCCGAAAAGACCTTTGATATGTCGATGCTGCTGTTCGGCGAGATGCACGGACTGGTGCGTGCCGGCGTTTACGACTATCAGTGGAATAACAAATATATGCACGATAACGATGCGAAAACGGGCTATCCGAATCCGAACGTAAATCCCGACGAGGAACCGCTTGAAATCGGCTGGTACAAAGGAGACGCCGAAAACGCGGTTTACAGCTATGACAAGGTTACCGGTCTGCCCGAAGGCTGCACGTCCGCGGCGGACGCGTGGGCGCAGGGCTGGGTTCTGCGGCTCGACTACAAAACGCTGGCGGAGTTCGTTCCCATTTCGGGCATCACTGATACAATGAAGCCCACCGAGGTTCCGGAGCAAATCAAGCACACCGTTTACACCTGCTATCGCTTTGCCGATTCGCAGGTAGATCGCAACAAGCTTCGCTGCAATCCGATTTTCGGCGAGGTTACGGACAGCCTGCAAAAGGAATGGCAAAATTATTTCGACACCTACGGCTCCTATCCCGTCGGCAAGGATTTCTACAGTGATTATTCCGGCATTTACCGACTTTCGGACATCCGCGTCTGGGCGGAGCATACCGGCGACTACGTAGACCAGACCGGCGCGATTACGCCGGAAGAAGAAAGCGGATACGACGATTCGCTGTATGTCAATGTCCCCGTGTCTGCGGTGCCGACGCAGCTTGCCGAGATCACCATCGGCGCCGAAGGCCCGATTTCCTACAAAGACAATCTGAACGACAAGAAACAATCTACTCCCGTCCGCCTGTTTTATGCCGTGGGTCTCACCGAAGATCTCATTCTGCGGGATGCGGACGGGAATCAGACCGGCGTGGACGTATCCAAAATTTCGGGCGAATACATTGAAAGTCACAGCGACCCCGAAACCAATAACATACACTTTATTTCCAATTGGTATTCCAACACGGCCTATCGCGGCTACACCAGCGACGCGGCGGAAGAATACCGCACCCGCGGCGACGCGGCGGTGACCTTCTCGCCAAATGAGAAAAACCGTTATTACCTGTTCCAAAAGCCGCTACCCCTGATTGCCCACGCCTACCGTGTGACGGACGGGGAAGGAAACGTCGCTCCGGTGGACAACGCGGACGGCAAGGTGTGGGGCGATAACGGCGCCGGCAACGGTGAGACTACATGGGAGGACGGTAAGACCGGCGGCGCCACTTGGTCGGGCGGAGAATTTATCGGCACCTATGAAAGTGAAGCGACTTTCAAAACGGCGCTCGGAAAGAAGTTTGAGAAAGACGGCGTTTGGTATATTACGGATGAAAAAAATTACGCTTATCCATTGCCGCAAGATATCAAAGACGCGGTTATCACCTATACCGAAGACCAGCTTTCCAAGGTGGATTCTGACACTTCCGGCGGCTACGCGAGCGGCTCCAATTCGTTCTCATCGGACGATTATTTCTTCCTTTGCATCGAATATTATCTGCCGATGGAGGGCGCGGGAAAGGATATTCACGGTAATGAAGACCCCAACACGCAGGCGGTGCGCAAAGTAAGCCGTATGATCGCCCGCAAGGGCTCCGCCTTCGGTTCGGGGCTTCATTCCGAAAATATCGACAACGGCGATATGCTCTGCTGGACCGATATCAACGGCAACTGCACGTCAGAACTTGAATATAACTCCCGCACCGACACCGGCGACAACACTCGCGGCAGACCGACACTGCAAAAGCTGACCTACACGGGCAACGATTTACGGACATATTTGGAAAGTATCGGCTTAAGCGGTAAATACCTCGAAGACGATGTCAAATATTGGACGAGCGTGCAGGCCGATCCACACATGGCGGCGCTGATCGAGGAAATCAAGAAGGCCGATAAGGCCGACGATCGGCAAGCCAAGTTTGACGAGCTGTTTGACTGGTCTGTCGCGGCGCGTACCGGCGGCATCCGCGTGGGCGATATGTTCAACAATATGCAGGCCAAGCTCTCGGCGGATGAAATCAAAAACGGAACAGGGCCTACGTTCGGCGACTACGGGTTTTATGCCGGCAACGTGACAAAGACCGCCAACAACTACTATATTCCCACCCTGTCGGAGATCTCAACCGCCGGAGAAGGCCTCGTTGTTAACAACTTTCTCGGCAATAACGGACGGCTGGAGGTTGCAAACTCCACTTTGATGGTCACAAAGACTCTCGAGGCGCCGGACGAATTTACACTTATTGAGAAACAACAAAATGAAATATTCAACTATCAGGTATACGTACAGGGCCTGACCGGCGAACGCCTCGCACAGAGGCTTAAATGGAACCCGTTTTCTCAGTCTTGGCAGAAGCGTGTCGAAAGCTTGGATATCTTGACCGACAACGCATCGCTGCTGGTAGACACAAACGGCAGTCGTGCTCTGTTCTGCTACGAAAGCGGCGTACCGCGGCAGATCGTCGAGGTGTACGAAGACGGAGTGCCGAGGTATTATTACGCCGACGCGACAGGTGCGGCGACAGATACGCCATGCACCCATACGTCAAAGGATTTCTATTATCTTTATCTGCCGAACAGCGCCGGCGAGCAAAACTATCACCTGTTTGCTTCCACTTATGAAAAAGGCACGACAGAGCTTAGCGGCGTGGGCACCACGGCATATTATCCCACGGAGATGGACACAAGCGATTTGCCCGCTGGCGATAACGGCGGGCAACAGTTTGCTCCGGCTATTACGGGTAAACCGGATGAAATGGACAACCGTCGCGCCGGCAGCCGGGAATATTGGACGAAAGAGGCTGTGCTGATTCCGTTTGGCGAGGTCACGTCGGCCGAGGATTGGGCGTATGACTCCGCTAAACTGAACGTCACTTATAAAGATCTGAAAGAGCAGCATTTTACGCTGGTGACCGTCATTCCCGACCCGGCGGGCATCGATTCCACGGTTTACTCGCCTTACAGAAGCCGCACACAGTATATGACCGTGCCTCTCTATTTCGGTTATACCGCCGAATTGGCGGAGCATTTGAAAGAATGTTCGAACGGCGGTGCGTTCGCAGATTGCAAGCATTTGCAAGGATACGAGCTGAAAGGCACCGGGTTGTACGACAAAATCATCCCCTCCGCCGACCGGCCGGATTTGTTCGGAAATTCGTCCGGAGAATTGACGCTTGCAAACGGAGAAAAGCTCAAAATTGACAACGACTACATAGCTGCCCACACTGCCGAATTTACGTTAAAGCACGGCGAAGGGCTTATGCTGACCGGTCTTGGAAACCGTATTACCTACCGCTTTACCGAAAAGCTGAGCGATACACAAATCAAAAAGAGCTATTTCTTGAAAGAAATCAGTCATGTTCAGCAGCGCGGCTCGGATACAGTCTATAAACCGGGTGTGCAGGAGATTCGGGTTGATGGAAAATCGGAACCCTTTGCCCACACCAACGCCACGATATGGGAATCTTACGCCACCATGGCGGCTGGCGCTTTAGGCAACCACCACCAGCCGGAAGCTTCCGGAGAGGTGGCGCAAAACCCAAGCTGTTTAAAACAATTGGACGCCGGTGGGTGCGATCTTGCACAGGATGACGGCTCGACGCGCCACTACTTCTATTATGGCGGTAAGCTGGTCGATCCCCACTACACGGGCGAACAGAGCGGGATGTCACATTACGTTCTCAACCCGACGGCGCATTTCGGCGTAGAAGGTGAAACGCAGCACAGTACGACACTTACGGCTGAAAATCCGGAAAGCGGCAAATATGATTACAGCGACGTTTATTCCGTGTTCGGCAATACGGGCTACTTCACGGAGCAGGTAAATTACACCAATACCTATATCCCCGACGTACTGATTGTTTCCAAGGAGCTTACGGGTGTCAACGGCACGCAGATTAACGACGCAGACCGGGATAAGGACTTTACCTTCCGTGTATCCTTCCTGCTTCCCGCAGAAGGCGCGACGCCCGCGCGGTATTTAACCTCGCCGGTATATTATTGGAAGGGCAAAACCGCCGAATTGGCAAAAGCGCCCCTGCCTAATACCGATGACGTTAAGAAGCTGTCGACGCTTTCACCCGAGAAAAATCTGCAAACCTACCTCTTTACGTTGAAAGCCGACGAAAGCATCGTGTTTTATTCGCTTCCGATTGATACGGTCTGCACCGTAACCGAGCAGGAGCATCCGAACTACCCGATCGACGAGGGCGAAAGCTATTCGGTTAAAAACACCGTAACGCGAACCGCGTTTGGCGGCGATTGGACGAAGACCACCGAGAACAAGGTGTTGTTTAAAAACACGAAACCCGCCGGTATTTTGACCGTCGAAAAGTATGTGGAAAATATCGATCCGGATCCCGATAAAGTCTTTAAATTCACGGTAAAGCTGATTTCGTCCGCCGCGGGAGCCACTCCTGAAAAGCTTGTCGTACAGCGGTTTGCTCCCGACGAAACGGTAACGGAGGAAAAGCTTTCGTGGAATGTAGAGAGCGGAGTCTGGACGGCTGAATTTACACTGCATCACAATGAAAAAATCAGCATTTCCAAAATACCTCTCGGAACGCAATATACCGTTTCGGAAGATTACGACGATGATTACCGGCTCCAGCGCACGGAGAACGGAAGCGGAAATTTGATTTCCGAAGATTCGGCTTCTTTCGTCCGCTTTGACCGTGACACGCGCAGCGTTACGGGAACCGTTCCGGATAGCGATAACGTTTATATTCGGTTCGTCAACGCTCCGACGCTGATACCGCCGTTTGTAGGCGGACTCGGCTGGACGCCATGGTATATTCTCGGCGTATTGCTGGTTACTTTGCCGCTTGTCGCCGCGATTGTTTACGGGAGGAGGCGAAGATCAATGTGAAAACCACCTGCTTCTGTAAAAACACAGCAACCCAAAACCAAAAAAGTATTTTCGAGGAGGAAAAACAAAAAATGAAAACAAGAAAACCTATCTTGCCGAGACTCTTAAGTCTCGCCATGGTACTGCTGCTGGTATTCGCCGCAGCCCTACCCGTGTTCGCCGAGCCTACGGGTACCAAAGTGGATCCCGACAAACAAGCGAACCTGACAATTACCATCAAGAACAATGATGGCTTGCCGGGAATGGATAAAGAGCAATTCACCGCATACCAGCTATTTACCGGAACCCCCAACAAGGAAACTGAGAATACCCCCGGTGGCAATGTAACCGAGAACGAATGGGATGCCCATAATTGGAACAATTACAACCTTGCCAACATTGAGTGGGGCGCCAATATCAGTAATGGTGCCGATTTAATGGCAGGTTTGAAAGCCGCTAATAAAAACGATTGGCCCAGATTCTTTGACGCCTCAGGCGAAAGCTATATACAGAAATATATCGAAGATGGCAATTCATTCAGCTCCGCCGCCGATCTGGCTAACTTCCTCGTAGGTCTGTCCAATTCTTTCTTGCAGGAATTTTCTCGTTTTGTAATGGAAGGCAATAAGGAAGGCGGTAAGTCGGATGGCGGATTTATCATAGGTGACGGCACAAAATCAAGCGTCAGCTATGATGCGGACGATCCCGCGGATGACGAGTCGTCTATTACGGTTCCCGACACCGGTTATTACTTGATCGTCGAAAACGGTAAACATGATAAAGACGACGCCGTTTCGGAGTACATCCTCGCAGTTATGGGCGATCAGACCATTAATCTTAAAGCCTCGGTTCCGACCGTGGATAAAAATATCGTCGCAGGAAAAGATGCGGAAGGTGCGGACGTTCTCCTCAAGGGCGACTCGGTAGGCATCACCGACACCGTAAACTACCGAATAACCGGCACCCTGCCGAAAAACTACGGCGATTTTGACAAATATGAGTATTTCTTCCACGATACCCTCAGCAAGGGCCTTACTTATGACGCAGATACATCCAATTTGACCGTTACCGTTACTTTGAAGACGGCAGAAGATACCACAGTTACTTATAAGATTGATCCAGCAGAATTGACGGGATATGAGGTTACTGTTACGCCGGTGACTGCGGAATATGTCGCGACTTCAGAAGGAAAATATAGCGAAACCGACATCGGTAAGACGTTGATCGACATCAAGTTCACCGATCTTAAACAATTGAAGGGTACGCTTACATCCGGCGGTGGTACATCTGAACTCATTCCGTTTGACACGGCAAAATCCTACGATCAGGGCAACGTGCTGTTTACCGTAGACTATAGCGTTACCGTAAATGAGAATGCGGTAATCGGCTCGACCGGCAACCCGAACGACGTCTATCTCGAATACTCGAACGACCCGAACCACAGTACGAGAGGTACAACCGAAGAAAAGGAAGTTGTCGTTTATTCCTTCGCGCTCGATCTCACCAAGACCGGCAGCGACGAAGCACATGCGAGCGCTCTGGAAGGTGCGGGCTTCTTACTCAGCAAAAAGGGCGCCGATGACAAAACCTATTATGCTCAATTTGAAGATGTCTATAAAGATCCGGAGGCCGAACCGAAGGAGGTTATCGGTCGCCGCCTGAAAGGTTGGATTGAGCAGAGCAAAGAAACAGGAGCCGGATTGGATGACGTTAAGGGCAAGATCGACAACTATATTGCGAAAAAGAAAGCTTTTGACAATGCATCCAAAGAGGATCAGGGTAAAGCGGACTCCACGGTAAGCAAAGCGCTTAATGCTGCAATAGAGGCGCTTAAGCCCTATCTGCTCGAATCCGGCGAGAACGGTAAAATCCCGGTTACAAGCGGTCTTGACGCCGGCAATTACACTTTGACCGAGGCGATCACCCCGGCAGGCTACAATACCATGGCCGACATCGAATTTACGATTGAAGCTACCACGCAGACCAATGCAGAAGGCGCCGATCCAAAGCCGGAGCTCACCAAGCTCAGCGCAAAGCTTACTCCGGATACTAAGGGCGCCGGCAGAAAAGACGCCACATTTAATAATGAAAGCGTCGATTTGTCAAACGGTCAGATTCCCGGTACACTTCAGAACCGCAAAGCACCGTTCCTGCCCTTCACCGGCGGCATCGGTACGATGATCTTCTACGTTCTCGGTATCGCGTTGATCTCCGGCGCAGTTACCTATCTGGTAATCGCTTCCAAAAAACGCAGAAAAGCCGAAGAAAACGCATAAACAAAACGCATAAAAACCATTAATATTGTCTGTCGTATCCGTGAGAGCGATTAAAAAGCCTCCCGGATACGGCGGCAGGGAGCGCCTTATGAAACGGGAGAAAAAGTCAAAACAAAAAAGTCACAGTCTGATTTCCGCCGTTATTGTGACGCTTGTTCTGCTCATAGGACTTTCCCTGCTGCTGTATCCCACGGCAGCGGATTATATCAACTCACTTGATTATAAAAAGAATATCGAGGACTATCAGCGCGAGGTGCAAAAGCTGGACGATTCCGCGCGTCGTCAAATGCTTGCGGCGGCGCACGAATATAATACCGAGCTATTAAAGCACTCCGCCCGAATAGGGGAATTAAGCGCCGAACAGCGCTCGGAGTACGAGTCTCTGCTGGATCCTACCGGCAACGGCATGATGGGCTATATCGAGATCAAAAAGGCGGGGATTTACCTGCCGGTCTATCACGGCACCGAGGAAAGCGTCCTGCAAGCCGGAATAGGACACATCGAGGGCTCCTCATTGCCTGTGGGCGGCATAGGAACTCATACGATCTTGTCCGGGCACACGGGGCTTCCGTCATCCAAGCTTTTCAGCAACATCGACCAACTGAAAATCGGCGACACCTTCGAGCTGCATATTTTGGGCGAGGTGCTGACCTACAAAACCGAGTCGACGACAGTCGTTTTGCCGGAGGAAGCCGAAAATCAGGAAATCGACTCCGAGCGGGATCTTTGCACCCTTATGACCTGCACGCCCTACGGGATCAATTCTCACAGACTGCTCGTGACCGGCGTTCGCATCGAAACGCCTGCGGAACGACTGCCGGATAAAAAAGAACCGATAGAGAAAATTCCGGCGCCGATGCCCATCGCTTTATGGGCGGTTATAATCGCTCTGCCCCTTTTGCTCGTAGCCGTTACGGTAGTCGTTATCCTTAAAAAGCGGCGGAGAAAGTGAAAGATTTATGAAAAAGCAAAAGGACAAAAAGACAAAAAAATCATCTCAAATTCTTTCCGCGGCGGTTGTTTCTTTGTTGATGCTTGCAGGTCTTGCGCTTTTGCTCTATCCGACGGTAGCGGATAAAATCAACGACTCCGTAAACCATGAAATTATATCGGATTACCAAAAAAAGGTGAACCGCCTCGACGATGAAAAATATAATGAAATTTTAGACGCGGCAGGCTTGTACAACGAAGAGCTTGCCCTTAAGACGCCCTATATTACCGAGCTTACCGCGGAAAAACGGGCGGAATACAAGACTCGGCTTGACATTGACGGCACGGGCATTATGGGATATATCGAGATTCCAAAGGCAAAAATATATTTGGCAATTTACCACGGCACCGCGGAAACCGTCCTGCAAACCGGTGTAGGACATCTGGAAGCGTCGAGCCTTCCCGTACCCGGGAAAAGCGTGCATACCGTTCTTGCGGGGCACAGCGGTCTGCCCTCCGCGAGATTGTTCACCGACCTTGATCAGCTTGAGATCGGGGATACCTTTTCACTGCACGTTTTGAACGAAACCCTTACCTATCGGGTGGAGAAAATGCAGCGTATGGCGCCGGATGAGCTTAAAAATCTGCGGATCGAGGAAGGACAGGAGCTTTGCACGCTTATGACCTGCACGCCGTACGGCATCAACACTCACAGGCTGGTTGTTACCGGCCGCCGCATCGAAACGCCCGCCGCGCAAAAATCGGATGAGACTTCCATAGTGCGTGCCGTCACGTCCAAGTGGAACCGGTGGTTTGTATTCCTGCCGGCGGTTTTGTTCGCGGGAATCGTTGCAGCCGTTATTTTAATACGCAAACACATAAAAAGAGGGAAAAAGCCCGACTAAGCAGCGCAAGGAGGAAAACAATTGATGAAAAAACGCATTTTGCCGATTGTATTTTGCATATTGTTTTTTGCCTTAGCCTCGCTGCCGGTTTTTGCCGCCGAAACGGGTTCGATCACCGTTTTGTTCGAGCATAAGGGATTGCCTGTTGCCGAGGCTTCTTTTCGCATATACAAAGCGGCAGAATGGAACGGCAGTGCCTATAAGCTTACGGGCGCATTTTCCGATTACCCCGTGAAAACGACGGAGGATCCGAACAGCGACGAATGGAAAGCCATCGCTTCCACACTTTCGGCATATGCGGCAAGAGATGAAATTGCGCCTTTAGCCGCGGGCAGTACGGACGAAAACGGGGAATTGCGTTTTGAAGGGCTTTCCGACGGGCTTTACCTGCTGGTGGGAAGCTCCGTAGAATCGGGCGACGCGCGGTTATTTCCTCAGCCGATGCTCGTAAATATGCCTTATACCACGGCAAGCGGCGAAAAGGACTATGAGGTGGTAACCGAGCCTAAGTACGAATCCCGCAAGCTTACCGAGAAAACCCTTACCCGCAGTGCCTTGAAAATCTGGAAAGACAAGGGCAATGAAGCCGATCGCCCTCGGGAGGTCACCGTGCAATTGCTTTGCGACGGAAAAATCTACGACGAACAAAAGCTTAACGCGGCAAACGGCTGGTCTTATACCTGGGAAAACTTAGACGCCGTATACGATTGGCAGCTTATCGAAAAACAGGTGCCTGAGGATTATACGGTTCAGGTCACCAGGCAGAAGTCGGTTTTTACCTTAACCAATACCAACGACAATCCGCCCCCGCCGTCGCCGGACGAGCCGAAGCTTCCGCAGACGGGAATGCTCTGGTGGCCGGTGCCGGTGCTTGCCTTAGCGGGCGCGGTATCGCTCTTTTTCGGAATTTTACTCCTGCTTAGGGGCAAGGACGGCTCCGATGCATAGGCGGAAAGGTGCGGCGGCGCTTATAACTGTCGGCTGCCTCCTTCTGATAGGCGCCATCGCGCTTTCCGGCTATAACCTTTGGGATGACCGACGGGCGGGGAAATCGGCAGGCGAGGTGCTTACGCAGATGCGCTCGAATGAGGCTTTGCCCGATTATATTTTAAATCCCGATATGGAAATGCCCACCGAGGAAATCGACGGGTATTTGTATATCGGAAAGGTGAGCATCCCGACTTTGGAGCTTAAACTGCCGGTAATGGATACCTGGGATTATACGCGGATGAGAATTGCCCCATGCCGATATTCCGGAACGGCATATCGCCCCGGTTTTGTGCTTTGCGCGCACAATTATACCTCGCATTTCGGCAGGCTTAAAAATTTAGAGCCGGGCGATAGCGTAAGCTTCACCGACGTTGCGGGAAACGTATTTTTGTATGAGGTTGCAAAAGTGGAAATTCTCGCACCGACCGCCGTGGCGGAAATGAAAAGCGACGATTGGGATCTGACTCTCTTCTCCTGCACGATCGGCGGACGAACGCGCGTTACCGTGCGCTGTAGACAGGTTCGCGAACAGGATAACCCGCAATAAAACAAACGAAAACGAAGAAGTTGATTTATATTTTGCGATAAAAGCAAAAAGCGACGCTGTGAGGCGCCGCTTTTTTTGGTGCAGACAGATAAATTTTCGTATTATCGGGTACGATTTGCAATGTTTTTGCATACGATAAACAATTGCATTACATATATAGAACCTGCTATAATACAATAAAACAGTCAACAAATACCGAGGAGGTTTTTATATGAATAAAATTAAGGTAGGAATTATCGGCATAGGCAATATGGGCTCCGCGCATGCGGTAAATATTTTGAGCGGGAAATGCCCCGATTTGACGCTTGCCGCGGTTGCCGATATAAATCCGGAGCGTCTTAATTGGCTGCGCGGGCAGGAGGGCGGCGCACAGCCCGCTTACTTCGACGATGCGATGCAAATGCTGGACAGCGGCTTGCTTGACGCCTGTATTGTCGCCGTTCCGCACTATGACCATCCGAAATACGCCGTTGCCTGCATTGAGCGGGGTATTCATGTTATGGTGGAAAAGCCCGCCGGCGTCTACACTCGACAGGTACGCGAGATGAACGAAGTCGCGGCGGCGCACCCCGACATAGTTTTCGGAGTGATGTTCAACCAGCGCACAAACCGCATTTACCGCAAGCTTAAGGAGCTTGTGGATTCGGGTGATTACGGGCAAATTCGCCGCACAAATTGGATCATCACCAATTGGTACCGCCCTCAGGCATATTACGATTCGGGAAGCTGGCGCGCCACATGGGCGGGCGAGGGAGGAGGCGTTCTCCTCAATCAATGCCCCCACCAGCTTGACCTGTGGCAATGGATCTGCGGTATGCCGGTGCGTGTTGAGGCGCATCTGCACTACGGTAAATGGCATGACATCGAGGTGGAGGACGACGTCACCGCCTATGTGGAATACGAAAACGGCGCTACCGGCGTCTTTGTCACCACTACCGGCGACGCTCACGGCACCAACCGCTTTGAAATTCAGATGGATCGCGCCAAAATCGTTGTCGAGGACGGCAAGCTCCTTCTTGAGGAATACGAAATGCCCGAGCCGGTCTTTTCCAAGACAAATAAAGGTCCCTTCGATACGGTCAAAAGCACCCGCAGTGTTGTAGAAACCGACGGTGATAACCTCCAGCACGTCGACGTGCTCAACGCCTGGGGAAACGCCATTTTGCGCGGCGGCGAGCTTATAGCCGACGGCAGTGAGGGCATTAACGGCCTTACGCTTTCAAATGCTATGCATTTGTCCTCCTTCCTCGGCAGAGCGGTGGAAATTCCGTTTGACGAGGATCTCTACTACGAGGAACTGCAAAAACGCGTGGCGACCTCCCGCAGAAAAACCGACGTAAAAGCCGTTTTTGCCGATACAAACGGATCCTATACCGGTCAAAAATAACGGAGGGATCGGTATGGACAAGGTAAAAACCGGTATTATAGGCGTTGGAAACATCGGTTACGCCCATGCGAAAAGCATTTTCACCGGCACGGCGGGGGATTTACGGCTTGCCGCGCTTTGCGATATTGCGCCGGAGCGCGTCGAGCGCTGTAAAGCCGCTTTCCCGAAGGTTCCCGTTTTTTCCGATTACAGGCAAATGCTGACGTCGGCGCCGCTCGACGCGGTAATAGTCGCGGTTCCGCACCGACTGCATTGCGACATTGCGCTGGATGTGCTGAAATCGGGGCGGCATGTACTTGTCGAAAAGCCGATCGACGTTACCGTCACCAAGGCGGCTGAGCTTAACGCCTTTGCAAATATGCGAAATTTGGTATTTGCCATTATGTTCAATCAGCGTACCGACCCGCTGTTTATACGCGCGCGGGAGCTTGTAAAAAGCGGCGAGCTCGGACAGCTTAAGCGCAGTGTTTGGATTGTTACGAATTGGTACCGTACGCAGAAGTATTACGATTCCGCCGATTGGCGCGCTACATGGGCGGGCGAGGGCGGCGGCGTGCTTCTTAATCAGGCGCCGCACAATCTGGATCTGTGGCAATGGATCTGCGGCATGCCGCAGGAGATCACGGCGTACCTCGACACAGCGAAATATCACAATATCGAGGTGGAGGACGACGTTTCGCTCTTTGCAAAATATGAAAACGGCGCCACGGGAACCTTTTTGACCTCCACCGGCGAATATCCCGGCACGAACAGGTTGGAAATTTCCGGCACGCGAGGCAAGCTTGTTTTGGAAAACGGAACGCTTAAATCTTACGCTTTAGCGCAGGACGAGCGCGAGGTCTGCTTTAATTCCGCCGAATCATCTCCGCAAATACCTACGGCATATGAGGAATTTACGCCGGAAAACGGCGGGAGCGCGCACAACGGCATTCTGCGCAACTTCGCCGACGCGATTTTGAGAGGCGCGCCGCTGATAGCGCCCGGAGTCGAGGGCATTAGAGAATTGACCATTTCAAATGCGGCGTATCTGTCGGCTTGGAAGGGGAATATTCCGATAAAACTGCCCTTTGACAGCCGTGAATTTGATCAAATGCTGGCGGAACGCGCGGCAAAATCCAAAGCCAAACCCGCAGAGAGTCGGACGAGCCAAAGCGACGGCAATTACACGGCGCGCTGGAAGGTCAATTGGTAGAACCGTCAAATCGGCAATTCGGCATGTTAAAATTATGTTTAATACGGAATTTATCGGCGTAGTTTCGCCGTTTGGCGGGTTTTCCGCCTATCAGGAGGTAAAAAAATGTATAATGTAAGTCTTTACGCCTTTGCGGACGAGGCGAGTGCGAAGCTTGACGGACAGATCGCCGCTATGCGGCGAAACGGTCTGGACGGGCTCGAAATCCGCGGAGTCGACGGGGAAAATATTTCCGATATAGCGCCCGAAAAGGTGAGGGAAATTCGGAAAAAGCTTGACGAAAACGGTCTTTGTGTCCGCTCGATAGGTTCGCCTATCGGAAAAATCCGGATCGACGATGACTTTGCGCCGCATTTGGAAAAATTCAAGCGCACGCTTGATACGGCGAGGCTTTTGGACGCCGAAAACATCCGCCTGTTTTCCTTTTATATCCCGCAGAACGAGCCGGCGGAAAATTACCGTAACGAGGTTATCGACCGACTCGGCAAATTCACGGAAATCGCAAAGGACAGCGGCGTAACCCTCTGTCACGAAAACGAAAAGGAAATTTACGGCGACACGCCGGAGCGCTGTCTGCACCTGTTTCGGGCTTTGCCGGCGCTTAAAGGGGTTTTCGATCCCGCAAACTTTGTTCAGTGCGGTGTGGAGCCTGCGGCGGCGTGGGAACAGCTGCGCGGTTTTATCCGCTATATGCATATCAAGGATGCCAAGCGCGACGGCAGCGTTGTTCCCGCCGGTGAGGGCGACGGCGCTTTGCCGGATATTATAGGAGCTTTTTTGGCGCAGGGCGGAACGGTGCTTACCGTGGAGCCGCACCTTGCGTATTTTGACGGTTTTGCCGAGTTGGAACGCGCGGGCAGTACCGGAGGTATTGAAAAGTATCGCTTTTTGTCGGCGGACGAGGCGTTTGATTACGCCTGCGGCGCGCTTAAAAAAATATTGCAATCTATCGGAGGATGAATTATGGAAATCGGAGCGCAAATGTTCACCGTGCGGGAATTTTGTCGGGATTTGGACGGACTGTCCGAAACGCTTAAAAAAATTGCCGACATCGGTTATCGCTGTGTACAGGTCTCCGGCACCTGCGCTTATGACGCCGAATGGCTTAGGACACAGCTTCAAAAAAACGGACTGCGGTGCGTTCTCACACATATTCCCGCCGACGATTTGCAAAACGACACAGATCGGGTGATCCGCAATCATGATCTCTTCGGCTGTGATTACGTAGGTCTCGGCTTTTACCCCTTCGACGACAGCGTCGAACGATACGACGCTTTTTCGGAAACCTACAAACCGGTCGCCGAGGCGCTTCGGCAGGGCGGCAAATATTTCATGTATCACAACCACGACCAAGAGTTCCGAAAAATTGCCGGCAAGACTGTTTTGCAAAAATTGGCGGAGGATTTCGCCCCCCGAGGACTTGGGCTTCACGCTCGATACCTTCTGGGTGCAGGCGGGCGGCGGCGATCCAGCGCAGTATCTCGAACTGCTCTCCGGGCGGGTTCCATGCATCCATTTGAAGGATTATGCCTACGGCCGCAAAATGGCGGTAATCGGCGAGGGGAATATCAATTTTGACCGGATATTCCAAAAAGCCGAGCAGGCGGGCACCCGTTATATGTTAGTCGAGCAGGACGATTGCAACGGCGAGGATCCCTTCGACTGCCTGCGCCGCAGCTATGCTCGACTTCAAAGCTTGGGATTTCGCTGAACCGTGGTTTTCTGCGGCATAAATTTCCGTCTGCAAACCGTTTATAATAATCAAATAATCACAAGACCGGCTCTCATCTAAAAACGGATGAAAGCCGGTCGTTTCCTTTTTAGGCTGTTTTTACAGCGACCTGTCTTTTTGGAATTTAAGTTACGGCGCTTTTGCGGGTTTGCCGGAGATGACGTCGGTTAAGAGCTCCTTTGCGGTGTTTACTTTATCTTGGTCGGGCCAGATCACGTAGGCGCGAACGCCTTGCGACCAGGTCACCTGACTGTCGCCTTTGCCGGATACGCTGTAGGTTTCCGTGTTCCAGCCGCTGTCCGCCTTCAGCGCGGTGCGGACAAGCGAGGCCACCATATCGTACGGTACCGAGGTTTCAAAGCTGCCCTCTATGGATTTCATCAAGGGTATATAGTTTGTGAGAACCTCTTTGGACTGCGCCTTTTTGATAACTGCGCTGATAAGCGCCATTTGATTTTTGCCGCGCTGGTGGTCTCCCGACGCAAAGGAATGCCTTTCGCGGACAAAGCACAACGCCTTTTCACCGTCCAAAAGATTTTCGCCCTTTTCAAAGTGATAGACGGAATCAAATTCGTAATCCGAATAGACGGTAACCCCGCCGAGATTATCTATAATGTTTTTAAAGCCGGTAAAATCAAGCCTGAAATAGTAATCTATCGGTATATCATAGAGCATTGACAGCGTATCCATCGAAACCCGAACGCCGTATATGCCGGCGTGAGTAAGCTTATCCCTTACGCCGTTCGATATCGAGAGAGGTACGAAATAATCGCGCGGAGTGGATACCAAGAGTATCCGGCGCGTATCCGGATTTATCGCGGCGATGATATTCACGTCGCTGCGGCTTCGGGTTATAAGCCCCGTCCGACTGTCGATACCGCTTATAAATACCGTAAAGGCGTTGCTTGTCTTTTGCGGCTCTTTAGCCGGTTTTTCGGAGATTATATCGACGTCTATAATAATTCGGTCAAGCTCGCGGATGCGTTCGGCGATATTTTCGTATCCCTCCGCCTCGCTTATAACGTCGATATAAGCCGCGTTAAGAATAATCGCGTCGGTCTCCTTTTCCAAAAGCGAGTCTATAAGCTTTATCGGCGTGCCGTAATCCTTGGGGGAGATTTTACCGCCCGTTCGCGCTTCGATTTCCTTGACGCACAGCTCGTTGACGTTGCCGTCCGCCGACTCCAAAGAACCGTATTTATAGGTTAGGGTATCCTTAAGCGAGAGCGCCGGATCGTCTTTGCGCACGTAAACGGTCATATTCACCTGTTCGGTTTTGGGAGAGGTCACTTTGTCAAGTGTTGAAAGACCATGCCGGAGCATGATATTTATAATTATAAGCAAAATGCTCAAATCAATGCCGATTATAATACCGATCCAGAATGCGCCGCGCTTTTTGCGGAAGGTAAGCATCGCGGTGAGGGCGGTAAAAAGCAGAAATACGGCGCAAATCGCAATGACGTATGCCGTCGGAATCAGTTTTGATACGAATAACTGCACAGTCAGAGCTATTGTCAAAATCAAAGCGATAACGGGAACTATGCATTTTGCAATAAATGGGCGCGTGCGAGGGTTTTCGGTCTTGTGTGTCATTAAGCTCTCTCCAAAGTTTCAACGTTTCTGTTAATTACAGTATAATATTTTAAACGCCAAAAGTCAATATACAGGACCGGTAAACAGCAAAAAAGTCAAAGCCGAGAGAAGTAAAAACCGGTTCTTTTTTTAAAATGCGCTTTTATCGGTAGGATTATTCACTATACCGAAAGCGACGAGCACCGGCAGCAGGACGTTCAGAAAACCGTTCACTTTATCGCCTATATCCACGCCCGTGAAGGTTTTTACGCAGAATACCACGAGTGCCGCTATAGAAAGCCATAACGCCCAGCTTTTAAATCGTTTTAAAAAATTTTTCATATAAATCACCTTTCCGCCGTTTTAAATCGCGCAGCGGGTAAAAAATTCAAACGGCAAAAATTTAAATCGGCATATAACTACGCCGTTCCCGTCTTGCGCAAATAGCTTTGGATAAGTTTATTCTCGGTAGGAATAAACGGTTTTGCCGGTATGGTCGTAAATTACGTATTTGTACCGCTTTGCCGTAATGCGCGCCTGACTTATATAGGACGTGGCTTTTACGGTAACGCCTTTCCAGGATTTTTTGACGTAATAATAGGGCTTGTCGCTTTCTCTGTAGGAATAAATCGTTTTGCCGTACTCGTCGTAGATTACGTAACCGTAGCGGCGCGCCGCTATGCGCGCCTGCGATATATACGCCGTTTTGCGAACGGTATTTGCTTTCCATGACTTTTTAACAAGGTAATAGTAAGTATTTTCATAAGTGCCTGTCTTATTGGGTATGCCGCTTATGGTGTTAATATCGCGTATTTCGTTTTTGGAAGCGTTTCCCCTTACGCAGTAGTGGCAATGTGAGCCTGTCGAGTAGCCGGTGCTTCCTTCGATGCCTATAATGTCGCCGCTTCTTACCGTTTGCCCCGTTTTTACCTTGATTTCGGACAAATGCCCGTAATAATAGCGGTCGGTCGAATTATCCTGCTTTATTCGCACGTATTGACCGAAGCCCTGTTTTTTATCCGATGCGTTTTCCCAGCCGGCGCGCTCGACGACGCCGTTTACCGTGGCATGGATTTCCTTTGACTCCAAGCCCACAAGGTCAAGCCCGTCGTGGGCGGAGCCTTTGAAGGTTTGAGTCACTTTGAATTTTCCTTTGTAAGGACTTTGCATAAAATTTTCCTCCTTAAATTGTTTAATAAAGCTTGCGTAATTGCTTCAAAGCGCGGTTTTTAAGGCGATTTATCGCCTGCCTGCTCACCCCCAACATTTCAGAAATTTCCGTATCGGTGTATTTGTATATGTATTTATAAACAATAACCGCTCTTTGACGTAATGACAGTTCCTTTAACAGCTCGACGGTTTCCAACCTTATGTAGCAATTTAAAGTGTCCGCGCAAACACAGTTCTCGCATAAGTGCAGGAGGTTTGAGCGGTATTGACCGAATTTTTTGGATAATTCTATATATTTATTTCTTATGCAGACCGCTATGTATTTTGAAAGGCTGTTCGAATCTATATAATTAAATCTATCCATGTCTATACTATACAAAAGTTCAATAAAAAATAACATAAGCTCCGCATTGGCGTCTTCGTCGTTTATGCGGTAGGAATATAGGGTAATAAGTTTTTTAAATTCGTCATATATAACCGGAAATACTTCCCAATCACCTTTTTGGAAGCCGGCTATAAGATTTTTCAAAAGCTCGTTTGTCATTTCAACCAACTCCTTTGCTTATAGAAAGGAAAAAGTTGAAAAAATGTAAACCTAAAAAAATACAATCTTCAATATTTTTTTCCTAAAATCGCGAAAAGAAAATATCGAAGATTGTAAATTATCGGCTTTATTTGAATTTTCAAAGGGAGGCACGATCGTTGCAGTATATGCTGTATATAATATAAGCAGGGCACATCGTACCCTGCTTGCGTCGGTTAAGAATACATGTTATTTGCCGCCATATAATCGTAAATGGCTTTGCCATGCTGTTGTTCTTCTTTTTGAATGTGGTTTAAGGTATTTCGGTTTTGCTCGGCTTTAAATTCGAAAATACAGGTATTGTAAAGACTCGAAACATGCTTTTCGTCTGCCAAAAGATCCGAGCAAAGATAGCAGTCCGCCTGCTTGTCGGGAGTATCGCCCATGCCGTAGGTAGAGGCGAAGGAGGTTTTTATGGTTTGCTGTGAACCGCCTTCGGACTGCGCTGAGGGAAGATTACCGCTTTGCATTTGAGAAATGGTGTTGAGATGCTGCCGTTCCACGTTTGCAATAGAGGTAAAAAGCTCTTTTAATTGCGCGTCAAGCGCGGACGATGCGTATTTTGTGTATTTTTCAACACAAAGCTTTTCCTGATCCTTTAAATCCTTTAATAAATCCGTTTCTTTTTGCGTTAATGTCAAAATAAATCACCTCGGTGATATTTTGACACCGGAGGACGGTTTTTATGCAATATATTGCGCAAAAGTTATAATACAAGGCATGGTTATCAGGGAAAATACCGTGCTCAGCGATACCATATTTACGGAAAGCGATGTATCGGCGGAAAATTTATAAGCGAACATAGTCGTAATCGCCGCTATGGGCGCGCTGCAGGAAATAGCCGTGGATACGAGCATATCGCCGCGTATTCCGAAAAGATAGGCGACGCCCAATACCAAAAGCGGTAAAATGACAAGTCTCAATAAAATCGCCAGCATGCATTTTGCGTTTTTAAGCCCCGCAAACAAATTGCTTTTGGTCAGATGATATCCTATGATTATCATAGGAAGCGGGGTATTAAGCGCCGCTATGTAAGAAATCGGTTCGGACAATACCTTCGGCACGGGAATGGAAAAGAGGAAAATCACAAGCCCTACGGCGATTCCTATAAGCCCCGGATTGATCAACAGCTTTTTGGGGGTAAAATACTTTTTGTCGCCGCTTATAAGAATTATTCCGTAGCTCCATGCGAAAAGGTTAAAGATAGCTATAAATGATGCGGCGTAAAATACGCCCATATCGCCTAAAATCGACTGCTGTAAGGGGAGCGACATATATCCGCAGTTGGAAAATACCGCTCCGAAGCGCAAAACCCGCTCGACGGATTTTTCCTTTGAATGTAATAAAAGCCGGCTTAAAATAATAAAGCCCACATGCGCCAAAACGGCTATTGCAAAGCTTATGACAAGCTCCTTAAGCAGCGATTTATCGAACGGGCGGATAAAGGATTTAATTATAAGACAGGGAGTTACAAGCATAAGTACGGTATCGGTGATGCTTGTAACTCCGCTTTCGGTAAGAATACCGCTTTTTGTAAGCGCCGCGCCGAGCATTATAAGTATAAATAAAATTACCACCTGGGTAAGTACGTTGACAAACATTTAATTAAACACCTGCGAAAAACAAAAGAAATTTAAAACGAAAAGAAACATACGCAACACTGTTTTGCGCGGATTTCGGATTTTATTTTTGATTTGTCACTTCGAGGTATTTTGAGTAAGCTTCGTTCCACGCTTCGCTGTCGGAAGGCATGTAATGCGCTATATCGGTGGAATTTGAAACGGTTCTGCGTATTTCCGCAAAATCCTTAATTTCGCCCAAGCAGTAATAAGCTACCGCGATATTGCCCATAACCGTTGCTTCGGTGGGGCCGGCGAGCACCTCGGCGTTGCAGGCGTCGGCGGTCATACGGCATAACAGCTTATCCTTTATTCCGCCGCCCAGCATATTTATTTTGTTGTAGGTATGTTCGCCTATGCGGTTAAGCTTATCAAAGGTGTATTTGTATTTCATCGCAATGCTTTGATAAATACAGCGCATAATTTCGCCCCGCGTTTTCGGAACGTATTGACCGGTTTTTTCGCAATACTCACAAACTCTTTTCGGAAGATTGCCGGCGGGCTCAAACGAAGCGTCGTCCACGTCGACAAAGCATTTAAAGGGTTCGCTTGCGAGCGCCTCTTTTTCGAGCAGGTCAAAGCCGACGTCTTCGCCCTCGCGTTTCCATTGACGGCGGGATTCCTGTATAAGCCACAATCCCATAATGTTCTTTAAAAATCTTACGGTATCCTTAAAGCCGCCCTCGTTTGTAAAGTTAAGCTTTAATACCTCGTCGTTTATAATCGGTTCTTTGGTTTCGATTCCGAAAAGGCTCCAGGTGCCGCAGCTGATATACACGAAATCGTCGGACAAAGAGGGCACCGCCGCAACCGCGCTTGCGGTATCGTGACCGCAAACCGAAATGACCGGCACTTTCTTACAGCCCAATTCCTCGCAAATTTCGTCGGTGAGCATTCCGTAAACGTTGCCGGCTTTGATTATCGGGGGGAAAATGCGCTTCGGAAGCCCCAATTTTTCTATAAGCTCAAAATCCCAATCTCTTTTGTAAGGATCGTAAAGATTGGTGGTTGACGCCATGCTCGCCTCGGCATGTATTTCGCCCGTGAGCATATAAGCGAATAAATCCGGCATAAGAATAAGCTTTTCGGTATTTTCGAGAAGCTCCGGCTCGTTGTATTTTAAATACATAAGCTGATAAAGGGTGTTTATCCGCATAAACTGCGAACCGGTGTGTTTGTATATTTCTTCCTTTGAAACCTCTTTAAATACCTTTTCGGGAATACCCTCGGTGCGGCTGTCGCGATAGTGGACGGGATTGCCCAAAAGCCTGCCGTGCTTGTCGATAAGTCCGAAATCGACGCCCCAGGTATCTATACCTATTGCGTCAAATCCGCCGTTTAATACCGCTTTTGTAATGCTTGTTTTAATTTCGAAAAACAGGCGCAAAACGTCCCAATACATGGTTTTGTTTACGATTACGGTGTCGTTTGAAAAGCGGTGAATTTCCTCCATGGAAATTTTACCGTCGCTGTAGGTTGCGAGCATTGCTCTGCCGCTTGACGCGCCGAAATCGAATGAAAGTACCTTTTTCATAAAAATCCTCCGTATTTTATATTTTCTTAAGTTTAACATATTTTGAAATTCTCTTCAATACCTTTTTTATTTAAATTTATCCTTTTATAAACGAAAAATTAACTTGAAATGATATATGCCGAGTGTTATAATTCTTAATAAAGTTTTAGTTATAAAGGATTGCTTTATGGAGTGGGAGCTTTGGAAATATCTGAAAACCGTAAAAAAGCCGATAGTGCTTTACGGCATGGGCAACGGCGCCGATAAAATAATAAAGGTTTTAAAGGAGCGCGGCATACCGTTCGACGGCGTTTTTGCAAGCGACGGATTTGTAAGAGACAAAACCTTTCACGGATTTAAAATTTCTTCTTACGCGGAGTTAAAAGAACGGTTCGGCAGTATGGCGGTACTGCTTTGCTTCGGAAGCGCGCGAGACGAGGTTTTGGAGAATATAAAGCGCATTTCCGCAGAAGATGAGCTGTACGCGCCCGACGTGCCGGTAATAGGCGGCGGGATGTTTGACGAAGAATACTATTATAATAACAAATCGGATCTTGATAAGGTTTACGAACTTTTGGCGGACGAGCTTTCCAAAAAAACCTTTATAAATACGATAAAATACAAAATAAGCGGAAAACTGAATTACCTTTACGACTGCGAAACGGATTTTGACGAGCCGTACGATAGCTTTTTTAAGCTTTCGGAGGATGAGAGCTTTCTCGATCTCGGCGCCTATAACGGAGACACGGTAAGGGATTTTATAAGCAGGACGGCGAATTACAAAAAAATAACGGCGGCGGAGGGCGACGCCAAAACCTTTAAAAAGCTTGCGGCAGGCGTCGAAAAGTATGAAAATATAAAATGTTATAATTATTGCATTTCGAATTTCTGCGGCAAAGCGCCCTTCGGTATGAAGCACGCAAGAGGCTCTGCGGCGTTTACGGGGGAAACCTTGGCGGAATATATCACGGTGGACGCCTTGCTTGACGGCGAAGAAGTTACTTATATTAAAATGGATATAGAGGGCGAGGAAAAGAACGCGATTGCGGGGGCGAAGGAGACGATTTTGAAATACAGACCCAAAATTCTTACCGCCTGTTACCACCGTACCGAGGACCTTATAAGCCTGCCGCGCGCGGTGCTTGATATAAGAGACGATTATAAAATTTACATGCGGCATTTCAAAAGCCTGCCGGCGTGGGATACCAACTATTATTTTGTGTAAAAAGGGGAAAACAGGGCAATAAACGTATTTTTTCGTAAATTTTCGTAAATTTTCGCTTATTGCAATAAAAATTCTTGACAAAGCGCTTTCTTAATGTTAAAATAAACTTTGCGCAAATAGAGGTGGAAGCATGATTATTGATTTAAAGCATATTTTTGTCAATGATAATTCTTCCCAACCGCTTGAGTATAGCCTGGATATGAGCGACCTTGAGTATATGGGTGAATATCCGCTCAAAAAACCCGTAAAGCTTAAGGGCAAAATATTCAACAAGGCAAGCCTCGTAAGATTGGAAGCTTCCGTAGTTTTTGAATACGAAGCGCCATGCGACCGCTGCGGTACCAACACCCGGCGCGAGCACACTGTGACTTTGGATAAGTCCCTTGCGGTTTCCATAGAAGCCGAGGAAAGCGACACGATACTCATAACTCCCGATATGAAGCTTAACTTGGATGAGCTTGTGTATTCCGAGGTTGTCGTAAGTCTGCCTATGAAGCACTTATGCGACGAGGAATGCAAGGGTATCTGCTTTAAGTGCGGCAAAAATCTTAACGAGGGCGAGTGCAATTGCGTCAAAAAGGAAATTGATCCGCGATTGGCTGTGCTTGCCGAGCTTTTAAAGGACCAAAACGACGACTAAAACTTTAAGGAGGTGCCGAAATGGCAGTACCGAAGAGAAAAACTTCCAAAGCAAGACGTGATAAGAGAAGAAATAATGTATGGAAATTGAATGCGCCCACACTTGTAAGGTGTTCCTGCGGTGAATATAAGCGCCCTCACAGACTTTGCCCCGCCTGCGGTCAGTATAACGGCCGTGAGGTTGTAAAGGTAAGCGAATAATTGTTTTACATGAGGAGGAGCAATCCTCCTCTTATTTTTTACAAAAGCTTTTGATTGCGAGGTGTTTTATGTGTCGGTTATAATAAATGCGGTACAGCCGAAAAGCATTGCCGCCAAAAAGGGCGTTCATGCCGGAGATACGCTTGTATCGATTGACGGCAACGAGATAACGGACGTGCTGGATTACCGTTTTTATCAAAATAATTCGCGCATTACGCTCGAATATATAAACGCCTCGGGCAAAATCAAGAAGGTTAAGATCAAAAAGGACGAATACGAGGAATTAGGTCTTGAGTTCGAAACCTATCTTATGGATAAAAAGCATTCCTGCCGCAACAAATGCATTTTTTGTTTTATAGACCAGCTGCCGAAGGGCTTGCGCGACAGCCTTTATTACAAGGATGACGATTCGCGGCTTTCCTTTCTGTTCGGCAACTATATTACCCTTACGAATATTACGGAGCATGAAATAGAGCGTATTATTAAAATGCACATAAGCCCCGTAAATATTTCGGTGCATACCACCAATCCCGAGCTTCGCGTCAAAATGATGAAAAACAAAAACGCGGGAGCGGCGCTGTCGATAATAAACCGCTTTAACGACGCCGGCATTAAGCTTAACTGCCAATTGGTGCTGGTGCCGGGAATTAACGACGGCGAGGAATTAAAAAGAACCCTCGGCGATCTTACGGCGCTCGAAAACGTCGAAAGCATAGCGGCGGTTCCCGTAGGACTTACGCGGTATCGGGATAATCTTGAGCATATTTCGCCCTTTGATAAGCAAAACGCAATTAAAACAATTGAGACAACCGAAAAATTCGGAAACGAATGTATAAAAAAGTACGGCGTCCGCAAGGTTTTCGCGTCGGACGAATTTTATCTTTTGGCAGAAAGTGAATTGCCGAAGGCTTCGTATTACGAGGATTTTTCACAGCTTGAGGACGGCGTGGGGCTCGTATCGCTGCTTATGAGCGAGGCGGCGGACGCTTTGGACGCTTATGATCATAAGCTTTACAAAAAGCGCAGAATTTCAATAGCTACGGGCGAAGCGGCGTATCCTTTTATAAACCGCATAGTTGACAATATAATGAAAAAGTGGGATAATCTCGAATGTAGGGTATATCCCGTAAAAAATAACTTTTTCGGCGGACTTGTCGACGTTGCGGGGCTGGTTACGGCAACCGATATTTACGACCGGCTTAAATCGGAGGATTTAGGCGAGGAATTGCTTATTCCGGCGGTTATGCTGGACGCCGACGGCAAAATGTTTCTTGACAGCGTTACGCTCGACGAGCTGTCGGAGAGATTGAACATTAAGATCACACCCGTAGAAAACGACGGATACCGTTTAACGGAAAAAATACTCGGACAGGAGATGTAAGGTATGGCGAAACCCGTAGTTGCCGTTGTGGGCAGACCTAACGTCGGCAAATCCACGCTTTTTAACAAAATTATAGGGAAAAGGCTTTCTATCGTAGACGATACGCCCGGCGTTACGCGCGACCGCATTTACGGCGACGCGGAATGGCTCGGCAAAAAAATGATGTTTGTCGACACCGGCGGCATCGAGCCCAAAACCGACGATATTATTTTAAGCAGTATGCGCTCTCAGGCACAGCTTGCTATGGATACGGCTTCGGTAATTATTTTTGTCACCGATATAAGAGCGGGAGTTACCGCCGCCGACGAGGAGGTCGCCGCAATGCTCAGGAAATGCGGCAAGCCGGTGGTGCTTTGCGTAAACAAATGCGATACAATAGGGGATAAGCCTGCGGAATTTTACGAATTTTACAATTTGGGGCTCGGAGATCCGATAGCGGTATCCTCGATACACGGCCACGGCACGGGCGATCTGCTCGACTGCGTTACGGCGCACATTCCCGAAGAGGAATTTGCCGAGGAGGATGAAAGTATAATCAACGTCGCGCTTATCGGTAAGCCCAACGTCGGAAAATCCTCCCTCATAAATCAAATCGCGGGCGAGGAGCGCTCCATAGTATCGGATGTTGCCGGCACCACCCGCGACGCTATCGATACGCTGATCGAAAAAAACGGTGTACGTTACAGATTTATCGATACCGCGGGTCTCAGACGCAAATCAAAGGTAGAGGAAAAAATAGAAAAATACAGCGTTATAAGGGCAAAAATGGCTATTGAGCGCGCCGACGTCTGCGTTATTATGATAGACGCCACAGACGGCTTTACCGAGCAGGACTCCAAGGTTGCGGGGCTTGCGCTCGAGGAGGGCAAGGCATGCATTATCGCCGTCAACAAATGGGACGCCGTCGAAAAGGACGGCAATACCATGGACGCTATGCGCAAAAAGCTCATGAACGATTTTTCGTTTATGTCCTACGCGCCGATAATTTTTATTTCCGCCAAAACCGGTCAAAGGGTAGACAGGCTTTTCGACCTTATAAAATACGTTAACGAGCAGAACAGCATGCGCATATCCACCGGTATGCTTAACGATATTTTGGCGGACGCCACCGCCAGAGTACAGCCGCCCTCGGATAAGGGAAAGCGTCTTAAAATTTATTATATGACGCAGGCTTCCGCAAAGCCGCCCACGTTCGTTTGTTTCTGCAATAAAATCGATTTATTTCACTTTTCGTATCAGCGCTACCTTGAAAATCAAATTCGCGCCACTTTCGGTCTTGAGGGTACGCCGGTACGCTTCGTTATTCGTGAAAGGGGAGACAAAAAGTGATAACTACCGCAGTAATTACCGTAATAGCCGCCTATCTTTTGGGAAGTATCAACTTTGCGGTTATATTCGCAAAGGTTTTTCTTAAAAAGGACGTGCGAACCCTGGGCAGCGGCAACGCCGGCACTACCAACGTAATGCGCAACGCCGGATTTTTACCGGGAGCCCTTACCTTCGTATGCGATGTGCTCAAGGGCTTTATCGCCTGTTTTTTGGGCAAAATCATATTTGATTATATTTTAACCGCGACGGGAGCGGTATGGGCGCAGCCCATATACGGCGCTTATATCTGCGGTGTGGCTTGTATGTTGGGCCACGTTTTTCCGGTATTTTTCGGCTTCAAGGGCGGAAAGGGCGTCGCTGTAAGCGTGGGAATATACGCGGTATGCTCATGGCCCGCGATAGTGTTGGGATTAACCGCCTTTGCGATAAGCCTTTTGGTTTCGAGGATTGTATCGTTAAGCTCGATAATCGCCGCGATCGTAGTCGTCGGGCTTTCTATGGTTTTTCACAGTGATAGTGGCTTGCTTTTGCCGCAGATAATATTATCGTTGATTATGGGCGCCATAGTAATAATAAAGCACATTGATAATATCAAACGCCTGCTTGCGGGTACGGAAAGAAAAATCGGAAAAGGGGGCAAATAGCTTTGGTTAAGGTATCTGTTTTAGGCTCCGGCGGCTGGGGTATGGCGTTGGCAATCTCCGCTTATAAAAAGGGCTGTAAGGTAAGCCTGTGGTCGCCTTTTAAGGAGGAAGTCGAGTTACTTTCTCAAAAGCGCACAAACGAAAAGCTCTTGAACGGCGTTTTTCTGCCCGAGGATATTACCGTAACGGACGATTTATCCTGTGTAAACGGCGACGTACTTACTATCATAGCCGTACCGTCCGTAGCGGTGCGCGAGGTGGCGGCAAAGCTTAAAAATTATTCCGATTTCGGAATAGTGATAAACGTTGCAAAAGGGCTCGAAAAGCAAACCCTCAACCGACTGTCACAGGTAATAACCGAAGAATTGCCCGATATACCCCTGGTTGTCCTGTCGGGCCCGTCTCACGCGGAGGAAGTGGCGCGCGCCGTTCCCACCTTTCTTGTGGCGGCGTCGGAATCTTTGGCGGCGGCGCAGGCGGTGCAAAGCATACTTTCTTCGGAGGTTTTGCGAATATATACCTCAAACGACGTAATCGGCGTGGAATTGGGCGGCGCGATTAAAAATATCATCGCGATAGCCGCCGGTATATGCGACGGACTCGCTCTCGGCGACAATACAAAAGCCGCGCTCATTACGAGAGGACTTGCCGAAATGTGCAGGCTCGGCGTCTGCATCGGGGCAAGGCAATCTACCTTTTCGGGGCTTGCGGGTGTGGGCGACCTTATCGTGACATGTATTTCAAAGCACAGCCGCAACAACCGCTTCGGATTTAAGGTGGGAAGCGGAACTCCGGTCAAAACCGCTCTCGCGGAAGTGGGCACGGTAGAGGGCTATTACGCCGCGGAAATGGCGTACAGCCTTTCAAAAGAATATAATATCGAAATGCCTATAGTAAGGGAATGTTATGCTATTCTTTATGAAGGCAAGGACGCAAAAACCGCCCTAAAAGACCTTATGAACCGCCCCGGAAAGAGCGAAAACGGCTAAAATTCAATATTATTGAAAAAATACTTGATTTTTGTAAATAAATGTGTTATTATAATTTTTGCTATGCGGATATATTGTTCCGCGCTAATCAGATATAAGGAGGTGCAGACCATGGCTAAATGTGATATCTGCAACAAAGAAATTGCTTTCGGTATTAAGGTATCTCACTCACACAGACGTACCAACAGAACCTGGAAGCCCAATGTAAAGAAGGTTAAGGCAATCGTAAATGGTTCGCCGCGCCGTATCAATGTTTGCACCCGCTGCCTGCGTTCAGGTAAAGTTACCAGAGCTGTTTAAGCTTAATTTCTTGCAAATAACCCTGAGTCTTTGTCTTTAGGCTTAGGGGTTTTTTGTATATAAAGGATTTTAAAAATGATAAAAGCTGTTTTATTTGATTTGGACGGAACGCTTGTCAATTCCCTGGAGGATTTGGCGGCAAGTACCAATTACGCCTTAAAAACCCTCGGTTTCCCCACCCATAAAACCGAAAAATTCAAAATGTTTGTGGGTAACGGTATGCCGAAGCTTATCGAAAGAGCCTTACCCGAGGACAGCAGGGATGAGGCAACCAAAGAAAAGGCGCTTAAAATTTTTATGGATCATTACCGTGTCCATTATAAGGATAAATCCTACGTTTACGACGGCATGGCGGAAGTTGTGGGAAGCTTAAAAAAAGCGGGATTTAAGACCGCCGTTATCTCCAATAAGGCGCAGGAGATGACAGACGAGGTGGTATCTAAGCTTTTGGGCGATAAATTCGACGCAGTATGCGGAAAGCGGGAGGGCTATCCCACAAAGCCGGATCCCACCCTTACGCTCGAGGTAATGTCGAATTTGGGCGTAAACCCGTCGGAATGCGTATTTATAGGCGACTCCGGTATGGACTGTAAAACCGCCGTAAATTCCGGTTGTATCGGTATAGGTGTGCTTTGGGGATTCAGAGAAAAGCAAGAATTACTCGAAAACGGCGCTTCCTACATAGCCGAAAAACCCGAACGGTTAATCGACATTATAAATGAAATCAATGAAAAATAAATATCGCTCAACAAAGCTTGCCTGCTATACGGGATACGTAGTACAGGCTATAGTAAATAATTTTCTGCCCATTCTTTTTATCGCTTTGCAAAGCATTTACGGTTTGAGCTATGAGCAGCTGGCGCGAATTATAATTTTTAATTTTACAGCGCAGATAATTATCGATTTATCGGCGCCCAAAATTCTCAAAGTTTTCGGCTGCAGAGGCTGTGCGGTTTTGGCGCATATTTCGGCAACCGTCGGGCTTGTGCTGTTCGGCATACTGCCGCAAATTATGAGCAATACCTATTCCGCGATTATAATATCCATAATAATAACCGCCTTCGGAAGCGGGCTTATCGAGGTTATAATAAGCCCTATAGTGGAAGCCCTGCCTACGGATAATAAATCGGGCAATATGGCGATACTTCACTCCTTTTTCTGCTGGGGGCAGGCGTTTACCATAATAATCACCACCGTGCTTATATTTTTTACGGGTTTTGAGCTGTGGTATTTTATACCGGTCGTTTGGGCGATTGTTCCCTTTATAAATATCTTCGCCTTTTTAAAGGTTCCGCTTGTCGAGTTTGCAAAAGACGAGGAAAAGGGCTCGATTAAAACCCTTTTAAACGATAAAAGATATTATTTTTATCTGGTCATGATGCTCTGCGCGGGCGCATGCGAGGTAGCAATGTCACAGTGGGCGTCCATGTTCGCTCAGCAGGCGCTGAAGGTTCCGAAAACCGTCGGCGATTTGGCGGGCCCCTGCGCCTTTGCACTGCTTATGGGCGCCGGCAGAGTCTGGTACGCAAAAAGAGCGGAAAAGCTCTCGTTTAACAAGACCGTTATCGTTTTAAGCACCCTTTGCTTCTTATGTTATCTTACCGTGGCGATATGCCATATACCGTTTGTCGCGCTTATTTGCTGTGCTTTTTGCGGATTTACCGTAAGCGTTTTCTGGCCCGGAATCCTTTCGGCAGGGGCAAAGGATTTAAAAAACGGCGGCGCCGTTATGTTCTCGAGCTTTGCTCTGCTCGGCGATATCGGCTGCAGCTTAGGACCGTGGGTATTGGGCATAGTCGCCGACTCTTACGGTTTGAATATCGGCTTTTTATCGGGCAGTATATTCCCGATTTTAATGATAATCGCCGCGGTGATTTTATCGGCAGCGGATAAAAAAACAATATGAGGTGAGACTTTTGAAAAGACAGGATTATTTAAGCTGGGATGAGTATTTTATGGGCATTGCCACCCTTTCGGCAATGCGAAGCAAGGATCCGTCCACTCAGGTCGGGGCATGTATAGTTAATGCGGATAAGCGCATACTTTCCATGGGATATAACGGTATGCCGAAATGCTGCAGCGACGACGAATATCCATGGAATAAAGAGGGCGAAGCCCTTAATTCCAAATACCTGTACGTTTGCCACGCCGAGCTTAACGCCATTTTGAACTGCGCGGTGGGCGGGGTAAAGGGCTGTACCGTCTATACAACCCTGTTTCCCTGTAACGAATGCGCAAAGGCAATCATTCAGTCGGGCATAGCGGAAGTGATCTATATGTCAGACAAATACGCCGACTCGGACAGCGTTTTGGCGTCGAAAAGAATGTTCGATTCCGCCGGAGTTAAATACCGCCTTTATAAAGCGAGCGGCAAGGAAATAAATTTTTCGGTTTAAAGCAGGTTTTGCCCGGGCGGTGGACAGATTTTTAAGGCCGCAAATAAAACACGGCGGCGGGAACTTTTCCCGCCGCCGTGTTTTAAAATTCATTATTTTAAATTTCACTCTTTTACATTTCATCAAGCTCGGCGATTTTTACGTTTTCGGTCAAAATATCCGTGTATTGCAGGGTGTGGCGGCGACCTTTACCGCCGCACTCCTCGACCTGAAAAATATGCGGATATATCCCGCTTATAACGGCAAGGTCGTTTCGCACGGACACTTTCGGATGCGACATCGCTATGCTGATGTGGATCACCGCGTGCGTTTGATACAGCGTATTTATTTTTTGCTTGATTAGATCCAACGAAGTCATCTTAACACCCTCTTGTTGAGAATAAAGAATAAACCGCCCGGCTGAGCCGACGGGGGCGATCCCACAGGCTTGCTCGGGCGAGATTTATATAATTATTTTAACAAAAACAGTAAAAAAATGCAAGAAGTCAATTTAAAAATTTTTTAAAATCAATTTAAAAATTTTTTAAAATTTCGGCGGATTTTCGAAGAAAAGTCAAAATTCGACAAAATATTTCGTATACGGCAAATCCGTTTTTCAGTTTCCCGTATAGTCGTTATCAAAGGTAATAACGCACATGTACGAGGGATTTATTTCTTGGGCTTCGGCTTTGATTTTTTCGCTCAATTCATCGGTGCCAAGCTTTAAATCGGAGGGCACCACGACGTCGAAAATAAGATTTGTGCGATCGCGGCAGACGGGAGTCATTCTGAAATCGTGGATCGTCATAGCCGGATGTATCGTTTTAAGGCGGTTTGCTATGGTTTCGCGCGTTTCGGTCACGGTTTTATCGTCGGTATCTATAGGATCCATATGAATTACAAGCTGAATGTCCAGCCGTTCGCTTACAAGCTTTTCGCACAGATCTATTTTTTCATGGCATTTTACTATATCGCTGTTTTGCGGCACTTCCACGTGAACCGACGCAAACTGCCTTCCGGGGCCGTAATTATGCACCATAAGGTCGTGTATGCCGTGAAATTCCTTAAAGGAAAGGATGATATTTTCTATTTCCTTAATAAGCGATTTTTCGGGCTTGGTGCCGAGTATGCGATCCAGAGTGCTTTTGGCGGAGCTTATGCCCGAATAGATTATAAATATCGCTACGAGTATGCCCATAACGGCGTCAAGGTTAAAGGTCGGCTTTACCGCTATGGATATTCCCACCGACAGTAATATGGCGCCGGTCGTTATGCAGTCGTTCAAAGAATCCTGTGCGTTGGCAAGCAAAGCGTCGGAGTTTATTTTTTTGCCCAATTTTCGGTTAAAAAAGAACATGTAAAGCTTTATAAGCACCGATACCGCCAAAACCGCAATTGCGATATGCGAATATTCGGGCGCCGCTTCTTTGTTTATTAAAGCCATGACCGAGGACTTGAGCAGCTCGGCGCCTACGAGCAATATAAGCGAGGAGACTATAAACGCGCTTATATATTCCATTCTGCCATGTCCGAAGGGATGATCCCTGTCGGCGGGTTTGTTCGCCATTTTAAAGCCTATCATGGTAATGACCGAGGACGCCATATCCGAAAGATTGTTGAATCCGTCCGCCAAAATAGAAATACTGCCGGCTATCGCGCCGACAGCAATCTTGAATACGCAAAGCAAAAGGTTACAGAATATTCCCGTAATGCTTCCCAAGGCGCCGTACGCGGCGCGCACCTTGCTGTCCTTAACGTTTTCGCTGTTTTTTACAAACAGCTTTACAAGCAGCGGCATCATGGCATTTTAGCTCCTTTAGCGCCCTTTGTGCCGAACGATACGCCGGAGAGTATATTGGTATCGATGGTATACGATATGTTTTCGCGGCTGCGCTGTCTTGCAAAAGCCAAATCAATAAGGCGGTCGCAAAGCTCTTTGTAAGGGATATTCGCGGCGTCCCAAAGGTAAAAAGCGAGCGAGCCTGGAATCGTATTTATTTCGTTTGCGTATACGGCGTCGGTATCGGTATCGAGAATAAAGTCAATTCTCACAACGCCGCAGGCGCCCACCGCCTTGAAAATTTCGCAGGAAAGCTTTTTGATTTCTTCCGCCTTTGCGTCGTCGATATCGGCGGGGATTTTTCTGCCCAAGGACGCCATGCCCTTGCTCGCGCCGCTTTTGGAGCCGCCCATATATTTGTCCTTATACGAAAGTATCTCGTCGCTCATAACAGGCTCCTCGCATACGCTCGCAATACAGGAATCGGGATTGCCGAGTACCGAGCAGTTGATTTCTCTTATGGCGGTAACGGCGTGCTCTATCAAAATCTTATCCGCAAACGAAAAGGCGAGGCCGACGGCTTCGTCGAGCGCTTCGGGGGAGTCGACCTTGGAAATGCCTACGCTCGAGCCTAAATTGACCGGCTTTACAATAAGTGGGAAGCCTATTTTTTCGGTTATTCGCTTAACCGCGTCGGCTTTGTTCGCCGCATATTCGCGGGCTCTTATGCAAATATAATCGAGCACCGGCAGTCCCGCGTTTTTAAGAACGTCCTTGAAAACGGCTTTATCCATACCGACAGCGGCGGAGAGCACGTCACAGCCGACGTAGGGGAGATTTAAAAATTCGAAAAATCCCGCTATCGTGCCGTCCTCGCAATTGGTGCCGTGAACTATGGGAAAAGCGACGTCTATCTGTACTTTTTGCTTTTTGGCAAAAATGCCGGTTTTCAAAAAGCTTAAGACCACTTTATCGTCCTCGCGCATAAGCACTACCTTATCGCACTTTTTAAGCAACTGAGGCAAATCGCGGTATTCTTCAATTGTAAAAAGCGCGTCGCCGGTGTACATTTCACCCGATTTTGCCACGTATACGGGGGTTACGTCGTATTTATCGCGATCAATGGCGTGCATCGCTTGAACGGCGGAAATAATCGAAACCTCGTGTTCTACCGAGCGGCATCCGAAAAAAACTGCTACGTTGGTTTTCACTGTTATCACCTTAATTTAAATAATTGTCGGGCAAATCGTTTTCTATCAAAAGAACCGTGTTGCCGTCGGCAAATTCGGAGTAAATTTTCATGCTTTCCGCAAAGCTTTCCGCCACAAACAAGTGGGATTTATCAAAATCGGTGGAGTTTACGGCGTCCTGCAAGGGCTTTGAACGGTTTTTGCCGACAAAAATTATTATATCACACTTCTTTGCCGTTTCAAGACCCAAGTTGTAATTATATTCGTATTCTTTTTCGCCCAATTCTATAAGCCCCGGGGTTATGATGACCTTTTTCATGCCGTCAAACGAACCGAGCACCCGCACCGCCTCTATCGAGCCCTCGGGGTTGGCGTTGTAAGCGTCGTCTATCAAAAGCGAGCCGGCTATCGATTGCTTCATCTCGAGCCGGTGCTCGTAGGCTTTAAGGGATGCTACGGCGTATTTTATATCGTCTACGCAAACGCCCAAGGTATAAGCCAACGCCGCGGCGCCGGTGATGTTTATAATACTGTGAAGCCCCAAAAGTCGGGAGGTAAGATGGATTTTTTCATTCCCCAAATTCAAATCAAATTCCGAACCGTTTCTGCCGTAAGAAATATTTTCGGCATAAAAATCGCAATTGCCCGCGGTTCCGTAAAGCAGGTATTCGCCGTTCTTTATACGGGCTTTGATCTCGGCGCTGTCGGCGTTTACAAAGGTTTTGCCGCCCTTTAGCTTTACCGCGTCCGCCAACTCAAACTTGGTTTTATATACGTTGTCTATACTTTTAAAGGTTTCGAGATGCTGCGCTCCCACCGAGGTTATAATTCCGTAATCGGGGTGGACGATATCACATATTTCCTTGATATCGCCGATATTTTTGGCGCCCATTTCGCATATAAAAATTTGCGTTTGCGGCTTAAGCGCGCTTCGCACGGTTCTGACTACGCCCATCGGCGTATTAAAGCTCTGCGGAGTGCAGACGGTATTGTATTTTTCGCTCAAAATGCGGTTTAAGATAAACTTTACTCCGGTTTTGCCGTAGCTTCCGGTAACGCCTATGACCTTTAAATTGTTGTGTTCCTTTAAAATTCTTTTGGCGTCGTTTACGTAGTGCTTCGATATAAGCTTTTCGACGGGCGACATAAGCGTCCGACAGATATAAACGGTAATCGGGGATATAAAGGCAAGAAGCAGAAGTACAGAGGCGGAAATATTGCCGAAAAGCGTATTTTTAAAAAATATAAAAAATCCGAGCGGGATAATGTAAATTATAAAAGCGCATGCGTAAAGCCGCTTTATTCTCGCGGTAAATATCAGCTTTTTAACGGATTTTTTCTGCACCTTTACGGCGTTTACCGCGCATATCGCCGCGAAAGCTATTGAAAATACCGCCGTAAGCGAATAGTATTTCAAGAAAACAAGCAGTGAAATCAAAAAATACGCCGCTGTGGAAAAAATGGGCAGGTTGGACCTAAGCCAGCGGGTGTATCTTGACGGGTAGTAGGAATTTTGTTGAAGCATTTGAAGCTGGCGGGTAAGCGAAAACAAGCCGTAAAAGCATGCCGCAATCAGCGCTGTCAAAAAGAAATAATTCATAAATAATCTCCATTCTGCATTTTGCCGTAAACATAAAAACTGCGCGTCAGCTTATAAAGCTTCTGAGTATTGCATGGGCTTCGTACGGCTTTTCGCAAAAGGAATAATGCCCGGCGCCCTTTAAAACGCAAAGCCCCGAATCTTTGATACGGCTTTTTATTATTTCCGCGTCGCTAAGCGGGGTTGCGGTGTCCTTATCGCCCCAAATAAGCAGGGTGGGGCAGTTTATTTTGTAAAGCTCGTCGCGCAAATCGGTATTTACAAGCGAAACCATGGTTTTGCGAAGCACCTCGGGAGCGGCGTTGTAATCCGCCGAGCCGTAATGCCGCCGGGCTTTGTCCAATAGCGCCTCGCTGTGATTTTTAATGCCGGGAAGCGTAAGTATGCCCTTTATTATTTTAAAGCTTTTGGCTTTGAGCTTTTGCTTTAAGGATTTTTTCGGTATAAGCCCTGCCGAGTCGAGCAGGACTATTTTCGGCGGGCTTACCATACCGGAGGATACCATTTTAAGTATTGTTCTGCCGCCGTGCGAATGGCCTATCATTACGGGGTTTTCAAGACCTACAGTCTTCATAAATTTTAAAACCAGATCACAGTAGTCGTCTAACGTCCATGGCTTATTCATAACGTCCGAGCCGCCGCAGCCGGGGAAGTTAAGCGCCACAAGGCGACAGCGGTCGGACAGGGCGGAAATAACGCCGCGGTAAACTTCGTATGAAGAATTCCAACCGTGAAGCAATAATACGGGAATGCCCCTGCCCGTGTCGGTATATTCGATATTCAGTCCGTCAATTAAAATATTCACAACAATCACCGTGTTTTCTTAAAAGCAAGCTATATACACTTTATTATAACAAATAATGATGAAAAAAAGAAGTGTTTTTTTCATCACGAATAAAATATGCTAAAAAATTGTAGAATTTTTAACAAAAATTTAAAACTTTTACATATTTACATTTATTTTCTTTGGGTGTAAAATATATATAATTCAATTAAGTGTAAACCGCAAAAGTTTAAGCTTGATTGTATTGCCTTATTCAAACGATAAAAGGGGTGATAGCTTGGCTAAGAAAACGGTTGAGGAAATTGCAGAAGCGGAAGAAAAGGCAGCCGAATCGGTTGAAAAAGCCAAACTTCGAGCGGAAGAAATTATCGCAAATTCCGCCGCCGACGCAAAGTCGGCATTTGACGCCGTAATAGCCGAAGCAAACGCTCGGGCAGAGCAGATTATGCAAAAAGCAAAGCTTGACGCCGAAAAAGCGCTTGCCGCGGCGAGCGACGAGGCGCAAAAGGAAAGCCTTAAGCTCAAAGCCGGCTATGAAGAAAAAAGCGAAGACGCGCAAAAAGCCGTAATTGCGGTTTTAAGCGAATAGCGCTTTTACGAATGAGATTTAAGTGAGGTGATGTAATTGGCTAAGCTTAAAATGAAGCTTGTAAGCATCTATGCGCCGAAAGGGCAGAGCGACGCTATTCTGAACCGCCTTCAGCAAATGGCGGTAATGGATATCGAAACCGCTTTTTCGGACGAGGAGACTTCGTATTTGCCGAAAGGCTATAAATACGAGGATCGGGACGAAAGCTTCCGCGCTTACGAGCGAAACGAACACACGGCGGAGGAAGCGCTTAAAATATTATCCGAGCGTTTTCCCGAAAAGGGCGGACTGCTGTCATTCCTTAAAAGCCCCGAGGCGTTAAAGCTTAATGAGTTTTATTTGGACGCGGCAGCCGAAAACGATATGCTCACTCTCGCCCAAAGCATTTTGGACCGGGAGCGCGCTATAGCTGAGCAAAAGGCGGAAATCATGAGGCAGTCGGCGGCTTGCGAACAGCTTATTCCATGGTCCGACCTTGACGTTCCGCTTGATTTTGAGGGAACCGCGCATACGAGGGCGTTTATAGGAACCGTTACGGGCAGCTTTACGCTTGAGGAATTATCGGCGGATATAGCCGAAAGAGATCCTTCGGTTACGGCGCATTGTGAAATAATATACGCCGGAAAGGATCTGACATATATATTCGTCTGCACGCCTGTAGGCGACGGCGAGAAAGCCGAAAAGGCTCTGCGGGAATTGGGCTTTGCAAGGCCGATAACGCTTACATCGATACTGCCGCGTGAGGAAATCGAATTAAAACGGAAAAAAATCGAGGAATGCGGCGCCGATATTGAAAAAAGCATCGGCGAAATAAAAGCGCTTTCAAAAAGGCGCGGGGAATTGAAGCTTTACGCCGACCTTTGCAGAGCAAAATCGGAATCGTATAAAACCGCGGGCGAGATAGCGCGTACCGATTCTACGGTGCTTATTCGCGGATATATCGCCGAAAGGGACGTCCGGTTTTTAACGAAAAATCTGGAAAAGGATTTTACCGTTGTTATCGAAACCGAGGACGCCGACGAGAAGTTGGCTCCGGTAAAGCTCAAAAACAACGCCTTCGCGGCTCCGGCGGAGTCTATTACGAAAATGTACTCGCTTCCGTCGTCCGAGGATATAGATCCCACGCCTCTTACCGGATTTTTCTATTACCTGCTTTTCGGTATGATGTTTTCCGACGCGGGCTACGGGCTTATTATGGTGATCGCCACCGCAATAGCGCTTAAAAAGCTTAAACCCTCGTCGCCTATGCGCAATACGGTTAAAATGTTCCTTTATTGCGGCATATCCACGGTTTGCTGGGGGCTGTTTTTCGGAAGCTTTTTCGGCGACAGCATATCGGTTATAAGCGAGACCTTTTTCGGCAGAAGAATTACGCTTCCTGCCGTGATAGATCCTATGAACGGCGGAGCCACCAATATGTTGATTTTAAGCCTTGCGATCGGTATGGTGCAGATAATAGCGGGGCTCGGGGCAAAGTTTGTGACCTGTATGAAAAACGGCGATAAGGCGGCGGCATTTTTCGACGCGGGGCTGTGGATAACCACTCTCGTCGGAGTATCAGTCGCGGCGATAGGCATATTCACCGTAAAGACGGTAACCGTCGTGGGCGCGGCAATAACGATTCTTTCGCTTATAGGCCTTGTTCTCACACAGGGGCGCGCTTATAAAAATCCGATATTGCGGCTTTTGATGGGCGTAAAATCACTTTACGATATTACCGGTTACGTAAGCGACCTGCTTTCGTTCTCACGGCTTATGGCGTTAGGCCTTACCACCGCCGCTATGGGAGCGGTCTTCAACCTGCTCGGAACCCTTTTGGGCAACGGCATAGCGGGCGTATGTCTTATGGTGGTTATGTTTACGCTCGGTCATGCAATAAGCTTTTTGCTTAACGTTTTGGGCGCTTACGTTCATACTTTGCGGCTTCAGTACGTAGAGCTTTTCTCAAAGTTCTACAGCGGAGGCGGCAGAGAATTTAAATCATTTTCAATAAAAAATAAGTATGTCGGCATAGAAGGCGACATCGGGGAGGAAAATTAAAATGACAATAGGTACAGCATTGGCGCTTTTGGGCGCGGCATTGGCAACATTTCTTGCAGGCGGCGGTTCTGCAAAGGGCGTAGGTATGGCTACGGAGGCAGGCATGGGCGTTTTGTCCGAGGATCCTTCGAAATTCGGTAAAATGCTCGTTTTGGAGCTTCTTCCGGGTACGCAGGGACTTTACGGATTTATAGTTTCGTTTATGATAATGCTCAAAATCGGCATTCTCGGCGGCGACATGAAGCTTTCCACGGCTGCGGGCGCTTTGTATCTTGCCGCGGCGCTGCCGATAGCCGTCGGCGGTCTTCTGTCGGGTATAGCGCAGGGTAAAGCCGCCGTTGCGGGTATTGCGCTCGTCGCAAAGCGCGACCAGGAATTTTCCAAGGCAATGGTTTCCACAACTCTGGTTGAAATTTACGCACTGCTTGCCTTCCTTGTATCATTACTTTCGGTAGTTAATATCAATATCTAACAGTGGTGATTAAGTATGACGGCCAAAGAAAAAATACTTGACGGTATCAAAGCCGAGGCGGCAGCTCAAGCGGCAGAAATAATAAGCGAAGCCGAAAACAGCGCAAAGGCTCAAAGACTCGAATTCGACGCAAAAGCCAAGGCGCAGGCAGACGAAATAATTGCCGAAGCCGAAAAAAAGGCGGGTGTAATTGCCGCCAACGCCGAATCCTCCGCCGCGCTTTTAAAGCGCAATGCCGTTTTGCGGGTGAGAAGCGACGTTATCGGCGAAATTCTTAAAAAAAGCGCGGAAAAGCTCAACGGCTATTCCGACGAAGAATATTTTGCTTTTTTGCTGTCGCTTGCCGCCAAAAACCGTCTACCGAAGGCGGGAATTATGTATCTCGGCAAAACCGACGCTTCGCGCGACACGCGCGAATTTAAGCAAAAGCTTTCGGAGCTTGATATTACTTTGAGCGAAAATTTCGGCGATATCAACGGCGGATTTATTCTCAAATATGACGATATACTTATAAATTGCGGCTTTGAAGCGCTTATAAATGAAAAACGCGAGAGGCTTATTGACGCCATAGCCGAAAAATTGTAGAAAGCGGGTGAGACAATGTTGGTAAAATCCTACGGCTTTGCTATAGGAAATCTGCGCGCGAGAGAAAACAGACTTTTAGGGCATAACGACCTTTTGCAGCTCCTTTCCGCCGGCAGTACAAAAGAGCTTTTTTCCATGCTCAAGGATAAGGGAATAGGCGACAGAATCGGTCAGACCGAATGCACCGAGGCAATAAAAAGTCACACCGGAGAGCTTTGGAGCTATATTACCGATATTGCTCCCGATATGGCCGCGTTTGAGCCCTTCTTTTACGAAAACGATTTTCATAATTTAAAAGCGATTTTAAAAGCGGTGCTAAGGGGCGTCGATTACGGCAATCTGCTTATAGTTCCCGCAAGCGTCGACGTTTCGTTTATCGAGCGCGCGGTAAAGGAAAAACGCTTTGATTTACTGCCGCCGTTTATGGCGAGCGCCGCCGAAGCGGCGTACGAGGCTTTGACGCAGGAGGGCGATCCCCAGCTTGCAGACAGTATTGCCGACGCCGCATGCATGGAAGCACAGCTTAAAAAAGCCGGCGAATGCAAAGCGGGCATAGTGCGAGAGATAATAAAAACCACGGTTTTTTACAATAACATAAAAGCGGCGTTAAGGGCGGCAAAAGCCGCGAAAACGGCGGAGTTTTTGGATAACGCCTTAACCGAAACCGGCGTCGTGTCGAAAAGAGAGCTTAAGTCGGCGGCGCTTTCGGGCGAGGATAAGGTGTTGGAGCTACTTTCGCGCACCACCGAGCTTAAGGGCGATACGGCGGCGGAAAAATACAAGCAGGCTCCCTGGAAAATCGAAAAATTCGTCGACGATCTCATAACCGAAAAAATTTCCGTATGCAAACGCGCAGCTTCCGGTATCGAACCGCTTTTGGGATATATGATAGCGCGAAAAACCGAAATCAAAAATCTCAATATAATATACAGCGGCGTTAAAACGGGACAGCCACAGGAAATTATAAAAGAAAGGCTGCGTGAAGTTTATGGCTAAGATTTGCTGTATAGGCGACCGAGACAGCATCAAGGGCTTTGCCGCTTTGGGCCTCGATATTTTTGTGTGCGAAGAGGACGAAGCGGCGGATAAAGTCTTAAAACAGGCTGTGGATAACGGTTACGCCGTGATTTATATAACCGAGTATTTGGCGGCTCTTGCCAAAAAGCAGGTCGATCGGATCGATAAATCGCCCGACCTTTGCGTGGTGCCTATACCGTCGGTAAAAGCAAATAGCGGCATAGGCGTAAAACGACTTTCCGAAGCGGTGGAAAAGGCAGTCGGCTCGGACATTATATTTAATAAGGAGAGTACAAAATGACCGAAGGAATAATTACTAAGGTGGCAGGTCCTCTGGTTGTAGCCGAAGGTATGCGCAGTGCGAATATGTTTGACGTAGTGCACGTAAGCGATAAGGGACTTATAGGCGAAATAATAGAAATGCACGGAGACAAGGCTTCCATTCAGGTTTACGAGGAGACCGCAGGCTTAGGCCCCGGCGAAAAGGTCGTTTCAACCGGAATGCCGCTCAGCGTTGAGCTGGGCCCCGGGCTTATAGGTTCCATATTTGACGGTATACAGCGCCCGTTAAAGGAAATTATGAAAATCGCGGGAACCAATTTACAGCGCGGCGTTTCCGTTCCGAGCCTTTCTCGCGAAAAAGCCTGGCATTTCACCCCGTCAAAGCAGGCGGGCGATACCGTGGCGCCGGGCGATGAGGTAGGCGTTGTCGAAGAAACGCCGATTGTCCGTCACAAAATAATGGTACCCCCCGGAGTAAGCGGTAAAATAGCGAGTATAGCCGAGGGCGACTATACCGTTTCGCAAACGGTTTATACGGTTGAGAGTGATAACGGCGTAAAAGAGCTTACCCTTATGCAGACCTGGCCCGTTCGTGTGGGCAGACCTTACAAGCGCAAGCTCTCTCCGGATATTCCGCTCGTAACCGGTCAGCGCGTAATAGATACCCTTTTTCCGATAGCCAAGGGCGGCGTCGCCGCGGTTCCGGGCCCCTTCGGTTCGGGTAAAACCGTCGTTCAGCACCAGCTTGCAAAATGGGCGGCGGCGGATATTATAGTTTATATAGGCTGCGGCGAACGCGGCAACGAAATGACCGACGTTTTAAACGAATTCCCCGAGCTTAAGGATCCGCGGACGGGTAATTCGCTTATGGAAAGAACCGTGCTTATAGCAAATACCTCCGATATGCCGGTTGCCGCGCGTGAGGCGTCGATTTATACCGGCATCACCATTGCGGAGTATTTCCGCGATATGGGTTATACGGTAGCCTTGATGGCGGACTCCACCTCGCGTTGGGCGGAGGCGCTTCGCGAAATGTCCGGCAGACTTGAGGAAATGCCCGGCGAAGAGGGCTATCCCGCTTATTTGGGCTCGCGGCTTGCGCAGTTTTACGAGCGCGCCGGCAGGGTCATAGTAAACGGCACCGAGGATAACGAGGGCGCCCTTTCGGTTATCGGCGCGGTATCACCTCCTGGAGGCGATATTTCGGAGCCGGTATCACAGGCAACCCTTCGTATAGTAAAGGTCTTTTGGGGACTTGATTCTTCGCTTGCCTACAAGCGCCATTTCCCCGCCATAAATTGGCTTACGAGCTATTCGCTTTACGCCGATTCGCTGGCGGAGTGGTTCAACAAAAACGTTAAGCCCGATTGGTATAAGCTTCGCGGACGACTTATGACTCTTTTGCAGGAGGAAGCCGAGCTTGAGGAAATAGTAAAGCTCGTAGGTATGGACGCGCTCTCCGCACCCGACCGTCTGAAGCTCGAGGCCGCCCGCTCCATAAGAGAGGACTATCTGCATCAAAACGCTTTCCACGAGACGGATACCTATACCTCGCTCGAGAAGCAGTTTATGCTTATGGATCTTATCGTGAGCTTCTACGATAAATCGCTCGAAGCCGTAAAGAATAATATTTCGATCGATTACATCGTCAATATGCCCGTAAGAGAAAAAATAGGCAGATTTAAGTACACCGCCGAAGCCGAGTGCGAAAGCGCTTACAAAGCCATATTGGCGGATATAGAAAACGATATAAAGAACGCCGAAAGCAAGGAGGAGATTTGATGCCTAAAGAGTATAAAACCATTCGTGAGGTAGCAGGCCCTCTTATGATGGTAAGCGAGGTCGAAAACGTTAAGTTTGACGAATTGGGCGAAATCGAGCTGCCCGACGGCAGTACGCGCCGCTGCAGAGTGCTCGAAATAAACGGCTCAAACGCTTTGGTACAGCTTTTTGAAAGCTCCGCGGGAATAAATCTTGCCGAGTCAAAGGTAAGGTTTTTGGGCAGAGGAATGGAGCTGGGCGTATCGCCCGACATGCTCTCGCGCGTCTTTGACGGACTCGGCAGACCTATCGATAACGGCCCGGAAATAATCCCCGAAAAACGGCTTGACGTAAACGGCAGACCTATGAATCCCGCCGCAAGAAACTATCCGCAGGAGTTTATCCAGACCGGCGTTTCCGCCATTGACGGACTTAACACCCTGGTTCGCGGGCAAAAATTACCCATATTTTCCGCTTCCGGCTTGCCGCATGCGGATCTTGCCGCTCAGATAGCCCGTCAGGCGGCGGTTCGCGGCGATAACGAGCAATTCGCCGTTGTTTTTGCCGCCATGGGTATTACCTTCGAGGAGTCCAATTTCTTTATAAATTCTTTCCGTGAAACCGGCGCTTTGGACCGCACGGTAATGTTTGTAAATCTCGCGAACGATCCCGCTATCGAAAGGTTGGCAACTCCCAAGGTTGCATTGACCGCGGCGGAGTATCTGGCGTTTGATTTGGGTATGCAGGTATTGGTTATCATGACCGATATCACCAACTATGCCGACGCTTTGCGTGAGGTTTCCGCCGCGCGCAAGGAGGTTCCCGGCAGACGCGGATATCCGGGTTATATGTATACCGACCTTGCCACCCTTTACGAGCGCGCCGGCAGACTTGAGGGCAAATCGGGTTCCATCACCCTTATACCCATTCTTTCAATGCCGGAGGATGATAAAACCCACCCCATTCCCGACCTTACCGGCTACATTACCGAGGGTCAGATAATTTTAAGCCGTGAGCTTTACAGAAAGGGCGTAATGCCGCCTATCGACGTTTTGCCGTCGCTGTCGCGTCTTAAGGATAAGGGAATAGGCGAGGGCAGAACGAGAGAAGACCATGCCGCCACAATGAACCAGCTTTTTGCCGCCTATGCCAGAGGTAAGGATGCAAAAGAGCTTATGGTAATTTTGGGCGAAGCCGCCCTTACCGATATCGATAAAAAATACGCCGAATTTTCGGATAAATTCGAGAAGGAATACGTATCTCAGGGCTTCAATACAAACCGCACTATCGAGCAAACTCTCGATATCGGCTGGAAATTGCTCTCGATTTTGCCCCGTAGCGAGCTTAAGCGTATCGACGACGACCTGCTCGACAGGTATTACGATAATTTTAAGGAGCGGTAAAAATGGCGGTTATGAACGTAAACCCCACCCGCATGGAGCTGACAAAGCTTAAAAAACAGCTCATAACCGCGGTAAAGGGTCACAAGCTGCTTAAGGATAAGCGCGACGAGCTTATGCGCCGTTTTCTCGAAACGGTGAGAGAGGCCAAGACTTTGCGCGAAACCTTCGAAGCGGGAATGAAACGGGTAAATTCCGATTTTCTTTCGGCTTCGGGCGTTATGTCGGCGGAAAGCGTCGACGCCGCTCTGCTTTACCCCAAGCAGGAAGTTTATCTCGACATAGATACCCAAAACGTTATGAGTGTTAATATACCCGTTTACAATATCAAAACGCGTACCGCCCATAACAGCGATATTTACTCTTACGGCTTTGCCTCCACCTCTTTTGAGCTCGATACCGCGGTAAAGGGATTGTCCGATTTACTGCCCGTAATGCTCGAGCTTGCCCAAAAGGAAAAAGCGGTCATTACCATGGCGGATGAAATCGAGAAAACCCGCAGAAGAGTAAACGCGCTCGAGCATGTGCTGATACCGATGTATCGGGATACCATACGCTTTATTACCATGAAGCTTGAGGAAAACGAGCGCTCGAGCCGGGCAAGGCTTATGAAGGTAAAGGACATGATGATCGAACAGCAAATAGAGTATAAGCGCGCAAACCGCTAAGCTTTATGCTGTAATCGGATTATCTGTAAATACATTCACGGTTTAAAGAAAGGAAGTTTTAATGTCAGTACAGCTTTCCGTATCGTTGTTAGGCTCGGATTATTTGAATTTAAAAGAGGATATTGCGCGGCTCAAATCCGCCGGAGCGGATATGCTCCATTTGGACGTTATGGACGGAATTTTCGTGCCTAACATCTCCTTCGGCGTGCCGGTTATAAAATCCATAAAAAAGCACTCGGATTTGCCGCTCGATATTCATCTCATGATAGACCGTCCGTACAGATATATTAAGGATTTCGCCGTTTATGCAGATTATTTGGGTATTCATTACGAGGCGGGCGGCGATGTGGCGGAGACCTTAAAGGAAATACGCGGTCTCGGCTGTAAATCCTGCCTTACCATAAAGCCCTGTACCGAACCACGCGAAATATTTTCGCTGCTTCCTTTATGCGATATGGTGCTCGTAATGTCGGTGGAGCCGGGTTTTGGCGGGCAGAGCTTTATGCCCTCCGCTTTGGATAAGCTTTCCGCCTTGAAAAAGGAAATAAAGGATAAAGGCTATAATATCCTTTTGGAGGTTGACGGCGGCATAAATAAAGAAACCGCTCCTTTGGCGGCAGACGCCGGAGCGGATGTTCTTGTCGCGGGTAACTTTATGTTTTCGGACGCCTTAGAGCAAAACGCCGCCTTTATTAAATCGCTTTAATTACCATATCCCGAAAAGCAATGCCATAAAATTATGGCATTGTTTATTATACATATTTGCAAACGCGGCAGGCGCATTCGGGATTAAATACCGATTTTTATGCCAAAACTATCCTTGAGGTGTTTTGGCATGAAGAGTAACAGCGAAAAGGCGTATAAGGCTTTTTTAAAATCAATGCTTTTTACCGCGGCGGCTATAGCCCTTTTGGTTATAGGCTTTATCGCGGCGGGATACTTTTTTAATTAAAATTACATCGGGGGAATTTTTTTGGATTACGGTACTCTTAAAAGCGGTACGGACATTCGAGGCTTCACGAGCGATTTGGGAGGAAATACGGTAAATCTCACGCCGGAGGCGGTTTACGATATAACCTCCGCGTTTGTCGTGTGGTATGTAAATAAATTCAAAAAATGCGCTAATTCGCTTATGGTCTCGGTAGGGCATGATTCCCGCATAACCGGCGAGCAAATTTCCGCCGAGGTTTGTAAAGCGCTTACGGACGCCGGTGTTACCGTCTTGGACTGCGGCTTAAGCTCTACACCCGCCATGTTTATGACAACGGTGGATTTAAGGACGGACGCCGCCGTGGATATCACCGCAAGCCATCATCCGTTTGACCGGAACGGAATTAAGTTTTTCACCCCGAAGGGCGGACTTGACGGATCGGATATTTCCGAAATCACGGGGCTTGCAAACAAAAAGGAAAAAATTACGGCAAAATGCGCCGGAGTGGCTGTCAAAACGGATTATATGTCGGTATACGCCGCGAGGCTTCGCCGCATGATTTGCGAGGCGGTAAATAAATCCGAAAAGGAAAAACCGCTTAAAGGGTATAAAATCGCGGTGGACGCCGGCAACGGCGCGGGCGGGTTTTACGCCTATGAGGTGCTCGAAAAATTGGGAGCGGATATAACCGGCAGTCGGTTTTTAAATCCCGACGGTATGTTCCCGAACCATATACCCAACCCCGAAAACGCCGACGCTATGAAAAGCATTTCCGACGCGGTTAAGGAGTCCGGCGCCGATTTGGGGCTGATTTTCGATACCGACGTCGACCGCGCCGCCTGCGTTGACAAAAACGGCAACGAGATAAACCGCAACCGGCTTATCGCCCTGGCTTCGTATATTGTGGCGGGCGGCAAAGAAAACGCGGTTATCGTTACCGATTCGGTGACGAGTGACGGCTTGAAGGATTTTATCGAAAACGATTTAAAATGCGAGCATTACCGTTATCGCAGAGGCTATAAAAACGTTATAAATAAGGCCGTAGAGCTTAACGCCGAGGGCAAGGACTGCCCCTTGGCAATAGAAACCTCGGGCCATGCGGCTCTAAGAGAAAATTATTTCCTTGACGACGGCGCGTATCTTGTTACCAAAATAGTAATCGAGCTTGTAAAAGGCACCGATATCGACGCCGTTTTAAGCCGGGTGAAACAGCCTATAGAGGAAAAAGAGGTACGGCTTAACATAAATACGCCGGATTTTAAGGCTTACGGCGAAAAGGTAATAGAAAAGCTCGGAGCGTTCGCGGCGGCGAATAAAAAATACCGCATCGCGGACGATAACCGCGAGGGAATACGAATTTCCACCGAAAACGGTTGGTTTTTGTTAAGGCTCAGCGTTCATGATCCCGTTATGCCAATGAATTTCGAAAGCAATAAATCGGGCGGCATAAAAGAGGACATTGCAGGAATCAGAGACTTTTTCGAGCAATTCGATAAGCTCGATACCTCGCCTTTGGACGGATAGTTAAATTAACCCGAACAGTAGGAGCTAAAATTCCTGCTGTTCGGGTTTTTATCAATTATTTTCTTCCGTTTCGCAGCAGCATCCGCAGCCGGAATTGTTAATATCGCAGGGTCTCGGCGGGAAGAAATCGTCTGTAGGAAATTTGATTTTCTTAAACGCGTCGCATGGCCCCTCGATAACGTCGGAGCAGGTTTTTTCGGGCAGACAAAAGTCGTAAACCGGAATAAGCATTTGAACGTTTCGCACCAATTGAACTATGGTAAAAAGTCCTAACGTCACAAACACTGCGGGACTGCCGTTGCGAATATCGGTTACGACGTTTCCACCTATGCAGTCGCATACGTTTTTCGGAACGCGGCGAATGCTTTCATAGCAGTCGTGAACCTCGCCTATTCTTGCCGATAACGGAACGGGATCGACCGCCTGAACCACGCATTTCGGGCTGTTCGACGCCTTAACGGAATTTGCGGCGTTTTCGTCGCAGGAGCCGCCGGACTGACTTGAAAATACCTTAACGTTGCCGTCGCTTCCGTAAAGTATAACCCGCTTGCTGTAGGACGTTATACCCGATACCGACGCTGGACATGAGTGCGGCGACGTGTAAAGGTCAAGATCGACCGAAAAGAAGAAGGTAAGATCGCATGCATAAAAGCCTTTGTTGAAATTTACCGGTTCAACGTCAATGGAAACATTAAGTACCTCGGCGCCGCGAAGCTTTGCGCTCATAGCTGACTCTACAAGCTCTTGGGTTTCGGGCAAAAAGAAGCACCGAAGGTCCTCAAGGCAATCGCGGTCGCAACAGGAATCGTATACTCTTCCGGCGTCTATGCAAACCGCTTCTTTAAAGCCGCCGTCGGCAGGGCAGCCGTTTTTTAAATCTGCCATATATAAGCCTCCCAATAATTAATGAAGGTCGTACAGTTTTTGTACCGACTTCAATAACATAATATGTTTGTATAAAAATTAGGTGCAAAAACTTTTTTATAAAAAAAATTATAAAAAAATTAGGGCGAATTTGCAAAAAAATCTTGACATTGTCCTTTTGTTATGGTATATTATTTAGGCACTTTGAAATTGCTGGTGTAGCTCAGTTGGTAGAGCAGCTGATTTGTAATCAGCAGGTCGGGGGTTCGAGTCCGTCCACCAGCTCCAGCTGTGACCGCGATTTCAAATAAACAAGTAAATATGGGAGAGTTCCCGAGTGGCCAAAGGGGACAGACTGTAAATCTGCTGCGTTTCGCTTCGATGGTTCGAATCCATCCTCTCCCACCATAAAAAGCCGATTGCAAACGCAATCGGCTTTCAGTCTGTCGAAAAAGTCCAGAAAAAGCTGGGCTTTTTTGCGTATATAATGAACAAATTCCTCACTTTTCCACGATCAGCTATAACTTTAAGCATAGATATACGGAAAACACAATAGAGGAAATATTCTATTGGATATTGGGAGAAATCAATAATGCGGGATATTTGTCGCCGGAGGCGGTGTTCATAGACGGAACACACATAAAAGCCAACGCAAATTTGAAGAAAGCAGTAAAGAAGGCAGTACCACAGGCAGCAAAGAAATACGAAAAGCAGTTAATGGAAGAGATCAACGAGGACAGAGAAGACCACGATAAAAAGCCCTTTAACAAATCGAAGGCGCCGGAAGAGAAAGAAATTACCGTATCTGTCACCGACCCGGAGAGCGGCGTATTTAACAAAGGAGAGCACAAGAAATGTTTTGCATACGAGGCACAAACGGGCTGTGATAAAAACGGATACGTAATGGATGTTACGGTAAACCCTGGCAACGTGCATGACAGTGTAGCGTTTGATGGGAGGATATACGGCATACGCCACAATACAAGGAACTGTATAATCGACGAAAAGAAACAATCGAACGGGTAGTCAATGCAATCAGATTACAATGCGCCCGAGGCGGACGGATTTATCCGCCGCCTGTGTCATCGTCCTTGAAATACGACAGTATTCCTGCGTCCTCTTCCTTGCCGGACGAAAAAATCCGCTCCGACTCGGGTCGAAGATTTTGCGTGAGAACGCCGTTCGTGTTCCGCGCGAAGCACGGTTGAGAGCATACTGTCGTATGGTAAGACCGTGCGACAAAGCGGGCGCGGACGTTGTTCCACGCAAAACGTATTGTAATCTGATTGCATTGACTATTCGCAGACGCAAAAGAAAAATATGCAATGCGATATACTCCATACCGAGGCTTATCCCAAGTCACTAATTGGGTTAGGCTTAAATTTGCAGCGATGAATCTCAAAAAATATGCAATTCATAGGTGGAAAAGTTCCCACCCTCTCACCATATCTGCCTGTTTTTATCTGTTTTTTGAAAGGCTATATCTAAAAACCCCAAACCTCGCTTGAGATTTGGGGTTTTTAGACAGACTGAAAAGCCGATTGCACACGCAATTGGCTTTTTCAATGATGTTTGCCCTAAAGGCACATGAGCAAACATCGCATCATTGCGAACGAAGTAAGCAACATCATTACACCGAGAGGCGTTGCTTCATTTGAAAATTCTCAACAGAGATAATTTTATTAACATCACTGCTCATAATATTATAATCCCCCACTTCAAAGGCATTGACAGGCGGGGAGAAAGGTGGTATACTGAAAATATGGCAGAGGCGTTTCAGACGGCGTTTGCCGAAAGATTAAGGAGGTAATTTAAATGAGTAAGTATTCCGGAACACAAACCGAAAAGAACCTTGAAGCCGCCTTCGCGGGCGAATCGCAGGCGCGCAACAAGTACACCTATTTTGCGTCAAAAGCCAAAAAAGATGGCTTTGAGCAGATCGCGGCGCTTTTCCAAAAGACCGCCGACAACGAAAAAGAGCATGCCAAGCTTTGGTTTAAGGAGCTTGAGGGCATAGGCTCTACCGCCGAAAATTTAGCCGCCGCGGCTGACGGGGAAAATTACGAGTGGACCGATATGTACGAGGGCTTTGCCAAGACCGCCGAGGAGGAGGGCTTCCCCGAGCTTGCCCGCCGTTTCCGCATGGTGGCGGCTATAGAGAAGCATCATGAGGAGCGTTACCGCGCCCTTTTGAAAAACGTCGAAACGGCTCAGGTTTTTGCCCGCAGTGAGGTTAAAATTTGGGAATGCCGCAACTGCGGTCATATCATCGTAGGCACCGCCGCGCCGGAGGTTTGCCCCGTCTGCAATCATCCGCAAAGCTTTTTTGAAATCAGCGCGGAAAATTATTGAAAATTGCCGCTTTATAGAACGCATACGGATATTAAATTTTAAAAATATACATATAAAGCGCCTGTCCGACTTGGCTTTTGTCGGGCGGGCGCTTTTAATATTGTCATAAACCGGCTGTTTCGCCGCCTTCGCGGAATTTCCTGTAAAATGGAAATTAATACGGAGGTGATAAAAATGGTTAACGTTTACGGATATATTCGGGTATCGAGCACGGATCAGAACGAGGACAGGCAGGTTGCGGCACTGAGCGGGAAGAATATTTTGCCGCAAAATATTTTCACCGACAAGCAGTCGGGCAAGGACTTTGACCGTCCGCAATATAAAAAACTTGTCAATAAGCTTAAACCGGGCGATCTGCTCTACGTTTCGAGCATCGACAGACTCGGGCGGAATTACGAGGAAATACAAAATCAATGGCGCGTTCTCACAAAGGAAAAGGGTATCGATATCGCGGTGCTGGATATGCCGCTTTTGGACACCCGGCTTAATAAGGACTTAATGGGCACCTTTATCGCCGATTTGGTGCTGCAAATCCTTTCCTTTGTTGCGCAAAACGAGTGGGAAAATATCAAAAAACGGCAGGAAGAAGGTATCGCGGCGGCAAAAGCGCGGGGCGTACGGTTCGGGCGTCCGGAAATAAAAAATCCCGCCGATTTTGCAAAAATCGTGCGAGAATGGGAGCAAAAGCACATCTCATTTGACGAAGCCCTCACCCGCTGCGGCATGAGCAAAGCGACCTTTTACCGACGACTGCGGGAATATCGGCTATCAAGCAGAAAATAGAGCTATCAAAAGGTGTACTTTTTGATAGCTCTTATATAAATTGGATTATATCATATAAATAGTGAAAAATCAACATATTTCGCCGTTTATTAACAGAAATTTGTAAAAAAGCCCCATTAAAAAGTCAAAATCCGCATTTTCTCAAAAAGTACACCTTTTGATACTTGTTATGAGGAGGTAAATTTATGGCAGAAATAGCACAGATAATTAAATACGAGGGTGATAACAGCACATTTATATGGAAACATCCGTGCGAGGACTTTAATACGACCACGCAGTTAATCGTTCATGAGTCGCAGGAAGCAATCTTTTTTATGAACGGTCAGGCTTTGGATTTGTTCGGGCCGGGGCGATATACCCTTGAAACACAGAACATACCGAAAATCGGTAAAGCGCTTAATCGCACTACCGGCGGTGATACGCCGTTTCATTGCGAGGTTTATTTTATAAATAAAACCGTTCAGATGGCTATAAAATGGGGTACCGACAGCAAGGTAAGATTTATCGATCCCACCTTCGGAGTTCCGCTTGAAATAGGCGCTTCGGGTGAAATGAACCTAATGGTTTCGGATCCCCGCAAGCTGCTTGTTAAAATCGTAGGAACGATGAACGGCATTGCTTGGGATGACAGAAGCGGCGGTTTTACCAAATCTTTATCCGCTTCTTTCCGTCCTTTGATTTCTACCGCCGTCAAAACCAACCTTTCAAGCTGTATTAAGTCGCAAAACATAAATATTCTTGAAGTGGATGAAAGTCTCGGCTTATTGTCCGACGTTTTGAGAAGAAGTATTATTCCCGGTTTCGAGGAATACGGACTTACAATTCCCGAGTTTTATGTGAATACCGTTGTTTTGCCCGAAAGCGATCCCAACTTTAAGCGGATTCGTGAATTACATACGATCTCTCTTCAAAAGAAGATGGTCGAAGCGGAAACAACCATAAAGACGGCAATGGCGGAATCGCAGGCGAGTATTACCGCCGCAGAGCGACAGGCGATTCTCGAGCAGGAAACCACCGTTACCGAAAAAGCCCGCCGAGAAGCCGAAAGAGAGCTTATCCGTGCGCAGACAGAGGCTCAGGCTGCAAAAATGTCCGGCTTTGCGGAAGCGGAAGTAATGCGGGCAAAGGGCTATAACGAAAAGGACGTAATTCAAGCCGAAGTTCAAAAAGCCTATGCGGAAGGTATCGGTAATATGAACATAAGCGGCTCGGGCGGCGGAGTTGCCGGCGATATGATAGGTCTCGGCGTCGGTATGGCTGCCGCCGGCGCCGTAAGCGGACAAATGGGCGAAATGTTCAAGGGCTTCGGTACTATGCCCGCGAATGACAGTCCTCAACAAACCGCTAAAATCAAGTGTCCTAACTGTAACAGCGAAGTTCCGGAAAATTCAAATTTCTGCCTCGAATGCGGCGCCAAAATAGAATTGCCGAACGAAAACGAAATTATTTGCCCCGCTTGCGGTAAGAAAACCAACAAAGGCAAGTTCTGTATGGAGTGCGGCGCGCCGCTTATTGCGAAATGCGCGAAATGCGGTGCGGAGCTTCCGAGCGGAGCCAAGTTCTGCCTCGAGTGCGGTGAAAAACTATAAGTCAGGAGAATAAAAGATGAAAAAGACGTTTAAATCATACTTTGCCGCTTGGGTAATTCTTTTTGCCCTTTTCAATATTATCTGTTTTGTAACTCCGAACGAATCGGCGGGTTTGACCAAATTCGGCGGGGCTTTTTGGTCGGGTTACGTATTTATCACCCTTGCCTTTATAGGTCAGCTTTACTGCGCGTTTATCGCATTTAAAGCCGAAAATTTACAAAAGCTGTTTTACAATTTACCGCTTATTAAAATAAGCTATACGGGGCTTATTCTGACCGTTATATTCGGCGCGATTTGCATGGCAATACCCAATTTGCCGAATTGGATAGGAATAATCGTCTGCCTTATAATCCTTGCCTTTAACGCAATCGCGGTTATAAAAGCCAAAGCGGCGGCGGAGGTTGTGTCCGCGGTTGACGATAAAACAAAAGCGCAGACTTTTTTCATCAAATCTTTAACCGTTGATTCGGAAGGCTTGATTGCGAGAGCACAAACCGAAGAGATTAAAAACGAATGCAAAAAGGTATACGAAGCGGTCAGATATTCAGATCCGATGAGCAATGCGGCATTAGCCGCGCAAGAAGCACAAATCACTTTGAAAATCAACGAGCTTGCCGCCGCCGTAAACGCAAACAACGCGGATAATACCAAAAAATCGGCGAACGAGTTGATTATACTGATTGAGGATAGGAATAAGAAGTGTAGACTACTAAAGTAAGGTGGATTACTATGGATTTTTCAAATGAAGAAAAGCAGTCTTGTTTCGATAAAATATCGGAATTATACTTCTGCCAAAATTTTGGGAGCACATCCAAAAATGATTTAGAGGTTTTACTTTTTTCAGAATACATTGAGCATTGTATTAAAGTAGGAGAACCGTATGACGATTACGCTTTATCAAAGCAATTGGGCATAACACAGTCAAGAATAAGAGCGCTGAAAGAGCGAAAGGAACTGAAATATCCACATAAAGGTTTTGATTGGAAAATTTCATTTGCAGAATCGGTAAAAAATGCAAAATATGACGAGTCGGATCATTATGTCAAAATATTAATTCAAGACATTAATGTTTTAAATGAGGCTCGTCATTTCATCGAAGAAAAAGGATGGTATGATGAATGTTCACTAAACAGGAAATTGCTTCGATTGCCGCTTGATTGTTTTACCGAAATATGCATTGAAGACGAAACGTTAACGGATATTTTTTCTCCCGAAACTAAGAAGAATATAAAGTCAATAGCTAAATCGGATAATGCTATACAGTCGTTCCTTGGCGATTTTACAAAAGAAGGATTAAAAAAATTTTTGATGAGTGCCGGCAAGGAAGCCATTTTTTCTGTCATTTCGTTATTACCGTTTGGGGGCTTTGCCAAAACAGCTTTTGAATTTTTAGGGAACGTGATAAAAGGAGTATAAACTATTATGTCAATCTTTAAATGCAAAATGTGCGGTGCCGCATTAGAAATTCAAAATAACGAAACGGTTGCCGAGTGCGAATACTGCGGAACTCAACAAACACTTCCCAAGCTTGACGACGAAAAGCGCGCAAATATGTACGACAGGGCGAACCATTTTCGCCGTAATAACGAATTTGATAAGGCGATGGGTATTTATGAGCAGATACTCAATGAGGATAATACCGACGCGGAGGCGTATTGGTCGCTGGTATTATGCCGTTACGGTATAGAATACGTGGAGGATCCCGCAACACGGAAACGTGTACCGACCGTCAACCGGGCGCAGTTTACGTCTATTTTTGATGACGATAATTACAAATCCGCTTTGAATAATGCGGACTCTTATCAAAAAGCCATTTACGAAAAAGAAGCAAATGCAATCAACGAAATCCAAAAAGGCATTCTTGCAATTTCTCAAAAAGAAGAACCCTTTGACGTTTTTATTTGTTATAAAGAAACCGATAATAACGGTCGTCGTACACCCGATTCGGTTTTGGCAAACGATCTTTACCATCAGCTGACTCAGGAGGGCTTTAAAGTGTTTTTCTCGCGCATTACGCTCGAAGACAAGCTCGGCACGGCTTACGAGCCGTACATATTTGCGGCACTTAATTCCGCAAAGGTAATGGTTGCACTTGGTACAAAACCCGAGTATTTTAATGCCGTTTGGGTTAAGAACGAATGGAGCCGTTATCTCTCCCTTATTAAAAACGGTGCCAAGAAGATGCTTATCCCCGCTTATAAGGATATGGATCCTTATGATTTGCCGGAAGAATTTTCCCATCTGCAAGCACAGGATATGTCAAAGCTCGGGTTTATGCAGGATTTGATTCGTGGGATAAAGAAAATCGTTCCTTTAGATATGCCGAAGGTGGTTGAAAAAGAGACGGCAATGATTGGCGGAAACGCCAACGTCGCACCGCTGCTGAAACGCGCCTTTCTGTTTTTGGAAGACAAAAAATGGAAAGAAGCCGATGAATATTGCGAAAAAGTGCTCGACCTTGATCCCGAAAACGCCGAAGCTTACCTTGGCAAGCTGATGGCGGAAATAGGTGTAAGCTATCGCGAACTATTAGCCGATTGCTGCAATTCATTTGAAGAAAAGGACAATTATAAAAAAATTCTCCGCTTCGGTGACGAAAAGTTGAAAGCAGAAGTTGAAGGATACATTGCCAACATAAGCGAGCGAAAGGCTAAAGAGATTGCTCGCATGAAAGAAATAATAAACGAGCAAAATAAAAACTCGCTGTATTTTGGCTCATACTATCAAGATGAGACCGGAAAAGCAAAAGAAAAAATTGCATGGCTTATTCTTGAGAAAAAAGGTAATAAAGCTCTTATAATCAGCAAATACGCGCTTGACTGCCAACCGTATAATAAATCTTTTACTGACGTAACTTGGGAAAAATGCACTCTCAGAACATGGCTTAACGGAACGTTTCTCAATAATGCTTTCAGTGCCGAGGAACAGAAAAAAATAACGACGACAAACGTCAGTGCAGATAAGAATCCCGAACACGATACAAATTCCGGAAGAGCAACAAAAGATAAAATATTCTTATTAAGCATTAATGAAGCGGAAAAGTATTTCACAAACGACGAATCACGCAGATGTGCTCCGACTGCTTATGCAAAGTCGCAGGGAGCATATACGAAAGAAGATTATAAAACAGCAAGCGGCGAAGCTGCGTGCTGGTGGTGGCTCCGGTCGCCCGGCTATTCTCAGCTCGCTGCTGCTCTTGTCGACTGTGCCGGTTCGGTCAGTTTCGATGGTAACGGTGTCGGCATCAATTATGACGCTGTTCGCCCCGCTTTGTGGATTACGCTGGACTCTTGAGTCTTCTAAGATACGTGCTTAATGAACCCCCTCGGATAAATCCCGAGGGGGTTCGTTTATGAGTCTTTATTTTTTATGCGGTCGGAAATATTGGTGTGGAAGATTTTTTTGTAGAGGCGGCTTACGTAGTTCGGATCGGCGTAGCCGTACAGCTCGGACGCTTTATAAAGCGGCAGGTGTTCCTTTTCCATAACAGCCCTAATTTTGTCAAGCTTTACGCGGTTTACATAAGACATAACGGTGGTGTTTTCGCATCTTTTAAAAACGTCGCACAAATATTCCGGCGTTATGCCGAGAGCGTTTGCGATATCCGCCTGGCGGATAGGCTCGTTAAGATGCCGAAAGACGTAGTTTTTTACCTTTTTTATATAAGGGCTTATGTCTAGGCGGTCGGGGTTTGCGCCGATTTCATAAAGCAGCTGCAAGCACATACCCGCCGTTTTGAGTCCGCTGTCGGCGTTAAGGGTGTGGATCCGTATAATATCGTCGATAAGGCGGTAACAGCGCTCATTGGGCGATGAAATCACGCTCGGCAGGGGAACGGAGGAAGGGCTTTCGGGAAGGTCGGAAAGGGAAAATTCCATTAAAAACGAAACGGTGTGATGCTCGTGGTATTCGTCCGAATGGAAAATTACCGGTCGCAGATATGGGTTGAGGACAATACTGCCGCTTTTTATAAGCAAATCCTCGCCGTCGGTATCAAAATGCAAGCTTCCCTTTGAAATATAAGCAATCTCGATCGTATTCGGCTTCGGCTTTATTTTAAGCCGGTAAGAATCGGCGCTGAAGGTATGCGCAAAATCAATTTTGGGTAGGATTTTCGCGGTCAGGTATTTCATTTTTTCGCCTCCGTTTTTGTGTGGGTATGGTTTTATAATAATCTATTATATTAATTTTGTCAAGAATTATTAAACTTGTGCATTGATACTTTGCAGAGGTTTGAATATACTGAAAGCGGAAATTAAGAAAGAAGGGAATATTATGAAGCTGTTCGAAAATTTACGAAAAGAACTCGCAATACTGCCCCCGGGGAAAAGAGCGTCTTTTTATTTTCGCTATCTCGGCTATTCCGCAGATCCTGCGGCGCCCATAACCGCGGCGCGGGCAAATGCGATTTTTTCACTCTTTACCGAGCCGGAACCGCGCGTATACCCGCATGAAATTATCGCGGGAAACGAGTTTTGCTTGTGGACGGAAGCAGAAGAGCCGCTTTTTTCCTACGCAAAATCCATAACCAAGCAGTACGGCGAGCGGGATTTTCTGACCAATCTCGACCACTACACTCCGAATTATGAGCACACCCTCGCAGTCGGCGTTCCCGGCTTGATAAAGGAGATCGAATTATCGCTCGAGAAGCACAAGTCCGATCCCGAAAAGGTCGAAACCCTGGAAGCGATGAAGCGTACCCTCGAGGGCTTTTTGCAAATGATAAGCCGTTACGCCGCGGCTGCCGAGGCTCACAAGGGCGAAGCGGGATATGACGACGAAAGGCTCGATTTTATCGCGAAAAACTGTAAGGCGCTGGCCGTCGGCGCGCCGCAGAGCTTCGCCGAAGCGCTCCAGCTCGTTTGGCTCTGTTATACCGCCTTTATTTTGGAGGACCGGTACGCTATGGCGTTCGGACGCATGGATCAATACCTGTATCCCTTTTACGAAAAAGACGTCAAAGCGGGGCTCTTAACCAAGGAGCGGGCGGTAGAATTGCTCGAAAACTGCTTTATAAAATTGGAAAACAAGGACGTTGCCAATATATGTATAGGCGGCATGAACGTAAACGAAAAATGTCAGGTAAACGAGCTGAGCTTTTGCATTCTGGACGCCGTTCGCAATTGCGCCGTACCCGGGCCTAACCTGTCGGCACGCATTACGCCCGACACGCCGGACGAATTTTTGGACGCCTGCCTTAAGTCTATAGGTACGGGAATAGGCTATCCCGCGCTTATGAACGACTGCGTAAATATCGCGGCGCTTAAGCGTTACGGTTACGCCGACGAGGACGTTTACAATTACTCCATGGTCGGCTGCATCGAAAATTTCATGTCCGGCAAACAGCCGCCCTGGTCGGACGGGCGGTTCGACACGCCGAAATTTTTCGATTACCTATTCAATAACGGCGTAAGCGCCGTCAACGGCTCGGTAGGCCCGGCGCTCGGCGATATAAGCGAAATTAAAACCATGGACGAATTTATGGACAGGTTCGAAAAACAGCTAAAGCATGGCGCAGATACCTACATCGCTTGGTTTAACAACAGCAACAACAACCTAAATCCCAAGTATTACAAGCAGCCGTTTTTATCCTGCTTTTGCTATGACTGCATAGGCCGCGGACTTGATATAAACGACGGCGGCAGTATTTATCCGTCGGTACACGGCGTGGCGCTTATGGGGGTCGGCACTACGAGCGATTCGTTGGCGGCGATAGAAAAAGTGGTATTTATCGATAAAGAGGCTACGCTTTCGGAGCTTCGTGACGCTTTAAACAGCAATTTCGAAGGGTACGAGGAACTGCGCGCAAAGCTGCTTGCCGCTCCCAAATACGGCAACAACGATAATTTCGTCGATAAATACGCGGTTTGGTTCGTGGATTATTTGAGCTCGCTTTTTACACGGTATAAAACGCATGACGGCGGCGGAATTTACGTAGCCATAGCGGCGAATACAAACAATATTTACGCGGGAGCGGTTATAAACGCAACCCCCGACGGCAGAAAGCGCGGGGAGCCTTTGTCCGACGCGGCGTCGCCCACTTACGGTAAAGATACCTGCGGCGCCACAGGCACCGTAAACAGCGTTACAAAGCCCGACTATATAAAGGTTGCAAGCGGAACGGTGGTTAATCAGAAATTCTCACCCTCCATGTTCAAGGACGGCAAGCGCGAAAAGCTGCTGGCGCTCGTAAAAACATACTTTAAAAAGGGCGGACAGGAAATGCAGATAAACGCAACCTCCCGCGAGGTGCTTATAGACGCTATGGCTCATCCGGAAAAATACCAAAATTTAGTTGTGCGCGTTTCGGGATTTTCCGCTTTTTACGTAACGCTGAGAAAAGGGATTCAGCTTGATATCCTTGAGCGCACCCAACAGTCGTAAGGTGGCGATATGGAGCTTAACCTATCCAACATACAGCATTTTTCGGTCGGCGACGGGCCGGGTATTCGCACAACGGTTTTTTTAAAGGGCTGTAACCTGCGCTGTCCGTGGTGCCACAATCCCGAAACTTTGTCGACACAGCCGCAGATTTTACGTTACGAAAATCTCAATAAAGAGGAAATTTGCGGCAAACGGCTCACCGTAGAGGAAATTGTCGAAAACCTGCTTGCCGATAAATGCTTTTATGACGAAAGCGGCGGCGGGGCGACGATAAGCGGGGGAGAAGCGATGCTTCAAGCCGACGGCGTTAAGGAGCTTGCCGAAAAATTGCAGCAAAACGGCGTTTCGGTATTTATAGACACTGCGGGCAATCTGCCCTACGACGCCTTTAAAAAGGTAAACCCATACGTCGACGGTTATCTTTTTGATTACAAGACCGACGAGAGTGAAAAGTACGCCCGTATAGGCGGCGATTTGAGTCTTATTCGGAATAATATCAAAAAACTCATCGGCGACGGGATGTACCTGCGTATAAGGATCCCGCTTATTCCGGATTTTAATACGCATAAGTCCGAGTTGCGCAATATCTGCCGAACGCTTGAAGCTCTCGGGGTAAATACGGTGGACTTAATTCCGTTTCACCGAATGGGAAGCGGAAAATACAAGGCGCTCGGACTTACCTATGAGTACGAAAACGTTACCCCGCAGACGGCGGAGGAAATTGAAGAAATCAAACGGATATTTTCAAAATATTTTAATACAACAGTAGAATAGGAGAAATGAAGATGAAAGCAAAAGCAGCAGTATTTATGGGCCCTGAAAAGGATTTTGAGGTGCGCGAATTTGAGGTTACGGCAACACCGAAGGGCTACGGGCGCTCAGAGCTTATCGCCAGCGGAATATGCGGAACTGACGTTCATATGCACAGGGGCAAGCTCGCGGTGGAGGCGCCCTCGATAATCGGACATGAATTTGTGGGGAGACTTACCGATTTGGATGAGAAGGAAGGCAAAAAATACGGGTTAAAGGCAGGCGACGCGGTGCTTGCCGATATTGCGGTGCCCTGCGGAGAGTGCCTGCTTTGTAAAACGGGCGACGACGCGAACTGCGTTAATATGCAGGTGACAAACGGCAGAAGCATCGAGGAAGCGCCATACCTTTACGGCGGATATACCGAGGTAAACTATACGCCGCTTGCCAATTTGATTAAAATTCCGGATGAATTGGATCCGGTTATGACGACGATTTTTGCCTGCCCCGGACCTACGGCTATCCATGCCTGCAAATTGGCGACTCTTGCCGGAGTGGATTTTTCGAAAATAGGCGTCGCGGTAGTGCAGGGTCTGGGCCCCGTAGGCTGTTTTGCCGTTATGTATCTTAAAAAAATCGGGGTTAAAAAGGTCTGTGTAATTACCGCGGGCGACAACGGCAAAGAAGAAGCGAAGGCGCTCGGCGCGGACTGCATTTACGATTTAACCCGCGAAAGCGCGGCGGATATTACCAAAGCGCTCCAAAAGGAAAACGACGGTCTCGGCGTGGATTTGTGCTTTGAAGCTTCGGGCGCGCCGCAGGCGGTGGTACAGGGCATGGATATTCTGCGCAACCGCGGCGTATATTTGGTACCCGGTCAGTACAGCAACTCCGGCGGAATTGAAATTCAACCTCAGATGATCACCTTTAAGGCGCTGCATATCATCGGTTCTTCGCAATATTCGGTATCCGACGTAAAGACTTATCTGGATTTCCTTTGCGCCAATCCCAATTTGCACCCCACTATTCTAAAGCTCGGCAACAAATATACGATAGATCAAATCAACGAAGCCTTTGCCGACGCAAGAAATAAGAACAATATCAAAACCTTATTGGTAAAATAAGCTTTTCGGAAAATCAAAAAATGACAATAAAAAAATAAGCAGTCGATAACCGGCTGCTTATTTTTTATAGTACGACGGCGGATGACCGGTAAAGCGCTTGAAAATCTTGCTGAAATAGGCGGCGTCGGCAAAACCGACGGTCTCGGCGCAGTCGCTTATGTTAAAGGGCGTGTTTTCGAGCATCTCTATGGCGTGGTCGATCCGGATTTTAAGCTGATAGTTATAAGGCGGAAGCCCCGTATAGCTTTTGAACATGCGGATAAAATGATCCTCGCTCACACAGCAGATTTCGGCATACTTCTTAATGTTTATAGGCTCGTTGTAATTGTTGTGCATTAAGGACAGCACTTTTTCCAGATTTTCGTTTTTTGAAAGATTGCTGTTGTCGGTAATAATATTGCTTTGCCCTATAAGTGAGATCATCACGTCCATATATCCGCTTTTGAGAGTATCGGAAAAGGCGTTCTTTTTATAATGCGCGACAATCATTTTTTCAAAAGCCGACTCAAATTCCTTGCGGTCCTGTATTTTTATGACCGCGGGCGTTTTGGGAATGACGTTTTGAAGCAAATCGCATTCCGTGCCGCTGAAATGCGCCCACAGTATTACGGTTTTATTGCTCTTTTTAAAATTGTAGCACTGTCGTACTCCGGGAAAATAAAGGGCGAGACTGCCTTCGCCTACCGGAACGCCGACGCCGTCGATTTCGCAATGCCCCAACCCCTTAAGCGTGTATCGGATCGTATAATCTATCCGTCCGTCCGGCAGGTCGATATCGTAATCACGTTCGTAAAGCCACTGCTTTCCGCATGAATTGACGCGCAAATACCCGTTATATTTCTGTTCGGACGTGTATGTCAAATTCGGCATCTTTATCACCTCGTTTAAATAATATAACATATCGCGTATAAAGTCAATAAAAATCGATATTGTACAAATATTAGTCGATATTGGCAATTGAAATACAATATGTTAAATGTTATACTGAGAATGTAAAAATAAAGCCGAGAGTTGGTTATAGTTAATGAAATTAAAGACCGAACTTTTATCTTCTTTGGTTAAAATATTCCCGGACGGGTTCAAAGGAGAAAAAATCACTTCCGCTTCGACAATGCGCAACGAGCCGTTTTCGTTCCAGGTGGCTTTTAAGTGCGACGATGCGTTTGACGGTATAAATCCGATTTACGTTCGGGTGGAAAGCGATTTGGATATAAACCTTATTTCACAGTATAAGGTGGGTTACGTGCCCGTTACGCGAGCGGACTATGCCGATTCGGACGGTTTTTTCGAAAGAAAGACTCCCGGGCTTTACCCGGATATGCTGCTGGAGCGCAAAACGAACGCGGAGATATCGGACGTGGCCGACGGCGGTTTTTTTGAGGAAGCGCGCTGGATGGAGCGCGATCAGCAATGCCTTTTGTGCGCGGTGAGAGACTCTTATCAATCCCTCTGGTTTACGGTAAATGAGAACGGGGAAAAAATAAAAGCCGGAAAATATAATATAAAAGTGCTTTTTTTCGACTCAAAGGATCGCGCATGTATAGGAGAGGAAGCTCTTAAGCTTGAAGTGATAGACGGCGAGCTGCCTAAGCAGTCGCTTTATTACACATCCTGGTTTCATTGCGACTGCATAGCCGATACATACGGTATAGAGGTTTTTTCGGAAAGATTTTTCGCGATAATGCGTTCCTTCGTTACCGAAGCGGCAAAAACGGGCATGAATATGATTTTACTGCCGGCGTTTACCCCTCCGCTCGACACATCCGAGGGCGAGGAACGAAAAACCGCACAACTTGTGTCGGTAAGCCTCCAAAACGGAAAGTATGTTTTCGATTTTTCACTTATGAAAAAGTACATAGAAATATGCCGCGAATGCGGAATCGAAAATTTTGAGCACAGCCATTTCTTTACACAGTGGGGCGCAAAGCACGCGCCTAAAATAATGGCGACGGTAGACGGCGAATACAAGCGGATATTCGGTTGGGATACCGATTCCGCAAGCGAGGAATACGCTTTCTTTTTAAAATCCTATTTAAAGGAGCTCAAACGCTTTCTTAAAGAGATGGATTTGGAAGATAAAATATTATTCCACATTTCGGACGAACCGAACGTCGACGTTTTGCCGTATTACGAAAAAGCCCAAAAAACGGTGGGAAAGGAGCTTAAGGATTATATGTGCGGCGACGCGCTTTCGCATTTTGAATGTTATAAAAACGGAAGCGTAAAAAAGCCCATAGTAATCGTAAGCTCGGAGGATATGGATAAATTTGTCGAGAACTGCGACGATTATTGGGTATATTACACGGGAGCTCAGCTTACCGAGGGTTACGCGAACCGAATTATCGCCACCACCTCCGCGCGAAACCGGGTCATCGGACTGCAAATGTACGTCGGCGGCGCAAAGGGCTTTATCCATTGGGGTTACAACTACTATTACGACTTTTTGAGCCACGGACTTTTTAATCCGATAGCCAATCCGTGCGGCTACAATCAGCTTGTCGGCACTTCCTACGTGGTATATCCCGATACCAGCGGAAAAGCGATTCCTTCGCTGAGGATGAAGGTGCTTTACGAGGGCATTAACGATTACAGAGCTTTGCAAAAGTTAGAGTCGCTTATAGGCAGAGAAGCGGTGCTCGAATTTATAAAGGATACCATAGGTGAAGTAAACTACCGATTCTGCCCGACAAACTCGCAGATGTTCGAATTTCGTCAAAAATTAAATCAAGAAATTTCCCAAAATATACAAAGGAGTAAGACACATGAAGAATTACAATTCTATAGCACCCGAGAAGTTAGGAGAAGGGTCAAGTATCAGGCTTGACGTTTCCATAGCGGAGGTCGACATTTATTGGAAGGTAGCTATTGAGGTCCTCACCGTAATTCAGGAAAACAACGCCAAGGGCGAGCCCACCGTTATGGTAGTACCCTACGGCCCGTTAGGTCCGTATTTCAGGATGGCGGAGCTTGTCAATAAATACAGAATTTCTCTGAAAAATTGCGTATTTATCAATATGGACGAATACCTGAAGGACGATAAGACTTATCTCGATAAAACCGATCCGCTTTCCTTCCGCGGAGGTATGGACAGAATTTTCTACAACGTCATCGACGAAGAGCTCAACGTTTTGCCTGAAAATCGGATTTTCCCCGATCCCGAACACCCCGAAAAGGTTATGGAAATTATAGAAAAGTACGGCAAATTGGATTTGGTGTTCGGCGGAGTGGGCATTAACGGCCATTACGCCTTTAACGAGCCGCCCGAGCCCGACGAGATTTGCGATAACGAGGAGTTTGCAAACAGACCTACCCGCGTACTTAAAATCAGCCGCGAAACCAAAACCATCAACGCTTATATGAACTGCGGCGCCGACCTTGAGGGTATTCCGCAATATTGCATTACGGTAGGCATGAAGGAAATTATGAAGGCGAAAAAGATTATTATGATAATGCCGCGTGATTGGAATGCCGGGGCGCTGAGAAAAATATTGCACGGCGAAATTACCGCAAAGGTTCCGTGTTCGCTTTTCAGAAACCACAAGGACGCGATAATTTACACCCTTGCCGAAGCTACCAAGTGCCCGATTCCGGAAATCAGAGTTTACAATAAATAATGGGCGGACTGCTGATAAAAAACGCAAACGCCGTATTTCCGGACGGGGTGCGCCTGACCGACGTTTTAATAGAGGACGGTAAAATTGCGGATCCGTATTACAACGCCTCTTACGGCAACGTAATCGATATAGGCGGCGATTATCTTGTTCCGGGCTTTGCCGACCTTCATGTTCACGGGGGCGGGGGAGCGGATTTTATGGACGCCACACCCGAAGCCTTCGAAACAGCGGTAAAGACTCATTTAAAACATGGAACCACCACCCTTTTGCCGACCGCCATGTCAGCGACGGAAACGGATTTATTAAAATTTTTAGACGCTTTTAAGCGCTTTAAAGCAAAGAGTAAATATTCAGCGGTTGCTCCCGGCGTTCACTTCGAGGGCCCATATCTTTCGGGGGCAAATGCAAAAAGCAGCGGCGCACAGCCGGGCGACGTTTTGCGGCTGCCCGACGAAGCCGAAATCGATAGGCTTATTAAGGCGGCGGACGGCTGTCTTCTCAGATGGGACGCCGCTCCCGAGCTTGAAGGCTCGGATATCTTCGCAAAAAAGTGTAAAGAAAACGGCATTATCTGTTCGATAGCCCATTCCGCCGCCACAAGCGAGCATGCGCAGGCGGGAATAGAAAACGGCTTTTCGCATGTAACCCATTTTTACAATGCGGTTACCGGCTACCGAAAGGAAGGGCAGAAGGTGCTCGCCGGAGTTGTCGAGGCGGCGTATCTCAACGACGCGGTTGCGGTAGAGCTTATTTGCGACGGCAGGCATATTCCGCGGGATGTTTTGCGGTTGGCGCTTAAAATAAAGGGCGTCGACAAGGTAATGGGAATTACGGACGGTATGCGTATCGCCGGAACCGACGCCAAAAGCGGAAAATTGGGCAGTCTCGAAAAAGGTACCGACGTAATCGTGGACGACGGCGTCGCAAAGCTTACGGATATGTCGTCGTTTGCGGGAAGTATCGCCACTATGGACAGATGCTTTAAGGTGCTTGTGGGAGTTTACGGCATTGACATTGTCACAGCCTCCAAAATGCTTTCGGCAACGCCGCTTAACTTTATCGGAATTAAAAACAAGGGCGCTGTCGAAAAGGGCAGGGATGCGGATCTTGCGGTTTTTGACCGGGAGCTTAACCTTAAAAGAGTAATAGCGGGCGGAATTGACCTATACGGATTATCCGATCCGAAAAACGCCGATAATACGGCGCTGTAAAGGAGTGTTAGGATGCGAAAGATAAAATATATCAAAAAAAGTGCATCGGAAAAAATCATAACAACACTCGTACAATATATATTTCTTATTACCTTCGGTTATATTTTGCTCTATCCCTTTATTTACATCCTTTCTACTTCCTTTAAAAGTGTGTCGGATTTTTACGATCCTACGGTTGAGTGGATTCCGAAAAAATTCGTTTTGGACAATTTAAAAGCGGCGCTGCAGTCTATGGAGTATTGGAGCTCCCTTAAAAACACCCTGATTGTGGGAATTATACCGGCCTTGATACAGTTTTGCAGCTGTGCGGTTTACGCCTACGGCCTTGCACGGTTTAAATTTCGCGGCAGAACCATTTTATCGGCGATTATGTTTTTGAATATTCTCGTTCCGGTTACGATGTTGATTATTCCGACTTACGTGAATTTTCAGCATATGGACTTTTTGGGGATATTGGGGCTTTTTAAAAAAATTTCCGGTATAGATTTGCGGCCGAGTATTACCGATTCGCCGCTGGCTTTTTACCTGCCGGCTATTTTCGGCGTAGGGTTTAAAAGCGGACTTTATATATACATATATACGCAGTTTTTCAAAGGCCTTCCTAAGGAGCTCGAGGAAGCCGCCTGGATCGACGGCGCGGGTCCTTGGAAAACCTTTGTGCGAATAATCGTTCCCTCGTCCGGTTCGGCGGCGGTTACCGTTTTGATCTTTTCGGTAATTTACAATTACAGCGATTATTATTTGCCGCAGATATATCTTTCCGAAAATCTGCCGCTCAGCGTTATGCTTAACCGTTTCAGGTACAGTCTGAGCAGTATTATGAGTTATTATATCGATAACGGTACCGATATGATAGCAAAATACGTAATTATAGCGGCGTGTCTTGTATTTTTAATACCTTTAATCATATTTTATTCTTTTGTTCAAAAGAAGTTTATAGCAGGCATATCAACTACAGGCATTGTAGGTTAGATAACAATTAACAGAACGGAGTGGTCTTTTATGAAAAAAATAAGCAGATTTTTATGTGTGATACTCGCGATCGGTATTACGCTGTCGTCTACGGCGTGCAGCTCGAAAAAAACTTCGAGCGAACCGGACGACTCAACGGTTGTAAGCAGCAGTGAGCCGGTAAGCTCCGAGAATGAGACGTCTTCCGAAGCTCAAAGCTCTCAGGATAAAACCGTATCCTCGGATAATAAATCGAGCGCACAGCAGAGCACGGTTGCCGCAAAGGGTTCATGGCAGAACGTTTTAAAGAGCATGCCTAAAAGCTTGCGCGGTACAACCGTGGAAATATTCCATTGGAATCCTCAAAGTGAGCTTCCCAACGGCGCTCAGGTTATTACAAAATTCCAACAGCAGACGGGAATTAAGGTAAATTGGAAGGTTGCTTCTTACGACAATTACGACGTTGAATTACAGGCGCGAGTCGCCGCGGGCAAATCTCCCGATATCGTGTTGTTCCAATGGATGAACGTAAACCGCGTCAAGCTTTGTCAACCCGTATCGGCCGCCGGCTTCGATTTCAACAATTCCGATTGGGACAGCGAGCTTATGAAGTATTACACCGTAAAGGGCAAAACCTATGCGGTCAATATGAAAAATACCTTGCTCAATCGCCCCGCCGCCATTTTCTACAATAAAACTCTTATAGAAAAATACGACTATGAGGATCCGTATACCCTCTGGAAGCAGGGCAAATGGACCGAAAGCAAGTTTATGGAAATGTGCAAGGATTTCAAGCGTACCGTAAACGGGCCTGCATGGTGCGTTTCGAAATATGACGTTTGGGCGCTCCTTACCGGCTTGCAGTCCGAAATTTCTTATAAAGACGGCAAATACGGCAACAATCTTCGCGATAAACGCGCTATTAAGGCATGGCAGCGCTGCGCCGAGCTGTATCAGCAGGGGCTTATCGACCGTTCGTGGGATTCCAACGGCTTCGAGCAGGGCAAATATCTCTTCTTTGATACCTCTTTGATGTATACACGTACAACCCAGCCTTATTTCTCAACCTTAAAATCATCCGGAACCTTGGGCGTTGTTCCGTTCTTCCCCGTTGCGGGGCAGTCTACGCAATACCAGCTTATGAGCGAATACGAGGCTTACGGCTTTGCCAAGGGCGCCAAAAATGCAAAAGGAGCCGCATTCTTCCTGAGATACTATCTGGATCCCGCAAGCTATGACGCCAATACCTTCTTCTGCAGTGAGGAAGCGAAAGCGGTTTACGAATACGCTATGAAACAGCCCAACCGCATTATGCATAACCGTAACCCGCTCGGCAGCGGTAATTCCGCCTCTCCCATAAGCGAAGTGCGTCTTGCGCTTCAGGAAGCGACGCCCGAGCAGGTACCCACCGTACTCAATACTTACATGTCGGCAGTTGACGCCGCCGTTGCAGATCTCAATAAGCGTTTAAGTGATTTACCCTAATCACAAACTATTGTTTAAAATGGTGATTTTATGAAAAAACTGTTGATCTTATGTTTGTGCTTTGCGTTCGTTTTGGCATCCTGTACAAGCGGCGGCCAAAAAGGTGAAAGCTCAAATATTTCCAATACCGGCGATGTAAATTCAACCGTTTCCGATCCCGACAACAGTATACCGGACGACGCAGACCAAAACTCCGATAATTCTTCCGCCGTTTACGGCGAGCTGAAGGTCGACAGCACCGTAAGCAAGCCGCAGGTCATAGAAGTGCGCTCCGACGAAAACACGGCGGATATGCTTAATCCCGAGGTTATGAAAAAGGCGGGCGCCAATAAAGCCGCGCTCGCTATGAGAGAAAAGGTTTTAAATTCGAAGGACGCCGTACGCGTCGGCGGAACCACATATTACGTTTCGAGCAAGGGCAGCGATTCTAATGACGGCAGAACTCCCGCCGCGCCCTTTGAAAAGCTTACTACCGCTTTTGCGGCGGCACAGGAGGGCGACGCCGTCCTTTTGGAGCGCGGCTCGGTTTTCCGCCTCGGAAGCACGATTACGCTTACCAACGGCGTTACCTACGGCGCTTACGGCACCGGAGAAAAGCCCGAGGTTTGGGGCTCGCTCGAAAACTACGCTCAGCCGGTTCGCTGGCAGCCCTATAACATTCGCAACGTTTGGGCAATAGATTTTATGGACAGCGATGTCGGGATCATCGTATTTAACCACGGCGAAGCGGTAGGCAATATGCAATACTACGTCAGAAATCTCAAGAAAAACGGCGACTTTTTCTTTGACAATATGCAAAAGGTACTCTACGTATACTGCGATAAGGGAAATCCCGGAAACGCTTACAAGGATATAGAAATCGGCTCGCGCAAAATTTTGTTCCGTTTGCGCGACGGCGCCGAAAATGTAACCATAGACAATATCGCCTTCAAATATACCGGAACCTTCGGTATACGCGGAGCGAGCGGATGTCGCGGTATAAATATAACAAATTGCATAATCGGATGGATCGGCGGCTCGATGATGGAAAGTGCAAACAACCGCTTCGGCAACGGAATAGAGTTTGCCGCCGGCTGTCAGGATATAACGGTGGAAAACTGCTGGATCTATCAGATATACGACGCGGGCTTTACCTTCCAGATCACCCTTCCGGAGGGGGAAGAAAAGGAACAAACCTTTAAAAATATCAACCTTAAAAACAACCTTATCGAATATTGCAGCTGGGCATTTGAATGGTGGCCCACCGATTCGGTTTGCAAAATTGAAAATATTTCGGTTACGGGTAATATAATGCGCTTCTCCGGATACGGCTTTGCGTGGGATACCCGCGGCCCCTCGCATATTCGCGGCGCCTGGTCCGCAAAGGACTTTACCGCTCGGAATTTCGTTATTTCCGACAATATTTTTGATTGCGCCAACGGCCCCGTTTATGCATGGGCGCTCTATAGTTCCGAACAGTTCGGGAGCCCCTTATCGGGAAATTCGTATTATCAAAGAATGCCGAATTCCTCCTATAAAAGCGTATTTATATTCGATCTTTTAGAGGCGGACACCGGAGCATGGGCTGCTAAAAATCAAAAGCAATTCGATTCGGTGATCGCCGAATTTGACCGCAAAGCGGCGGTTGTAAAATGGCTCGGTTAAGCTTTTTGATCCGATTTAGCAAAGTTAATTCACCAAAGTGAGGATATCGCGATTATGAAAAGGAGTAAGCTGCATAGTTTAACAGCGATTGTGTCGGTACTTGTTATGCTTTCAACCGTCAATGCGCCTTTTGTATCGGCGCAAAATGCCGATACGAGCCCAGACGCCGCTAAACCGACGGCTGTCGGCGCTTTGTCGGACGACGCTTATTCGTCATATCTGTCACGCTATGCGGACGCCGCGCCCACCGAAAACGATATTGTTTGCAAATTGAATAAAGTGCTGGACGCCGCTCCGATAGATTTTGATATTACCGTTTTGCAGGCGGGAAATTATTATATCGGCATGAATTATAAAGCGTTGGATAACAGCATGTCGGATTTTCGGGTGGGAATCAAGATCGACGGCAATTATCCTTTTGATAAAGCGGAAAAAACGGAATTTCCGCGCATGTGGTGCGACGAGCAGGGGCAAACCCTGTTTGACGACACGGGCGACGAATTTGCTGCACGTCAGGTGCCCTATATCGATTACTTTTATAACGAAGCAATCGACGAAAGCGCAGAGGACGGCGACAAATACGTCGTTAATCTCACCGCCGGCAAGCATCGCGTAACAATCCTTCCCGTAGTGGGAAAAATGGAAATCGATACATTTAAATTCGCCGCTGCCGCAAAACCCGCGGCATATGCCGCGCCCTCGGATAAATCACAGCTTTATAAGGGTGAACCGATTGTAATCGAGGGCGAAAAGGCTGCCGTCAAATCGAGCTACTTCCTTGTAGGGCAGTCGAATACCTCCTCTGCAAAGCTTTCGCCGCAAAGCGCCCGCAACAGTCTTATCAACTACATAGGCGGCGGAAATTGGTCGGGCGTGGGGGATACCATCGTCTGGGAAACCCCCGAGCTTAAAGCCGGATATTACAAAATCGGCTTCAGCTTTTCGCAGGAAACCGTAATCGGCGGTAAAAGCTGCCGCGTTTTGGAAATTGACGGTAAGGTACCCTTCGCCGAAGCGGAACAAATAGGCTTTAAATACGATACCGATTGGCAGCAGACCTTTTTTGAGGATGAAAAATCAAATCCGTATTTAATTTATTTCTCCGAGGGTAAACATACTCTCTCGCTTAGAGTAACCGCCGCGGACATGGGAAAAATCCGCAAATTACTCTCGAGCGCCGTCTCGGAGCTCGGTGACCTTTACGTCGATATGACTAAAATAACGGGTGAAAACGTAGACCTTTACAGGGATTACGAATTGTTTAAGCAAATCCCCGACATGGAGGAGCGCCTGCGTTCCGTACGTGATATTCTTTCCGAATCCGGGGAGCTTCTGCTTAAAGAAACCGGTGAGAGCACGGGCTCAAACTATTCGGTCATCAATAATATGATTTTGGCTGTCGATAATATGCTTAATAACAAATACGAAGCTCACCGGTATAAAAATTACTATTATACCAACTATTGCTCCGTATCTTCCGTTCTTCAGGATCTATCGTCAATGCCGCTCAGTCTTGACAAGATTATTCTCTGCGCCGCCGACGATGAAAAGCCTTTCTATAATCCCGGATTTTTTGAAAATATTAAATTTTCCGTAACTCGCTTTTTCGTTTCCTTCATAAAGGATTATAATTCCGTTTCCGACTCGGCGAATTCCGAAAATACGGTCACCGTTTGGGTAAATTGGGGCAGAGACCAGGCGCAGGTTTTAACCTCGCTTGTCGATCGTACCTTTACCCCGCAAACCGGAATTGACGTCGACGTCAAATTGGTTAACGCTTCCGTTATTCAGGCAACCCTTTCCGGCAAGGGGCCCGACTGCTTTCTTATGCATGCCCGTTCCGAACCGGTAAATCTCGCAATGCGCGGCGTGCTTTACGATTTGACTCGGTTTGACGATTATAAGCAGGTGCTCGATCGCTTCCAAAAGGGAGCCGACACGCCCTATTGGTACAAGGGCGGACTTTACGCCATACCCGATACGCAGGTATTTTACGTAATGTTTTACCGTACCGATATTCTGGAAGAGTACGGTATCGAGGTGCCGCAAACCTGGGAAGAATTTAAGCTTGCCGCAAAGCTTTTGATGCGCAACAATATGACCGTAACCCTGCCCGCAACCGTGGCGGTTGACGCGACAACGGCGGGAGGAATAGGTTCGAACAATATATTTCCGACGCTTATGCTTCAAAACGGTATTCCGATTTATAAGCAGGACGGAAAACAGACCAACCTGCTTTCCTCGGAGGCTATGGTTGTGTTTGAGGAATGGACCGATTATTACACCAAGATGAGCTTCCCGAAAACTCTGGATTTTTATAACAGATTTCGCGTGGGAACAACCCCTTTGGGCATATTTTCCTATTCGCTTTACAACACCCTTATGGTAGCCGCTCCCGAAATAAAGGGCTTGTGGGATTTCACAGCCGTTCCGGGCACCGTAAGAGCGGACGGTACCGTTTCACACGCGGTTGCGGGAGGCGGCACGGCATGCTCGATTTTAAACTCCTCAGAAAATCCCCAAAACGCCTGGGAATTTATAAAATGGTGGACCGACGCCGACACACAGCTTAATTATTCGAATAATATCGAATCGATTCTCGGCCCCACGGGCAGGGTGGCCTTGGCTAACGTCGAGGCGATAAAGGGGCTTTCGTGGGAGGATGATTCGCTTGATTCTCTGCTTGAGGCTTGGAGTGAAGTCGAGGAAATACCCGAATATCCCGGCAGCTACTATGTGGCGCGCTCAATTTATCAGGCGTTTTGGAACGTTGTCAACGCCAACATGAATACAAAGGATATGCTTGTTAAATTCGGAAAAGAAGCCGATGACGAAATATCAAGAAAATGGGAACAGTATTCCAACAGAAATAATTCGAAATGAGGCGAAAAAATGAAAAAAAGCCTGAATAACGGATTGAAAAGATCTATAAAGGAAAGCACGGTATATTATCTTATAATGGCTCCTTTTATGGTACTGTTCTTTACTTTCGGTATCTTGCCGATATTGGCTTCCATGGTATTGAGCTTTTTCGATTACGATATGGTTTCAAGCCCGATTTTCATCGGATTTGACAATTATATAAGAATGTTCACAAGGGATCAGGCGTTTTTCGGAGTCGTGGGCACTACCCTTAAATTCGCCGTATTGGTAGGACCGGGCGGTTATATATTGGCATTTATTCTCGCATGGATGATCAACGAATTTCCGCGCCCGGTAAGAGTGTTTTTGACCTTCATTTTTTACGTGCCGTCTCTTGTGGGCAACGCGTTGTACATTTGGCAGATCATGTTTTCGGGCGACAGCTACGCCTATATCAATAACCTGCTTATAAGCTTCGGCTTTATTACCGAGCCGATACAATGGTTCCAGAATACCCAATACAACTTCATTTTGATCGTGATCATACAGCTGTGGATGAGCATGGGTATGTCCTTCCTTGCAAATATCGCAGGTCTTCAGAACGTAAATACCGAGCTTTACGAGGCGGGGGCAATAGACGGTATCAAAACGAGATGGCATGAATTATGGTATATTACGATGCCTTCCATGAAGACCATTTTGCTGTTCAGCGCCGTAATGCAGATACAAACGGCATTTTCCATGGGAACCCTGCAGCAGACTCTGGTAGGCTACCCGAGCGTTAATAACTCCGTCGATACGTTGGTATTGCTGATATCCGACGTGGGTACGGCGCGATATGAAATGGGTTATGCCGCGGCATTGTCGGTTTTCCTGTTTGTGATTATTATTATTTTCCGCTATGCGATAGGCGCATTGCTTAACCTTGTGGGAAAAAGCGACCGTTAGCAGGCGAAATTAATTTCGGCAAATTCGGTTTCGGTAAAGACGGTAAAATTCAACGTTAGGAGTTGTAAGGCTTGGCTAAAAATTCGCAGTACAGACGGTATACGCGCTCAACTGCCGGTAATATAGGTTATTTTACAATATTGATATTAGCAAGTATTGTCATGGTTTTTCCGTTGTTTTACTGTATAATAACTTCCTTTAAACCGTTGGACGAACTGCTGATATTCCCGCCTAAATTTATTGTGAGACGCCCGACGCTAAGCAATTACAGGGCGCTTCCGGCATTGCTGAGCAATCTGAATATTCCGATTTCGAGATATTTGTTCAACACGGTATTTATCACCGTCGTTACCACCTTCGGTTCTATTATAATCGGTTCTCTGGCGGCGTTTTCCTTTTCAAAATCCAAATTAAAGGGAGCTAAGGTCTGCTTCGGAATAATACAGACTATGATGCTTTATAACGCGGCTACGCTGGGGGTTCCGCAATATCTTATCTTTTCAAAATTAGGACTTATAGATACCTATTGGGTTTATATTTTGCCGTCGCTGGCTTCTACCGTGCATTGCTTTCTTATGAAGCAGTTTATGGACGCAAGCGTAAATCAGTCCCTGCTGGAAGCCGCGCGTATAGACGGCGCGGGTGTTTTAAGCACCTATTGGAAAATTGTAATGCCTATCATGCGTCCGGCGGTTATGACGGTTTTGCTCTTTTCGTTTCAGGCGATGTGGGCCACCGTTCCGGGCGGCACAATATTCAGCGAGCAATATAAAACTCTGCCTTACGTTATGAGCTCGGTTGCGGCGGGCGGTATCGCCCGAACCGGCAGCTCTATGGCAATTACGGTTATCTTGATGATTCCGCCCATTGCGGTTTTCCTTTTTACGCAGAGCAACGTATTGGAAACCATGAGCAACTCGGGCATCAAAGAATAAAAACGGTGAGAGGAAGTAAGTAGAATTGGTTAAAAAAATTATTGCCGTCGTTTTTCTCATTGTTTTTCTTTTCGCAAATATTTTTACCGTTTCCGCTTTTTCGGTCACCGATTCTTTTATTCGCAACGACTCAATAGGCGGACAGTCGGGCTCGGTTCCGGCGCGCGAGATGTATACGGTGGGCAAAACCGTTACGGCGGCGTCGCTCGGAATAGACGAATCCTTACAGGGAATTACCGATATTTGCTGCGCAAAGGACGGTACGGTATACATTCTCTGCGGAGAAGCTTCGCGATTGCTGGTTTTAAACGGCGATTATACCTTTAAAAGCGAGCTTAACGTTCACGACAAAAACGGCAGGGTGGATTTTACCGGAGCCTGCGGCGTTTTTGCGGACAAAGATAACAAGCTTTACATTGCGGACACTCAAAACGCGCGGGTTTTGGTCTGCGATAAAAACGGTTCGGTAAACGAAATTTGGAATTTACCCGATTCGCCGCTTATTCCCGAGGATTTTGTTTACAGCCCCGTAAGTATTACCATTGATTCGGAAGGCTATATTTACATTTTGAGTCTGGGATCCTTTTACGGCGCGCTCTCCTATAAGCCGGACGGCGCCTTCCTGGGATTTTGCGGCGCAAACCACGTCAACGCAACGGCGCTGGATACCATTACCTCGATTTGGAACCGACTTACAAAAAACGACGATAAACGCGCCGCTTCGCTTAAAACCATGCCCTATTCATTTGTGGATTTGGCGATCGACAGCGAGGGGTATATGATAACCTGCACCGGTCAGATACAGAACAAAACCGGTACCGGTCAAATTCGTAAAATCAGCCCCAACGGCAGCGATATTCTCTATAAACGCCTGTCAAACGGAAATTCGGTTATATCCTCGTCGGTTAATTTTTTGGAGAATAAAATGAATCCGCGGCAGGGCGAACAAAACTTTTGCTCCGTTGCCGTGGATGACGACGGATTTATGTACGCGCTCGAGGATAAATACGGACTTGTTTACGTATACGATAAGGACTGCAACCTGGTAAACGGCTTCGGCGGCGGTATGCAGCAGGGCGTTCAAAAAGGTACCTTCCATACGCCGGTATCCTTAGCGGTCAACGGCACTTCCGTATTGGTGGCGGACAAATACAACTGTTCGGTTACCGTATTCGAAATAACCGCCTACGGCGAGCTGCTTCGCAAAGCGCACGACATGTATATCAAGGGCGATTACATCGAAGCGGAAGAATATTGGCAGGAGATTTTAACCAACGACCGCGCAAATCAGGCGGCGTATCGCGGGCTTGCCATGGCAAGCTACAGCCGCGGAGATTACGAAACCGCGCTCGAATATGCAAAATCCGGCTTGGATTACACCGTTTACGACCTTGCATGGCAGGAAAAGATCAAGGCGTACGTTGAAAATAATTTCCCGCTTCTGGTTGCAGGCGCCATGCTTATAATCGGCTCGGCCGTCGCCCTGTTTGTGGTTCAAAAGCGCAGAAACAAGGCGCTTGTCACAAACGTAAAGGTTAAAACGGCGCTTTCCGTGACCTTCCACCCGTTCAGAAGCTTTGAGGATATAAAGTATAAAAATCGTGGCTCGCTTCTTGCGGCGGTTGTATTAATGTTTCTTTTGTACATAGGCTTTGTGCTTAAATCCACTGCTTCGGGCTTCCTGTTTTTGGACGTATCGCCTAAAAACTACAATATGCTTTACACCCTGGCGCAATGCACAAGGGCAATAAAGAAGCAGACCACAAAACACAGACAAGGACAGCAGCCCCGCCGCTATTCCGTACAGCC
>CANQGK010000002.1 GCA_947623175.1 uncultured Clostridia bacterium | reverse complement strand
TCTGTAGTAGCCTCGCTCTTATCCTCGCTCCTGATAAACCTCTCAAACCCCGCAAGCTTCCGCCGCTCAATACACTTCAACATATCTCTTCCTCCATAATTAAAATAAAAAATTCGGCTTTACCACCTTTATTGTACTACATTTTACTGTTTGGTACAAAATTTCTTTGGGAAATGAGCAAAAAGGCTGCATTCCAATCCTTTTCGGATAAGATTGCAGTCTTTTTTTATCTTATTTGTTTTTTTACAGCCTCATGCTTTCTTTCTCCGCCCTGAATTTTGCCTTGAGCTCTTTGATTATCACGTGAGCTCTCTTTGCATTGTTCGTCGGCAAAGTTGGCGTGAAGTGCGTTATCTTATATTTTATTGCCTGATAACAGCCGAAAATGCATTTTAATCTTGTTCTCGGATTATATGTTATTTTGGACAATTGCGTTTTTTAACGCTGTCCGTTATTTCACAGGTTGTTGGTTTAAAATCAGGGGTTGTTTTGCTCTGTAAGGGGCATTTCGGTTATACGAAGCTTTGCGCATCCGTAGGGGTAGAGTTCTGCTTCGATAGGTTCGCTTAGCGCGGAGTTTGAAATCGGTCGTTTATCCGCGACGGTATCGTAACCGTCGGCATAATCCCAATCTACGCGGCAAAGTTTGGTTTTGAGCGTAACGGAAGGCTCGATTGACGAAAAAGGTATATCGTCTCCCTTATGCTCGCATACCGTAATATTTTCATCACAAAAGCCGTAACGCCATTCCGAATGCGGAATCAGCTCATAATCGCAATAGGGATATTTGCGTTCAACGCCGTCTTGTATATACTCGTGTTTTTTATACTCTGTTTTTATCGGCAAAGCGAAAATCAGCGCGCCGTACTCAACCGCCCTTAAGTCATACGGGCGCGGAATAAAATGCGGGGTATCGGTCAGCGCAACCGTAAAGCTTTCGGTCCCACTCCAGCATTTATTTACCGTATAATAATCGCTCTTTTTAATTTCCTCACCGTTTACCGAAGCCGTTTTTGCCCATAACGGAATACGGATTTTAAGTTCAAATTTCGCCGGTCTGTCGACAGTCACCGTGTATTTACAGGAAAGCCTGAACGGATATTCGGTCTCGGTGGTTAAAGTGACCTTTGCATCTCCGATTTTCGTATCGAGGGTTGCCGGAAGCATCATACAGCATACGATTCCGCTTTCGTTACTTAAAAACGCATTAAGCGCAAGCTTTGGCCAGCCTTGATTAAAGTTTGCCGTACAGCAGCCGAAATTGGGTTCCAGACCGAAAAGGTGCGCTTCCTCATTGTTTGTCCTGAACATGGAACGCCCCGGGAAGCGTATGCAGGCAATTTGATTTACCATCTGATCATATTGATGTGTCCACATGTCATCGCTCAACGTTGCCGGAAGAGCGTTAAAAGCCAATTTTTCGAGCCGCTCTGCCCAGATTACGTTTTCCGTACAGGCGTAAAGCCATTCGCAGGAATACATCAGCTCCACTATGCTGCAAAGCTCCGTTCCCTGATTATTTGCCTTTCCCGAAAGGCATTCGTCTCCCGTGAATGCTCCGACGGCCGTTCCGTTATACTCTTCCAGCGTCCGCCACAGCTCTTCGGCAGAGTTTTCATAGCTTTCTCCGAACAGCAGGCAGGACAGGGCTTCATACTTGAACATCATAGCGATATTAACCACATGCGTCTCAAGCGACCATTTATTTAAAGGACGCTTCCACAGCGGAGTCAGGGCTTTATAATCCGCACCCTTTTCTCTGAGAATTTTTCCCAACTCGACAATCCAGCCTTCGTGATAGCTGTTCTCTAAAAATCTCAAGGGTATCAGCGCCTCAAACCAGCGGAATTTACCCCATTCGAACAGCTCCAGCTCCGCCTTGGAAATCATATTATAAAGGCATTTCATCGAAGTGTAAATCGCCGATTTTGCCCGCTCGTTTTGAGAAAATCCGTAGTAAAGCGTTAAAACCTTATTTATAAGGAAATACGCCCAGACGTCGTATTTTGCGCGCTGTTCCTTTGTGCAGGGGCAAATCCAGCCGTCCGGCTGTTGCCGATCAAGTATGGCGGTGACGTATTTCTCCGCTCTTTCAATTTTATCCTTATCGTCAAGCAGGTAAGCGAGCGGTATAAAACCGTCGAGCCAATACGGAACCCGCTCCCAACCCTCGCGGTCTCCGCCGATCCAGGCGCTTTCACGAATATCGGGCCATATTTTATCAAGGTTTCCGGAAAGCCCCTCCGCTTGGATTTCAAGCTGACGTTTAAGCCAGCCGCGGGGTTTTATCTCCCCGAAGTTAAAATTGTTAAACATATTCTTTACCTTCTGTTATCTCTTAATTCGCTTTAAACATAGCCTTCAAAAGATCGAAAAGCTTGTTTTGGCGCCCGTTTTTTGAAACGGTAAGGCAGGATAATCGGCAGACGTTCGGCGCCGTCTGCCGATTATAATCATGCTATATCCGAAAACGCCACCTTAGTCACTTCGATTATTTCCTTTTGTTTGGCATAAATAATATAAAGACAGCCGTCGCGGACAAATGCCGAGGGATAGCTGTAATTCCCGCTCTTTGTACTGTCGGGATTTTGTGCCTCGTATTCCGTATTGCCTACCACGTATGCAGTTCCGAAATTATAACCGTCCTCCGATACGGCAACGGTCAGCGGCATACGCTGCTTTGTACCACTGCATACCGGAGTGCCGATATATAAAATTCTGCCGTCGTCCAGGGTAAGAAAATCAAATTTCTGTCCGTCGTCGGTTATGCCGGTCTTATATACGTCGCCCCAGGTCTTTCCCCCGTCATGGCTTGCCGATGACCAAAGATAACCGCTGTCCGTGCGCATCACAAGATGTAAAACCCCGTCCTTGGACTCGTAAACCGCCGATTCCGTAAGACTGCCGAGTTCGCCTCTTGCGACAGCCGCGTTTATCTGTGCCTGCGTCAAAGAAGAAACATTCCAATTTGTACCGGTTTTATCGTCGCTGTAGGCCGCCGATACCCAGCCTGCCCAAAAAAGCTTTCCGGAAGGCAGGACATGCGGATCGCGGTTGCCGCCGCCGTTAAGCGGCAGATCGGCGCCTTTTGACCAATTTACACCGTCGGAAGTATACATATAATAGTAGCTGATATCGGTCTTTACCGAGGACGACTGACAATTATCGGGTCTTAAAACTCCGTCTCCCTGTGTAGAGGAAGCAAGGGCATCTGCGTCGTAACCGAATTCGTAAACGTAAACCAGCAGGCGGTTATTTTCGGTATCGACATACGTACCGAAAGGGCTCGACAACATTTCATTGCCGTTTCCGTCTTTTTTTACCGGAATAAAATCCGTCGGCGCAGACCAATTTTCGCCGTCTTCCGAGGTTGCGTAAACAATATGCTGACCGCAGCAATCCTCATAACGGTAGCCCCTTTGCCAAAAGGCATAGAATTTATCGGCGAAATAGGTTATATACGCTCCGTGATTAAACTGCCATTTTTCGTCATAATCCGCCACTTTTGCCGTAGTAACGGAAAGCGTTGTCATATTATCGGTTGAAAGGGTTATTTTAGCCGCAATATCCGGATCGGCGGTTTCGCCGTTTCTCTCAAACAGCTGTCGTTTCATTGCTATTAAATCGCCCGCGTTTTCCTCGCCGTCGGCATTTACGTCAACAGTAGTATACACCGTGACCGGAACATCCGTCAACGCCTTTTTAAGCCTTATAAGGTCGAGCAGATTGACTTTGTTATCAAAATTAACGTCAAATCTGTCGGCATTTTTTACCAAATCGTAAGCCGCTTTCGCCGTAAGATAATCGCCGTAATTGAGAATTTTTGACTTATCCTCCGGAGCAAGAGTCTCATACGCTTCTTCTATTGAAGTGATATTAGATTTTTGCGCCCAGGTAATCGTATCGGGAAGATTTGCTATTTCGGAAACGATTCCGGCAAGCTTATTCAAATGCTGTAAATCCGAATAGTTTGATACGCGAAGACGGGCTTCGAAATCAAGCTCCCTGTACGCGGCTTCAAGAGCTTCGATATCTGCGCAGTTTTCATAAGCTATACCGTTTTCGGCAGAATTAAGTGCGGCGTCGATACCGCTTACCACTTCTACAACGTCCGGAAGGCTTTCGATTACGGCGGCGTTGGTGACCAACGCTTTTTGATCGTCGGTAAGCGAGTTATAGGCGCTGTACGCAGCTTCGATTTTTTCCGAAAGATTTGCCGTCACATCGTAAGGTATATCGGCAATCATGGACTGAACGTTATAGGCATACGCCTGATCGACGCTCGTGAAAAATCCTACCCAGGCGACGTAAATCGGGAGATTTTCCGGAATACCTTGATTACCGTAGGTCCTGTAGCCTATCAAGTCTAAGGATAACGCCTGATAAGCAGAGGTCGACTCCTTAAAACCTTCCGAAAAATCGGCATAGGCTATCTGCCAATCGGTTTTAGCGCCCGAAACGCCCGTTCCGCCGTATTCGGGGCCGTAATTTGAGTTTCCGTTGTCCTGTGATTCTCCCGTGTAGGTCGTCGCTTTTATACTGCTTGCAACGGCATCTTTGGAAGCTGCGGACAAAACTTCAAGAGCCTCATTGCTCCATTTAGCCTTATAAGCTATTACCGGATAATCCGCCGCGGATATGCCGCTCAACTCATCCGTAAGATTTAATAAGACGTAATGATCTCCCGTGATTATCAGCGGAGTCAGAAGCAGAGCATTATTATCCGCGTCGTATGAAACGGTATCGACGGTATTGTAATAATTAAGCTGAAGACCTTCGACCACCGCCGTGTAGGAGCGGTTTCCGTTTACGGTTGCGGCAGTCGCTTTTCTCGCGTCGTCGAATTTGATTACCCGACTTCCTAAAAATCTGCTGTCCGCCGCCGAATATTGATTGAGGTCGTCAAGATCGGCAAATCCACCTACCCAGGCGACGTAGAACTTCGCGTCCGTGGTTACCGACGTGCCCTTCCAATCTGCCATAATAACCTCTATTTTGGAATAAAGGTCAGTATCTTCAAACAGCATCGTTGACAAATCATAATAAACCGTCTGCCATTCGGTCGTTTCCCGATATAACGCATGCTCATAGGTTCTGTTGCTTGCGACAGTCGGACGAATACGGGGATATGAAGTACAAAGCGCGCTGTCCGAAAGCTTTACCCGCATTGCAAGGTATCTGTAAACGGTACGATCTATATTTTGAATCGGGGTATTAAGCGACCAAAGTGTGGAATTAGTCACATTATCGGCTTTTGCGCTTATCTGCATGGCGTTTTGCTCCGAATTATACGTGACGTCCGCATTTGCGGCGCTGACATGGTTTGTAATCTTGCTTTGACTGTCAAAGGTATATATCCACGGGTCGCTTCCGTTTGCGTATTTATAATACTCTTCGGCATGCTCGGCGCTGTCAAACGCGCCTATCCATGCAACATAAAAAGTATCCGAAATATTGACCGTAGAGCCTTTCCAATCCGCCATATAAGTCGTAATCGAATTGAAATCTGAAACCCCTATGTCTTTATCGCCGAAATCAAAGTAAACCGTCTGCCATTCGGTCGTTGCGGCGTAGCTGCCGTTATAATATGAATTGCTGTTTTTTGTATCGGGACTGAAACGGAACTTCGCGCCTGCCGCGATATCGGTGTTGCCCAATTTAATTCTCATGGCAATAACCGGATAGGCGGAAATCGACACACGACCGTTATTGGTATATAACTGCCACTGTGTCGAATTTACGGCAGCGTCGGTTTTAGCGTTTATTTGCATGGCGTTCTGTTCGGAATTGTAAACGAAATCCGAACCGGCGCCGATTACATGGTCGGTAATTTTATCCTGACTGTCGAATGTATAAACCCAGCCTGCGCCTTGCGACTTGGCGGCGGCCGAAACGGGAAACGCGCAAAACAATGAAGCCATGATCAAAGAGAATGCCAAAATTAATGCCGATAACTTTCTCATAAAAATAACCTCCGTTTGAAAATTTTGCAAAAACTTATTCCGGTTTTGTTTCAAGCTTTAAAGGATAATCGCCCAAATGCTTTACCTTAAAGCCGTTTTTCTTATATTCCTCATAATCGAACGCTTCCAGCTCGTCGATTGCAAGCTTGTGAAATTCATAAAAGTTTTTCCACCATTCATAACCGCTGCCAAGCTCGGCGTTAAGATATGCGTCCGCAATATCGCATCCCATAGCGGGAGCCACGTAAAAGGCGCCCATGGCAAGTACGTTTACGCCGTTTCCCGTTATGGCGCGAAGCGCGGCGGGAACGCTTTCGACAACTCCCGCGTGAACGTGAGGGCATTTGCTCGCGGCAATATGTATTCCCATACCGGTTCCGCAGAAAATCAACGCGCGCTCAAATTCGCCCTCGGAAATCATAGAGCCCACTCGCAGACCTACGCGATGAAACATAAGGTCGGTATCATCGGGATCGGAATCCTCCCTTACGCCGACGTCCGTGATTTTCCAGCCCTTAGCCTTCAGGTGCGCAACCACCGCTTCCTTTAAAGGAAAGCCGGCAAAATCCGCACCGACAAGCAGTTCTTTGTTCTTAACAGTTTTCATAAATATACCTCTTTTCAATATATTATTGCATTACTGATACAATTGGGTTGCAAAGTTTTATATCGCCGAATTTACCGATGATTTTTATATTTCAAAAGAAAAGTAATTCAAAGAGCGCCTCGGCAAAAAGGCGATGCATATGCCGCGCCGGATGATTAAGATAGTTGGCAAGCAAAAGTGTGACGTCCGCCCCATGACAGTAAAGGCTTTTCCATCTCGCATAACAATCACATACGGGTACGGCTCTTTTATCGCAAAGCTCGGCGGCGGCGCTCATAAAGGAATCCATCGTTCCGTCGGTCTGTACCCTTACACAGTCGTCTGCCATACGCGCAAGAAAATCTTCGCGGCTTAATTCCGGCATTTTATGGGTACACATCATATTCGGAGTAATAAATACGGTATCAATTCGTGCCGCCGAAAGCTGTCCGAATACGGCGTCAAGACCGGCAATGTATTTTTTGGCTCCGTCCGGGCTCAGTACGTCGTTAAGCCCGTAACAGACCACGCATAAATCCGGATTTGCCGATATAATGTCGCGCTGTACGCGTTCCGCTCCCTTAGCCGCGGTATCTCCCGAAATACCCGCGTTAATAACCGAGACGGCGCAATTTGGAAATACCGCTTCTATCCTTGTCTTTAATAGACTGTGATATACCGATTTCATATCATAAACGCAGTCATATCCCTTTTCGCCTTTATTGACAAGTTCGAAGCATCCGTGTGTGACGCTGTCGCCCAAAAAGGCGATTTTTACGGGAGAATCGGAGGACGGATTTTCGGATTTGCGCTCAAGCTTTTTTATTATCTTCACAAGATGCACCTACCGTAACATATTCGCTTGCCGTCACCATATCGATTTTGCCGATTTTAAAGCTTAACTCCACGTAATAAGCATAGCATTCTTCGGGAAGCGAGCCGATAACCCTATTGCCCGAAAGGTCGCAAGGCCGTATCTTCCAATCCTCGCTCATATACGACCTTTCGCCGCAATTGTATTTATCCGATACAACACATGTCATAGGCGCAGTAATGTAATATGCCTTTGCGCCCGTTAAAGTCACTCCGTCTTCGCATTCGACTTCAAAAGAGAAGCTTCTGCCGCGCGGCTGTGAAATGATTTCGGGAAGCCGCGGCGACCTTCCGATAACCGACTGAGCGAAGGTATAAATTTCCTCGGACGACCATCCCCGACGGTGGTTATGCAAAAGCTTATCCTTTAAAACCAAGCGGGTATCCTTATTGTTTGCGGCTGTTGCGGAATAGGAAAGCGAATTTGACATTACCGAAAAATTGGAGTCGTCGTTCCACCCGAGCCACAAGACCGGAATTTTTACTTTATCGAAATTATCCTCCGCCGCCCATTGCTCTATAACGGGACGCGGTTTGAAAATATTATTAAAATCCGTAACGCCCTTTGAAAGATATCCGCTGCCGTATACGGCTGCCGCAAAAGAAAACCGCAGATCATATCCTATAAGTATCGACGTCATAATTCCGCCCCAGGAAATACCGACAACCCCTATTTGACTGCTGTTTATTCGATTATCGTTACGTAAAAAAGTATTTGCCTTTACTGCCGCGGCAAGCGCATTATACATCCATTGCTCCTCTATCGGCTTTGCGAAGCTTTCGAAATGATCGTTATCGGGAGGAAGCGTATACCCGTCCTCATAAAAGCTTCCGAGCGCTCTTTCCCAATAGTCTTCGTCGCCGCCGCCTTCACGGCTTCCGGCGTTTCGTTTTCGTGGCATATATCCCGTCGTATCTATGGCAAGCGCCGCAAATCCGCGGTCGTTCCAAAGCTTTACCCAGCAGGCATAGGCGTGTCCGCCGCCGCCGTGCAAAAGCAAAACCGCCGGAACCTTTTTGCCGTCCGAGGTTTCGGGCATTCCGAAATATCCGAATACCTTTGTTTTTTTACCGCCGTATGGCGCGGACTCCAATGTGAGCGCTTTTATTCCCGCAAATTCATTATCGGGATCATACTCGGGATTGTAAGAAAAATTTACGCCGGAACGTTCTACGCATTTAAGCTTTTCGGCAATTTCACTTTTCACACTGTTCATAACCTATCACCTTAAAGGAATAACTGCCGGAGTTGAGTTCCCTTTCTCCTTTGTTTTTATCGGAAAATCCATATCCTCTGAGCCGCAATATCGCGGTCGAATTTTCCGGCACCGAAACGTCGAGCTTGATACCGTCCTTTTCCCTTTTCCAGCAAACGCAGTAATCGCCCGACGCGGTACGGTATTTACCCTTGCAAAAATCAAGCGACTCTATAAACGCGGGCGAAATGACCGCTTTTTTAAAGGCATTCTCCGTGTCGTCAAGGCGCAACCCCACAAGGGTTTTATTAAACCACGCAAGCACACATGAAAACATATGATGATTGTTTGACTCAAGATTGCTCCAGCGCTCGTACATTGTAGTGGCTCCGTCGGTAATCCACTGTTTGTAAGACGGGTGCCCGTCCGCCGTAAGTATACGGTAGCCGTAATCCGAAAGTGAGCAGATATCAAGCGCATCAAAAAGGTACTGCATTCCGAGCATTCCGCAGTGATGATGAAAATCATAAAGCTTTATCTGCTCGCAAAGCTGTTCTTTTAAGGGGGAAAGCTCGTCGTAAACCCCTAAAGAAATTATCATCGCAAGCGCGGTTTGCTCATTTACGCGGCAACGGCCGTTTTCGTCCAAATATTTAATTTTAAACGCGGACGTAAGCTCTTTTTCCTTTTCGTAAAAAGCTTCCGAATCATCCGAAAAGCCGAGTTCCGTAGCCGCATATTCGGCTATGCGGTAAAACTTTATCGCAAGCAGCGTATCGGAAAGCTTTACCGGCGTAGGCGCGTGGTTTGAAGACGGAAACGGTCCTGCCCAATCGCAAAGTCCGTAACCGATAAGCCCGTCCGTTGGGTCCTTTTTGCCGTATATATAGCTTAAGTGCTTTTTTAAATACGGGTATGCCGCTTTGAGCGCCTCTCTATCCCCACGATATCTGAAAAGCATATATACGATTTCAAAAATAACCCCGCTGCTTATGGGGCCGCTCCCCCATTCATAACCCCAACCGTGAGTAGGAATTATGCCCGGAAGCGCGCCGTCGTCACGCATGGCGTCAAATATATCCTGTAACCATTTTCGCAAGAAAGAAGAGATATCAAAGTTCTGAAGCAACTGTTCGCAGGACGCCTGGGCGTCGTTTGTCCAGCCCATTTTTTCGCGTGTGGGGCAGTCCGTAAGTATGTAAAAAAGATTTGACAGGGAGGACATAAGCCCCATTTCATAAAGCTTATTGAGCGTTTCGTCGGAGGACTCAAACTCGGATATCCTTTTAATATCCTGATGCACAAAAAGCGCGGTAAATTCATCTGAAGTCGGCGGTTTTGAAAGCCCGATTATTTCAACATACCTAAAGCCGTGATAGGTAAATCTCGGCATATATACAAATCTTTCACCGCCGCAAATAATTTTATCGGTCTGAAACTCACAGTCACGGTAAAAGGTCGTACTGTCCATTTCATTAAATTCGCATGTTCCGTCGCTTTTTAAGCGCTCCGCACAGCGCAGGGTTATCTCGACGCCGGCGGGCAGATCGATATCGGCCTTGACAAATCCCGATATATTCTGTCCGAAATCCAAAACATAATTTCCGACCGAGTTTTTGAATATTTTTACGGCTTTATATTCTCTGTCGATCCTTATAGGCGGACATGTGCATTCTCTGAAAACCCCGGAGGGCGCCTTCTCGGCGCGTACCGCGCAAATCCAATCGCCGTCGTCATAACAGGGCGTTCGCCACAGCTCGCCGATTCGAGCGTCGTACACCTCTCCGCTTCGCAGCTGATTAAATCTTACCGGAGATTTTTTACTGCAAAGCCAGCTTTCGTCACTTTTTACCGTCTCTAAGGCATTTTCGTATTCGAGACTCAGCTCTAATGCAAACTTGGGCAAACCGCGCCATGAAGCGGTATTGTTTTCCCAAATGGTATGGAGTGTCTCATTGTAAAAACCGTTGCCGAGTATAACCGCAAATAAATTATCCCCTGGGCGAAGCTGCTTTGTAATATCGTAAACGTTATACCAAAGCGTTTTATTGTAATCGGCGGTAGGCGCGGTAAACAAATCTGCCGTAACAGGCTCGCCGTTCAGATAATAATACCCGTATCCCAGACCGCAAACCGAAAGAGTCGCTCTTTTAAGACCGCTCGAAACGGTAAAATGCTTACGAAAAACGGGCGACGGCTCCTCCGTACGATATTCAAAACAAAATTCTTCGGGAAATTCGATAAAATCGGATTTGCTTAACATATTATTTCCTCCGAAAACAGTGTCGATGCAATCAAAGCGTTACCTCGACAAATCTTACCTGATTTCTGTTGTGATCGTAAGCGAAAACAAACCTTCCGTCGTTTAAAACCAAGCCGTAAGGATAGGAAAGCGCCCCTCCCGTAATCAGATTTTTACAAATCGAAAAGCTTTTCAGCTCGTCGTCGCTTATAAAAACGGAGAGCGGATCGCGGTTTCTAAGTCTTAAGGGTTCGCCGATACATCCTCCGAAGTTGTTGTTTAAGAGCGCTATTCTCCCGTCGGAGAGGCGTGTAATATTAGCCTGAGTGGAGGGGTTTACAATGTTAGTCTGATATGCGTCGCACCAGGTAAAGCCTCCGTCCTTGCTTTCGCTCCGCCATAAAAATCCGCCGAGCTCGGCGCGCATATACATCACAAGCGTTCCGTCGTTCAGTTCTACCATTGTGGGTTCGAGCAATCCCATAGGACGGTTATGCACCCAACCGCGGAATTTGAAATTTTTAAAATCCTTATCGGTTTCAAAAACGCCGCACCCATGAAGATGAGTACCGAATTTTGAAGTATCCATCTCTCCGGGCTTCATAGGCGGCAGAGCGTAGGCTTCCTCCTCAGTCTCGGCTAAAACCACCCTTATGGCGCCGGCGGTAAAGGGCTTTTCCCTTTTTTTGAAAATCTGCGCACAGCAAAGATATTCTCCGTTTTTGGTTTTGATCTGATTTCCGATAGCGCAGGAGATATCATCCTCGGAAAAGAGCGTAACCGGCTCCGGACAAGACCAGGTATATCCGTTATCAAGCGACTCCCTGCGCGAATAATTCCAAACGGTATAAAGTGCTTCCATAGGCCAGCGCGCTTCCATAAGAACCAGCTTATCGCCGCATCTTTGAATAAATCCCGAGCCGTTTTCATCCCCCGGCGGCACAAGCATAGACGGGTCCGACCAGGTTTTTCCCATATCCTTTGAGCGGGAAATGGCAAGACAGTTATCGGGCGCCGGCTCTTTTTTTGAGCCTGTCAGCCAACAGCAGAGAATATCTCCGTTCGGCGCCTGTACAAGGCTCGGGCCGCAGGCAAGCCTGAATATGCTTCCGTTATATTCAAATCCTTTGTTGAGACCGTCAAAAAGGACGGTTTCCTTCGCCTTTATATCAGTCATTCAAATACACCTCCGAGAACTGACTTTTTTCAAACTCAAACATCTGATCCAATTCTTTTATCATCGTTTCCTTTAAAATATCATTACTGCGGTTGCGGCAAAAAACCGACTTGACGGGCAAACCGCGCTTTGAAAGGAAATATTTGGCGTTTAAAGGATACATCTGATACTCTATAGCGGAGGAAAAGCCTAAATAATTTTGAATTTCGGCGGCTTTTTTGCGGTCGTTTTCATAGCATCGCATAAGCTCGACCAAAAGCTCGGGGTGGAAATTAGCCATCACACCGCAATATCCCGCGCAGCCGTCGTAAAGACTTTCGAGCAGCGTCGCCGAATTTGCATTGTAGATTTTAACTCGGCTGCCATTTACCGCTTCGAGCTTTGCCTTTATTTTTGCATTTTCACAGCAGGTATCCTTCATGAATACGAATCTGTCGGTCAAAGCAAGCTCCTTTAAGGTTTCGGGCGAAAGCTCTCTTTTGTAGGGGCCAGGCGCCTCATAAAGCCCGAAATCCATATCGGGAATTTCGCGCAGTATCGCCTTTGCATTATCGATAAGCACGCGGTCGGACTCGTTTTCCTTTGCAAGACGGTTGGTTATAAGCACCACGGCCTTCGGCTTCAACGCCGCCATTGCCTTTAATTCGGTTATTTGCCCCTCAAAGCCGTCCGAAACATGCCCCGATATTACGATATCGAGATTATAATCCTTTGCGGCGTCCGTAACCGTCTGCGCTATACGTATTCTCTCCTCAAGCGAGAGAAAAAATATTTCGTTTGACATACAGTCGGCAAATATACCGTCACAGCCATGGCGGGCATACCAATCCACCAATGCTCTGCAGACGTCAAAATCGATGCCGCCGTCCTGCTTATATGTAGTGACCATCGCAGGATATACACTTTTTTTCACACAATTCATAACAATTTAATCCCCTATAAATTTATTTATTCGCCCGTAAGTCCGGAACGTTCAATACCTTCGATAAAGCCCTTTTGCAGGAAACAAAATGCAATAAGTATAGGAAGTACCACCAAAAACGCGCCCGCAAACAATACCGCATTGTCTATTCCCGAGGATGCCACTCCCGTTGTTGTTTCAAGACTTCCCTCCGTCAGCGAAAGCGCGGCGGAAATATTGGCTATGGCGCTCGAAAACAACGCCTTCGATTTTTCGGTTATATACATGGAAGGTTCAAAATAATCATTCCAATGCCACACGATCGCAAGCACCGATACTACCAAATAGGATGAGCGGGACACGGGAAAGACAATTTTCGTAAAAATGCGGATAAAACCGCAGCCGTCTATTTTACCGGCTTCCTCAAGCTCTCTCGGCAGCCCCAAATAGAACTGTCGGAACACAAAGATAAACAGCGCGCCCTTTAAGCCGTACCCGAAAAAGGACGGAACAATAAGCGGAAGATAGGTATTAAGCCAGCCGAAATTTGCAAACGTAATATATTCCGGAACGATAATTGTCGGTATAGGTACGATAAGCGCCAAAATCATCATGAAAAAGGCTATCTTTTTACCGGGAAAGCGGTATCGCGCAAAAGCATATCCCGCCATGGAGCAGGAAATAAGCTGACCTATTGAGGCAATAACGGTCACCGTGAAATTATTAAGTAACTTTTGCCAATAATCGATAATACTCACCGCTATACGGTAGTTATCGAAATCAAGCGAACGCGGTATCCAGCGAACCGTAAAATTATAAAGGTCGTCTCCGGTTTTAAGCGAATTTACGAAAATATATAAAAACGGATACACAAAGACGAAGCTCAGCCCGAACAAAACGAGAAATAAAATTAACCTTACCGCAATTTTAGGCAGTTTTCGCCGAAAGTTGTATTTATCTGTCATCAAGCTCACCGCCTACCTGCTTACAGCAGTCTGATTGCTTTTGATATATCGGCCTATAAGCCCCGAAAGCAAACCCACAAGCAAAATAATAAAGGCAAAATATACCCAGCCCATCGCCGCGGCAAAGCCGTGTTTTGCAAGAAGCGTGTTGCTTTGTATATAAGAAAGAACCGAATTTGTACTGCTTGTAAAGGTATTTACAATAGTGTAAATCACATTCAACAGCAATACCGGCGAGATCATAGGCAGAGTGATTTTAAAAAACATTTCATATTCATTCGCCCCGTCAAGCCGCGCCGATTCGTAAAGTGACGGAGATATGTTCTGCACGGCGGATAAAAATAACAGTATCTGCACTCCGCCCGACCATAAAGCCTTGATTATCGCGCCGAACAATGTGCTTAAAACCGATACTATATCATCCCCGAGATAGGATACAAATTCCATACTGATTATACTGCCGTCGTTGAGAGATATAATCGAACGGTCTATTCCCTGCGCGGTAAGCTGCAGCATAACTTCGCCCGTTCCCAAAAGAAAGGGCAGTACCGCCACGACTCTGAAAAATCCCTTAAATCGGTCTACCTTGCCGAGCACAACGGCAATAACCAGAGAAAACACGATTATCAGCGGTATTTCCACCAAAGTGTTTTTTACGACCTTAATAAACAGCGGAATAAAATTAGCGTCTTCGAAAAAGGCTTTTTTGTAATTTTGCAGACCGCTTAAAATAATATGAAATCCCGGCCGTGAAGAGTCGAAATCGCCGAAGCTTAAAAGCAGCGAGGAGATTACGGGAAATATAAAAAACGCCAGCGTGCCGATTGCGAACGGCAGTATATAGAATAATCCGACAAGCGCCTCTCTGCGGCGTTCGTTTAGCTTGATTTTCACGTTTTTGCTCCCTTCACCGAGTAAGTCTGCGGCTCAACTTCAACACCGTCGTAGGTTATTTTGAAATCGCCGTAATTTATAATTACCGTCGTACCGTTTTCGTACTTTACCGCGCTCGCCGTCGTGCCGATTCGGGTATGACTTATGATACTTTTGTTTGCAAGACCACCGAAATCCGCCTTGTACTTTGCGAAAATATCGGTAACGGTATCCTTCCAATCGGCATTTCGCGATGAGAAAAGCGTATCCGCCGAAGTGCCGGAAAGCACGGAAGAATTTTCCTCGGTCAGCAAAAAATACGGATCGGAGCCGTACTCAAGCCATTTCAGAAACTCCGTCCGAACGTCGGGAGAGAGATTTGCCGGCAAAGGAGAGGTATACCTTACATAGCCGTGAACGACCATCTGATAAAACGGTACGCTGTAATCGGTTATCGAATAACCCGAGGAAGAAATCGGTATATCGTAAAGGCGCTTCACTTTATTAAGCGCGTAAAGATTACCACCGCCCGCGGCGTAAACCGAGTCGCTTGACAGCATATTGCTTTCTTCCGCCTTTGTATCCTTTCGCGTATAGCTGCGCCCCTTTTTAAAATCGCCGTAAAGATATTCGGCAATGCCGTCCACCGAAAGCTTTAAGGACGGATATTTTGAAATACGGGAAACGAATTTACCGAATAACCGCTTGGTTTTTGCGGGAGACATCAAAAAAGTCTCCTCGTCTTCGTCCGAAATCGGAATAAGATTGCCCATGACCGCGGAATTTTTAACTTCGGACGTCAGTACGGGATCGGCGTCTAAAAGCAGGGTGATATTTTGGTTTTTTTCGGCAAAAGCGTTAAGCTTTTTAAGCGCTTTTGTGCCGCCCGCTTCGGATGCGGGCTTGGCACTCTGCGGAAGCTTGCCGCCGTCGTCGCTCCACCCCAAAAGGCGCAGAGAAATTTTATCAACGCCCGATTTAAGATAATCATCGGTAATCTCAACAGCGCCATCCGCGGTTGTAGCCGTAACCTTTTTCCCTATTAAAGAATCCGGATTATTGACCGCCATATACATGTCCAGCGCCAAATACGGATCTCCGTCCTCTAACCTCTCGCCTATAAGCCCGTTTTCTATCAGGTGATCGCGGTAGACGTTCGCCATTCCGCTGTAATCGGCATCGGGCGCATCAAGTAACAGGATGCTCATTTCTCGATCGCCGTCGAGCAATTCTTCGTTAAGCCTTAATTTGTATTGCAGCGTATCCGTATCTTGATTTCCCTTAACCGTATTGGAAACATACATACGGTACTGCGTCCGGTATTTAAAGACGAAATAGGCTCTGTTTACCTGCACGGTGGACATAAAGAGGCAGGGAGAAACATGTATGCTGAGGTTTTCGTCTCCCTTGTCTGCGCAGGCGATAAAGGCTCTGTCGTTACGCTTTACGCCGTAAACCGGAAGCATCACCCGGGAAACCGAGTCGGAAAGCTGTTCCTCATCGTCTGCAGGCGAATAAACGTCCAATACCAATTCGCTCGTAAAGCGGCTTTTTGTGCGGGAATTTTTAAACTCGGTAACGGCGCCGCTCCCGTCGGGATAAAACAGATATCCGTCATCCTGGTCGGACGCCGCCCCGAAGAAAGGAAATACCTCGGCGCAGTAGAGAATATAATCGCCCTTTTCCTTAACGCTGTCATACGGAATACGCACTTTGAGTCCTTTATCGGTAAGCCGTATTTCAAGAGACAGCTCTATTTTAGGCAATGTAAAGCCGTAATCTATGCGAATACCGTCGGAAAGCTTATAAGCCTCCCGGCTGTTTGAATAAAGCGAAGAATAGTCTTTCGAATAATTACAGCTCAAATCGTCCTTCTTGCAATAGCTGATGCAGAGCAGTGAATTGGTATAGGCACGAAAGGTATCGGTGAGCTGTGCGGTATCGTAAATTTCCGACGTTACTGCCGAATCCCATAAATTTTCGCCCGAAGCGCTCTCAATTCTTATTGCTCCCGTATCGGAGCAGTAAGACAGACGATACTTATCGTTTTGAGCCGCCGGTATATAGGAAGCGCCGTCCGGTGATATAAATTCATGTGCCTTATAGTCTTCCGATTTCCCGTCGTTTTCCTCGGCGAAAAGCCACAGAGCATTCATGCACAAGGACAGAACCAGCAGAAGACACAGCCAAAATTTAATTTTTTTCATGCCAAATCACCTACCATAATAAAAGCTCAACTTCCCCCGATACCTCTCCGAAAAATCGGAAAAGACGAACGACAAGCGAATAACCGAAAAGCACGGTAAACCAAATAAGCACAACCGCGATTAAGGTTATGATACACACGAAAAATGTCCGCATGCCGCTGTAGTCGTTTATTCGGTGTACCGTGGCGATAATAAGCAAAACGCACCATACGGTCACACCGTTGACCATCAAGGCAAAAAATCCGGTCTCATTCTGACTGAGTATATGGGAAAGCGCCGTCGCCAAAAGATTAACGACTATATAGGGCGCCATCGAATACACGGTACATACAAAGCACTCGGACAACGTGGATTCCCCGTCCATCTGAGAAGTGATGAGGCTTGAGGCTACAGCCCATGTGAGCACCGGAACTATCAATTTAAAAAATTCAAGCGCCAAATTGACGTCCGAAAGCTCTATATCCTGCAGCGGGAAATGAACCGTATAGATAAATATTATCCTCGTTACGAAAAGCAGCGCGATAATAAGCCACGCCGAACCGATTTTAAGCCGTTTGCGCGAAGTGTGTATGGCCTCGATAGTGCGCCCGGGGCGAAAAATCATACTTACGGCAAGCAAAATACCGTTTTTAAAGTCGATCGGCGCCGAATCGTATTCGACCGCCAAAAGCACCTTTTTTGATTTTTTCGCCGCCGTAACCAAAGCCGCTGCGACAATTGCAATTATAAGTACCGCCGCCAGAAATATCCACACAAAATGCGACTTTAATATGCCGTATCGGTATTCCGTAAAAACATTGGAGTAGCCGACGCGATCTCCGGCGCTTTTGTAGTACGCGAGCGCGTCGTTAAGTCTCCCTTCTTTATACGCGGCGGCGGCAAGTCCCTCGAAGGCGAGCGGATAGGTTGAATCCATTTGCAGAACTTCGTCGTAAAGCGCCTTTGCGGTATCGTATTCGCCGTTATAATACGCGGTGACGGCGTTTTGAACGGTAATAATGAATTTTGTGGGCGAATATACCGTAATTCCGCCCCTGCTGGTATCAAGGATATATATATTTCCGTTTTTGTCACAGCACATAGAGCCGGGAACGGTAAATTCGCCGTTTTTATCGCCCAAGCCACCGAATACCGCGAGTAAATTTCCCGACTGATCGTATTGGTAAATTCTGCCCGACTGCTTTTCCACAGCGCTTACTATGCCGTTTTTATCGACGCATATACCCGCAAAAAGAGGATCATTACCGTCGATTTTTTCGCCGTATGAAAAGGATTTGCGGATGACGTTTCCGGTGAAAAATTTCGAAATATATCCGGAAAGCGTAATACCCGAATCGGATACGGAAGAAACCTTTCTGTATATGTTGTTTCCGACCGAATTGATTACTTTAAGCTGTCCCTCCGACGTATCCCGATTGACCGCGTATATAAGCCCGTCGTCGCTTAAGCAAAAGTTATCGTAAGCGGAGGCTGTGCGCCTTTTTATGCTTCTTTTCTGAATATCCGAGGCAACCTTTCGAAGCAGGGCTTCCACAAAGCTGTAGCCGATTTTTGTCTGTCCGATATAACCTCTGAAATTATTGTTTTCGTCTAACGTCATTATGTTTTCACCCATAAGAACGTAAAGCTCGCCGTACTCGGAAAAGGCGATTTTTGTGGGAGAATATACCGAAAGACTCGAAAGCTCGTCGGCTTGAGGTCTCGGCAGGACGCTTACGGTCTTGCCGTCCGACGTCAGGCGCACGATTCTTTCGTTGCCGGTGTCGGCAATAAAAAGCGTACCGTCGTATGCGGGGAAAACGCCCTGCGGCTCTTTAAACTCAAGGTTATCGGCAGAGTCGTAAACCTTATTTACTATGCCTTCGGAGGTTAAGCGCAATACCCGGTTGTTTTTGGTGTCCGCAACATACAAAAACCCGTCCTTGTCCGATTTCAAATCGGAAGGCTGGTCAAAATACCCGTAAAGGCTTCCGTCCGGTAAAACGGCGGCGTCGATACTGTAAGAAAAGGTATATGCAGCCGGCATAGGTACCTTTTTACCGTTATTGATTACATATGCCGTTTCATAATCCTGAGCCGATACGCAGGGGTTCAGAAAGCAGAGTATTAAAAGGCCGATTAATCCGGCCGCTGTTATTTTGCGTTTCACCCTATCACCCCTTAATTCCCGAATACATCATGGTTTGCATTACCTTACGCTGCATAACCGTAAATATGATAACTGTCGGTAATGTGGTGATCATTGCCGACGCCGCCACAGCGCCCGCTCTGCCTATTCCGCTGCCGCCCGACGCGATCGTATTGAGCGCCAACGGCAGGGTTTTCATGGCTACGTCTTTTATATAAATAAGCGGTGAGAAAAAATCGTTCCATGAAGACACAAAGCTGAATACGATAAGTGTCGACCATGCGGGCGCCAACATTGGCATTACGATTTTTCGGTAAATAAAGAACTCACCCGCGCCGTCAATGCGCGCCGCTTCTATCATCGTATCCGGCAGCTGCTCGATAAACTGTTTTATAAGAAAAAAATTGTACGCCGAGGCAATCGCCGGTAATATTACAGCCAAGAGAGAGCTTTTAAGCCCTATCGAGTTGATGATGATAAAACGCGGGATTTGCGTTACATAAGGCGAAAACATCAAAGCCGCCACCACAAGGTTAAAAAACAGCTTACTGCCCGGAGGATGATGCTTCACCAGCGCATAAGCGCCCATGGTGCTGGCAAAAACCGTTCCGCAAACTATAATCGCGGTGATAAAGAAGCTGTTGAATATATAGCGCGTAAAAGGTACGGCGGAGCTCGAAAGTGAAACCAAAAGCGTCGAAAAATTATCAAGCGTAGGATGCTTTACAAAAAACTGCGGCGGAAAAAGATAAAGCTCGCTCATAGGCTTAAATGCCGTCGAAATAAGATAAACGAGCGGAAGACAGGTAAAAAGCGCCAGCAATATGAGCAGTCCGTAAACCAGACACCATAAAAATCTGCTTTTGAGATTATGTGTTTTTTGTATACTCATACAGCCTATCCCCTTTCACTGAGCGCTCTGATAAGCCCTTTTCCGAGCGCGAACGTAAGAATGAACAGGATCGTGGCGATTGCCGAGGCGTAACCCATCTGAAAACGTATAAACGCGTAATCGTATAGGTGAGCCACTACCGTATGGCCGGCGTAATTGGGGCTTGGCATACCCGCGACCGCCACCGCAACGTCAAACACTCCGAAAGAATTTGTAACCGCCGTAATGGCGCCGAACATAAGCTGAGGCTTGATTTGCGGCAAGGTTAAGTATTTCAGTTCCTGAAAACGGTTATTGATGCCGTCGATTGCTCCCGCCTCATAAATAGTGACGTCAACGTTTTGCAAACCTGCCAGAAATACCAAAAAGCCCGTACCCATACTCATCCAAATCGAAATGATAATTATGACCGTAAGAATATATTTCGGATCCTGCGTCCACAAAATCGGATCGTCCGTAATTCCGAAGTTTATCAATACATTATTTATAAGACCGTATCGGTCCGACGAAAAAATGTAAAGCCATACCGAGCTCATAGCGATGCCCGAAGTAATGGACGGAGCGTAAAACGCCAGAGCGAAAGCATTTCTGAACTTTATCTGATTAAGCACCCACGCCGCAAAAAAGCTCAAGAAATATCCGATAGGACCGACAATCAGCGCAAAAACAAGCGTGTTTCTCATCGCCGTCCAAAAAATATCGTCGTCCAAAATCAACAGCTCATAGTTTTTAAAGCCCACAAAGCTGAAATGGTCAAACATATTGTAATCGGTGAAGCTTATTACCACAGCTACGATAACCGGCAGAATAATGAAAAGACAAAACAGCACGGCAAAGGGCGCGAGCATGATATAACCCGTCGAATACTTTTTCCAAAACAGAGAAAATTTGGAGGGTCTGTAATCGGAATTTTCAGTTCGCATATACTCCGTACTCCTCCTGCTTTGTTTTAAGCTCTTTGTTGATTGCCTTTACCGCGTTTTCAAGCGCGTCGCGCGTGCTTGTGTTTCCCGAAACGACGACGTCCGTGAAAGCATTGGTTATATAACGGCTGGTATAATAGCTTCCGAGTACGACCGGCGTCTCTTTCGCCCAATTCCACATATCCTCGAACACCCCGACATGCGACGCCGACCAATCAAGCGAAAGAAAAGCGTCCAAATTCGCGGAATTCCAGCGTGATTCCGCTCCGATAAGGGATTCTATCTGTATTGCGTATAGGCGTTGAACCTCTGCCGAGGTCCACCAATTGAGAAATTCCCAGGAGCTCTCGTAATCGGTAACCGAATTCTTTTTAATAATCATATCGCATTCGCCTGATATACCGCCTACGCTTCTGTCCGTTTTTCCGTCGCTCTCCGTTCCGGGAACCGCTTCGATATCCCATTTTCCCACAAGCTCGGGCGCGGACGTCAAAAGCTGGAGGTAGAGCGTATAGCTGCCTATTCCCATAGGTATTTCTCCGGTTCTGAATCGGTTAAAGAAGTTGGCGTTTACGTCGATGCCGTATTGGGTAAACATTTGCGTGTACTCCTCAAACGCCTCGTAAGCCTCCGGCGAATCGAGAGCCGAGCGAAGTCCGTCTTCGGAATAATAGCTGCCCTTATGCTGATATAAAAACATCGCAAAATCCGCGGGCATATAAAAACTCATGCCGTTTTTGAAAAGCTTCGGCAAAATTTTATGGCGCAGCTCATCCCATGTTTGCGGCAGGGAAATACCGTAACGCTCAATAATATCCCTGCGATAAAACATTACCGTAAAATTCATAGTCTCCGGCAGCGCCCAAACACCGCCGTTATATGTAAGAGGCGTAAAGATCGTCGGCAAAAACCGCTCCTTGACCTTGTCGAAATCCTTCATTTGAGACAGATCCACTACCGCGTCTCGAATAGCAAATTCGACCGGTGAAGTTGCTGAAATACCCATCGCGATATCCGGAGCGTCTCCCGATATGATTGAAAGCAGCAATACGTTTGCACTGCCCGTATTAAGCTGTGAAGCCGGCACGGTCTTTACGTTTACGGAAATGCCGGTTTTCGGCGTAAAGCTGCTGTCGGCAAACTCCTTCAACGACTCCGCCCACTCGGTACCGCGCGAAATCCATACGTCGATCGAATCGGTATATTCCGTATCGCTTCCGAGCCTGCTGCCGACGTTATTATAGTCTTTGGTAAATGATAACATGAAATTAACGGCGGTTTGCCAAAAGCGCTGAAAGAAATTCGAGCTTCTTTCGGGCACGGCTTCATCTTTTGCCGCAACCGAAAACTCATCCAATCCGAAGGACTGAAACTGTAATTCCATATACCATGATCCCAAACTGCTTTGAGCGGAAGTCAGCTGGCTGTAACGGGAGGCTATGACAAAGGGATCCTCCGTCATTCTTTCGAGCTGTTTATATACCGAGACCAAATTGCTCGCCATGCCGGTCGAACCGCCGCACACGGAAACCATATTGTCATATTGCGCTTTTATATCGCTTGCCAATATTTTGAGATTTGCTTCGAGATCCGGTATATTTTCAAAAAACCTATAATCGTAATTCGGATCGGGATCGTTTCCGGTAAGCTTCGTAATGTCCAGAATAACGTCCGAGAGCAGCATCATATCCTTATAGAGGGATTGAATAATATCGGTCATTTCCCCTAACGTAACGGTAAGTGTCAAAGTATGCTCTCCCGCTTCGAGATAGAACAAATACGGATTACCGTCGCTGTCGGAAAGCGTAAAGGTCTTAAATCTTGAGCTGTAATCGAAACGGTATTCCATAAGCTCGGCAAAGGGAATTTCGCCGTCTATCATAACCGTTCTGTAAGAGGGCATACCGTCGTCCCAGATCTGCCCGCCTCTTAAAGCGAGCTTATAAAGCCCCGACGTATTTACGTTAAAGCGAAGCGCAACGCTTTGATTGCCTTTTCTGAAGCTTTCGCCGCCTATGGCGTTATATACCTTATAACCGTATTTATTCGGTAAAACCGAAGGATCGCCATGGCTGTCGAGGCGTATGGACGCACTGTTGCGCATAATCATACAGTCCTCCGCCTGAAAGGTGAGTACCCCTTCGCCGGATGCTTTATCGTTATGCGACTTTGCCGCTTCCCGATAAGACGGCAGTTCTTTATAAGGGGAAAGCTTAAGATATTTGACCGCCATATCCTGCGACACGTATTCAAAGGAAACGGTATGCCTGCCTATATCAAAATAAAATATAAGCGGAGTCGCATAATATCCATAGCCGTCGCAAATGTCAACGGCGTTATAACCGGGTATTTCCTCAATAGTCGGCAATACCTCGTTTCCGAGCGTGTTTACGGTAGGCTCTCCGCTGTCCCGCCACATACGGTAAAAGATGACGTTATCGGTTTCGATATACGGAGATACACCGTCGATAAGGATATTGCGTACGGCGTCCGAATTTCCGGAGGTTACGCGGTATTCGGTCGAAAGATAATAACGCCCCGCGCTTTTGATTTCAAAAGAAAAGCTTACGGTACCGCAATCCTTGTTTAACATCACGACGGGATCATCGGTATATTCGCTGTCCGAAACGGCTTTTAAATAATCGCCTTTTTCATCGACCGCCTGTTCCGAAGGAATGACAAAGCTGTCCTCTCCGACAGTTTCCGGCAAGCTTTTGAGCGTATCGCGCATAAATTCGCCGCTTTTTGTCGAAAGGGCGTCCGCGAAGGCGCTCTCTTCGGCCTTCGCGGAATATGCCGAAAATTTAAAACACGAAACGGCAACGAAAAAGGCTACAGCAAAGCATAAGGCTTTTTTTATACCGGTCGTTTTCATACTAAATCCGTCCATTTGAATTTTGATACTTCGATCACTTCTTTTTGCTTTGCATAGATAACGTAAACATAGTCGCCGTTTATAATAGCCGAAGGATAGCTGTAGTTGCCGAGCTTGCTCGACGCGCCCTTTTTAGCGGTATACGGCTCATCCCGTATTATAAACTGCTTATCGAAGGTATAACCGTCTTCTGAAACGGCGGCAACCAACGGCATACGGAAATTATATCCGGTATAGCCCGGAGTTCCGATATACATGATCCGTCCGTCGGGCAGGTGGAGAAAATCGAATTTTTGACAGTCGTCGGTAAAATTAGTCTGATAAATATCCGACCAGGTTTCTCCGTTATCCTTACTGCTCGTCGCCCACAGGTACTGAGTATTGGATCTCATAAGAAAGTGTATGACGTTATCCTTTGACTGGTAAACCGCTCCCTCGGTAAGCATGGAAAGATTTCCTTGCTTTAAGGCGTTTTGCACCTGATCAAGACTCGGTCCCGACGCCATCCAATTATTAAGCCCGCTCAAATCATCGCTGTATGCGATACCGGTAAAGCCTGCCCAGAAAAGTCTTCCCGACGGTAAAATTTTGGGATCTCGGTTGCCGCCGCCGGTTTTCGGTACCGAAGGGCCTTTAGTCCAATTCTCTCCGTCGGTCGTATACCAGGCGTTTAAGGTATTGTTTAATTTCTTCGCGGAATCTGTATTGTCCGGACGCTTGGGATCCGAGGAATTTGCCAATTCGTTGGGATCATATCCGAACTCGCTTATATAAACTATAAGCTTACCGTCATGAACGTAGGTGCCGAACGGGCTTGAAAGCATTTCGTTACCGTAACGATCCACCTTGACCGGAATGAAATCCTTGGCGGCGCTCCAATTTTTACCGTCCTTGGAAACCGAATACGCCACGTGCTGACCGCAGGAATCCTCGTTTAAATATCCCATTTGCCAAAAGGCGTAAAATTTCCCCTTAAAATAATTGATATATGCTCCGTGATTAAACGACCACTCGGGATTATAGTCGTAAACCGTAAATTTTTCCGCGGCAAGCTTTTTCATCCCTCCGTTTGAGGTAATGCTGATTGAGGTCGAAAGCTCCTTATCGGTACGCGTGGTGTTGACCGTTATATAATCCGGAGACTCGGCGTCGCTCGACTGCAGCTCTGAATTGACCTTTGTGTCGTCAACATCGGAAGCTTCGGTAGTCAGATTGTCGGAAGCCACCGCCTGCGGAGGATAAAAATAGTTTTTATCGCGATAGTAATTATCCATATTAAATTCTGTTTTGGAATTACATCCCGTAAAGGACAAAAATACTATACATAAAACCATCGCCGCGGCAAGCTGTTTTTTAATCATAAAGGTTTTCATCTCGTTTCTGATATCAATAAGCGCTGTTCAAAGCTTTAAGATACTGATCTGATCCGTACTGTTTTACCTCATTAATAAAAGCGTTCCATTCGCTCATGCTTCTCTGCCCCGTAATGAATTTCGGGATCTGCTCATAAATATAATTGTCGATATTAGTTCCTATTTCAGCGGCGTTTGCATCCTTTATATAAGGAGTCACGTCGATTACGGTGTGGAAATTTCCGGCGTTCTTATCCGCCTTTGTTATTTTTGCGTTTTCCTCAAGATATTCATCTCCGTCGATCCTGTCTATGGTAGAGCTTATGCTGAAGGTTCTGCTGACAAGCGGCGCAAATGCAAGCGAGCAAAGTCCGTACTCCGAATTGAACGCATAATCGGGTGACGCTTTGGTTTTATACTTATCTATCAAATTTTGAGGAATTGTAACCGAGCCGTTGGCGTTCTTTTTGTATGTTACGCCTTCTTTGCCGTAGTTATTTACATAAAGCCCCTCATCGGAATAGCACCAATCCATGAATTTAATGATTTTATCCTTGTTGGCGCTTTTGGCGCTTAAGGTAAACATTTCGCTGTATGTATTCTGAGCGTAAACCAGCGCAAACTTTTTGCCGTCGTAATTGGACATAAGCGGCATTACCTGCATTTTGGCGTCGGCTTTTGAATTTTTAAGCGCATTCGTTTGAGTCTTGGCATAGCCGTTATTGTCTACCCAGAAGAAAATTCTCGAACCGGTAACTCCCTGCTCCCATGTGTTGCTGTTTGCCGACATGAAATTCGGATCCAAAATGCCGTCCTGATAGCATTTGTGAAGCAGCTCGACGTATCTGTTATATCCGGATTCCAAAACGCCTATTGTAAAGCGCTTGTTCGAATAGTTGTATGAAGTATTCGGCGTAAATCCCGAGAACATCTGCAAAGTGGTATAAACAATATGATAATAGCTTCTTCCCGACCACGGAGTGCTGTTCGGGTAAAGTACCTTAAGCTGCTTTAAGGCGTTATACCATTCATCAATGGTAGTCGGCGTCTTGATGTTGTTCTCTTCCAGCAGATCATAACGTATTACCGGCAAATATCCCGTAACGGAGTCGGCGCTCGGATTCTTAGCCAACGGATAATTTCCCGCGTCGCACATTACCGTGCCGTAAAGCTTGCCGTTAATATAATTAAGCTTTATATAATCGTCGTCCTTAATCCAGCGGTAAAAATTGGGCATTTGTTTTTTCATGATAGGCGCTATATCGACAAACAATCCGTCCGGCGCGTTTTTGACAAGGTTATGCGAAACCTGCATAATATCCGGCACCATACCGCTTGCGATAAGCGTGTTTACCTTCATGCTGTAGGACGCTTCCGGAGCGACGTCTATTTTAAGCTTTATACCGGTTTTCGCCGTTATTTCTTTGAATTTTACAGCGTCTTTATTAAGAGGCTGAACGGCATAATCCTTCATAAGCAGGTTAAGGGTAACCTCGCTGTCGGTAATCTTTTCGCTCTCGGAGGTTTGAGTTTTTGAAGATATGACGGAAGAAGTATCCGCGGCTTCCTCTTCACCCCATACGTCGTCGCCCCAAACCGCGCTTTCTACAGAGCTGACCTTTTCCTTTTTACAGCCGCAAAATGTAACAAAAACGAGACACATTACGATTATAAGGGGGATTATTCTTCTTGCTTTCATAAAACACCATATCCTTTCATATTTTTAAAGCTTTTTTCCTGCGTAAGCTTTTTCTGATAATAAATACCGCCAAGACGATCAATCCCGCAAGCAAAACCGCAGAACCGACGCAAATCAAAACTATCTGCCAAGTATCAAGGAAAACGCCGTCCTCGGGCTCCCCGTACGACGGGGCGCTTATTGCAATTCGCATTTGCTCGACGTTGTCCTTTTTTATTATAAGCTCGTATCCGTCGTAAACCGGAGTATTATCCTTAAGCAGCCAACCTATCGGATTAGCCGTTTCAAGCGTTACGCCGCTTGCAGTAACAAAGGCGCTCATAAAACGCTTTGCCGTCATAACCTGCTTGACCGTAACCCTTTCTTCGGTAAGCGTGATAAACCCTGTCGCCGCGGACTTTACACGGATCAAATCATCAAGAGTGAGCGCCGGCTGTTCTTCCTTATTCGTTTCAACATCGTCCACAGACGTCTGAACGGTATTATTATTCGTGTAGGTTTGGTCTGTCGTTTCCGAAATATCGAGCTTTTCGACCGGCGGCTTTTCACCGGTGTAAGCGTAAGCCTCAGCAACAGTCTTAAAGGTTCTTACCCATTTGACAAAATAGGTATCGCCCGTCTCGCTGAGCCCGTTTACTCCGAGGCAGAGCGTACATCCCGTCCAATCTCCGTTGAAATAATAATTCATAATACTTTGCGAGCAATCCACGGCGACCGTTTGCCATTCGTCTGTTTTTTGATAGGACGGACGGTTAATGGGATAATCCGTAGAACCCGTACTCGTTCTGAAATAAAACCATCCGGGTGAAGAGTCGGGCGATTTAAGCTTAACTCGCACCGCCAAAATCGGGTATTCGCTCGTAGGACATATCGTTTCGACGTCATTTCCCGCCAAAGCGCCAAGCGAAAATCCCGCCACGTTGCTGTTGAGCGCGTTGTCGTTATCCATGTCGTACGCTGTTACCTTTAAAGCCTGCTGTTCTTGGTCATACGATACCTGAGAATCATATCCCGTATTGTAAATTTCGCCGATATTGTCCTCGTTGCTTAAATCGTAGTACAAAGCGCCTTTTTTACGCGTTATGCCGGCATAACGGTCAAGCTCATCCTTTGATTTGAAAACTCCGAACCAATCAACGTAAATTTTATCGGTGGTTTTTGCCTGCTCGTAGTTGTAATTAAAGGCGCCGAATGCCAAAACAGACCAATCGCTCGCTTTTTCACCTTCGGCAAAATATTCACAGCGGGCAAATTCACGGTTGCTGAAATCGTAGTAAATAATTTGCCAATCATCGGTTTTCTTGTATTTTTTTGCCTGACCGGTTATGTATGAGCCGGTAAGTATGCCGGCCTGCCTGTCTTCACCGATTTTTTTGGTCATAGTCGAAAGCACAGGCGTTGATTTTATGAGATTTTCTATCTGACTTGACCTTACTCTGATTGCCGCTATCGGATATTCCGCCGAATTAAGACGATACGGAACAAGGTCTACGCTGAAATAAGAAGCATTCCGCGTATTGTCCGTCTTGGGCGAAACGGCTATTGCGCCGACCTCGCTGTCATATTGCAAAACCGAGTTGTCGCCTACTGTAATCAATGAAGAATTGCGCATATTGTTAAACTTTATGACGTTTTTCACAGGTTCCGGCATTTCTTCACCCGTCAGAGCGAGCGCCTCTTTAATACTGCCGAAAAATCCTATCCAGGAAATGTCGAAGGCATCTTCAAGAGAATAGTTTATGAAATTGTAATTGTAAAATTGTAAATTTATAGCGGTATAATTGCTGTTATTTCCGTCAAGGTAATATTCATAACGCGGGTTTGAGCTTTCCGAAAAATCAACATATATCGTCTGCCAATCCGAGGTAGGAAGGTAATTTCCTCCGCCGCCTAAAAACGTATTGGTATATCCGTTAACCTTATGGTCCTCGGCGGACGCGAGATCGGATACGATTTTTTCGGTAGACGAGGTAAAGGAAAAATTCGATTTAAAGGACTGATCGAGATTTTTGAGCCTTACCCTCAATGCGACAACGGGATATTTCGCGCTGTCCTTTTTAAAGGGCAAAACATTAAGCGTCGTTGCGAAGGAATTTATAGAGGCGTCGGAATTTACCGAACCGTCGGGATTATTAAGAGCGACGCCCGGCTCTCTTGTTGCGGTAACCGTCATATATTTTCCGGAAGAATTATATTTCACCTTTGTATTTGAATAACCCGAAACGTTTGCTTCCAACAAAGCGGCATTCGCCTGATTGTCAAATACGATAAGATCCGTAACCTTGGGCTCAACGTCGCCCGTATAGTCGTCAAGCGCCTTAATGCTTTCAAAAAAGCCCGCCCAGGCAATATCAAATTCATCCTCAAGCGAATAACCGGTATAGGCATACTTATAAAGATTTACAAGAACGGTTCCTATATTGCTCGATTTAGCTTCGGTATAATATTCCCAGCGCAGGTTTGCCGGATTTGAAAAATCAAAATAAATCGTTTGCCAATCCTCACTCGCAAAGTAAGTGCCCTGACCTCCCAGGTAAAGATTGGAATATCCGCAAACCGTTCCGTCGGGCGATTTTGCCTTATCGGATATAATTCCGTCCGTATTGCCCATAAGGGTATAATTGGATTTAAGCGCCATGTCCTCGTTGCGCAGCCGCACCCTCAGCGCAAGCACCGGATATTTTGAGCTTGAAAGATACTGCGACGATACGTCCAGCATAAAACAGAAGGCGTTCACCGAGGAGTCGGTTCCCGGTTCTTTTTTGGCTTTCACCGTAACGTATCCTTCGGAAGAATGTTCGTAAATTTCGGTATTGTCTCCGTTTATCTGCAAAGCCTTGGCGTCGGAAGCGTCCGAGAAATCATACATGGTTTTGCTCTCGATGCCCGCATATTCTCTCGCAGAGGTTATATCGCTGAAAAATCCTATCCATTCCACATAATAGGGAGCAAGATAACTGCTGGGATATGTGCTTCCGGAACGATAATTCGGAAGCGCAAGCTGTAAATAAGACCAATATCCGTTATACTTTTCATCATTCCAATATTTAATATTTCCGCCGTCAACGCCGAAAGAATAGGCTTCGTCGGAAAAATCACAAACCATAAGCTGCCATTCGTCGGTTTTGTTTGCGTCCGTAAGCGGCGTGTAATTGCTTGTATTTACCTGATTTCTGGTAAGATCGGTATAAAGCTCGTCGCCTTTTGCCGCCTTGCCCGTAGTCGAAAGCGCCACCGAGTATTCGAGCATGCTGGTTCCGGCATAATAGCAATATCTCAAATCGCCTGTTGCGGCGTCCGTCAAACGCAGCCGATAAGCCACTACCGGATATTCGTTGGTTGAAATACTAAGTTTAGAAACGTCAAGTGAAAATCCGCGGTCCTTTCCTACCTGCTTCGGTACGACCTTAAGCGCGTTTTCTTCTCCGTCATATTCAAGCGCCGCAGTAGCGGTCGTTTCGGTAAGAGTTACGTTCTTTTCTTCACCGATTTCGGCGCTTCTCGTACCCGAACCCGAAGCCGAAAATTCGGGCGCTTTATCAAAATCTATAACCGTACTGTAGTTTATAGAGGAATAATTGTAAACGCTTTCTACGCTGTCAAACAATCCTATCCACGCAACGTAAAAGGTCGCGGATTTTTTAACGTCGGTCTTACGGTAATCGTAAAGTCTGTATGTAAGATAGCGGTATTCGGCATTCTCTTCACTGTCGATAAAGTAAGCCTGGTTTTCGACATTACGCGTTACGGTATAATTCGAAAAGTCTACATATACCGTTTGCCATTCATCCGTGGCTTTATAGCTCGAGGGCATTTCTCCGGTTTTTCCGTTTTTGAGCCAATACCACATGCTCGGCGCCGAATTCGCTCCCCGAGCCATTTCCGCATTTGACAGCTTTACGCGCATAGCCATTACGGGATATTGCGCCGCGTTGCCCGAAACCTCCGGAGCATCCACGTCAAGCACCAGCGAGCCCGAAATATTATCGGATACGGCGTTTACCCTTAAAGCGTTCTCCGCGTCGTCATATTCCGCTTCGGTTTTATCGGAATCCACTTTCACTCTGCTTAAATCACTGCCGCTGTCAAATTCAATTATCATTCCCACTCCGTCGGGAAGTATTTCGGCGGCATTTTCGGCATAAATCAAGGATATGGGCAACGCCAACCCCATAATTATACCGAATATGAGCAAAACAGACGTTAATTTTGAAATTTGTTTCATGCTTGCATTTCCTCCCTTGTAATGATTTCACAATATTAGTTTAATTCAAACCGATAAATTTGTAAATGATTTATATTGTCCAATGCACTGACATTTCTTGCTTTGTTTGTAATAAAAGCAAGAAGCAAATATGCCGCAAATCCGCTGTTTATGCTCTATTGTTCAAAATTGGAATTTTTTGCTGTAAAATTCGATCGGTAAAATACTGTTGCAATTTAAAATACAAAAATATATAATACAATTAGCCGAAAGCGAAAGAGGTGTCAAAAGATGAAGGTTGAATCGGCAGGCTACCATTTTATACATGAAGGCAACCCTTTTACCATAAATCGCACAGGACTTTCCAATCATTTAATACTGCTTATACATTCACCTGTCGCAATTTCGATAAACGGCGGTGAATCGATCGAGTCAAACGGACCGTGCGCGGTGATTTTGGACAAATCGACGCCGAGATATTATACTAATTTGAATGGTATTCCCCTCGTAAACGATTTTATTCGGTATTCCAGCAACCACAAAATCGACTATTCCGACTACGGTCTTACTGTAGACACCGTTTATCGGAATATATCCGCAGAATATATCAAATTGCTTTCCAAGCTTATTTCAAACATTGTTAAGGAGATACGCGAAGAACGTTATAACAGTAAACGTATTACAAATCTTTATCTCCAGACCTTTTTCAATATTTTAGGGCAGGCGGTAAACTCGGAACCCGAATATGAGATTGACCATCCGCTTTTTTACGATATGTATAAAGCAAAAAACAATCTTTTAAGCAATTTTCAAAATAATCCGAAGGTTGCCGATATTGCGAAAAGTATCGGTTTAAGCGAATACTATTTCAGAAGAGTATATAAAGAGATTTTTAATTCCACACCACAGTCGGATATTATTAACACAAAAATCAAATACGCCATCTGGATGCTTGAAAACACCGATGACAGCATTAATACCATAGCCAATGAATGCGGATACACATGCAGCGAACACTTTATGCGCCAATTCAAACAATTCACCGGAGTCACCCCCACAAATTACCGAAATAACCACTACCTCCAATTACGCCAAGACAGCTCGGATAAAAAATAAGTATGATTGCATAATAAACACCAACCGATACAGACTGCCCGTCCGATCAATTTCATAAAAATCCGATCATTCCGTCAGTTTAGTTGTTATAGACAAAATATATGGTTTTAGAAAAATTATCAACATTTTATTTTCGCAAAGAAAAAAATCCGAGACTTCCGTTTTAAGCAAGCCTCGGATTTTTTTGACTGTTTTACAGCCACGATTTAATTTTCGCGCAAAGCCCTAACCGCTCTCTCTCTTTTTCTTGTTATAATCGTTTTGCAATATATTATTTTTTGCAAAATCCGTCGTTTATTGTCGAAAAAGGGAATATTAGTGGCGCGAAAAATGTAAAACGCGGTTTATTTTTGTAAAATTATAATTTTTAAGCACTTTTTTCGTTATTTCTCTTGCATTTTATTTGTTACTGTGGTAATATATGTATAACGAAATACAAAGGAGGAATATTTTATGGAAAAAAGACTTAAAATTGTCATTGCTGACGATTCAGAGGAATTTGGTCAAAGCTGTGCTAAAGCTTTTAAAGCTTACGGTATGCAGGTTGTTTTATGCGAAAAGGACGGTAAAAAGGTTATAGAGTACATAAAAAAAGAAAAGCCCGACGTTGTATTGGCGGACGTTTTTATGCATAATCTTGATATTTTAGGCGTTCTTGAAGTATTGAAGGATATGGATGACAAACCTATGATAACGGTTATGTCAAGCTTCGATAACCAAAGGCTTGAAAAAGAAACTCTCGAAGCCGGAGCGGCGTATTATTTTTTAAAACCCTTCGATATCAATACCTTAGCCGAACGTATAATCCGACTTTCCGGTTGGAAAAACGATAAAGCGCCGCTGATTGTAAAGAATAACGTTGTAACAGATACTAAATTAGAAGTTATGGTTACAGATATTATCCATCAAATCGGTGTACCTGCACATATAAAGGGTTATCACTATTTAAGAGAAGCGATTATTCTTTCTGTAAAGAACAGTGAAATAGTAAATTCCGTAACAAAGCTCCTTTATCCTACTATCGCAAAGATGTACTCTACCACGGCTTCACGTGTTGAAAGAGCAATCCGTCACGCAATAGAAGTCGCCTGGGATCGAGGCGACATTGACGTACTAAATTCCTATTTCGGCTACACCATCCAAACCGACCGCGGCAAACCCACAAATTCGGAATTTATCGCTATGATAAGCGACAATCTTCGATTGCAAATTAAAATGATGTGAAGTTTTATTTTATAACTTGTACAAAAAGTACTATTCAAAAGGGCTGCGGCGAAACAAAAATTTCGCCGCAGCCTGTTTACGCCTTAAAGGATTGTTTAAAACAAATCGTTTGCTAAGATATACTCGCGCAATTCCGTTTCGGTTTTGCATAGTTCTTTCAATACGTCGACGCAAACGGTGAGCTTGCCGTTTTCGGTTTTTACCGTCCATTTGTTATCGTACTCGTTTATCAGGTAAATTTTTTCACCTTTTGTAAGCTTCATATTTTCGCCTTACTTTTAATTTTTTAAAGTTTTATTATATTTTACTATAGTCAATGCAATCAGATTACAATGCGTTTTGCGTGGAACGACGTCCGCACTCGCTTTGTCGCACGGTCTTAACATACGACAGTATGCTCACAACCGTGCTTCGTGCGGAACACGAACGGCGTTTTCACGCAAAATCTTCGACCCGAGTCGGAGCGGATTTTTTCGTCCGGCAAGAAAGAGGACGCAGGAATACTGTCGTATTTCAAGGACGATGACACAGGCGGCGGAGAAATCCGTCCGCCTCGGGCGCATTGTAATCTGATTGCATTGACTAATCATATAACTATATCAAGCTTTTTTATTTTGCATTTTTTTAAATTGCGGACATAAAATACGGTAATTTATCAATTTTAAGGTTAATTTACAAAAAATGTTGCATTTTGCCTCGCGTTGTATTATAATGTAATAAATTTAATAAATATTATGTATGATGCTTGCAGGAAAAGCTGTGCTGCCGAAGGAGCAAAACTCTCAGGCGTCCGTAAGGATGAGGACTGTAAGCTGACATAACTTTGGAGAAGCTCAATAAGCCAGTGTATCAAGCGACAATCGGGCAGGGTAAAAATTTTGCCCGCTTTGCCTTGGCGATACAACCTTTACCGGTTTAAATTGAGGGCCGAAGGTGCAAAGCGCGAAAGCGCTAATCTCTCAGGCAAAAGGACAAAGATTAAATTCGGTTCGGATTTTTTTCGGCATGCCTTATTTGCTTGAGGTATGCCGTTTTTTTATTACGTTATAAAAATTTTATTTTTTAAGGAAGTGGTTTTTCAATGGACAAAATTACATCGTTTAACGACGTCGTCAACTCGTTTGTCTGGGGAAAAGGCGTTTGGCTGCTTATAGCTACCGGCGTTCTCATGACAGTTTTGACGAAATTTTTCCAAATTTCACACATCGGCGAATGGTGGAAAAACACCATAGGCAGTATATTTAAAAAAGACGTTATAAGTCACAGCAAAGAAAAGGCGTCTATTTCCCCATTTCAGGCGCTGTGTACCGCACTCGCGGCGACCGTGGGTACCGGTAATATCGCCGGCGTTTCGGCGGCTATCGTCGTAGGCGGCGCGGGCGCGGTTTTCTGGATGTGGGTAGCCGCGTTTTTCGGTATGATGACTAATTATTCCGAAAACGTTCTCGGTATTTATTTCAGACGCAAAAACCAAAAAGGCGAATGGTCGGGCGGAGCCATGTACTATTTGCAGGACGGTCTTGGCGGCAGAAAAGGCTTTAAAACAATAGGTAAAGTGCTTGCCGTTATTTTCGCCGTATTTGCAATGTTTGCCTCTTTCGGTATAGGCAGTATGGCTCAGGTAAACAAGATCGTTTTAAACGTTGAAAGCGCATTTCCCGTTAAATCTCTTATAAACACGGTAGTTTTCGGCAGTGTTAATCTTTATCAGCTTATAATCGGAATTGTGGTAATGCTTTTGGTTGCCCTCATCGTTTTGGGCGGACTTAAGAGAATAGCCGGCTTTGCCGAAAAAATAGTTCCCGCTATGATAATCCTCTTTATCGCCGGAAGTCTTATCATAATCGGCGTAAACTACGCCAACATTCTTCCCGCCTTCAAGGCAATATTCGTAAACGCCTTCAAGCCTATAGCGGCGCTCGGCGGCGGTATCGGCTTTGTAATAAGCACGGTTATGACGCAGGGCTTCAAGCGCGGCGTTTTCTCAAACGAAGCGGGTCTCGGTTCTTCGGTTATGGTACACTCAAATTCAAACGTTAAAGAGCCCGTCAAGCAGGGCATGTGGGGCATATTCGAGGTATTTGCGGATACTATGATCGTGTGCACAATGACCGCTTTGGTAGTTCTCACCTCGGGTGTATACAACCTTTCAAACGGCACTATCGCAGAAGGCACTTCCGACGCGACGCTCGTTGCTTCGGCGTTTAATCAAATCTTCCCATGGAGAGGCATCGGCGCTAAGTTCGTAGCCGTCGCTCTCTTCCTGTTTGCATTCACGACCGTGCTCGGATGGTCGCACTACGGCGCAAAGGCATGGGAGTATGTTTTCGGCACCAAGACTACAATTATATTTAAAATAATTCACGTTATTACCACCGTTTTCGGCGCCGTTTTGACCTCCTCGCTTGCATGGGATATTTCCGATACCTTCAACGGACTTATGATGATCCCGAACCTTATCGGCGTCCTTGCAATGTCGGGAGTTGTAATGAAGATAACCAAAAACTACATAGACCGCAAAAAGCGAGGCCTCAAGGTTGAGCCCGTAATTTCTTACGATCCCGAAATTCAGGCACAGCAGGTAGCCGCTATGAAGGAAGACGGCGAGCTTTAATTAAAACAAAATAAAAAAAGCGGCTGAATTGCTCAAAAGGTAATTCAGCCGTTAATTTTTATAATATTTTACGGCGCGGTTTAAGCTTGCCGACGCAAGAGTAAAAACCGTAATTTATTTTCCTACGCAAAATCTGCGGAAAATTTCATCCGTCACCTCATTGGTAACCCGCTTGCCGGTAAGCTCCAAAAGCGCCGCCAGGGCGTCATCTATGCAAACGCCCACCGCATCCACGGACATGCCTGAATTTAAAGCCTCCCGCGCGGCGGTTACGCCCTCCAGAGTCCTTTGAGCACAGGCTCTTTGACGTTCGCTCAAAAGAACGGCGCTGTCGGGGCTTAAGCTTGCAATTCCCGCCGCCTTTGCTATCGCTTCGGACAGTTCGTCGTAACCCGTACCCTCTTTTGCCGATATTTTAACAACCGTAAAACCGTCAAGCGCTTCCGCGTTTACAATATCCTTTAAATCGGTTTTGTTAAGAACTATTACGGCGTTTTTATCCTTTATATAATCAAGCATCGCATAATCCTCGTCGGAAAACGGTTCGGAAGAATCAAATACCGCAAGTATAAGCTGAGAGCTTTCTATCCGTTTTTTGGCAAGTCTTACGCCTATGCTTTCGACCGTATCGTCGGTATCGCGTATACCGGCGGTATCGGCAAGGCGCAAGGTTAAATCGCCTATCGTTACGGTATCCTCCACAATATCGCGAGTGGTTCCCGGAACATCGGTAACTATAGAGCGTTCTTCGCCGCTCAGCATATTCATAAGGGTGGATTTACCGACGTTCGGTCTTCCGACAATAGCGGTAACTATTCCCTCCCGCAAAATTTTACCTGCGTCATATTCCTTAAGCATTTTATTCAACGCATTTTGCGCCGATCGAAGCATTGAGTTGAAATTTTCGTAATTAAGGCCCTCGATATCCTCGTCAGGATAATCGGAATACGCCGCGACCGACGCCGCCAGCGCCGTAAGCCCCGATTCGATTTCGGCTATTTTTTTTGCCACTTTTCCGCTGTGAGCGGTTCGCGACAATCTGAGCTCCGCTTCGTTTGAAGCGGATATGAGCCCCATAACGCTTTCCGCTTTAACAAGGTCCGATTTGCCGTTTAAAAACGCCCTTTTGGTAAACTCGCCGGGCTGTGCCAAAAAGGCTCCGCTTTTGAGTATAAGCCGAAGTACCGAACGCAGCATAAGACTGCCGCCATGCACCGTGATTTCAACGGTATTTTCGCCCGTATAGCTGTGCGGAGCTCTGAAAACCAATGCAACAGCGTCGTCAAGTCGGATTTCATTCTCCATTATTTCGCCGTACGCGGCGCTGTAGCCCTCAAGACTGCTTAACTTTTTGCCCGAGAAGGCGGTAAAAACACGGTCGGCAATCGCTATAGCGTCATCACCGGATATTCGTATTACCCCTAAAGCTCCGTCGCCCGCAGGGGTGGCAATGGCGGCAATAGTTCGTTCGAACATTGTTTCAACCTCGATTAATCTTCTTTTTTATAGGATTTGTCGTGCGCGTCTTTAATGGTAGTATATATTTCGTCCCTCTCGCCGGAAGTAAGATTGCGGAGCATCAGTACCATATTTTTTTCGCGGTTTGTCAGGCTCATAGCGTCTTCTTTTTCTTCAACCTCCACCTCGGGCTGAGCGACCTTTTCTACCTCTTCGGGCTTATCAATCTGTAGATTTTCGGGATCCATAATCTCTAAGAGATTGATTTTCAAAGCGGACGCCAATTCCAATACCGTCTGCGCAGGCACGTTTCCCATGCGCTCCATTTGAGAATAGGTGCTTGTTTTCATACCCAAAAGCTTTGCCATCTCCGCCTGAGTATATCCCTTTTCTTTGCGAGCTTTTTTGATATTTTGATTTATTTTATCCATAATAAACAGACCTTTCATAAAAACATATAAATTCAGCTTGACTTAATCGAACTGTTTTGGTATAATACTAAGGCAGGCTTGTTAAAAACGCTGGAGTGGCTCAGTTGGTAGAGCAGCTGATTCGTAATCAGCAGGTCGTGGGTTCGAGTCCCATCTTCAGCTCCAAAATTCCCGAAACGAAGGTTTTGGGAATTTTTTATTTTAATAAACCGCACGACTATAACCCGAATTTAAAATAAGACGACTGCAATGCCATAGCAATGCAATCAGATTACAATGCGCCCGAGGTGGACGGATTTCTCCGCCGCCTGTGTCATCGTCCTTGAAATACGACAGTATTCCCGCGTCCTCTTCCTTGCCGGACGAAAAAATCCGCTCCGACTCGGGTCGAAGATTTTGCATGAGAACGCCGTTCGTGTTCCGCGCGAAGCACGGTTGAGAGCATACTGTCGTATGGTAATACCGTGCGACAAAGCGGGCGCGGACGTCGTTCCATGCAAAACGCATTGTAATCTGATTGCATTGCTATAACAAACGCAAAAAAATATATATCGTCGCATTTTATAATATAATTATACCGATTTAGTAAAATTATGTCAAGTTATTTACGCATTCCGAAGCGCAAAAAACTTCAAAGACTTCAAAAACGGAAGGTGTACAAAATGCTGACCGCAAAAGCGACTCCCGAAATGCTTCGTCAATGGAAGCAATTATTTGACCGGTACCATAATTCTTTGAAGCCCAATAGGCGAACAGGTATTGAATTGGATGAGTATTTCAAAGCAAAGTATCCGTTTAAACCCTGCACGGATCCGAAATTCAGAGAAGCGGTGGAACACAATATAACAGAAAATGAATACTATTGTTCCAAACTGCCGGATAAGAAAAAGGCGCAAATCAACGAATTTAAGGAATATCATTATAACAGGCTGCGGCAAAATAAAATTTCGCCGCAGCCTGTTTGTCTTAAAATTACAATTAAATTTAGGCAAACTTATTATCCGATTTCGTTTCTATATCACACCGGCTCCGAAAAAGTATCGGGGTGGTCCGGGTTAAAGGGTTCGTTTGCCCACATAAGGGTTACGAGGGGTTCGGTTTCGCTTAAATTTATTATGCTGTGGGTATATCCAGGCAGCAAATGAACCGCTTCTATATTTTCGCCGCTTACTTCAAAGCGCAATACCTCGTCGTCGCCTATTTTACGTTCTTCGATAAGTCCGTGACCGGAAACGACGATAAAAAGCTCCCATTTCGAGTTATGCCAATGCTCGCCCTTAGTGACCTTCGGATTTGAAATATTTACCGAAAATTGTCCGCCGCTTGCGGTTTTCAAAAGCTCGGTAAAGCTGCCGCGGGCGTCGGTATTCATCTTTAAAGGAAAAGCGATATTTTCTTTCGGCAAATAGGATAAATATGTGCTGTAGAGCTTTTTGGCGAAGCTTCCCGTTGGGATTTCCGGCATTTGTAAGGTTCTCGGTTGATCGTGAAAAGCATAAAGCAAATCTATAATTTCCCCGAGGATGACCTTATGAGCAGCGGGAACGGTGCAAAATTTGCCTTCGCGGTTCTCTTTGTCCTCGAGGGCGTTCAGCATTTCCGATACGAGGTCGTCGATATACAAAAGCTCCAATTCGGTCTCGGAGTCGTTTACCGTGACCGGCAGGTCATTTGCGACGTTATGGCAAAAGGTCGCGACGGCGCTGTTGTAGTTCGGACGGCACCATTTGCCGAACAGGTTCGGAAAACGGTAGACAAGCACCTTTGCGCCGGTTTCTTTTGAATAAGCAAAGAACAAATCCTCCCCTGCCCTCTTGCTTCTGCCGTATTCTCCGTCATAGCGACCGACGAGGGTTGCCTGCACGGACGACGAGAGCATAACCGGACAGGTGTTTTTATGCTTTTTAAGGGCATTTAAAAGCGTGGAGGAAAAGCCGAAATTGCCTTCCATAAACTCTTTTGGGTCCTTCGGGCGGTTCACTCCGGCAAGGTGGAAGACAAAATCCGCCTTCCGGCAATATTCGTCTAAAAGCGCCGGATCGGTATCGACGTCGTATTCGTATATTTCACCTACAGAAAGGCACGGTCGGGTTTTATCCTTGCCGTCGCGGATATTTTTGAGCGCTTCGGTCAAATTTTTTCCCACAAATCCGGCGGAGCCGGTTACAAGTATATTCATGCCTTTTCCACCGACTCAAGCTGTTCTTTGATATATTTCAAAGCCGACAGCTTTTCCTTCACCTGTTCCACATTCAAAAGCTCGGTATTGTTGGAGTTAAATTCGGTCAGCGTGTTGCGTTCTTTGTTGCCGGAGGTGAAATATTTATCGTAATTAAGCCCGCGCTTGTCGCAGGGAACGCGGTAGAAGCCGCCGAGGTCGACGGCGCCCGCACATTCTTCGTTGGTAAGCAGGGTTTCGTACATCTTTTCGCCGTGGCGAATGCCTATAATTTTAATATTTTGCTTATCCCCGCCGAAAAGCTCACAAACCGCTTCCGCCTGCGTTTTTATGGTGCATGCGGGGGCTTTTTGTACCAGAATATCCCCGCTTTCGCCCTGCTCGAAGGCAAACAGCACAAGGTCGACCGCTTCTTCGAGCGACATAATAAATCGAGTCATGTCCGGGTGGGTGACGGTAATCGGCTCGCCTTTCTTGATTTGTTCGATCCAAAGCGGAATAACGCTGCCGCGTGAGCATATGACGTTGCCGTAGCGCGTACAGCAGATTTTTGTTTTATCGGGCGACACGGTTCGGCTCTTTGCCACAACGACCTTTTCCATCATCGCCTTGCTGGTGCCCATGGCGTTTACCGGGTACGCCGCCTTGTCGGTAGACAGGCAGACGATATTCTTAACGCCGGCGTCGATTGCGGCGTTAAGGACGTTTTCGGTGCCCAAAACGTTGGTTTTAACCGCTTCGATAGGGAAAAATTCGCAGGAAGGCACCTGTTTGAGCGCCGCCGCGTGGAAAACGTAATCTACGCCGTGCATGGCATTTCGAACCGAATCTATACTTCGCACGTCGCCGATGTAAAACTTGATTTTTTCGGCATAACGCGGGTATTTTGATTGGTACTCGTGACGCATATCGTCCTGCTTCTTTTCGTCGCGCGAAAAAATGCGAATTTCGCCGATATCGGTATCTAAAAACCGGTTAAGAACCGCATTGCCGAATGAGCCGGTGCCGCCGGTAATAAGCAAGGTTTTGTTTGTAAATGATGACATTTCAGATCCTCCGATCAAGATTTTGCCCGCATAAGCTTAAGCATGGCGATTATTTTATTATCGTAGATGAGACTACCGCATTAATCAATCAAAATATCGGCTATTCGCTCGCAGGCGTGGCCGTCGCCGTAGGGGTTGCTTGCCTTTGACATAGCGGCATACGCGGCTTTATCGTTAAGCAGGCGGTTAAATTCCTCGTAGATAGTCTCTTCCTCGGTGCCGACGAGCTTTAAGGTGCCGGCTTTAATTCCCTCGGGGCGCTCTGTGGTATCGCGCATAACCAAAACCGGCTTGCCGAGGCTCGGCGCTTCCTCCTGAATGCCGCCGCTGTCGGTCAAAATCAAATAGCTTCGCGCCATAAAATTGTGAAAATCAAGCACGTCAAGCGGCTCTGTAATGCGGATTCGCTCGTCATTGCCGAGTATGGCGTCAGCCGTTTCGCGAACGGCAGGATTCATATGTATGGGATAAATCACCCTGACGTCGGGGTGTTCGTCGGTGACGCGGCGGATCGCGCGAAACATTTGCTTCATCGGTTCGCCTAAATTCTCGCGGCGATGGGCTGTAATAAGTATAAGCCGACTGCCCCGCACGCGCTCAAGCTCAGGATGGGTATAATCCTCGCGCACGGTGGTTTTAAGCGCGTCGATAGCCGTGTTTCCTGTAACGTATATCGAGGCCTCATCCTTGCCCTCGCGAATAAGATTTTGCTTAGCAAGCTCGGTGGGAGCGAAGTTGTACCGGCTTATGACGCCTACCGCTTGTCGGTTGAACTCCTCGGGGTAAGGGCTGTAAATATTGTAGGTGCGAAGCCCCGCCTCGACATGCCCTACCGGAATTTGCAAATAAAAGCAGGCAAGCGCGGTTACAAAGGTGGTGGTAGTATCGCCATGAACGAGCACTGCGTCGGGTTTTTCGGTTTCGAGCACGGATTTAATGCGGTTTAAAATATTTGTCGTTATATCGAACAAAGTCTGCCTGTCTTTCATAACCGAAAGGTCGTAATCGGGAGTAACGCCGAAGGCTTCGAGTACGCCGTCCAACATGCGCCGGTGCTGACCGGTAACGCAAACGACGGTATTTATTTCGCGGCGCCGCTTAAGCTCGTTGACAAGCGGGCACATTTTTATAGCTTCGGGGCGAGTGCCGAAGACAAGCATAACTTTTTTCAATTTTCGTCCTCCGATCAAGATTTTGTCCGCATAAGCTTGAACATGCCGATGATCTTCTTACGGAATATGATAGCTACTGCCAAAGTGGCGACGATAATGCCGTAGCGGACGGGCGCGTAGTCATAGATGAGATTACTGCCGAGCGCGACAACAATAACGCCGAGCGATAATGCGCCGATATATTTCATGTTGTAGACCGTTTCGCCGTTAAGTACCTTGCGCATAGCGAAATAGTCGATGACAGCCTGCAGGAAGTAACTGAAAAGCGTTGTGTACCCCGCCGCAATAAAGCCGAAAATGGGGATAAAAATAAAATTCAGAATCAGATTTGTCACAGCTGCGGTTATTGAAGCATACATTGTATACTTTGGTTTCTTATAATAAAACACAATATTGGCATAAATGCCATGGTGCGTTTGGAAAAATACGCCGCCGACAATGGGTGGAATCGCATAAATGGCCTGTTTATAATCCGCGGTTGCGAGGATCGCAACGACCTCTGGCGCGAGCATAATGACAACAACACAAAATGCCGCCACAACAGCCAAAACAGGTAGTGTCACTTTGGCAATCGGTTTATAGTCTTTTCTTTTACAGTGTTCATAGGTAAACGGTATGATGGACGCCTGCACAGCCGACCAAACAATACCGGCAATCGAAGAGACTGAGTTTGCAACACTGTAAAACGCCGTTGCCGAATCGCTCACCATGCGAGAAATCATCAGCCGATCGGAACTGCCGAGTATGTAAAAAGAAAAGAAATGAGGCAGCAAAGGCAGATTGAAAAGAAACGCACTTTTCCAATATTTTGTTGTAACTTTTCGCTGTCCTTTTACAAAAAGAAGTACATAGAAAATAACGTATATGAATATGGAAACACATTCCATTCCATAAATTCGAGCAGTTGCCCGACTTCCGCTTGTATTGACAACGCAAAGGAGCGCGACGGCAGGCGTCAAAACGGTAAACAGAACCGACGTTATAAAAAGTGCCTTATATTTTAATTCATATCGCTGCCTTGCCGACCAGAAATTATACGCGGGCTGACAGAGAAAAAGAATACACATCAGTAAGATCAATTTCCAATCCAGACCCAGCCAATCCTTAATCAATGGATACAGCGCGAATAAAACCACAAAAAATGTAACGGTGATGACGTTTGACAGCGCTAACATCGAAAGAGAAAATTCATCACGTTTATCCGGATAGTCCACCATTCCATTGTTGAAAACACCGCCGGCGAGACCGAACATTGCAACAATCCCAAACAAACTCACCCAAGACACAAATACGTTTACTTGTCCGTATTCGTCTGTAGTAAGCAGCCGTGTAAACAATGGAACGGTAATATATGAAATTCCCATCGACACGATCTGTGCCGCAATCAGCGCCGCCGATGATTTTACACCTTGGGGAATAGACTTAATTTTATTAATTATACCTGCCATGACTGCTTTCCTTAAGAGATAATCCATTCAATAAATTCTCGAACTGCCCCGTTTCCTCCACTTTTTTTGCAAATGAAATCAACCGTTGCTTTTACTTCATCTACAGCATCCGACGGGCAGGCAGTCAGTCCTCCCGCATCCTTAATCGCCATAATCGGAAGCAAATCTAAGATATCATCTCCGATATACGCACAATTACAAAAACGATACTTTTTATTGTCCACTTCAGAATACTGTTTTAAAATTTTTTTGATCTGTTTCGTTTTATCCCTGACGCCTTGATACAATTCTTGAATATTTAACTCGTTACACCGATTTTCAAGTATTTTGCTTTTCCTTGCGGTTATGATAACCGGGATGATTCCATGCTTCGGTAAAATATCCTTGATTCCGCATCCGTCTTTAATGTCAAACGCTTTCATTAGTTCGCCGTTTTCGCCCATGTAGATTTTACCATCGGTTAACGTACCGTCGACATCCATAACGAGAAATTGAATATCTTGTTTCATAGATTCCTGCTTTCCAGACAGCTCTCAAAGCGGGAAGGTGTAATAAAGCTGACTTTGACCTCTTGATTGTTTCTTGTCTCCAAATAATCCGTAAACATTTCTTCAATTTCTTGGTTCACGGCAGTCGGATTTTCCACTTTTGTTGACAACTCGGCATTGACATAGTTGCCGGAATATCCATATCCGTCAAAACCGGCAATTGCAATTTCGCCAACACATAACTTATCCAGCAACCGCAGAAGCATAATCGTAGAATTATCCATGTGTTCCCAACCGCATTTTACAAGGCTGACAAAAGAAACTACCAATGTTTTTCCATCCGACACTTCACTTTGTTCCGCCAAATTAGAGGCAAGAATCTTGTTACATTCCTTAAAATGTTCGCTGGGTTTCCAATAATCATAGCGTTTTGCGTTATTCATATATACGTAATCCGAATGAATCCGATCGTGGATAAAATTCACCGTAATTACAACCGGATTATTCAGGTTGATATATTGCAGAATATCTGTCGTATATTGCGTGGCAGTCTGTCCGGGAGCAATAATCAATACCGACCGTCCGCCGATCCTTTGCTTCAACTTAGACAGTGCTAAGCTGTCGTCGATGTCGGAGTGTAATAAGTCCAAATAAGTGTTTTCTAATAAATCATAGTCATAGCGTTTCCGTTTTAAAGCTCCGATTTTATTCAATATGTAGCTGATATCTTTTGAACGGATACTGTTCTTTTCGGTTAAGTAAGTAATATTGTTGACATGCGCGCTGTAACAGCCCGCAATAAAGTATGGCGTCGTATATCCCCAACTGCAGCGGGAACGGATATTGCCCATATAACCGTCTATAATATCCAGAATAGCGTTCATATCATATCCATAGCCGAGCTTTGAGACCATATACTGAGCAATCAGTTCTGTGGGTGTATTTCCTGCGCCGCGCCCCATGCCGGAGATCGTACCGTCTACGATTACCTCGCGTTTCCCACAGGTCATTCGGATAAAGTCCTGTGAAAGCGCATTTGACAACTGCATATTATTGTGTGAATGAAAGCCGATTTTACAGCTTTTTACTAAATTATGATTGATGATTTCAAAGACTCTCTGCAAATCTTCCTGATACATAGAACCGAAAGTATCCACAATGGAAAAGCAGTAAGGTTCTATTTCATTGACCTTCTCGATAAATTCGATAAGTTCTTTATCCGTATATCCGAGAATATCCACCGGCTGTACAAAAACAAGATATCCTTTTTCTTTGATTCTTCTGCAATTTTCAATCGCATCAAAGCGTTCCTGCTTAAAAAAGCATTCCCGTACCGCATCAATACTGTCTTCCGTTCTTTCGTCCAGATTTTCTATAGAATATCTGCTGAAATCCGCAAGAACAGTGAACAGGCAATTTCCCCTGTTCTTCGGTATATATCTTTCCGCGTCTGCGGAATTTTTGAAAACGGTTTTCCCTTCTCCGAAGCCCTCGTTTTGCAAAAAGCCGATCTCTATATAATCTATTTTGGCCTTTACCAATCCGGAAATAATCCCTTGAATCGTAAGATCTCCAAAATACTTATCAATCAAGTATGCTCCATCACGTAATGTGCAATCCAACAGCATCGCATGATTCATTTTTTTCCTCCTTTATCATTGACATGTAAATTGCATTTGCAATTTCAAAATCCTCTGGGTAGTCGATGTCCCTGCTTTCAACTTCCGAAACTTCATGGATGTACGGTTTAACTCCTACTCGGCGTCCATACTTTTCAAAAGTTTTCTTTGTAAAAACATATGCCCCCGGCGCTTCTGAATAAATAGGAATCAAGTCTTGCGTTCTGGGGAAATGTTGAATATTAAAATTCATTGGTGTTCCATTCTGCCACAAGAATTCTTGAATTCTCTTTGCCAAAAAAGCAGAATCATATTCTCCTGAAGCTACAGCTTCTACACAAGCATTTATACTGCTACTTTGCGTAAAAGGTCCTGTTGCGTGTGTCTCTACATAAATATCTGCATCAACTGTTTTTATAAATTCTCTAATAATATCATTACTATTAATGCCATCCCCATCAAGAAACACGGGTCTCTCAAGGAACTTAACTCCCGGCAAAATGTATTCCTTTACAATTTCATTACTACAATAGACGTAGATTTCATCTACTTTAGAAACATTCAAACAAGATCTCTGAATTAAAGTCATTAATGGTGTTCCGTCAGAAAACCGCTTTATATTTTTGCCGGGAACGCGTTGATTATTTAGCTTTATTGGAAGCAAGACTACCGTTTTCATCAGGCAACCTCCTGTCCAATTAAAGAATATGTGTGTATGGGTGCACATACCTTTATTAAGGAGTTACCCCCCCCCGCACTATTTTTCACAATATTCATATATACCGCATTCGCCATTTCAAAATCCTCCGGATAGTCAATGTCAATACATTCAATCCCACTCACAGCCGTAATATGTGGGTGAAGACCAATTCTTCGATGATACCTTGTAAAAACTTCTTTCTTAAAAACATACGCTGCCGAAACCTCACTGTAATATACCGGCAAATCCTGTGTTCTCGGAATATTGGACGGATCAAAGTTCATAGGCTTATTTTCTATCCACATTAAATGCTGTAGCCGTTCTGCGGTAAATGATGAATCAAACTCATCGCTTTTTGCCGATTCGATACATTCTTCAAAATGTTCGCGTGTGACAAATGGTGAAGTGCAATGACATACAGCATATACGTCGGCATCAATTCTTTTTGTGAATTCGTATATGATGTCCTGCGGGGTTGCTTCTTGCGTATCCAAATATTCAGGTCTTTTTAAACATTTAACCCCCATTACCAGATAATCTTTTATGCACTCATCGCTACAGAACACGTATATATCATCTATTCCTTTTACTTGAACAAGCGTTTTTAAAAACAAAGTTATCAGTGGAGTACCATCATCAAATCGTTTTATGTTCTTTCCGGGAGTGCGCTGATTATTTAGTTTTATCGGAACAAATGCTACTGTTTTCATTTTTCGGCATTCCTTTCTCTGAAAATAAACAGTCAAAATTCACCCATTCAAATACTTCGAGTTTTCTAATGTGGGTGGCGTTGTAAATCTTTATTCCTTGCATGTCGGCGTGTTACTTGTTATTTTTTAATACATCACTTAGTCTTACTTTCGGAATTGCATCTATCGCGCTTTGTTCCGTGCAATTCAGCAATTTGATTCCGCGCTTTTGGCAATAGGAATAAAGAAGTATATAATCTTTTAAAATATAGGAATATCCGCATGCGTAATCATAAAGGTTATGTTTACTCGCAACTTTTTTCATTCGTTTTTGTTCATTAGCCGATACCTCATAAGCATAATTGTCAACTTGATTGTCTAACATGGTTTGGATGACAGTAATAATTCCCGTATTATCGCAGCCGAGTAAATATATTTCGCTGAACCCCATATAAATTGCCATTGTGATACAAAATTGAACCACTGTACTAAATCCCGGAACAAATTTCGAATAGTCTATTCTTTTAAAATTTTCCAAAAAATTTAAACGTCCGTATATATAATGCAGATCAAGATGTTTATCAAGACCATACTTTTTAGCAAAACTCATACCCGAAATATTAAAAAAGACGGTAGGTTGGTTATCTTCCGTGTTTAATTTCTTTATAGCATCCAAAAATTCCATATCTTCCGGATTATTTTCGTCAATTTCAAAAAAATCAGCATCCGTATAAAAATGATAATTTGTTTTCAATTCTTTAAAATGAGGATTACGGGAAATTTGATTTACCGTAAACGTATACTCGTTCGCCAGCAAGGATAAATCGATATCCTTTAATGACGGACCGTTACCGAGTATAAAACACCGATGCCCTTGATGTATATTATAAAACCGTTTATTTTTATTAAGTTCTTTTTTCTCTTCCGGATGACGGATCGAAAAGGAAAGCCATCCCAAAGTATTACGTTCTATATTCCATAACTGTCTATATACTTGTCTTAATTTTTTAGTCAATCTCATTTTATGCTGACTCCTTGAAATTTATATTTATATAATTCAGAACATTGTCAATGCAATCAGTTTTTAAGCGCCGTAATCGGAAGCACGTACTGATTTTCCAATATCAACCGTTAAGATTTCGTATTTTCAACCGTTGAGATTTTGCGTTTTCAACCGTTTATTTTTATATTGAAATCTCTTTAATTATATTACTCTGCTTTGCTGCACACCCCCCCATCTGTGAATGGAGTATCCTTCCCCGAACTAATGGCATTTGCAAGTTCTATCAATCGTTTTGCCGCGTTTTCGGCGTTCCATTGCTCGGTCATAGTAAGGTACGCCCGTTTACCGAGTTCGCGACGCATATCCCGATTATTTATCAGCATTTTTACCTTTTCCGTCAGCTCATCTACGTTACCGTCCCGGTAGACGAGCCCGTTTTTGCCCTCCTCGATCAAAAACGGCGCCGAACCGATGGCATTACTTGCCACAACGGCGCAGCCGCTGTTCATGGATTCATTCAGAACTGCGCCCCAGCCCTCATTACGGTCGGAGGTAAACAGGAAAATCTCACTCTGTTCCATGTGCTCTCGCACCTTTTCCGGCGGCATAGCGCCAAGCATATGTACGCAGTTCTCAAGGCTGTTATCGGCGATCATCCGGCGAAGTTCATTTTCCAACTCGCCGCTTCCGATTAAATTTAACTCGAATGTATATCCGGAATCTTTAAGTATTTTTGCCACCCGAATTGAAGCTTCGGGGTGTTTCCAACCTATGAGTCTTGCAACCCATAAGATAGAAACCGGCCGCTTCGCGGCAATGACACTGTCGACATTCTCATAACGCTTGACTTCCGGAAAATAACCCCACTTATATGCTTTCCCTTTAAAAACTCCGGTTTTGGCGTAATCGCCCGCCGCATAGGCGCTGGCACAGAGAAGGTAAACATTGGGATTGCTATGGTCTCGGTAATGAAATTTAAAAAAGTGCCACAGAATTCTTATCATCATGTGTTTGGCGACTTTGTATATTCGTTCTGAATATCTGAACGTCAGTTTCTTTTGTTTCATGCGCTCACGCAGAAATTTTTCAGGAACAGAACCGGCAATAACAACATCCGCTTCATTGATAACCCTGATGCATTCCTTATATGCTTCGTAAGACAGGTAACTTCGTATGACAAACGGCGAATATTCGCCCATTCTCCATCCCATATTAATACGTTCCTGCTCAATCGGCATGGTTTCAATAAACGCATAACCATCACCGATTAACGAATACATAGCTTCTGAAAAAGAGCTTTGATGATGATTATAGTAGTTAGATGCAAATACGATTTTCATATAAATTCAAATACTCTCCAAACAGCTTATCTTTATCGAAAGCTTTTGCTCTTTTAAGGCATGCGTCGGGGGTATAGGGCTTTTCCTCGCAAATGCAGATTATTTCCGCTATAAGCGCTTCCGTATCGTCGCAGTCTACCGCGGCGCCGCAAGTCTCGTCGATACATTCCGGGCTTCCGCCTGTTTTAAAGGTAAGCACCGGTGTGCCGCAGGCGATGGATTCCATATTGACGGTCGGATAATTTTCTTCGCGCGTCGGGTTTACAAACAAGTCCGCCGCGGTATATATTTCGGCAAGCTGCTGTTGATTTTGCGTGCGGGGTATGCAAATTATATTATCGGGAAGCAGGTTTTCGGACTCCGCGTCGGTGCCGACCAATACTATTTGGTATTTCGAACCGTCGAGCGTCTTTGCAAGCGTTGAAAAGACGTCAAGTCCTTTACGCCTGCCCCAGCTGTCGGCAACGCCCAAAAGCATAAATTTTTCGCCTATTTGACGTCTTTGGCGAAAATCGCTTTCTGTGGGCTTAAACACGGATAAATCGATACCGTTGTTTATAACCTTGACGGGATAATCCTTTAAAAACGAGCTTTTCACCAGATCCGCAAGCCAACGTGACGGCGTAACCAAGGTAAGCTTTTCTATTCCGGTAAACCATTCTTTTTTTAAACGGTACATTTTATCGGTTCTGTCAAAAAAAGTCTGCGGGTAAGCGCTTTTAGGATAGGGGCAATCGGCACAGCCGGTTTTCCACTTATCGCATTTTGACATTATAAAGTGCGGGCATCTGCCGGTAAACGCCCAACAGTCATGCAAGGTCCATATAACCGGAATATTGCGCTTTTTTATATATCCGAACAACATTTTAAGATTGATATAACAGTTATGCAAATTGTGTAAATGAATAAGATCCGGCTTGTATCTATCAAAAGTTTTTAACAGCCTTTTTGTGGAAAATCGCGAAAAACAGCCGGTAAAGCCGGTAAGGCGGTAAAGGATAATGTGTATATCCTCCGAAAAACGGCTGCCGAACAGGCGTATATACTCTGCCGGCGCGGTTTTATTATGTCTGCCTTTGGGAACGCAAAGCATGACTTGCTGACGCCCGTTTATTGCCTTTTCGGCGATTTGGCAGGCTATTTTTCCGGTACTGCCGCGATATACGCTGTTAATTTCGGCAATTTTCATATAAATTACCTCACTGACGGACGCACGGGAGCGACGTATTCGTTCCAGAAGAAGCAATATTTTCCGCTTTCCGCCCAAGTTGTAGTATAAATATCGTATAATCCGTATGTTATAAATATCGCCAAAATAATTATTCGTACAAGCTGTCGATCCCGCTCGTTTTTAAAAAAGCGGTTTTCGTTAATTATCTTAGGCAATACTATTATCAAGGGTATCATGTAGTAATAACCCGCCCTTACGGCGATTGAGCTTAAGCCGCCCATAGCCTGAACAAGGCAGGCAATATAAAACAAATTGGTAAATCCGTTTACGGTTTCGTCCTCCGTATCCCCGGTAAAAACGCAAAACAGATAAACTAAGGCAAAAACTATAAACAAGGTAACGGCGCCGTTATTATCCATCACTTCGTTATAACCCGCCAATTTGGTTAAAAGCTCAAACAGGGGATTTCTAAGCAGCCATACAACCGGCAAAAGAATTATGGAAAACAAAACGAACCTTTTGCCGAACCTTATACGATAAACCGGATAGGCAAGCAAAAACACCAGCGCCGATGAATGAAACAAACTTGCAAGCAAAATTATAAATATAAATCGCACAAGCTTTTTTTGCTTTATAAAGTTGTACGAAAGGGTTGTGATACCTATGGCTATCGCCTGTCGCAGTCCCGAAAAGGTAAGCAAAAATACCGGCAAACCCAAATAAACGAACCACGAATCAAGCGGGTAATCGGAGTGCTTATATATGGTATACCCTATAGGAATAATCGAAACGGCGGCGCAGACGAACAGAAAAAACTGCCGATTACAGAAAACAGAACCCACAAGCTTATTAAATATAATATAACCGTATTCGTAATTTAAAAAATCGTGTAATTTAAATATTTCTTTCCACGAAAACAGGTTAAGTCTGTCGAACGACGGCAGATAACCCTTTAAATCATTCCCCATTTCTGGGTTCCGTAAGCCGAAAATCAATATAAGCAAAATAGTGGTTATAAAAATATAATTCGATTTAAGGTTTGTTTTTTTCCCGGATTTAACCGAATTATCGCTTCGTACCAAAGCAAAAGATTTGCCGAAAATCAAAAAATAAAGCGCCACTATGGCAAAATAATATAAAAAATACACAGTCATAATAAATTCCCCGGTTCGCCCCTTGGTTTTGCCCTGTTAAAGCGGCTTAATGCTATTTTGCCGCCAAGCCTCGGTATATTTGTATATATTTTCGTAAAAAACCTTTTGCACCTTTTCGGGCAGGTGGTTTTTGTGAGCCAAGTAAAGGGCACTTTTTGCGATTTGTTCGCGCTTTTCGCCGTCGCTTATAATTTGCATAAGCCCGCTTTCAAGCTCGTTACTGTCGGTAATACAAAACGCGGCGGCGTTTTCCCTCAAATATTTAACCGAAGCCACTTCTTTCGGTCCGTACGCCAAAATACAAATGCCGCTTGCCAAAGAATCGGCAATTTTGGTAGATACAGAATATGCGGTTCTGAGCCTCATCTTTTGGTCAAACGACTCGGTATGAATAAGCAGCATGCTTTCGGACATAACCTTTTTTACCTCGTCCGCGTCAATACTGCCGTGAAAATTAACGCCGTTTTCGGGGGTTAAAAGGTTTAAAATATCGGGATTTGTCGTGCCGGAATAAATATCGACGGAACAGGGCAAGCCCTCGTCCTTAAAGCCTTTCAGAGCTTTGCCGATTGCTATAAGCTGTTTATGGCGTTCAAGCTCCAAATTGCCTATATATGAAATTTTTTTGTTCTGTCCGTCCGTCGCAAATGGCTCCTTTACGGTGGACGCCGTATGCAGGGTATAACAGTCTTTATTAAATAACTTAGAGTAATCCTCGCGCATTTTGTCGCATATTGTGAATATGCAGGAGGCGTAATTCATTGTCTTTTTAACCTGCCGCATAAAAATTTTGTGGGCAATTCCCGCGCCGAGATATCCTTTGCAGGGGCTCGTAAAATAATAATCGTCAAAACAGGAAATAAAAAGCGGGCAGCCGCATGTTTTGGCGATTTTTAAAGCGATACGGTAGGTAAACGACGATCCACCCGATGCAAAATATACCGCGTCGGGTGCAAAATCGGCAACCCATTTTTTTAATTTTCCCGTATTCCAATTGCCCATTCTCCACAAAAGGTCGCGCAAAAAATACATAATGGGCTTTCGCTTTGAGCCTATGCGGTAAACGTTTTCGTATAATTTGCTAAGCTCCGGCGTATCACTGTCCGGCTTTATATCGGCTTTACCGTAAGATTTTCCGCTTTTTCGGGTAAAGATTGATTTGAGCATATCCTTATCGGTAACGCGATAGTAATTGCCGCAATTATTAAGGGTTGGTGCCTTTGCCTGAATATAAAGCTGTGCCAAGTCGGAAGGCTCCCACCCACCGAAATACGAAAGCAGGGTTTTTCCATTATGGTCGGTCAAACTCAAAACGTTATGACTTACGACTAATAATTTCATTCACATTACCCCTAAGCGAATTGTTGTAAATATTGTGCGCCATGTAAAAAGCGATTTTATTGTTTATTTAATGATATTTTTTTAAAATGTCAAGGTGTCCGCAGCAGTCGGCATATTGCATAATGCCCGGATCCCCTTCGTAGTTTCCCTCGACCATTTCAAAGCCATTTTCCGTAACGGCAACATCCCAAGCTATCAATCTTGACGTCGGAAATACTTTGCATGCGGAAAATACAAATTCTTTCAATTTATCGTAACGCGGAATTTTAAAGCCAACCACTTGAGTTCCCGTTCCGGGATGAAATAAATATTCCCTGCCGTGAATATCTTTTCCGGCGCCCTTTATTACCCCGCTTTTCAGATCTACCGGATACGATATTCCGCCCGAGTGAAAATTATCAACCTCGCTGCCGCTTCCGCCTATGCGTAAAGTAGCGCTGACAATATGCGGCTCGCCAAGTCTGTCCAAAACGGTATATACTCGTACGGTATTAACCGAAGTGGGATTTAACAGCGCCATTTCTTTATGCTGCTCTATATATTCTTCCAATATATATTTATCATTTTTAAGGGCATTTAACGTACCCCCCCCCCGATACACATGTATCCCCCTGCCGGAGGATAACGAAATCGGCTTCACTATGACTTTTTTGTGTTTGTTTACAAACCTTTGCAGATCTTCGTCAGTAGCATTTTCCGTAGCGATATAGTCGCGCTTTACCCATTGCGTAAAGGTTTGATTAAACAAAACTTTATCGTTGAAATACTGCGCTTTGCTCGGATCGTTAAAGGTTTTTTCTATTTTATCGGATTTTCGTGCCGTGTAATATCGCATCTTTTCCAGACGGCTTTTCTTGTAAAATTCGAACCCGATATATTGGTTGGGAGTTACCCCGTATATAACAAAAGCCTTCAATGCGTCCCAATAAAACCAAATCTTTCTTTTGTTATATTTTTCGCAAATTTCATCGAGTGAAATTTTCATTCTGTTAAAAGCGTCGCTATATCTGCTCATTAATATACTCCTTATAATCCTTTTCGGTATCCCATATAAAGGCATGCGACTGATATATTGCTTTCGTTTCTTCGCTCGGCATTTCCATATAATCCTCGCCGTACCTTTCTTCGAGGTAATGTTCCGCATTTTGCGGAACGGCAAGCTTTACGGTTTCAAAATCGACATAACGCGGTTCGCCGAAATCGGAAGCAAGATAAAAGCTGTTCTTAAATTTTGCTCTGCCGAACAAATGCGTCTTTTCGACAGTTTCATATTTGTTATATTTACGCACCTCATGCAATAAAAAGCGCTCTATAGGTCCGTTTACGGTTATTTTTGATATAAATAATTCTATCTTCTTCTTTTTGCTGTCCGTTTTATAGCCGATTTTTGTAAGTGCTCTTGCTTTAAGCAACCCTGCGCAAATATATTGTTTTATTTTTCCGAGCCGGGTGGGGGCGGCATTGTTAAGGCACATAATATCCACAAATATGCCCTGATGCATATTCGGCTTATTACGATTTGCCTCCTCTATTAAAGTGGTGCCGTTTATTCGCACTTTTGAAATATAATCCGGAAGCTCCTCGGTTCGCTCTTTTTGCAAATAAAATTTTTCGGTATCAAACTCCCCGTCGTTTTCGCTCATTTCCAAAAAACGCAGATAATCGCGATAGGGTATAAAAATATCCAAATCATCATCCCACGGGATAAATCCTTTATGACGGATCGCGCCGAGTGCCGAGCCGCCCATTAAATAATATTTAATATTGTGCGCCTTAAAGTATCCGTCAAGATAAACCATTATTTCGAGTATTTTATCCTGCAATTTTTTTATACCGCAGATATCTTCACGTTCTTGTAAAACGTATTTAAACTCACTCATAATTTGCCTATTTTCTCGCTTAAAATCGTAGTAGAAATTCCTTCGGTGTGTTCAAGATAAACCACATCACAACCCACTTCTTTAAATTCTTTCTCATAATTTATCCATGCCTTTGTGCCCTTCCAATCGGAGCCGACAAATACCGCGTTTGCGCCGACAGCCTTTACCACACTCAGCTTGTTCATATCGGTTTGAGGAATCACCTCATCGACGTATCTTATAGCCGCGACTATCTCCATGCGTTCCTTTTCATTTATAACGGGATATTTATTTTTTCTTTGACGGCACAGCTCGTCCGTAGTCACACCTACAATCAGGTACTCACATTGCTCCTTTGCGCGCCGCAATATATTCAAATGCCCGATATGAAACAAATCAAAAACCCCGGTTGTGTAACCGATTTTATAATTCTTCAATTTTACTTTCCCCCATCAATTACCAACCGTCATGCCAAAACCTTATGTCGTATTTTTTATTTTTTTTCGTAAAACAGAGCCATAAAGAATCTTTTTTACCCATTTTGGAGTAATTACAAATATAAAACATTCGGCATTGCTTATAAAAGCGCCGAATTTGCTTTGCTTGCGGTGTTCAACCAAATATTTTTGGTCTTTTTTCCAATCTTTATATATTCTGAAATCGTTTCTTCGCCCAACCATGTCATTTCCGATGCGTACCTTGCATAAAACATCCTGAATATTATAAAAGACCGCACCGTTTATCCACATTCGGCAATAAAGCGAATAATCTTCATTTACCGATTCCCTGCCATATCCGCCGGATTTTTCCACCAATGCTTTATTCATCATAACCGTCACATTATTCAGCGGCATTCGTTTACAAAATGTTTTTTCAATATCTATATGTTTCTCGGGAACTATTCTCAATGTTTCAGGAGCATCGGGATTGCTGTCAAATTCCTCAATCCAGCCCCCTACTACATCCGCTTCCCCGCGACGCAATATTTTCAATTGTCTTTCAAAACGATTTGGCACACAGATATCGTCCGAATCCATGCGGGCTAAAATATCATATTTAATATATTTAAAGCCCTCGGCGGAAGCCTTGCTCTGCCCTTTATTTTCCGGAAGATAAACGGTTTCTAAAATTTGGGGGAATTTTTCGCCGTATTTTTTTATTACGCGGTCGAGCTCGTCGGATATGGGCCCGTCAACCACCAAAACAAATTGATCGGGAATACGGGTTTGATCTATCAAAATGCTGTTTAACGACGCATCCAAAAATTCAGGCGTTTCACCGTTATAGGTTGTCATAAGTAATGAAAATTTATCAAAATTCATAATCGCACCGTCAAAAAACAGGCGTAACCCAATTTTTAAAGCTTTTATTCTTACCCGTTGCCGCTTCGAGATAGGCTTTATGCAATTCGGCGGTAAGCTTGCCCGTTTTGCCGTCGCCGACGGTGTATTTATCCACCGAAAGCACCGGCGTAATCTCCATAGCCGAGCCGCATAAAAACGCCTCGTCGCAAGTATAAAGCTCGGTTCGGTCAACCGCTCGTTCGCATACCTTAATGCCGGCAAAGTCCGCAAGCTTTATCACCGTATCGCGCGTAATGCTCTCCAGCACGGCGTCAGTAAGGCGCGGGGTGACAAGCTCGCCGTTTTTTACCATAAAAAAGCAGGAGCCGGCGCCCTCCGCCACCTTGCCGAATTCGTTAAGAAAAATGCAGGCGTCGTAACCGTTTCTTACCGCCTCGCGCTGACCGAAGCGGCTGTTTATGTAATTCGCGCCGCATTTTATGCGAGGCGGCAGGGTATTATCCGAAATTCTGCGATAAGAAGTCACAGAGCAATTAAGCCCGTTTTTGTTATACTCGGCGCTCGTATTTTTTTTAGGGATGGGCGCCACGAACATGCCCACCGGTTTCTCGGAGCCCCACGAGCCGAAGCCGTCTACAAAAAGGGTTTGCCGTACCGACAGGTTTTCGGTATATTCGTTAGCCGCTATAACGGCGGTAAGGGCGTTTTGCATATCCTCCTTGGAATAAGGGCAGTCTATTTGAAGCAGTTTTGCCGAACGTATAAGCCGGTCGTAATGGTCGCCTATGCGAAAGGCGTAAAGCCGGTTTTCTTCGTCATTCCAATAACACGGAATGCCCTCAAACACGTTAAGCCCGAATTGAGCGGTGGGTGAAAGAATATTTACTTTAGCGTCGTTTACGTTTACAATTCCGCCATTGTACCAAATAAACCGGTTAGCAACGTCTGTTTTCATAAGCTTTCCCTTCAATTAGTCATTTCGGCTTTTTCCTTAGTCTGTAGGTGCGCCAAGCGAATAACCTCCGCCTCGGCAAGTCTCGCTGCTTCGCCGTCGCTTAAAGTCTCATCCAACTTTTCCTCGTAAATATCCTGCTTTTTAAACACCTTCGCAACGGTGCCGGCTATGATTTTTATATCAAGCCATATGCCCTGCTTTTTAAACTTTTCGATATAAATATTATCGTATGTAACCTTTTCTTCCCAGGAATTTTCGTTTCGCCCCTTTATCTGGGCAAGTCCGGTAATGCCGCCGCGAACCTCGAACCGCTTTTTGTACCTTTCGTTCAAGGTTTCAAAATCGCCCAATTCATAGGCAACGCATGGACGTGGGCCCACGATCGAAAGATCGCCCTTGACGACGTTCAAAAGCTGTGGCAGCTCGTCGATACTGCTTGCGCGAAGAAACCTTCCCACGCGGGTAACGCGCGGATCGTCCTTATAATTGAAAAGTCCCGCGCTTTGACTCTCGGCGTCGACTACCATGGACCTAAACTTATACATGGTAAAAATTTTGCCGTTTCGGGTGCGCCTTTGCTGTTTGAAAAGTACGGCGCCATCGCTGTCACATTTAATTGCTATGGCAACAACAATCCAAAGCGGCGTTAAAACCACAAGCGCCACGGTACAGATAAGCAGGTCGAAAAAGCGCTTGAGCCCCCTGTTAAGTGTATACCACATAACTTCTCCTAAAAATTGAAAGTATGAAAAATATCGTCAAAGCTCTCGCCGCGTTTGATAATTTCGAGATCCCCGCCCGATATGTCGATGACAGGAAAATTCGGAAGGATAAAGGGCGGCTTAAGTACGATCGAATAGGAACCCACATTGCCGAACAGCACCACGTCTCCCCTTGCGAGCAATCCGTCGTAATGGCGGTACAAATAGTCCGACTCGATGCAGGTAAATCCTCCGAAATCAAGGTCGCGGTAGTATTCCCGACGCCCCCCCATAGCGATTACCTCAAGCGGTGGATTCTTTTTGTTAAGCGTAGGGTTAATGTTGTAAATACTGCCAAGCAAGGTTGCGATGGATTTTCCCCTTACGTTTTTTATATTAACCACCTTGGCGGCAAACCGCATACAATCGCCCGCCAGAGCGCTTCCGGGCTCGATTAAAAGCATCGGCTTTTCTTCGAAATTTTTAAAATGCTCACGAAATACCGCAGCTACCTCTTCGGCGTATTGCTTATATGTGGGAATTTCGGTATCGAACTGCGCCTTTAGCGAATCCGCCATTTTACCGAACAGCCCCCCGCCGAGGTCGATATGCCGCGGCTTAAGTCCCAATTTATCGGTCAACGCAAGCATGCCCTCCGCCCGAGGCTTCCAAGTATCGAGCCTGCGGGTTGCAAAATGGCATTGCAAACTCGAAAGACATAAATTTTTATATTTCCCGAAAAGAGACAGCGCGTCGTAAAACTCCTTTGATTCGGTATCAAACCCGAAGCGCGAGAGGACGCCGTCGTTAATCTCAAAATTACAGCGAATGCCTATATTTAATTTGTTTTCCGGGTATTTTTCGGCTGTATTTTTTATAATATCAAGCTCATACGCGGAGTCTAAATTTACCGTGCCGCCCGACAGCAAGAGCTCCCTCACTTTGCCGGCATTTTTAAACGGGCCGTTCCAAATAATCTTCTCGGGATTTACACCCACGCGCAATGCAATTTCCATTTCCATATCGGAAACAACTTCCGCATAGCCTCCAAGCTCGTTTACAATCCGGCAAAGCTTCGGCGTATAGTTGGTTTTGTAAGAATAGGCAATATTGAAATTCGGATAAATCGCTTCAAATTCTTTTTTAAGCTCTAAGAAGTTTTGCCTGAATTGCTCGCTGTCGAGCAGATAAAAAGAATCGCCGACCTTCTCGTTAAGCCAAGCCATTTCTGTGCGGGTTAGTTTCATTTTTGCTCCTTAATATCGGAAACGATCTGTTTTACGCGGCTGTCTACGTTGAGCTTGTTTTCGGCGTAATCCCGCGCAGTAACATACGGCATAAAGTCTTCGTAATCACGAAGCTTTTTCATATTTTCGCAAAATAAGCTCTCGAACGTCTTAATATCACTTATTTCCTCCGCGTTGCAAAAGCTTCGCGAGAGTATCGCCCTCGTCGAGCCGAGACGGTAATGCTCCATAATTATTTGCGCCGAGGGAAGCGTCCCTCCGCCTATTTTTGCGATGCCGCCGAAGCCATAGGATATGCCCCTTTCGGCAAATTTCCGGCATAAATCCTCGACGACGCCGTTTGTCAAGAGTTCGAACATAAAGGTAAGTCCGTAGCTTAAATGCAAATCGTTTAAGCCTATATGTATCTCGTCTAAAAGCGGGTGGGAAAGAACAGCATCCGCCGCTTCGACGGCGCCTTTAGTCTCAAGCAAAAGGGTTGTGCGGGTTCTGCCATTTACGGCGCGCAGAAATGAGTCCGCTTCATAAAAGCTTTGCCACATGGGAAGCATTATGCGGTCGGCACCCGCGGCAATAACCTTTTCGATTTCTTCGGCGGAGTTTTCGTTCCACGGGTTAATCCGCACCATGCATTCTGCCCGATTTAAAAGAGTGGAAATTTTCGCAACGTCGCTCACCGTATGATGCGATTTAACCGAATCGACGTTTTTTTGGCGCTCCGCTTTGCCGAGGGTTTCGAGATCTATCCAAATTCGCTCCACGCCGTTTTTTTCCGCAATCAGCGCGATTTCGGGATTATTGGTTATATACATTAAAGTAAGCGGCATACTGTTTCGTCCTTAATATTTAACAAAAAAAGCCGTCTTGCGGGATGGGTTGCGTTGTGTGTAAAGCAAATTCCCATAAGACGACCCCTTTCGAAATATTTATATGAAGAATAACGAATTGCATTTTTGCGACGGCAAACGCAGGCTTACAAAAACGGTTAGACGGCGTTATGCTTTGCCGTTTACGGGAAGTCTCGGAATGTCCTCGTTAAATACAATACAATTATACGTGAAAAAAGTCTGTTTGTCAATCATTTTGCATAAATTTTAACTCTTTTCCGGTTATTTTCCGATTATTACAAATTTTGATATTTATCGACAAATTTTGCAAAAGCGCGTACAAGCGGGCTTTTATCAGCCGATTATTCTTAAAAACCTGTCTACGTACTCCTTATCAAAGTCACAGTTTTCAACGCCTTTTTTATCCGATTTTTTGGGGATTTCAAGCGAAGTTAAAGCGCGATCAAATTCCTCCAATTCCAAATAGGTATGCTCCTCGTATCTTTTTATATTTTTGTTAACGGACGGGCAGTGAAAAGTGAGGGTTTTGCCCTTTATTTTTATTTGATAATAAAAACTGCCCTTTCGCTTGTAATCGGCGACGGAAATATTTTTATTGCCGAAGCCGGTATTTATTGATTCGACGTCGGAGTATTCATATTCGGTACCCGTCGGATTCCACGGGGAATAACATATGATTTTATCGCCGGTGACCGCATTGAAATTAAACGCACAGCAATACAAAGCAACCGCCCATATCACTACCGCGGCAACGCGCAATTTCCCGAGATGAGTCCAAATATAAAGCAAATCGCTGTATTCTTCCGCATCCTCGGTATGCTTGTTCATAATTTTTGCGGCTGTTAACGTGCAGAGCAAAATTATCGGCAGCATAACAAGGCAAATGAGTATGACGCCCGTTACGGGCGCGTGCTCATAAAACAGGTAATTTTCCGGCAGCGATAATCGCGGAAGCAGAGCCGTAACCGCAATTACTGCCGCAATTCCCAAAATAAGCGCCGCAAACAAGGTGGGAACAATAAAAAGCGCGCCGCGGTTTTTTCGCTTTACCCGCGCCTTATTTCTTTTATAGTTATCGGCGTAATTTATCCAATTCCATACCGTAAGCGCCGTGCCGGCAATTGCCAAAATGCCGCTGAACAGAAGCGTTCCCGTTCTTTGGGTTATAATATTGAAAAACAGCCAAAAAACGGGCGCCGCAAATATCAAGGTATCTATAACGGCGGCGGTCAAATTAGGCGTATTTAAATCCTTTATCTGCTCCTTAAGCTCGCTCATTTCGTCGCTTTCCAAAAAATCAACGGTATCGTTATATTCATCCGCAACTGCTTCGCTGTTTTCGTAATCTTCGGCTAAAATCAGGCAAAGACTGCGTTTGTTTTCACAAAGCTCCGCTTGATTTGAAAAAGTCTCCGCTTTTTTATTAAGCTCCGATCTTATTTCGGCTTCATCCATCGTCATAAGCTTTTCGATTTCCTCGATACTGAAGCCCAAATAGCGAAATAATTTAATCCGTTTAAGCTCCGTGACGTCCGCATCGGTATAATTGCGGTAAAAATTTTCACTGTTTCGCTCAACCGAAATTAAATTTTTCGATTCGTAAAACCTTATGCTTTTTGCGGTAAGCCCCGTAAGCTTCTCCACGTCTTTAATTGTCATAAGCGATCCCTTCCGTTTGTGATTTCCCGATAAGAATACACCTTGACCTAAGGGGAATGTCAAGCGCTTTTTCGGATTTTTTTACTTTTTTAACTTTTTATCGGTATCCGCTTTTTGTTTTTAAAAAAAGGCGGAGATATTTTTAGCACTCTCGCCGCCGGAGTGCTAAATTTACAAATTGTTAAAAAAATTTCAACAAAATATGCGAAAACGGGTTGTAAAATAAACTTGTAAAAAGAAAGAAGGTGAGCCCCATGGGCTACAACAAGTCGGCGGCGCACAGCCGGAACCGAAAGGACGGTAAATCCCGACGGGCCGCCGAAACCGATTTCCAACCTACCCCATCGGCATAGATTTGAAAAGGGCGGGCATAATAAAATACATAATTACAATGTACGGAGGTATTTATTATGTTTGAACTCAGACCTTATCGCAGACACAACAATGAAATCGCTTACAATCCTTTCCGTGAAATGGAAGAATTTGAAAAAAAGTTCTTTGACGAACCGTTCGGCGCATTTTTCCGCAGCGGCGACATCGCCGAATTTAAGACCGACATCACCGACGAGGGCGACCATTACCTGCTCGAAGCGGATCTGCCGGGATTTGATAAAAAGGATATCCACCTCGACCTTTCCGACAATACGCTCACAATTAATGCCGAGCGCCATTCGGAGCATGAGGAAAAGGATAAAAAGCAAAAATACGTTCGGGTGGAGCGCTCCTACGGAAAGTACAGCCGTCAGTTCGACGTTTCGGCGATTGACGCCGACAAAATCAAGGCGAAATACGAAAACGGTGTTCTGCGCCTGACCTTGCCGAAAAAACAGGAAGCAATTCCCGAAGCCAAACATTTGGAAATTGAATAACTTAAAGCGGTGTGATTTTCACGCCGCTTATTTTATAGAAATTTATAGAAAACGCCTTTACCGAGCGTTTTGCCTTAGGGCGCGGTCGGTAAAGGCGTCTGTTTATACAGACTGTTTTTCGGTCGGATAATTTCCGTCCAATTTAAAGGAATCGAAGCAGTCGAAGGTTGCAAAGTAATCCTTAGGAGTTTCGGCGCGGCGGATAAGCGCGGTACTGCCGTCCTCTTTGAGAAGCACCTCTGCCGAGCGCAAACGTCCGTTATAATTATAACCCATAGCGTAGCCGTGCGCTCCGGAATCGTGAATTATAAGCAAATCGCCCATATCTATTCGCGGCAGTGCGCGGTCGACGGCAAATTTATCGCAATTTTCGCAAAGCGAACCCACGACGTCGTAAATATGGTCATGCGGTTCGTTTTCTTTGCCCGAAACGGTAATATGGTGGTAGGCGCCGTAAATCGCGGGGCGCATAAGATTGGCGGCGCAGGCGTCTACGCCTATATATTCCTTGTAAATATGCTTTTCGTGTATTGCCTTTGTCACAAGACACCCATAGGGCGCCATCATAAATCTGCCCATTTCGGTGTAAATGGCGACGTCGCCGAGTCCGTTCGGCACAAGCACTTCTTCGAACGCTTTTTTAACCCCCGCGCCTATAACGGCAATATCGTTGGCGGTATCCTCGGGCCTATAGGGAACGCCCACACCGCCCGACAGGTTTACAAAGCTTATGCTTATGCCGGTTTCGTTTTTGAGCTCTACGATCAAATCGAACAGGGTTCTTGCAAGCTCGGGATAATAGTCGTTGGTAACCGTATTGCTTACCAAAAAGGCGTGAATACCGAACCGCTCTACCCCCTTTTCGCGCAGGATTTTATAGCCCTCGAAAAGCTGTTTTTTTGTCATTCCGTACTTGGAATCGCCTGGATTATCCATAATGCCGTTGCTGAGCTTATATACTCCGCCCGGATTATAGCGCAAAGACAGTGTCTTCGGCAATTTGCCCAAAGTTTTTTCGAGGATGGCGATATGCGTAAAATCGTCAAGATTGATAATAGCGCCGAGCTTATTTGCCAAAACAAATTCTTCCAAAGGGGTATCGTTGGAGGAAAACATAATGTTTTCGCCGGTAATTCCCACCGCATTTGAGAGCATAAGCTCGGTCAAAGAGGAGCAATCGGCGCCTATACCGTACTCTTTGAGTATGCTCATCAAAAACGGATTGGCGTTGGCTTTTACGGCGAAGTATTCTTTATATCCTTTATTCCATGCGAATGCCTTTGTTACGGCTTTCGCATTTTCGCGTATACCCTTTTCGTCATACAAATGAAAAGGAGTAGGATATTTTTTTACTATTTCTTTTAATTGTGCGTTTGTTACAAAAGGGGTTTTGTTCACTCGTTTTCACTCTCTTTTAAAATAATGTGCGTAATCTGTCCATAGCCTCGGCGGTTTTTTCGTTTGTGGAAAAGGCGGTAAGTCGGAAAAATTCTTTGCCGTTTTCGCCGAAGCCCGCGCCGGGAGTGCCCACAACACCGATTTCGGTCAAAAGCTTATCAAAAAACTCCCACGAGTTCATATTATCCGGACAGCGCATCCAGACGTAGGGGGAATTTTTGCCGCCGGTGTACCAAATATTAAGCTCGTCGAGGGTGGAGGTGATAATTTCGGCGTTTTTGCGGTAGTAGGCGATATTTTCCTTGATTTGTTTTCTGCCTTCCTTTGTAAATACCGCTTCAGCGCCCTTTTGAACCACGTAAGATACACCGTTGAACTTTGTGGTCTGGCGGCGAAGCCACATTTTATTAAGGCTGAAGCCGTCAAATTCAAGCTCGGAGGGTACTACCGTATATCCGCATCTTGTGCCGGTGAAGCCCGCCGTTTTCGAAAGCGAGCAAAATTCTATAGCGCATTTTTCGGCGCCCTTTATTTCAAAGATACTGCGCGGCAGGGATTTATCGTCAATAAAGGACTCGTAAGCCGCGTCAAAAAGAATTACCGCTTCGTTCTTTATCGCGTAATCCACCCATTCCTTTAACTGCTCTCTGTCATATACCGCTCCCGTGGGATTATTAGGCGAGCAAAGATAAATAATATCCGCCGAAACGCCGTAATCGGGCATCGGCAAAAATCCGTTTGCTTCGTTTGCGTTTAAAAATACGATTTTTCTGCCGTCCATAAGGTTGGTATCGACGTAAACCGGATAAACCGGATCGGGAATTAAAACGGTGTTGTCCTTATCGAAAAGGTCCAAAATATTGCCTACGTCGCTTTTGGCGCCGTCGGAAATAAATATCTCATTAAAATCAAGACTTATGCCGTTTTCGGCGTAATAGTCCTTTATTTTTTCGCGCAAAAAATCATAACCCTGCTCGGGGCCGTAGCCGTGAAAGGTTTCCGCTCTGCCCATATCCTCCGACGCTTGCTTCATAGCCGTTACCACGGCGTCGCACAAAGGCAGCGTAACGTCGCCTATTCCCATTCTTATAATCTGTTTTTCGGGATTTTCCTCACTGAATTTCGCTACTCTTTTGGCGATTTCGGAAAAAAGATAGCTTTCTTTTAATTCTTTATAATTCTTATTCGGTTTCATATATCCTCTACCTCACATTCACAAACGGTGGTCGCCGTTCCGGTCATTAACGCCGTATCGTCGTCCGATATTTTTATATTTAACTTTCCGCCGTCCAATTCTACGGTGATATCGCTGTTTTTCAAAGCAAGCCCCGCCTTTACCGCCGCGGCGGCGGCGGCGCATGCGCCGGTGCCGCAGGCTAACGTGACGGCGCTTCCGCGCTCCCAGACGCGCATTCTTATATACTCGGGATTTTTTACCTCGGCAAATTCCACGTTTACCCCGTCGGGGAAATACGGATTATGTTCAAGCTCCTTCCCTACCGTGGTAAGAGGCGCGTCTTCAGCGGAATCAACAAATATGACCGCGTGCAGATTTCCCACCGAAACGGGGGTAAGTGTTACCTTCCCGTAGGAAGTATCGAGGGTTACGGGGGTTTTTACCTCGCATTTGCCCATGCTTACCGTAACCTGAGCAACCTTACCGCAACTCGTTTTCATCACCAATTCCTTATTGCCGGAAAGAGTTTCGACGGAAAGTACGGTTTTGTCGGTATAGCCCTTGTCAAAAAGGTACTTTCCCACACAGCGTATTCCGTTGCCGCACATTAAAGCTTCACTGCCGTCGGCATTGAAAATACGCATTTTAAAATCCGCCTTATTTGACGGCGATATTGTGATTATCCCGTCGGAGCCTATTCCGAAATGCCTGTCGGAAAGCCTTACCGCCCATTTTTCGGGATTTTTAAGCTCGCCGAAATAATAAAGATAATCGTTGCCGAGTCCGTGCATTTTCGTAAAATGCATAATAAGCCCTCCTATTCGTTGATGGTGGAGATACCTATCGTGGTTTCCTCCAAAACGTCCAAAAGAACCTTGACGGTATCCAAAGACGTAAGCATCGTAACGTTATTTTCTATCGCGCACCGGCGAATCGCGACGCCGTCCTCATAATGAACGCCCGAAAGAATGGCGCGCGTGCATATAACGTAGCTTACGTAGCCGGCTCTTATGGACTGCAGTATTTCGTCGCTGCCCTCGCTTAATTTGCGGCGAAGGCGTGTGCGTATACCGTGCGATTTCAAAAAATCCGCCGTACCTATGGTAGCCTCGATATTAAATCCCAAATCGTAAAACCGTCTTACAAGCGGCAGTGCTTCTTCCTTATCCTCGTCGGCAAGGGTAACCACTACGGTGCCGTAATTTTGCAGATGCATACCCGACGCCGCCATCGCTTTATACATGGCGCGGTGTATTTTTTTATCGTAGCCTATGGCCTCACCCGTGGATTTCATTTCGGGCGAAAGGTAAGCGTCCATACCGCGAAGCTTAGAAAAGGAAAACGCCGGTACCTTCACGTAAAAGCGCTCTTTTTCTTTGGGATAAATTTCGGTTATGCCCTGTTCCTTTAAGCTTTTGCCCAAAATCACGAGGGTTGCGATATCTGCAAGATTATATCCCGTAGCTTTTGACAAAAACGGTACGGTTCTCGAAGAACGCGGGTTTACTTCAATTATAAATACATTATCGTTATTGTCAACAATAAACTGTATATTAAAAAGTCCGACAATGCCGATACCTATACCGAGTCGCTTCGTGTAATCTATAATGGTTTCCTTTACCTTATTCGAAATGCTGAAGGAAGGATATACGCTTATGGAGTCGCCCGAATGTACGCCGGTCCTTTCCACAAGCTCCATAATTCCGGGAATAAATACCTCTTTGCCGTCGCAAACAGCGTCTACCTCGACCTCTTTGCCGCGCAGATATTTATCTACCAAAACCGGCTTATCCTCATCAACCTCTACCGCGGTTTTAAGGTATCTCGTCAGATGCTCGGGCTTGGCGACTATCTGCATAGCCCTTCCGCCCAAAACGAATGAGGGGCGCACCAAAACCGGATATCCTATTTCCGCCGCCGCCGCAAGGCCTGCCTCGATATTGGTTACCGCTCTGCCCTCCGGCTGAGGAATTGCGAGCGACTCCAACAGTTTTTCGAACGAATCGCGGTTTTCCGCCCGGTCGATGGCGTTTTTATCGGTGCCTATGATTTGGACGCCGCGCTCCGATAAAGGCTCGGCAAGGTTTATCGCCGTTTGCCCGCCGAGGGTGGCGATAACTCCGTACGGCTTTTCAAGGTCGATTATATTCATAACGTCCTCTACGCAAAGCGGCTCGAAATAAAGCTTATCGGAACATGTATAATCGGTGGAAACCGTTTCGGGATTGTTGTTTATGATAATCGCTTCAAAGCCCGACTCCTTAATGGTCTGCACCGCATGAACGGTCGAATAGTCAAACTCCACGCCCTGCCCTATGCGTATGGGGCCCGAGCCCAAAACTATAACCTTTTTCTTATCCGATACCACCGATTCGTTTTCCTGCGAATAGGTGGAGTAAAAATACGGAATATAGCTCTTAAATTCCGAAGCGCAGGTATCTATCATTTTATAAACCGGAGTTATGCCGGCATTTTTGCGGATATTAAAGATTTCAAGCTCGGAAGTGTTCCAAAGCAGGGCTATTTCCTTATCCGAAAATCCCATTTTTTTAGCCGCAAGCAAAGCCTCGTTGTCAAAGGGATTTTCCTTAAGCAGATTTTCGGTATTGACGATATTTTTAAGCTTTTCGATAAAAAATCGGTCTATTCCCGTAGCCTCGTTTATTTTATCGACGTCAAAGCCCTTTCGCAAAAGCTCGGCTATAGCGTAAATGCGGTCGTCGGTTCCGACCTTTATATAATCGAGCAATTCCGCGGCGGATTTATCGTCAAACTTGCGGTGATGCAGATGTATAAGTCCTATTTCAAGCGAACGAACGGCTTTAAGCAGGCTTTCCTCCGCCGTGCGGCCGATGCTCATAACCTCGCCGGTAGCCTTCATCTGAGTACCGAGAGAATTGTTTGCGTCGGTAAATTTATCAAACGGGAAGCGCGGCATCTTGGTTACGATATAGTCGAGCGTAGGCTCAAACGACGCCGGCGTGTTGGCGATCCGGATTTCGTCAAGGCGCATTCCCACTCCGATTTTGGCGGATACCCGCGCTATCGGATATCCGCTCGCTTTGGAAGCCAATGCGGAGGAGCGCGAAACCCTCGGATTTACCTCGATCAAATAATACTTAAACGAATTGGGATCGAGTGCAAACTGAACGTTGCATCCCCCTTCTATTTTGAGAGCGCGGATTATTTTAAGCGCGCTGTTTCTCAGCATATGGTACTCTTTGTTGGTAAGTGTCTGCGACGGGCATACGACGATGGAATCCCCCGTATGAACCCCTACCGGGTCGAGGTTTTCCATATTGCAAACGGTAATTGCGGTGTCGTTCGCGTCGCGTATTACCTCGTATTCAATTTCCTTATAGCCCTTAATGCTTTTCTCGATCAAAACCTGATGAACGGGTGAAAGCGCCAACGCGTTTTTCATAATATCCGAAAATTCCCGCTCGTTATCCGCAAAACCGCCGCCGGTGCCGCCCAAAGTAAAGGCGGGGCGCAAAACCACCGGAAAGCCTATGCTGTTTGCGACCTTAAGTCCGTCCTCCATACAGGTGGCTATATCGGACGGCAGAACCGGCTCGCCCAATTCTTCGCACAATTCCTTGAATTGCTCGCGATCCTCCGCACGCTCGATGCTGCTGCTCTGCGTGCCGAGCAGCTCTACCCCGCATTCCGAGAGGACGCCCTTCTTTTCAAGCTGCATGGCAAGGTTAAGCCCCGTCTGACCGCCTATACCCGGAAGTATCGCGTCGGGGCGCTCGCGGCGCACGATTTTGGAGATATATTCGAGGGTAAGCGGCTCCATATAGACCTTATCGGCAATGCTCGTATCGGTCATAATGGTTGCCGGATTTGAATTGCAGAGTATAACCTCGTAGCCTTCCTCCTTAAGCGCCAGGCAGGCCTGTGTGCCGGCATAGTCGAACTCCGCCGCCTGACCTATGACTATAGGGCCCGAGCCGATAACGAGTACCTTTTTTATGTCCGTTCTTTTAGGCATTCCGCTTCCCCTCCTTCATAAGCTCCGTAAACCGATCGAATAAATAGGTGCTGTCCTCGGGTCCGGGGGCGCTTTCGGGGTGATACTGCACCGAAAATACCCTGTCCTTACCGCATTCGGTACCCTCGACCGTGTCGTCGAGCAGATTTATATGAGTAACTCTCAAATCGGTTTTTGTAAGACTGTCGCCGTCCACCGCGTAGGAATGGTTTTGCGAAGTGATTTCGAGCTTTCCCGTATCGAGATTTTTAACCGGATGATTTCCGCCGCGATGACCGAATTTAAGCTTATAGGTTTTGGCTCCGTAAGCCAAGGCGATTATCTGATGACCGAGGCATATCCCGAAAATCGGATATTTGCCCCGCAATTTTTTAACGGTTTGCGCAACCTCCGGCACGTCCGTAGGATCGCCCGGTCCGTTTGAGATAAACACCCCGTCGGGATTTAAGGCTTCTATGTATTCGGCGGAAGTATTATAAGGCACCGCCGTAACGTCGCAATTTCTTTTAAGCAGAGACCGTACAATGTTCTGTTTCATACCGCAATCGATAGCGACGACGTGAAACTGCGGGTTATCCGCCTTGTATTCCTCCGCTTTTTTGCGGCTGACCTGCGATACCGCGTCGGCGGCGATTTCAGCCTCCGAAAGTATCTTAATTCCCTCTTCCTTGGTGGTGGAAATATCCGCAATAAGCACGTTTCTGCTGCCGTTATTGCGAATAGAGCGGGTAAGCATCCGCGTATCGACGCCGTAAATCCCCGGAATACCGTACTTTTTCATAACTTCTCCCAGAGAAGCGGTGCTTCTGAAATTAGAGGGAATATCGTTATATTCGCCCACGATAAAGGCGCCGAGCGTCGGTCTTGCCGTTTCGTAATCGTCGTCCGCCATACCGTAATTGCCTATAAGCGGGTAGGTCATCACCACCGCCTGATAGGTATATGACGGGTCGGAAAGTATTTCCTGATATCCCACCATCGACGTATTAAAAACAATTTCGCAAACCTTTTGCCCGTCCGCTCCGAACGCAAAGCCCGGATATTCGCTTCCGTCCTCAAAAATCAATTTGCGGTCATATTTCTTAAGCATTTTATCTACCTCTGTTTATTTTTATCCTTGATTTTCGAGGATAATTTTTGCTCAAAACGGTCTCTGCGCGTATCGCTCGGAACGGCGGTCGGATATTTTCCGTCAAAGCAGGCGCTGCAATAATCGCAGCTGCCTATCATCGATTTAAGCTCTTCGACCGGCAGATAACCGAGCGTGTCGGCGCCGATTATTTCGGCAATTTCGTTTACCGTATGCTTGCATGCTATCAAATGCTCCTCGGAATCGATATCAGTTCCGTAATAGCATGGGTGCAAAAATGGCGGCGCGGATATTCGCATATGTATTTCCTTGGCGCCCGCTTCGCGCAGCAGCTTTACTATTCGTCCGCTTGTGGTACCCCTTACAATGGAGTCGTCCACAAGCACTACCCTTTTGCCGCGAACGTTTTCCTCTATTGCGGAAAGCTTTATTTTAACGCGGTCAAGTCTTCCCGACTGTCCGGGCAAAATAAAAGTTCTTCCGATATACTTATTCTTTATAAGACCTATCGTGTAAGGAATGCCGGAGGCTTTGCTGTATCCGAGCGCGGCGTCCAATCCCGAATCGGGCACTCCTATAACGATATCGGCGTCCGCCGGATGATACCGAGCTAAAATTTCGCCCGCCCTTGCTCTTGCCGCATGGACCGATACGCCGTCTATCTCGGAATCGGGTCTTGCAAAATAAATATATTCAAAAGAACATAATCTTTTAAATTTTTCACCGCAATGCTCCTTGTGGGATACCACCGTTTCGCCGTCAAAGACAAGAATTTCGCCCGGCAGTACGTCTCTTATAAATTCGGCGCCTATAGCTTTGAGCGCGGCGCTTTCGGAGGCGACTACGTACATGTTATCCTCCGTTTTGCCGTAGCACAAGGGGCGAAAACCGTACGGATCGCGTGCGCAAATAAGCTTTTGAGGCGACATAAGCACAAGCGAATATGCGCCGTCGAGAGTATTCATGGCCCTGCTTACCGCTTCTTCAATAGATCCGCTTGTAAGCCGCTCCTTGGTAACTATGTATGCGATGGTTTCGGTGTCGCTCGTCGTGTGGAAAATGGCGCCCGACAATTCAAGCGCGTTTCTCAATTCCACGGCGTTGCTTAAATTGCCGTTATGCGCTATTGCCATTCTGCCCTTTTGATGATTGATTTCAATCGGCTGACAGTTGTTGCGGTTGTTGCCGCCCGTGGTGCCGTAACGCACATGCCCTACGGCGATTTTACCGCTCGGCAACGAGCTTAATATATTGGGTGAAAACACCTCTCCCACAAGTCCTAAATCCTTGTGGGAGGCGAAAACACCGTCGTCGTTTACGACTATTCCGCAGCTTTCCTGTCCTCGATGCTGAAGCGCATACAAGCCGTAATATACCACGCTTGCGATATCGCAATTTCGGGGCGATATTACGCCGAATACTCCGCATTCTTCATGAATACTCATGGATCTTCTCCTTTTTAATATGGCTATTCCACCGTAACCGATTTTGCAAGGTTGCGCGGTTTGTCGATATCGCATCCTCTGTTAAGCGCCACGTAATAGGCAAACAGCTGAAGCGGAATTACTCCCAAATTCGGCTGTAACAGCGGGTCGGTATCGGGTACGGTGAAAGAATTTTCTTTCTTTGTTTTAAGCTTTTCGGCGTTACTTTGTGTGGCGATGGTCAAAACCTCCGCTCCGCGGGATTGCACCTCGACTACGTTTGACGCCGTTTTTTCAATAAGCGGCGCATAGGTTGCAAGCGATACCACGAGCGTGCCCGGCTCGATAAGCGAAATGGTGCCGTGCTTTAATTCACCGGCGGCGTAGGATTCGGAGTGAATATAGGAAATTTCCTTTAATTTCAACGATCCCTCGAGACCTAACGCGTAATCGAGATTTCTGCCTATAAAAAACACGCTGTCGTGATTAAAAAACCGCGCGGCGGCTTCCTGATATTTTTCGGTGTCCTTGAGAATTTCCGAAACCTTTGAAGGCAGCAGTTCAAGCTCGCGCATAAACGACACGTATTCGCTTTCGGTTATTATCCCCAATATATCCGAGTAGTAAACCGCAAACATCGTAAGCAGTACCAGCTGTGTGCTGTACGCCTTGGTAGTGGCGACGGCGATTTCGGGGCCCGCCCATGTGTAGAGCACAATATCCGACTCGCGCGCTATGGAGCTGCCTATGACGTTTACAAGTGAAATCACTTTGGCTCCACGCTTTTTGGCTTCGCGCATCGCCGCCATCGAATCGAGCGTTTCGCCCGATTGGCTTATCACAATCGCCAGGGTATTTTCGTCAACCAGCGGGTCGCAGTAACGAAATTCCGAAGCAAGGCAAGCCTCGGTGGGTATTTTCAAAAGCTTTTCGAGGGTATATTTGCCCACCATTCCCACATGGTACGCCGAACCGCAGGCGATAATATATATTTTTGATACGTCTTTTAAAAAGTCGGGATTTTCCGCCAATTCCTCAAAGCAGATTCTTCCGTCCTTCATCCTCGGATTTACCGTTTTGGCGATAGCCTCGGGCTGTTCGGTTATTTCTTTGAGCATGAAGTGACGGTAGCCGCCCTTTTCCGCCGCTGAAACATCCCACTCTACCGTGTGCTTTTCTTTTTCGATTACGTTTTTGTCGGCGTCGTAAACCGTAACGCTGTCGGGTGTGATAACCGCAACTTCATTATCGTCCATATAAGACACCGTTCTCGTGTATGCCAAAAGCGCGGTTACGTCGGAGGCTATAAAATTGCTGTTCTCCCCATAGCCTATAAGCAGCGGCGCGTCCTTTCTCGCAGCTATCAATTTATCCGGACAGTCCGAACAGATAATTCCGAGCGCATAGGCGCCGCGTATGCGGTTTAACACCTTGTAAACGCATTCCGTTATATCGGAATTTTGTTTGTAATAATAGTCGAGCAATTGCGCTATAACCTCGGTATCGGTATCCGAATAAAAGGTTACGCCCTCGTTTATGAGAAATTGCTTTATTTCGAGATAATTTTCTATAATTCCGTTATGCACAACGGCGATTTTTCCGTTTTCACCGGTGTGCGGGTGAGCGTTTATATCATTGGGTTCGCCATGAGTTGCCCATCTTGTATGACTTATACCGATATTGCCCTCAATAGGCTCCGATTTTGAAAGCTGCTCCCGTAAAACGGCTAATCTGCCCTTACTCTTTTTAATTTGCAGTCTTCCGTCCTGCGATACTACGGCAACTCCCGCCGAATCGTATCCACGGTACTCAAGCTTCTCCAAGCCGTCCAATAAAACCGATACGGCGTCTGTTTTTCCGGCAAATCCAACGATTCCACACATAAGGTCAATCTCCTCTTGTTTTCGATTTTTTTATTGCCGCGGCGATAAAGCCCAAAAACAGCGGATGCGCTTTATCGGGACGGCTCTTAAACTCGGGGTGATACTGAACTCCTATATAGAAATCCCTGTCGGTCAGCTCTACCGTTTCGACCAATCGTGAATCGGGCGACATACCGCTTAAGGTAAGCCCCGCCTTTTCAAAGGCCTCTCGGTAGGCGTTGTTGAACTCGTAACGATGTCGGTGACGTTCGCTGATTTGATTTCTTTTATAGTATTTTTCCATTTTGGTACCCGGTTTTATAACACACGGATAGGCTCCTAATCTGAGCGTACCACCCTTGTCAATATTATCACTCTGACCGGGCATAAAGTCAATCACCTTATGTTTACACTGTTCGTCAAACTCGCCCGAATTTGCGCCAACTAAGCATAGCACGTTGCGGGCATATTCTATAACCGCGATTTGCATTCCGAGGCAAATTCCGAAATAAGGAAGGTTGTTTTTTCTCGCATATTCCGCCGCCGATATTTTACCCTCGATTCCTCTGTTGCCGAAGCCTCCGGGTACTATGATTCCGTCAAGATCCGACAGCTCCTTGTCTACCGTATCGGGCTTTAACCCTTCGGAATCGATCCAATGGATATTTATATGCGAATTAAGCTCATACCCCGCATGCCGCAGTGCCTCCGCGACCGAAAGATATGCGTCGTGAAGCTGAACGTACTTGCCCACAAGGCCGATGTTCACTTCGCCCTCACAGTTAGTTATACGCTTGATAAGCGCCTTCCATTCATCAAGTTCCGGTTCTTTTGCGGGAATATTAAGCTCACGGCAGACAACCGAAGAAAAATTCGATTTTTCCAGCATCAGCGGAGCCTCGTAAAGATTGGGCAGGGTAATGTTTTCTATTACGCAATCGGGTTTTACGTTGCAAAACAGCGATATTTTCTGAAATATCGACTCCTCCAACGGCTGGTCGCAGCGCAAAACGATTATATTCGGGTTAATTCCCATACCCTGAAGCTCTTTTACCGAGTGCTGTGTGGGCTTGGATTTATGCTCGTCGGAGCCTCGCAAATAAGGCACCAAAGTCACGTGGATAAATAAGCTGTTTTCCCGTCCTACCTCGAGCGATATTTGACGAACCGCCTCCAAAAAAGGCTGAGATTCGATATCGCCTATGGTGCCGCCGATTTCGGTTATAACGACGTCGGCGTCGGTCTCCTGTCCTACGCGGTAGACAAATTCCTTAATTTCGGCGGTAATGTGCGGAATAACCTGAACCGTAGAGCCGAGATATTCGCCCCGACGTTCCTTATTAAGCACGTTCCAATACACCTTGCCGGTTGTAAGGTTGGAAAATTTATTAAGATCCTCGTCGATAAACCTTTCGTAATGACCTAAATCAAGGTCGGTTTCGGCGCCGTCCTCGGTAACGAAAACCTCTCCGTGCTGATAAGGGCTCATCGTTCCCGGGTCGACGTTTATGTACGGATCCAATTTTTGCGCCGCGACCTTAAGCCCGCGCGCCTTTAAAAGTCTGCCGAGAGAAGCGGCGGTAATCCCCTTTCCGAGTCCGGAAACAACGCCGCCGGTAACAAATATATATTTTGTCATTTTTTCACCTTCCTTACATGGTAGCAAATCGAAGTAAAATTATTTCTTTGCGGCAGTATTTAAAAATCACTCAAATTCCACCGTTGCCGGGGGTTTGCTGGTAATGTCGTAAAGCACCCTGTTTACATGCGGCACTTCGTTTACGATTCTTCTCGAAACGGTTTCCAATACATCGTAGGGTATTCTTACAAAATCGGCGGTCATAAAGTCGGCCGTAGAAACCGAACGCAGGGCGATCGCCCAATCATAGGTTCTGCCGTCGCCCATTACTCCTACCGAGCGCATATTTGTAAGCGCCGCGAAATATTGGTTCATGGTATGCTCTATTCCGGCTTTTGAAATTTCCTCTCTGAAAATATAATCCGCTTCACGTAAAATATCCAATTTTTCCTCGGTTATTTCCCCGATAATGCGGATCGCAAGCCCGGGGCCCGGGAATGGCTGACGGCTCACAAGATACTCCGCAAGGCCGAGTTCTCGCCCCAAAGCCCTTACCTCGTCCTTGAAAAGAAGCCGCAGCGGTTCCAATATTTCCTTAAAGTCCACAAAATCGGGAAGTCCGCCGACGTTATGGTGGCTTTTTATGGTAGCGGCGTTTTCTTTGCCGGATTCTATAACGTCGGGATAGATGGTGCCCTGTACCAAATAATCGGTTTTTCCGATCTTTTTGCCCTCTTCCTCAAATACGCGGATAAATTCCTCGCCGATTATTTTGCGCTTTTCCTCCGGCTCGGTTTTACCCGCAAGCTTTGACAAAAATCTGTCCTTGGCGTTTACTCTTATAAAGTTGATATCCCATTTTTTAAACGCCGCCTCGACCTCGTCGCCCTCGTTTTTGCGCATAAGCCCGTGGTCGACAAAGACGCAGGTCAGCTGCTTTCCGACAGCCTCGGCAAAAAGCGCGGCGCAAACCGAAGAATCCACTCCGCCCGAAAGCGCCAGCAACGCCCTTCCGTCGCCCACATTTTCGCGTATTTCGGCAATAGCGCGGCGTTTATAGCCCTCCATAGTCCAATTGCCGGAAGCCGAGCAGACCTCGTATAAGAAATTCCCGATCATTCGCGTACCGTTTTCGGTATGATTTACCTCGGGGTGAAACTGTACGCCGTAAAGCTTTTTTTCCTTATCGGCGATAGCCACGTTAGGACATTTATCGCTGTGGGCGGTAAGCTTAAAGCCCTTCGGAACCTTTTCCATATAATCCCCATGGCTCATCCAGGAAATCCCTTTTTCGGGCAAGCCCTTAAAAAGCAGGCAGTCGGTATCATAGGTTGTAAGGGTTTTACCGTATTCCCTGGCGGAATTGTCCGCGGCGGCGGTAACACTGCCGCCCAGATGATGCGCGATAAGCTGACAGCCGTAGCATATACCCAAAATCGGTATTCCGAGTTCGAAAATACCCTCTGCCGGATGGTAAGAATTTTCGGCATAAACGCTGTCGGGTCCGCCGGTAAAAATAATGCCGATAGGGTTAAACGCCTTTATTTCATCGAGCGTCACAGTATAATCTTTAACTTCACAGTAAACATTGCATTCTCTTACCCGTCTTGCGATAAGCTGGTCATACTGTCCGCCGAAATTTAATATCAATACTTTTTCTTCCACTGCTTTTCCTTCCCGATATCAGAGATTTATCTCCGCCGATTTTCTTTCAATTCCCTCCAACAGCGGTTTAACCTTTTCGACAAAGGCTACCGTCTGCTCGGGGCATCTGCCTATATACAAGCTCGGCGTAAGCAATTGATTCATCTCGTTTTCGTCAAGTCCGAACTCCTTTTCGCCGGCAAGTCGTGTAAGCAAATCGCATTCCTCGCCGTTTTTCATTTTGACGGTGGCTTCCATGGAACATTTACGGATTATCTCGTGTATCTGCTGACGGTCGCCTCCCCGCTTCACCGCCTCCATCATAAGGTTTTCGGTAGCGATAAAGGGCAGGTACTCGCGGACCGTTTTCTCGACTATCTTTTCGTTTACATGAAGTCCGTCGGTAACGTTCTGCGCAAGGCGCAAAACCGCGTCGGCGCACAAAAAGCCCTCCGGCAGAGAAATACGCCGGTTCGCCGAATCGTCAAGGGTTCGCTCAAGCCACTGTGTGCTTGCCGTCAGCGGCGCGTTCAGCGCGTCCGCCATAAGATAGCGCGAAAGCGAACAAATGCGCTCACTGCGCATGGGATTGCGCTTATAAGCCATAGCCGAAGAGCCGATTTGATTTTTTTCGAACGGTTCTTCTATCTGACGGTCGTGCTGTAAAAGCCGGATATCGTTAGCCATACGGTAAGCGCTTTGAGCGATTGAGGAAAGGCAGTTCAAAATCCGACTGTCGACCTTGCGCGGATAGGTCTGTCCGCAAACGTCGAAGCACTCCGTAAATCCGAAATCACTCGCGATTTTTTTATTCATCTCGTTGATTTTTTCCGAATCGTTTTCAAAAAGCTCCGCAAAGCTCGCTTCGGTGCCGGTAGTACCGCGACAGCCTAAAAATTTAATGTTGGATATTGCAAAGTCTATTTCGTTAAGGTCGGACAAAAAATCCTGCATCCAAAGGGTTGCGCGCTTGCCTATCGTCACAAGCTGTGCCGGCTGATAATGGGTATAGCCCAAGGTAGGCGTATCCTTATATTTTATCGCAAAATCCGAAAGATTTGCCAAAACCTTTAAAAGCTCTTGTCTTATGTATTTGAGCCCTTCGCGGTAGATCACAAGATCGGCGTTATCGGTAACGTAACAGCTCGTGGCGCCGAGGTGAATGATTCCCGCCGCCGAGGGCGCCGCTTTGCCGTAGGCGTAAACGTGCGCCATAACGTCGTGCCGAACCTGTTTTTCGCGCTCGGCTACACATTCGTAGTCTATATCGTCGATATGAGCCTCGAGCTCTTTTACCTGAGAGTCTGTTACGGGTAATCCCAATTCCATTTCCGCCTTTGCCAAAGCCACCCAAAGTCTTCGCCAGGTTTTATAGCGCGTATCGGACGAAAAAAGCTCAAGCATATAATCGGAAGCGTAACGGGAGGATAGAGGAGATTCGTACTTATTTGTCATAATTTATGTTCCTTTATGTTTTATTTACAGTCAAACGCCCCGTCAAACCTTTAAGGAAATACGGGGCGGGGGTTTACAAATATTCGTGTTTATAAAGCACCTAATATTTTATTTAATCGCCCCACAGCGTTACCGTATAATAATGCTGTCTCTTTCGGGACCTACAGAAACGTATTTAATATAGCATCCGATCTCTTTTTCTATATATAAAACATATTCCTGCGCCGCTTTCGGCAGATCCTCCCATTTGCGGATTTTCGAAATATCACAGCCCCATCCGTCAAGATATTCGATAACGGGTTTGCTGTCGCTTAAAGCGACCGGGAAGGGGAAACGGTCGGTTTCTTTACCGTCAAGCAAATATCTGACGCAAACCGGAATTTTATCAAGATAGCTTAATACGTCAAGCTTCGTAAGCGCTATCGCGGTGGCGCCCTGAACCTCGACGCCGTAGCGGGTAGCCACGATATCTATGGGGCCCACCCGACGCGCTCTTCCGGTTTTTGCGCCGTATTCAAAGCCGGCTTTGCGAAGCTTATCGGCTTCGTCGCCGAACATTTCGCAAACGAACGGCCCCTCGCCGACGCAGGTGGAATAGGCTTTGACAACGCCAATTATCTCCTCGACCTTAGCCGACGGCAGGCCCGAGCCTATCGGTGCGTAAGCGGCGGTGGTGTTGGAGGAAGTGGTATACGGGTGTATGCCGTAATCAAGATCACGCAAAGAACCGAGCTGCGCTTCGAAAAGTATTTTCTTACCCTCGGCGTTTGCGTCGCGCAAAAACGCGCCCGTATCGCAAATATAAGGCTTGATTTTTTCGCAATAATCATGTATCCATTCTTTAAGAGCTTCCATAGTATAAGGCTTCGCGCCGTAAACCTTGGTCAAGGTGAGATTTTTCCATTCCAAAAGGTCGGCAAGATGCGCCGTCAAATGCTCGGGATAGAAAAGCTCGCCCGCAAGAACGGTTTTCTTTTGATATTTATCCGAATAAAAGGGGGCTATGCCCTGCTTGGTAGAGCCGAATTTTTTATCCTTGAGCCTTTGCTCCTCGAGCTCGTCCAAATCCCTGTGCCAGGGAAGCAGAAGTGACGCGCGGTCGCTGATTTTAAGATTTTCCGGAGTGAGAGAGACGTTTTGCGACATTACCTCCTCCATCTCCGCCCAAAGGTTTTGAGGATCTACGGCAACTCCGTTGCCGAGAATATTTACCACTCCGTCTCTGAAAATACCGGAGGGCAACAAATGCAAAGCAAACTTTCCTTTTTCGTTGATTACGGTGTGACCTGCGTTTCCGCCGCCCTGATAGCGCACGACAACGTCGTATTCTTCGGTAAGAAGGTCGACCATTCTTCCCTTACCTTCGTCACCCCAATTTATTCCTACTATTGCACAGGCAGACATCTCGATTCCTCCGTTAAATATGTTCTTCGAGGCGCTTCATAACCTCGGCATAAGCGTCCTCAACACCGCCGAGGTCACGGCGGAATCTGTCCTTATCAAGCTTTTCGCCCGTCTTGCTGTCCCAGAGTCTGCAGGTATCGGGGCTGATTTCATCTGCCAAAACTATACTGCCGTCCGACAGTCTTCCGAATTCGATTTTAAAATCGACCAGCGTAACGCCGCAGCTTTCCCAGAAAGCCTTTAATTCTTCGTTGACCTTAAAAGCGTATTTTTTGATCGTTTCGATTTCCTCGGCAGTTGCGAGATCAATGGCTATCGCGTGATAGCTGTTTATAAGCGGATCGCCGAGCTCGTCGTTTTTATAAGAAAATTCAATCGTGGGAGCCTTAAAGGGAGTACCCTCCGGAACGCCGTATTTTTTAGAAAAGGAACCCGCGGCTATATTGCGGATAATGACCTCGAGTGGAACTATGGAAACCTTTTTAACGTATGTTTCGCGGTCGTTTATCTCCTCTATAAAATGAGTGGGAATGCCCGCCTTTTCAAGCCGCTGCATCAAAAGGTTGCTCATGCGGTTATTGATAACCCCTTTGCCGACAATCGTGCCCTTTTTAAGCCCGTTGAAGGCGGTTGCGTCGTCCTTGTATTCAACGATCAAAACGTCTTTTGTATCGGTTTCAAAAACCTTTTTTGCCTTTCCCTCGTAAAGCTGACCCATTTTTTTCATGTGTTTTCCTCCGTTAAAGCATAGCCTCAGGCTGTTTTTGGTAAGAGTCGTTTCAAAGGCAATGCTTTAAAGCGCCCTTATTTTCCATCATAATATTATACACTTTTAAGGAAAGTATGTCAACTGCGGGAAAGGTTGTTTTTTACCTTTTTTCGCACAAAATAATATATTTTTAAGATGAGTATTTCGGTATATTCAACTATCCCTATTTGCCGCTTTCGCCGTAATTCGAAAGAACTCTGGCGGAAGGATCGTTTACGTCACAGCCCTGCCAAGACTTGTTAGGCATCCAGAAATCGACTATCATTTCCGATTGCCCGGGATAGTATTTTTCGAAAATCTCGCGATAAAGCAGCGATTCCTTTGTAAAGGGCTTCGCATGGGCGTATTTTCGGCATTTTTCTTCAAATTCTTCGTCGGTATATACGCTTTCGGCGTATTCCTTGAGGTAATCCACCATCGAGTGACCTACCGCGTCCGAAAAAGCCGCCTTTTCGCGCCAAAGAATTTCCGTAGGCAGGTAATCGTCCTTTTCAAAAGCGTGGCGGAGCAGATATTTTCCCTTGCCGTACTTGTTAAGCTTTAACTCGGGATCTACCGACATAACGTATTTGACAAAATCCAGATCCCCGAACGGCACCCTCGCTTCAAGCGAGTTTACCGATATACAACGATCGGCGCGCAGTACGTCGTACATATGAAGCTCGCGCACCCGCTTCTGCGACTCCTTTTGAAAAGCGTCGGCGTCGGGCGCAAAATCGGTATACTTATAGCCGAACAGCTCGTCGGATATTTCTCCGGTAAGCAAAACGCGGATATCGGTCTGCTCGTGAATGGCTTTGCAGATAAGATACATGCCCATGCTCGCACGGATAGTCGTAATATCGTAAGTTCCGAGCAGCTCTATTACCCTATCGAGCGAGGAAATAACCTCGTCGGGAGTCATAAATATTTCTTTGTGCTCGCTGCCTATAAAATCCGCGACCTGTTTTGCGTATTTGAGATCTATCGCGTCCTCGCTCATGCCTATTGCAAAGGTCTTGATAGGCTCCCCGCTCTTTTTGGCGGCAATGGCGCATACCAGCGACGAATCAAGTCCGCCAGAAAGCAAAAAGCCCACCTTGGCATCGGCGACAAGGCGCTTTTCCACGCCCTTTACCAGCTTATCATGTATTTTTTCGCAAACCGTTTCAAGGTCGTCGCGGCTTACTTCCTTTACGTCGGCTATATCGCAATAGCAGACAAATTTACCGTCCTTATAATAATGTCCGGGCGGAAAAGGCATGATTTTATCGGTAAGGGGCGTCAGATTTTTAGGCTCGCTTGCAAATATTATCGTGCCGTTTTCGTCATAGCCGTAATAAAGCGGCCGTATGCCTATGGGATCTCTTGCCGCAATATAGCTTTTTGTATTTGCGTCGTAAATGACAAGGGCGTATTCGGCGTCAAGCATGCCGAACATTTCCACTCCGTATTCACGATACAAGGGCAGTATTATTTCGCAGTCGCTGTCGCTTTTAAAGGTATAACCCTTCTTCAAAAGCTCGGCTTTTTGCTTTTCAAATCCGTAAAGCTCGCCGTTGCAAACCACGTAGCTTCCGTCCAATGAAAAGGGCTGCATACCCGTGTCGTCAAGCCCCATTATTGCAAGCCGGTGAAAGCCCAAAAAGCCGTTGCCGGTATCGATTATGCGGCTGTCGTCCGGTCCGCGTGAGAGGGTTTTTTCGAACCCTTTTAAAAATTTATCGTAATCTGCGCATTTTCCGCAAAAGCCTATTATAGAACACATTGGAAATTTCCTCCGAAACAAAGCTTATAAATCCCGTATAAATACCTTTAAAACTTAGGCCTGCTTGCGCAGACCTAAGTTTAGGTATTATATTATTCAACATCCTGCAAAGCTTCGTAGCCTTCTTCGCCGGTACGAACCTTTACTACGTTTTCAACGTCGTAAACGAATATCTTACCGTCTCCTATATGACCGGTATAAAGCGCCTTTTTGGCAACGTTTATAACCGTTCTTACGGGAACCTTACTTACGACTATATCGACCTGAACCTTAGGCAGCAGATTGGCTTCTATCTGAACGCCGCGGTAATATTCGGGCTTGCCCTTTTGCAGGCCGCAGCCCAAAACGTGCGATACCGTCATACCGGTAATTCCTATGTTCATCATAGCGGACTTTAAAGTCTCCAATTTGGATTCCTTGCAGATTATTTCGACCTTGGTAAACTTGACATCTCTTTCCTCGAAGCTCGGAACCTTCTTGACCTCGACCGCTTCGGCTACGGGAACGTCGCCTTCCACAACAACGGGAGCGCCGTCCTCCTCGACGTAATCGGGCAGCATTGCAAATCCGGCGTAAGCCGACGGCAAGCCGTGCTCCGTAGCGTCAAGGCCCGTAATTTCCTCTTCGCGGGTAACCCTGAGTCCGAAAATCTTTTTGATAAGCAAAAATACTACGGTAATCGTAAGCGCGGTCCAGGCGGCAACGCTTGCAAATCCCAAAAGCTGTATTCCCAAAAGCTTAAATCCGCCGCCGTAGAAAAGACCGGTCATGGTCTTGCCCGAAGCGTCCGCGATAGAATATCCGGGAGCGGACGAGGTTGCAAACAAGCCTACCGCCAGGGTACCCCATATACCGTTTAAGCAATGGACGGCTACGGCGCCTACGGGATCGTCGATATGAAGCTTGTTATCGAGCAGCCATACGCCGAATACCACCAGCACACCTGAAACGGCGCCTATTATTATGGAGCCGAGAGCGTCGGTAACATCACAGCCGGCAGTAATGGCTACAAGGCCTGCAAGCGAGGCGTTAAGGCACATCGAAACGTCGGGCTTGCCGTACTTTATCCAGGTGAAAATCATACATACAACGGTCGCTACCGCGGGAGAAACGGTGGTCGTAAGGAATATCGAGCCGAGTTGAGGAAGCGACGTTGCGGCAGCGCCATTAAAGCCGTACCAGCCAAGCCACAGGATAAACACGCCGAGCGCGCCCAGGGCGATGCTGTGTCCGGGGAAAGCGTTTACCTTTGTAACCTTGCCGTTTTCGTCCTTCTTAAATTTGCCGATACGCGGGCCTAACAGCTTAGCGCCGATAAGCGCCGAAATTCCGCCTACCATATGTATTGCACAGGAACCCGCAAAATCGTGGAAGCCGAGCCCGCTCAGCCAGCCGCCGCCCCAGATCCAATGGGCTTCTATGGGGTAAATAAGCGCGGATATGACCGCCGAGTATACGCAGTAGGACAAGAACTTTGTACGTTCCGCCATAGCGCCCGAAACTATCGTAGCGGTAGTTGCGCAGAACACGAGGTTAAATACAAAGCTTGAAAAATTGAAGTTTGCGTAAGCGGTAAACAAATCAAATCCCGGTTTGCCTATAAGTCCTACGACGTCTTCGCCGAGCAGTAATCCGAAGCCTATCAAAATAAACGCCACGGTACCTATACAAAAGTCCATAAGGTTTTTCATTATAATGTTGCCGGTATTTTTTGCTCTCGTAAATCCGGCTTCAACCATAGCGAAGCCTGCCTGCATCCAAAATACAAGCGCCGCACCTATCAAAAACCAGACGCCGAAAACTTCGGCAGAGGTGGCTTCGCCAATCAGTTCTCTTATCGCTTCATCCATTTTAAAACATCTCCTGAAAATACAGATTTAAGCATTTGAATTTTGCTTATTTATTTTACGCCGAAAAGCAGATCGCCGTAGGACGGATATGGCCAGAAATCCTTAGCGGTTATAACCTCCGCCTCATCGCAGGCAATTCTGAGCTCCGCCATTTTGGTCAAAAGCTTATCGCGAATCATATCGCCCTCTTCGCCGACGTCGTTTAACTTGCCGATTTCCAAAATACAGCCTTCCAATTCCTCCGTCTTGACCGCTATGGTATCGGTCAAAGCCGAAAGCTTCTTTATCAAATCGGTTTCATAAGCGCAGGGAATAGCCGGATCCACCGCCTTTTTGGCGGCGACGGTCTTTGCCGTATGCGCCGCAAACGAGGAAACCGCCGGCGCTATTTGAGTTTTTGCCATGCTCACCATTGTGTTGGCCTCGATAATTACCGTCTTGCAATAGTTTTCAAGCATAATTTCGTATCTTGACTTAAGCTCCGCTTCCGAGAATACCTTGTGAGCCGTAAGCATATCCATATTTTTCTTGTCAAGCAAATGGATCATACAATCGGGGGTCGTGCGATAGTTGAGAAGTCCTCTCTTTTCGGTGGCTTCCTTGATCCAGGAATCGTCATAACCGTTGCCGTTGAATATTATGTGCTTATGGTCCTTAATGGTCTTCTTTATCATCTCGTGAAGCGCGGTTTCGAAATCCTCCGCTCCCTCAAGCCGGTCGGCATAGATCTTAAGACTTTCCGCAACGGCGCTGTTAAGCATTATGTTGGCGCACGCGATGCTGTTTGACGAGCCGAGCATACGGAACTCAAACTTATTGCCGGTAAAGGCAAAGGGCGAGGTACGGTTGCGGTCGGTGGTATCGCGGTTAAACTTGGGCAATACGTTTACGCCGAGCTTCATCTGGGTTTTTTCGGTGCCGGCATAAGGCGTATCGTTTTCAATAGCTTCCAAAACGGCGTTGAGCTCATCGCCTAAGAACATCGATACAACTGCCGGAGGCGCTTCGTTTGCGCCGAGACGGTGGTCGTTGCCGGCGGTGGCGACCGATATGCGCAAAAGATCCTGATAATCGTCAACCGCTTTGATAACCGCGCAAAGGAAGAGCAGGAACTGTGCGTTTTCGTAGGGAGTCTCGCCCGGAGACAAAAGGTTTACGCCGGTATCGGTGGCAATGGACCAATTGTTATGCTTACCGCTGCCGTTAACCCCCGCGAAGGGTTTTTCGTGAAGCAGGCAAACCAAGCCGTGCTTGGAGGCTACCTTTTGCATAATTTCCATCGTAAGCTGGTTATGATCGGTAGCGATATTGGTGGTGGTATAAATGGGGGCCAATTCGTGCTGAGCGGGAGCAACTTCGTTGTGTTCGGTTTTAGCCAATATTCCGAGTTTCCAAAGTTCGTTATTCAGTTCTTCCATATAGGCCGCAACCCTGGGTTTAATAACGCCGAAATAATGGTCGTCCATTTCTTGACCTTTGGGAGGTTTCGCTCCGAACAAGGTGCGTCCGGTAAAGCGAAGATCGGGACGTAAATCATACATTTCCTTAGTCACAAGGAAGTACTCCTGCTCAGGACCTACGGAAGAGCGAACACATTTAGCGGTGTCGTTACCGAATAAACGCAAAATTCTTAATGCCTGCTTGTTTAAAGCCTGCATGGAGCGAAGCAAGGGAGTCTTTTTATCGAGCGCTTCGCCGCCGTATGAACAAAACGCGGTGGGAATGCATAAGGTTTTGCCCTTTATAAAGGCGTAAGAGGTAGGATCCCACGCGGTATAGCCTCTCGCTTCAAAGGTGGCTCTGAGTCCTCCAGACGGGAAGGAGGAGGCGTCCGGTTCGCCCTTTATAAGCTCTTTGCCGGAAAATTCCATTATTACGCCGCCGTCGGGCGAAGGCGAAATAAAGCTGTCGTGCTTTTCGGCGGTAATACCGGTAAGCGGCTGGAACCAATGGGTATAATGGGTGGCTCCCTTGGAAATAGCCCAATCCTTCATAGCGGTCGCCACCGCGTTTGCCACGCCGATGTCAAGCTTTGCGCCCTCGTCGATGGTTTTTTTAAGGGAGGCGTAAACTTCCGCGGACAAGGTAGCCTTCATTACCCTGTCGTCAAATACCAAACATCCGAAATAATCCGATACTTTTTCCATAATAAAATCTCCTTTTTTTAAATTAAAAAAGGGCGTCTTCAATGCCGAAGCACTAAAGACGCCCTTGCCTTTTTAATATTCTTTTTTTAATGTGCTTAAGCTACGCCGCCGCGTATTATACAATACCCTGAGCGTTCATAGCGTCTACTACTTTTTCAAAGCCCGCTATGTTGGCGCCTACGACGTAATTGCCCTCGAAGCCGTACTTCTTGGCAGCGTCGTCGATATTGTGATAAAGGTTGACCATGATATCCTTAAGCTTGGAGTCAACCTCCTCGAAGGACCAGCTGAGTCTCTCGCTGTTTTGCGACATTTCGAGTGCGGAGGTAGCGACACCGCCCGCGTTTGCGGCTTTACCGGGAATGAAGTAAACGCCGTTTTTCTGCAAATATTCGGTAGCGTCAAGCGTGGTAGGCATGTTAGCACCCTCCGCAACCGCCATAACGCCGTTGGCAACCAATGCCTTTGCGTCGTCGAGGTTAAGCTCGTTCTGAGTAGCGCAGGGAAGCGCGATATCGACCTTAACGGTCCATACGCCCTTTCCGTCGTGATACTCGGAATTGGGTCTGTAATTTTTGTACTCGGTAAGTCTCGCGCGCTTAACTTCCTTGATTTCCTTAAGCGCCGCAACGTCGATGCCGTCGGGATCGTATACCCAACCGGTAGAATCGGAAACGGTAACAACCTTGGCGCCGAGCTGCTGAGCCTTTTGCGTAGCGTAAATGGCAACGTTGCCCGCGCCGGAAACGGCTACGGTTTTGCCCTTTAAGGTATCGCCATGGCACTTGAGCATTTCGTCAACTATATACAAAAGTCCGTATCCGGTAGCTTCGGTTCTTGCAAGCGAACCGCCGTATGTAAGACCTTTACCGGTAAGCACGCCCTCAAATACGCCCTTAAGTCTCTTGTACTGACCGAACATATAGCCTATTTCGCGGGCGCCCGTGCCTATATCGCCGGCGGGAACGTCGGTATCGGCGCCGATATATTTTGACAGCTCGGTCATAAAGCTCTGGCAGAACGCCATAACCTCGCGGTCGGACTTGCCCTTGGGATCAAAGTCGGAACCGCCCTTGCCTCCGCCTATTGGAAGACCGGTAAGCGAATTTTTAAATATCTGCTCAAAACCGAGGAACTTGATAATACCGAGGTTTACCGACGGGTGAAGTCTGAGTCCGCCCTTATAAGGACCTATGGCGCTGTTGAACTGTACGCGGTAACCGGTGTTTACCTGTACCTGCCCCTTGTCGTCAACCCACGGAACGCGGAACTTAATCTGGCGCTCGGGATTTACGATTCTTTCTAACAGAGCGTCCTTTCTGAAAGCCTCTTCGTTTGCGTCAACCACTACCCGCAGAGACTCCAAAACCTCTTTAACGGCCTGATGGAACTCCGGCTCGGCAGGGTTCTGCTCAATTACCTTTGCAATTACTTCATCAACATAAGACATACGTATTCCTCCCAAATAATACATACAAAAAATATAAAGAAAAAACGCCCTTAAAAGGATAATACAACCTTTCAAAGACGCCCTTGCCTTCATCGTTTGCAATTATACACCCGTTAAATCCATTTGTCAACCCCATTTTTTGAATTTTTTTCATTTTTTTCAAAATATTTGCATATTTAAGCGCATTTTCGACTTGACAATACATAATTTCCGTAGTATAATCGTGCTGATGAGCAAAGGTGTTCATTTCGGTACGGAATTTTTCTGTATCGAAATGAGCACCTTTATTTTATTTAACAGGAAAGGAGCGACAATACTAAGCCTTCGCCCGCGGCGCGACGTGAAAGCCCATGTATTGTCTAAAGGATTTATGAAAACCGAAGGTGAAGTAAGAATACCGTCCGGCTGCGCAATATCGGCAGTTATATCAAGGCTCGGCAAAAAAACCACAGGGCAGTCGATAACCGAATCGATGAAGCCTATGCACGATCGTTCAAACGGATTGGGCGGCGGATTTGCCGGTTACGGAATATACCCCGAATACAAGGATTTTTACGCTTTGCACTTTTTCTTTGACAGCCGCGATACCCGCAAAAGTTGTGAAATTTTCTTAAAAGAAAGATTTGAGATAGTGCAATCGGAAATAATTCCCACGCGAAAAATTCCCGCCATTACGGACGAGCCCATTATCTGGCGGTATTTTGTAACGCCGCTTAAATCGGTGCTGTTATCGATGCAGCTTGACGAAAAGGAATTTGTCGCGCGCTCGATTATGAAAATAAATACCGAAATGGATGGCGCGTACGTCTTTTCAAGCGGAAAAAATATGGGTACCTTTAAGGCGGTGGGTTACCCCGAGGACGTAGGCGTATTTTACAAGCTGGACGAATACGAGGGCTATTCCTGGACCGCTCACGGCAGATATCCGACAAACACGCCCGGCTGGTGGGGCGGCGCTCACCCGTTTACCTTACTCGATTATTCGATAGTACATAACGGTGAGATTTCCTCCTACGACGCCAATCGCAGATTTATAGAAATGTTCGGATATAAATGCAATCTGCAGACCGATACCGAGGTAATCACCTATATATTCGATTACCTGGTGCGCGTAAAGGGGCTTACCTTGGAAGAAGCCGCAAGCGTTGTCGCCGCTCCCTTCTGGTCAACTATCGAAGCCAAAACCGATAAAAAAGAGGCGGAAAGGCTTACCTTTTTACGCACGGCGTTTTCAAGCCTGCTTGTAACCGGCCCGTTTTCGATCATATTGGGCTTTACGGGCGGACTTATGGCGCTTAACGACCGGTTGAAGCTTCGTTCGATGGTTATAGGCGAAAAGGACGATATGGTATTTATCGCAAGCGAGGAATCCGCCATACGAACCATGGAGCCCGACGCCGAAAACATCTACGCTCCCGCCGGCGGCGAAGCGCTAATAATTAAAGTAAAGGAGGGTGCAATACAGTGAGTGTGGACTTTATTTATCCGGAATTTGAGGTTATCCGCAACGATAACCGCTGTATAGCCTGCCGCGTATGCGAAAGGCAATGTGCAAACGAGGTGCATTATTTCGACAGCGATGCGGGGCTTATGTTAAGCGACGAGAGCAAATGCGTAAACTGTCAGCGCTGTGTTTCGCTTTGTCCGACGCGCGCGCTCAAAATAGTTAAAAGCGAATGTACCTTAAGAGAAAACGCAAATTGGCAGAACGATACGATAAAGGAAATTTACAAGCAAGCCAACAGCGGCGGCGTATTGCTTTCTTCGATGGGCAACCCGAAGCCGTTGCCCGTTTATTGGGATAAAATACTCATAAACGCGTCGCAGGTGACAAACCCTTCCATCGATCCTTTGCGCGAGCCTATGGAAACCCGCACCTTTTTGGGCAAAAAGCCCGACCTTATAGAGCGCGACGCCAAGGGTGAGCTCAAATGCAGTCTGACGCCTCAGCTTGAGCTTTCGATGCCCGTTATGTTCTCCGCCATGAGCTACGGTTCGATAAGCTATAACGCGCACGCTTCTCTGGCGCGGGCGGCTACCGAGCTCGGTATTTTTTACAATACCGGCGAAGGCGGTCTTCATGAGGATTTTTATTGCTACGGCAAAAATACGATAGTTCAGGTTGCATCCGGCAGATTCGGCGTTTACAAGGACTACCTCGAAGCGGGCGCGGCGGTCGAAATCAAAATGGGCCAGGGCGCGAAGCCCGGAATAGGCGGACATTTGCCCGGCGCCAAAATAGTGGGCGACGTTTCGCGCACGCGAATGATACCCGAGGGCTCGGACGCCATATCCCCCGCTCCCCACCACGATATTTATTCGATCGAGGATTTAAGACAGCTGGTATTTTCGCTCAAAGAGGCGACGGAATATAAAAAACCGATAATAGTCAAGGTCGCGGCGGTTCATAACATTGCCGCCATAGCAAGCGGTATTGCGAGAAGCGGCGCCGATATTATAGCCATAGACGGTTTTCGCGGAGGCACGGGAGCCGCTCCCACGAGAATACGCGACAACGTGGGTATCCCGATAGAATTGGCTTTAGCGGCGGTAGATCAGAGACTTCGCGACGAGGGCATACGCAACAACGTATCGCTTATAGTAGGCGGCAGCATACGCTCGTCAGCGGACGTGGTAAAAGCGATAGCCTTGGGCGCGGACGCCTGCTATATTGCCACGGCGGCGCTTTTGGCGCTCGGATGTCACCTTTGCCGCACCTGCCAAAGCGGCAAATGCAATTGGGGTATTGCCACACAGCGCCCCGAGCTTGTAAAGCGGCTCAACCCCGATATAGGCAGCGAACGGCTTATAAATCTTATGAACGCCTGGCGGCATGAAATAAAAGAGCTTATGGGCGGTATGGGTATCAACTCCATAGAATCGCTTAAGGGCAACAGATTAATGCTTCGCGGAGTAGGACTTACCGAAAAAGAATTACAAATTCTCGGTATTTCCCACGCGGGCGAATAAAGGCGGTGGCAAAATGAAACGAATTTATGTAAACGAAGAATGGTGTCTCGGCTGTCACCTTTGCGAATACAACTGCGCTTTTGCAAATTCGGGCATTTCCGATATGGCAAAGGCTTTAAAGGGCAAACCGATTTTCCCCCGCATACACGTCGAGGGCGACGAGCGGATAACCTACGCGGTATCCTGCCGACACTGTACCGATCCGATATGTGTGAAAAGCTGTATTGCGGGCGCCATTTCAAAGCAGGACGGCGTTGTAAAAATTGACAAGGACAAATGCGTCGGCTGTCTTACCTGCGTTTTGGTATGCCCCTACGGCGCGTTGGCGCCGGGCGAAAACGGCACCATGCAAAAATGCGAGTTATGCACCCAAAACTCCTGTGGAGAACCCGCATGTGTCAAGGGCTGTCCTAACAGGGCGATCGTTTTTGAGGAGAGGTGAGTAAAGTGGCGAATTATGTAATAATCGGAAACGGCGTCGCTGCCGTAGGCTGTATAGAAGGCATACGCGAAAAGGATACAGAGGGTAAAATAACCGTAATCTCTGAGGAATCGCACAAGGTTTACTGTCGGCCGCTTATATCCTACTATCTTGAGGGAAAAACCGACCTTAAGCGCATGGAATATCGCGCCGAGAGCTTTTACAACGATATGGGCTGTGAGGTAATTTATAACGTTACCGCCGATAAAATAGACGAAAACGCCAAGACGGTCACGCTTAGCGACGGAAATACCGTAAGCTATGACAAGCTGTGCGTAGCCGCCGGCTCCTCCCCCTTTATTCCGCCATTTGAGGGATTGGATACCGTGGAAAAGAAATTTTCTTTTCTAACTCTTGACGACGCTTTGGCTATCGAAAAGGCGGCGGATAAAAGCTCGCGCGCTCTTATAATCGGCGCGGGGCTTATCGGACTTAAATGCGCCGAAGGCTTACACGGCAAGGTCGCCGAAATCACCGTTTGTGACCTTGCCGATCGGGTGCTCTCGAGCATTTTGGACAACGACTGCGCTAAAATCGTGGAAACGCATTTGAAAAACAACGGAATAAATCTAAAGCTTAGCGACAGCGCGGTTAAATTCGACCGAAATACCGCCTTTATGAAAAGCGGCGACAAAATAGAGTTTGACCTGCTCGTTTTGGCGGTAGGCGTGAGAGCAAACAGCGGACTTGTAAAGGACGCCGGCGGCGAAGTAAACCGTGGAATTATAATAAATACCCGCATGGAAACCTCCCTCGAATCCGTATACGCCGCGGGCGACTGCACCGAGGGCGAGGACGTCTCCTGCGGAGAAAAGCGGGTTCTGGCACTGCTTCCCAACGCATATATGCAAGGGCATTGCGCCGGGCTTAATATGAGCGGCGGCAATGAAGTATTCGATAAAGCGATACCGATGAACTCAATAGGCTTTTTCGGACTGCATATTATGACCGCGGGCAGTTATTACGACGAAAGCAAGGGCGGTACGCTTTACGAGGAAAAGGGCGACGGAACAATAAAGCGCCTTTATACAAAGGACGGGCTTTTGACCGGATTTATACTTATCGGCAATACCGAAAGGGCGGGAATTTACACCTCGCTTATTCGTGAAAAAACTCCCCTTTCGTCGGTAAATTTCGAATTGCTTCAAAAAATATCAAGCACGGCGGCATTTTCTCAAGAAAACCGTAGAAAAAAATTCGGAGGTGTGGTATAATGATAGAAAAGGATATTTCATTATCGGGATATAAAGACGTAAATGACATTCTCCGCAAAATCTCCGGTAAGGTAAAGCTTAAGGGCTGCTGCGGTCAGCGTTTTATAGCCGCGGGCATGTCCGATTTATCGCTCGAAATATACGGTATACCCGGCAACGCGCTCGGCGCTTATCTTAACGGCGCGGATATCAACGTTCACGGCAACGCGCAGGATGCGGTGGGCGACACTATGAACGAGGGCAGAATAATCGTTCACGGCAATATAGGAGACGCCGCGGGATACGCTATGCGCGGAGGCAAAATATTTGTCAAAGGCAACGCCGGATACCGTGCGGGCATACATATGAAGGAATATAAGGAAAAGCGCCCCGTTATGGTAATAGGCGGCAGCTGCGGAAGCTTTTTGGGTGAATATCAGGCGGGCGGCATTATAATAGTCCTGGGCCTTGACAAAGAGAACCGCGATATTGTAAGCAATTTCCCCTGTACCGGTATGCACGGCGGCAAAATCTTTTTAAGATCCGATTGCAGTAGGGTCAAATTTCCGGATAACGTCACGGTAAGCAGGGCGGACGACGCCGACCTTGACGAAATACGGGAATACATAAAAGAATTTTGCAAGGAATTTCTTATCCCCGAAGAGGAAATACTTAATTCAACCTTTACCAAAATCGTACCGGACACTAAAAATCCTTATCAGCAAATGTACGTGGCTAATTAAAGAAAAGAGGTACTTTTATGAAGTATTCAAAAGATGAAATAATGCAATACGTCTATGAGGATGACGTAAAATTCATTCGATTGGCTTTCTGCGACGTTTTCGGGGTTCAAAAGAATATTTCCGTTATGATCGACGAGCTTGAGCGTGCTTTTGAATACGGAATTGCCTTTGACGCTTCTTCGATAGAGGGGTACGGTGACGAAACGCTTACCGACCTGTACTTAAAGCCGGACAGCGAAACCTTAATGGTTTTGCCGTGGCGCCCCGAGCACGGAAAGGTGGTAAGAATGTACAGCGCCGTCACCTACGCAGACGGCAGACCTTTCGAATACGATACCCGCTATTTGCTCAAAAAAGCGATAGCCGCCGCCGAAAAGCAGGGTATATCCTTCTCCTTCGGTTCCAAGCAGGAATTTTATCTTTTTGAATTGGACGATAACGGAAAACCCACCGATATTCCCTATGACGAGGCGGGATATATGGATATAGCCCCCAGGGACAAGGGCGAAAATATACGCCGCGAAATATGCCTTACGCTCGAACAGATGGGAATACGCCCCAAAAGCTCCCATCACGAGCGCGGCCCCGGGCAGAACGAAATTGATTTCAATTATTCGGACGCCCTCACCGCGGCGGACAATGCTCTGACCTTTCAGACGGTGGTTAAAACCGTAGCTCACCGCAACGGCTTATATGCAAGCTTTTCACCGAAGCCGTTCAAGGACTTCCCCGGCAACGGATTTCATATCAATATGTCGGTAAGATCCGACGGCGGCGAGGATTTGCTCCCGTATATGACCGCCGGCGTTTTGGACAAGATCGCCGAAATGACCGCATTTTTAAATCCGGTGGAGGAATCGTACAAGCGCTTCGGCTATCATAAAGCACCCGATTACGTTTCCTGGTCAAGCGAAAACCGAAACCGGCTTATCCGCATTCCTCCCGCGCGCGGCGGATACCGCAGAGCGGAATTGCGTTCACCCGATTCGACGGCTAATCCGTATTTGGCGTTCGCGCTTATTATTTACGCCGGGCTTTACGGAATAAACAATAAGCTTGAAATGCCCAAGGCGGTTGACGACAATCCGTACAATGCCGACGGCGAATTGCCGCAAAGCTTTCAAAGACTGCCCTCTTCGCTTAAAGAGGCATGCGATAAAGCTTACAAAAGCGAATTTATAAAGGAACATATTCCCGAAGAAATTTTAAAAATTTATTGCAAAAAATAAACGGAAAGGGGCATTTGTGTATGAGCTTAAAAGAACAGGTTTACAGTGTTCTTGTAGTTTCTGCATCGGATAGCTTTAATAACGCTATAAAAAAAATGCTCACCCCTCCGAAATATCAGATCATATCCACTGCGGAAAGTATAAGCGAAGCCAAAAGGCAATTTGCGGCGCGAAGCTTTGACTTTTTGATCGTCAACTCCCCTATGCCGGACGGTTCGAGCATGCGATTTGCCATTGATTGCAGTCGTTCTCAAAATACCGTGGTGCTTTTGTTCTCACGCAGTGAAATTAACGATGAAGTGACCGAAAAGGTTACCGAATACGGCGTCTTTACCCTGCCGAAGCCCACAAACGCCGCCTTATTGGCACAATCGCTCAGATGGATGGCAAGCCTTCGCGAAAAATTCCGCTTACTCGAGGCGAAAACCTCCTCCATAGAGGAACGTATGGCGGAGATACGCATTATCAACCGCGCCAAGTTTTTGCTTATAAGCGAGCTCGGAATGTCCGAATCGGAGGCTCACCATTACATAGAAAAAAACGCGATGGACAACTGTATTTCAAAAAAACAGTCGGCGGAAAATATTATCAAAATTTACTCTTAAAACGGCAAATAAGGAGAAAGTTATGTTTAACGCACAAAAGGTTAAGGATCAATGTGTTTTATGGATACGCGATTTTTTCGAAAAAAACGGCAAGGGCTGTAATGCCGTAATAGGCATTTCCGGCGGCAAGGACAGCTCGGTAACGGCGGCGCTTTGCGTCGAAGCCCTTGGCAGAGATCGGGTCATAGGCGTGCTCATGCCCTGCGGCGAACAGCACGATATCGACTGCGCAAAACAGCTTGTAGGACATCTCGAAATAAAGCATTACGTCGTTAACATTTTGGACGCGGTAAACGGCGTTTTGCAGGCAATGCCGAGGGATATGGAAATATCGAGACAAACAAAAGTCAATCTGCCGGCACGAATACGCATGGCTACACTTTACGCCGTAAGTCAGTCAAACAACGGACGTGTTGCGAACACCTGCAATCTTTCTGAGGATTGGGTGGGATATTCCACAAAATACGGCGATGCGGCGGGCGATTTCAGTCCGCTGTCAAATCTCACCGTAGCGGAAGTGCGGGAAATAGGCAGAGTTTTAAATCTTCCGAAAAATCTTATAGAAAAAACTCCCATCGACGGGCTCAGCGGTAAAACCGACGAGGACAACCTGGGATTTACCTACGAAACGCTGGATAAATATATCAGAGAAGGTATATGTGAGGACGCGGATATAAAAGCCAAAATCGACCGGATGTATGCCGCCTCCCGCTTTAAATTGGAGGCTATCCCCGCATTTAAGCCCGAATTGTGATATTCATCGAAAACTTTAAATACTTAACAAAAAAGCGCTTAGCGATTCATCGTCACTAAGCGCTTTTTCATATAGATTTATATCGATTTGATTATTTTTTAAGATATTTTACAACCTCTGCGGCTACGAGTCTGGTTAATTCCGCGATATCGGCGTCGTTTGTAAAGGATGAGGCGCCGCTTAAAGCCGCTTTTCCGTCGCTGTCGAAAAGCTTCATTTTCTTCATGGTTTCCTGCTTAACCGCTTCAACGGCGGCGGGAATAAGATCGATAATGCCCTTTTCCATGCTTTGGAATTTTTTAAATTCCGCCTCAACCGCGGCGACGTTAATATCGGTGAAGATGTTGACCTTGCTTATGCCCTCTTTGATCGCCTGCTTGAAATCATTGTCGGTAAGTCCGGAGCCGCCGTGGAGCACGAGCGGAACGTCTACCGTAGAGGCGATGGTGCGGATCCTCTCGAAATCGAGCTTGGGCGGAAGCTTGTAAGCGCCGTGCGCATTGCCAACCGCGATAGCCAGCGCGTCTACGCCGGTTTTATCGACAAAATCCTTGGCAAGCGCGGGATCGGTAAAGAAGCTCGACGGATCTACCTGAGTGTGGTTGCCCTCCGCGGAGCCCTCGTTATCGCCCACATGACCGAGCTCGCCCTCTATGGTGGCACCGTAGGAATGGGCGATTTTTGCCATTTCCTTAACCTTGCGAACGTTTTCGTCATAGGAATCGGTAGAGCAATCGTACATAATCGAGCTGAAGCCGAGCTCCAGAGCCTTAATGCAGGTATCATAGGTAAGACCGTGGTCGAGATGTACGACTACGGGCACGGATGATTTTTTAGCCATGGGAATTAAATAATACGAAACCTCATCCAAAGGTCCGTAAGGCAGCAATATCTCGGCGGTACCCATAATAACGGGCGACTGCGTAGACTCCGCCGCGTTTAAAATGCCGCGCGCGAGCTCAAGATTTACCGCGTTAAAAAGTCCTATCGCGTATTTATTTTTTTTTGCCGGTATCAAAACATCGTTTAAATTTACTAACATTTACTTGCACCTCTGTTAAGCGTTGATAATTTTTACGTTGTATTCGTCAAGCTTATCCTTAAGCGCGCCTTCGATTTGGGCGTCGGTTATAAGATAATTTATATTTTCAAAGGTAGAAAGGCGCATATAGCCTATTCTGCCGACCTTTGATTTATCACAAAGATAATAATGCGTATGAGAGTTTTTAAGCATATTTTGCTTTATAAAGCATTCCTGCTCGTTGCCCTCAAGTATTATAAGGTTTTCGCCTATGCCCCTGCTTGAAAAGAACATTTTATCGGCGAAGTAATTATCGGCAATGTAATTTTCTGCAATAGAGCCTACAAGCGACTGATTGTTGCTCACTATGCCGCCTACGGCAATTACCTTAATGCTGTCAATACCGCTGAGCTCGTTTATAACCCTTATGGAATTGGTTATAATGGTTATATTTTTCATGGTTTTAAGCTCTTTTGCCATATAAAAGGTGGTGGTGGAGGCGTCCAAAAAAATCGTATCGCCCGTAGCGATATATTGTACCGCCTTGCGCGCCAACGCCTGTTTTGATTCAACATTCAAGGATTTTCGTTTTTCAAGTGAAAATTCGTAATTGCTTTCGTCCATGGGAAGTGCGCCGCCGTGTGTTCTGCGAAGGAGTTCCTTGGATTCAAGCTTTTCAAGATCGCGCCGTACCGTTTCTTCGGTAACGCCGAGCTCCGCGCTCAGCTTGCTTACCATAACGGCGCCTTCTATATTCAAAAGCTCTAAAATTCGTTTTTGTCTTTCGAGAGCAAGCATGTAGACACCTCATTTAGATTTTAATTATTGCCTTATAGCAATGCAATCAGATTACAATGTAATATGATTGCATTGCTATACCGTTTTTAAACCTCGTAATCAAAAAATTTCATTACTTCCCCATGGGGGTTTGCTATAACCGCCTTGCCGTGAACCTTGCCCAAAGGCGCGGCGGTATTTGCGCCGGCGTCTATCGCCGCCTGCACGTCGGAAATATCGCCCTTTACAATCAAAGTAACCAATCTGCCGCCCAAACGCTTTTCCGAATGAATAAGTCGTACGGACGCGGCCTTTAACATAGCGTCAAGCCCCGCAATTGAGGCTACCAGCCCCGAAACCTCCAAAAGTCCTATGGCAAAATCCACGTCCGGCGCTTCCACATCGGCGCCGTAAAAGGTTTTCGGAAGCTTTTTATTGTAATTATCCCTGTTCATATCAAGCAGATATGCCATTTTTTCCATATCCTGCCCGGGGCGCGATATTACGTGCGACGCAATATACATGCCTTCCGCTTCGGCATAGGCGGAAGCCGATTCTATAGCCGCTTTTACCGAAGCATCGTCGCCCTCGACCTTAAGCTGCATTACCAGAGGCGCCGGAACGGCTTCGGATTTGGGTCGGGTTCTGTCAAAAGCAATAACCTTAACGTCCGCCGCCTTTGCCGCAATATCCGCGGCGCAAACTGCGGTCGTAAAGCTATATACCTCAAGCATTCCCAATGCATTCATACTGTACTGTTCCTCCGTTGTAAGAAAAAGCGAATTTCAAAGCGATCAAACGATATGCAAGCCGTCTACCATAACACAGCGGCGCTGTCTCGTAAAGGAGTGAGCGGCGGTCAAGCCTTCGCCGGTAGGTCCTGCGATGGTAAAGGTGGTGTACCCCTCGCCGCCTGCGCCTATACCCGCGTATGAAGGAGCGTTTTTAACGAAAATGGTGGTCTCAACCTCGCGGGCAAATCTCGTAAGATTATTGATATTTGTCGAATGTATATGCGCCGAATGTCTGTTGCCATGCTCGGCGGCAACCGCTTTATCGATCGCCTCGTCAATATCAGCAACCCTGACTATCGGTAAAATCGGCATCATCATTTCAACCTGTACAAACGGGTGATTCGCCTTTGTCTCGCAGATTATAAGGCGTGTGTCGGAATTAATGCCGAGCTCCTTTAAGAATTTACCGGCGTCCTTGCCAACCCACTTTTTATTTATGGAATATTTACCGTCTTTTTCGATAAGGGCGATTTTAAGCAGCTTTTCAATCTGCGAATCCTTAATAAGATAAGCTCCCGCCTCCTGCATGCCGGCTATAAGCTCGTCTGCAATTGAATTTACCGCGAAGCATTCTTTTTCGGCGATGCACGGCAGGTTGTTGTCGAAGCTTGCACCCGCGACTATATCGCGCGCCGCCTTTTTGATATCGGCGGTTTCGTCGACTATAACGGGCGGATTGCCGGCGCCGGCGCCGATAGCCTTTTTACCGGAAGAAAGCAATGTGCGTACAACGCCCGGTCCTCCGGTTGCAACCAGCATGCGAACCGCGGGAGACGCCATCATTTCCTTTGAAGTATCCATAGTCGGCTTATAAACCGATACAACCAAATTTTCGGGGCCGCCCGCCGCCAAAACGGCGCGGTTTACAAGATCCACCGCATAGTTGGCGGTTTTGCAGGCGTTGGGATGAGGGTTGAATACAACCGCGTTGCCTCCGGCTATCATGCCTATCGAGTTGCAGATAACCGTCTCGCTCGGATTTGTCGAAGGGGTAATGCTTCCGATTACGCCGTAGGGCGCCATTTCTATGAGGGTAAGTCCGTTATCGCCCGTCAATACCGAGGGAGACAAATCCTCCGTACCGGGAGTTTTATCGGCGACAAGCTTATGCTTGATTATTTTATCGGATACTCTGCCCATGCCGGTTTCGCTTACACCGAGCTTCGCCAATTCCTCGGCTTCGTTTCGGGTAAGCTCACGTATTTTGGAAATTATCTGCTCTCTTTGAGCTACCGAGTAAGAACGATACTGCTTGTATGCTTTTGATACAGCCTCCAAAGCCTCGGTCATAGTATCAAAAACGCCCTTGTATTTACGTTCTTCATTTGCGGGCGTATTTGCGCTCATATTTGAAAGAATGTTTTTTACTATTTCGCTTATCTGCTTTTCATCAATATTCAAAATTATCAACAGCCTTTCATTTTATTGTAAATCTTTTTAAAATCAAAGAATTTTTTCCCACAGCTTGGAATCGGGATTGGGAATTACCGAGGAATCGAGGAACATTCCCCTATCCCCCGCCGCGGCGTTGGCTTTTTCTATGGCGGCGGTAACGGCGGCGACCTCGCCGGTAAGTATCAAATAAGATTTACCGCACATGCCTCTCGCTATGCGAACCTCCGCCAAGGTGACGTCGGCGCTTTTTGCGGCGGCGTCCGCGGCAACTATAATCGATGCTCCGGAATAGGTCTCCATAACGCCGAGCGCGCGCGGATTTTCAACGTCAACCGTAGCGTATATAGCGGGGAAAATACCCTCGTGTACGTTCCCCAAAACAAAGCTGTCTATAAGCTTTTCGCCGTATTTTACCTTGCAGGCGTCAACCGACGCTTTAAGCGCGCTTAATTCTCCCGAAATTATTACTATATACTTGCCCGGGCAGACAACCTGTGCTTCTATAATCTCGACGGCGGCGGTTTTTACCAACGTATCGGCCGCCTGAATACCGGTGGAAACTGTAGCGTACTCGACCATACCGATTGCTTTTGCCATACTGTCACTTCCTGCCCTTCTCTAATACTATATAATCATCCGTAACAAGCGAAACTTTGCCTGACATCGGCGCGTGAACTGCGACGCCGAGCTTACCATCGGGCGCTTCCGCTATTTTCTGACCTGCTTTAACGGTATCGCCTTTTTTGACGATCGCCGCAGACGGCGCGCCGATATTCTGATGGAGGCCTACCGTGAGGCGGTCGGCGGTAACCTTGCGCGTCGAGAAAGGAATTGCCGTGTTATACTTTGTAAGCCCCAATCTTCCCACAAGACGGGCTACGGGAACGCACCTATAGGGGCGCTTATCGGAAACTCCGCCAAATTCGGGAGTTTCGGGGGGTTTGATTCCTTTGGCGCGAAGACCGCTTTTGTACTCGTTTATAAGCGATGCGGGAGAGAGCCCCTGCATACAGGAGTACATTTCGCAAAGTCCGCACTGCGAGCAATAAAAGGTATTTAAAAACGGTTTTATTTCAATAACCGTATTCTGCGAAATGCCGTGCATAAAGCTCTGCGGATCTATGGGATGGCCCAAAAGATTTCTCGAACATAAGTCGGTGCACATCCGACAGCTGCAGCAGGCGCTCATAGCCCGCTTTATGCCGATATTCGGCTTTACCGTTTTACGCTCGACTATATAATGATCAGGCGGCAATAAAATCACCGCATTTGTTGTTTTCGTAACTAAACCGTAGGGAGAATCTATTTTACCCGTCATAGGACCGCCCGCAAGATAGGCGGGTTGGTCGATCGTTGAGCCGCCGCACAAATCGACGACTTCCCTGTAGGTTATACCGAGGGGAACTCGCAAGATTTGGGGATTTTGAACCTCGCCCGCGACCATCAGGTATTTGTGGGTAACGCCTGCCCCTTCTTTAACGGCTCTGTAAATATTAAGCACCGTTTCCACATTGAAAACGGTAACGCCGACGGATATCGGGATATTGCCCGGTTTTATAACCCTGCCGGTGGTTTCATAAGTAAGAATAAGCTCGTCTCCCGCGGGGTATATCTCCGGTAAATAGGAAAGAGATACCTTCGGAAAAGCTTTTGAAGCCGCCAATGCGGCTTCGGCGGCGCCCTTGTAAGAGCGCTTAATGCCGATTACGGCGCGCTCGGCGCCGACGGCGTCGGCAATTAAAGACAATGTGCTTACTATTTCATAAGCACATTTTTCGAGTAATTGCCTATGTACCTTAAAAAGCGGTTCACATTCCGCGCAATTAAGTATTATTGTGTCGGCTCGTTTATCGAGCTTCGCATAAGCCGGGAACCCGGCACCGCCGGCGCCGACGATGCCGTTTTCCCTTAAAATTTCAGCTAAAGCTTCCAATTGCATAAACTACTCCAGTCCGATCGAATCATCAATTATGCCGACTATTGCGGCATCCACCGGTGAATCTTTAACCCCGCAGCCGATGCGGGCGGCACTGCCTAAAGCTACCAAAACCTCCTCGCCGATACCGGCGCCGACGTTATCTATAGCTACAATACGACCGTCGCCCGCCATATTGCCGAACGGTTCTACAATCAGAAATTTGTTTCCCGTCAAATTTTCATTCTTACGGGTGGCAACTACGCTGCCAACTACTTTTCCCACTATCATACCCGGTTCACCTTCGTACAGAATTTCGTGAACCTAAATTATTTTAAAGTGGGAAGAATTTTTTCAACGTCGCCGTGAGGTCTCGGGATTACGTGAGTAGCGATAATTTCGCCTAAGCTCGATGCGGCGGCACCGCCCGCTTCAACGGCGGATTTAACGGCGCCTACGTCGCCGCGTACCATAACGCTTACGAGTCCGGAACCTATTTTCTCGGTACCGATAAGCTGTACGTTAGCAGCCTTTACCATAGCGTCGGCAGCCTCGATAGCGGCTACCAAACCTCTTGTTTCAATCATTCCCAATGCTTCTTGTGACATTTTCTTTTCCTCCTTGATAGGTTTTGTATTTTTGGTTTCGTCTAAAGCATCCGTTGCTGTTTTCGGGGCGGCTTCGGCGGCCGCCGGCTTAGCGGAAGCCGATTTGTTTGTTTTTTTGGTTTCAGCCATTGTTGTCACCGCCTGTTAAAATTTCGGTAGAATTTTTTCAACGTCTCCATGGGGTCTCGGGATCACGTGAACCGCTACGAGCTCGCCCAATTTTGAGGCAGCAGCGCTGCCTACTTCCGTAGCCGCCTTAACGGCGCCTACGTCGCCGCGTACCATAACGCTTACGAGTCCGGAACCTATTTTCTCGGTACCGATAAGCACTACGTCCGCCGCCTTTACCATAGCGTCGGCAGCCTCAACCGCGGCAACCAAACCTCTTGTTTCTACCATTCCCAATGCTTCAAGTGCCATTTTCTACACCTCCAAATAAATTATTCGTTGATTATTGCTATTTTCAAACCTTCCATCTTCAGATTCGTTTCATGCGCTTCGTTAATCTGAGAAAGAGGGAATTTGTGGGTTATAAGCTTTTTAAGCGGTAAACCGATGCCATTGGCTCTTTTTATAAAATCAAAGGTGGTGGCGTAATCGCGAAGAGTATATGCCCAAGAGCCTACGGTGGTTATTTCCTTGGAGCAAATGTCAAAGTGGGGATTTATAGTGGCGTCGCCGCCGTTGATAAAGAATCCCAACTCGCAAAGTCCGCCGCCGTTGCGGATGAATTTATAAACGTTGCTGTGCGCTACGGGAGAACCCGTGCATTGGAAAGCGAAATCTGCCAAATAACCGCCGAACGCCTTTTCCACAGCGCCGGCAAGCGCCTCGATACCCTTATACTCCTTAAAGTTTACCGCAGCGCAGGCGCCCATTTCCTTAGCAAAGGCAAGACGCTTTTCTTCGCCGTCCACAGCCACGATGTTTTCAATACCCATCGTGCGCAAAACCGCGATGCATATAAGACCGATAGGTCCGCATCCCTGTACCGCCACACGGCTGTTAAAGCGAAGAAGACCGGTCGTTTTGGCACGTTCCACAGCATGTATAAGCACGGCACAGGGCTCGATAAGTATTCTGTCCTCAAGGCACAAATCGCTTACGTTGAATATCGAAGAGCCGCCTCTTACCACCAGATAATCGGCAAACCAGCCGTTTAAGTGAACGTCGTCGTCGGGCAGCAAGCCGTAAACGTCCGCACCGCCGACGTTCTGCTTATTAAGGTCGAACATCGTAATATCGGGATTATCGGCGAAAATCATGCTGGTAACTACCTTGTCGCCTACGCTTAAAGGCTTACCCGCGCTGTCCTTCTTAACGTTTTTGCCCATTTTCACGATCTCGCCCGTGCCCTCGTGTCCGAGCACTACGGGAATAAGACCAAACGGGTCACGCTTGAACTCATGCGCATCCGTACCGCAAACGCCGCAGCCCTCGACCTTGACGAGAATATCGTCGTCGCCGAGCTTCGGTATCGGGTATTCCTTGATGTCATAATGTTCAAGAGACGTGAGCATTGCCACACGGCTCTTTTCGGGAATCGGGCCCGCGCTTTTCGCCTTTTCGGGTAAGGCGCCGCCCATTTCCATAAGAACCTGCTTGACAATCTGCTCAACATTTTTTGAATCAATGTTCATTGTCACCGCTCCATTCTTAATATATAAAACAAAAGTTTTATCAAAATAATTTCTTTACAAGCTACATTTTACTACAAAAGCAGTAATAAGTCAACACATTTTTCTGTTTTTTTCTTTGTTTTTTTGTTTTAATGTGTTTTTTATCGATTTAAGTAGGTTATAAGCTCGTTAACGCCGTACCCCGTAACCGAATCTATTTTAAAAACTTGCTTACAACCGCTGAGTCTGAGCCAATTTTCCGCTCTTTCGGGGTTGGCGTCCGGTTCCTGCGATTTTGTGACTATTCCTATTACCTCGCGGTTGACCATGCAGGTAATGCATGGGGGGAAAAGCGAATAAGGCTCATTGGCGCTTATAAGGAGCCCCACAATATCCGCCTCATAGGAATAAAGCGCCAGTGCTCTGCCGAGGGTATGCGTTTGGGCGTATTCGCCCGGCGTGTCTATAAGTTGGTTTTCAAACTTTATATATTGGGTTTTGTTGTAGCTTATTTCTTCGCCGCGAAGTATTTGTGTGAGGGTGGTTTTGCCGCTCTCGCTTCGCCCTATTAAAATTAATTTTTTCATTACGTTTTGGTAATCGGACAAACGGTAAAACCCAAGGTATCGCGGCAATAATCGACCAATGCCGTAAGCGACGCCATAACGTCCGAAATAGTGCCGGTCACTATAAGAGTGCCGCTGAACCGGTCGACAAATCCGAGCTCGACCGCGGACGCCTTGATAGCGATATCGCCGGCTATTATGGCGGTCTCCGCCGGAGACATGGTAACGATACCTATAGCGGTTCTGGAATATTCGACCGCCGGATCAAGCCCGAGCTTTTTGTAAAGAATATCGTCGGGGTTTGCGATAACGTGAGCTATGGTTATCTGCTTGCCCGGAACCAATTCCTGAACTATTCTGAGCTTATCCTGTAAAGATAAATCCCGATCCACAGCCTTAACCTCCTATTTTGCATTTAAGACCGTAGCCCTCCGCAACGGCTTTGAGCTTTTGCATATGCTCATCTCGCGGCATCGGCGTATCACCCATCGGATATTCCCTGCCGAGCCCCGTATATTTGTCTTTACCGTAATTATGGTAGGGCAAAAGGTTTATTTCGTTTACATTTTTTAAGCCTGCCGAAAATTTTGCGATAGCCGCGATTTCCGGCTCGGTATCGTTAAAGGTGGGGATTACGGGAACCCGAATTATAAGCTTATGCGCGTTTTCGGCTATTTTGGCGGCATTTTCAAGTATCAATTCGTTGGTTCTTGTCGTAAAGGCCTCGTGCTTGGCGCTGTCGATATGCTTAATATCCATAAGCACCGTATCGATATACGGCAAAAGCTTTTCGATTTTTTCATAAGGGGCAAAGCCGGTGGTTTCAACCGCGGTATTTACGGCATTTTCCTTAGCCGTCCTCAGCAAAGCGTAGGCAAAATCGCTTTGGCAAAGCATTTCTCCGCCCGACAGGGTAAGTCCGCCGCCCGAACGGTTATAATACGGAGCGTCGCGAACCACGGTTTGGAGCACTTCTTCCACCGTGACGTCGTACCCGACGGTTTTTTCCTTGCCGTTTTGCACCATGGTTTGAATTTCAAACGACTGTGATTCCGGGTTACAGCACCATTTGCACCTGAGCGCACAGCCTTTGAAAAAGACGATGGTTCTGACTCCCGGGCCGTCATGCACGGAGAACCGCTGAATATTGAAAATCCTGCCGGATACATTCAAATAATCAGACATTTCCCCTAAAAGCCTCCCTGCTCCGTACGGTTTATGATATCATCCTGCAAGGATTTCGACAGGGTGGTAAACAGGGCGCTGTATCCCGCCACGCGCACCACAAGCCCTTTGTAATTTTCGGGGTGAAGCTGTGCGTCGCGCAGGGTTTCGCGGCTTACAACGTTAAACTGCATATGCATTCCCTTTTGGTCGAAAAATCCGCGTATAAGCGAGATAAAGCCCTCTATACCCGAATCGCCTTTGAGCGCCGAAGGGTGGAATTTCATATTAAAGAGGGTGCCGTTGGCGGCAATGCCGTGATCCAGCTTGGCAACCGAGTTTGCCGACGCGGTAGGACCGTTAACGTCGCGGCCCGCCGCGGGCGATACGCCGTCCGCAACGGGGGTGCCGGCAAGTCGGGCGTCGGGTGTGGCGCCGGTTTGCTCGCCCAAAGGCACATTGGCGGATACGGGGTAAAGTCCGGCGTGGAATTTGCCGCCGCGCGGATTTTCGTACTGCTTGATAGGTCTTGTATAGGTATATGCGGCTTCGCGTCCGTAATTGTCTACCTCATCGATATCGTTGCCGAATTTAGGCAAAGAATTTATCTTGTCATAAAGCGCTTTATACTCTTTTTTCTTATCCTCGGCTATTACGTTATTCTTTATTTGATTGAATATATCGGTTATTTGCGCGGGGGTAACCTCGTAACCCTTGGAGGCGATTTCCTTTACCACCTCTACCGTAAGAGTTTTGGCATATTTATCGGTATAAGGCATACCGAAATTGTTCTTTATCGCGTCGGCGTACTGCTCTAAGGTAACGAATTTCGTCTTGTAAACCAATTCGTTCACGGCGTAAAGACCGTCGGCAACGTTGGCTATACCGAAGCCCTGGGGACCGGTGAAATTATAAACCGCGCCGCCCTCCTGTGCGGATTTGCCTCTCGCTATACAATCGTCGAGCATAGAGGATACAAAGGGCAGCGGACAGCGCTGCATATGCGCGTAGTCTACCGCGTTATCGGCGTTGACCATAAGCTTTATCGCATAATCCATCTGCTTTTTGTAAGCCTCAAAGAACTTCTCATAGGTGTCAAGCTCGGCAAGCGTACCGGTCTTGAGTCCTACCTGAACTCCCATATCCTTACCGTTGGTGAATACGAGCTCGAGCACGCGGCACATATTAAAGAATGCCGCATCGTGCCAGCCGTCGCTCTTGCCACCCTTTTGCGGTTCAACACAGCCGATAATGCAATAATCTCGGGCGTCCTGAAGCGAGAGACCGTCCGAAATAAGGGCGGGAATGATTATCTCATCGTTATAATAAGCGGGCAAGCCTATACCGGTTTTGGTAAGCTGTGCCGCCTTAACCATCAATTCGTGCGGCGTACCGTTCCAGACGCGCATGGAAAGCGAAGGCTGGGGAAGCTTTACATGCATGGAGGCGGTAATACACATATAAGATAAATCGTTTGTGGCGTCTACGCCGTCAACGTCCTGACCGCCCACGCAGAGGTTCTGGAACATGCTGTAGCCGGCAAAGCCTTCGGCGGAGAGGGCATCGCGCACCTTATTAAGGCTGTTAAGCTTTACCCACAGGCAGTCGATAAGCTCCTGCGCCTGTTCGCGGGTTATTTTGCCGCTTTCGATATCCTTTATATAATAAGGGTACATATATTGATCAAAACGACCGGGCGAAATGGAGTGACCGCTCGCTTCGGTTTGAATGAGCAGCTGCACAAACCAGAAGGATTGGCATGCCTCGTAGAAGCTCTCGGCGCCCTTTGCCGGCACCTTATCGCAAATTTCGGCAATTGTAAGCAATTCGTCGCGGCGAGCGATGTCGGTACATTTTTGCGCCATATCGCGCGCGGCGGCGGAATAGCGCTTCGCAAAGATAACGGCGGCTTCACAGCTTTCCATTACCGAAGTCAAAAAATTGTAACGGTTAGCGTAATCGCTGTCGTAAATATTGCATTTGTCTCTTTGGGATTTGGCATAGTCGTATATGCCGTTAAAGCCGATCTTCAGCACCTTGGCGTAATCTACGCTGACATGGCCTACGCCGTTGTAATAATAGTTGCCTACGGTAAATATATTGTGATCTATGGCGGTGAGAGCCTCGGGCGCCATGTACGAGGTCGCAAGCTCGCTTGTGGTTTTGCCCTGCCAATATTTATGTACTTCCACAAGCTTTGCGGCAGTTTCGTCGGAGATATTAAAAGCGTCCGCATTTCGTGTGGCTATGGTATCAAACTCGGCCTCGAGCCATTTATTTGAATATTCCGGGAAGGTGGGACAGCCTCTTACCTCAATGCAGTTGCTGCCCACGACAAGCTCGTTGTCGCGAATAACCACCGGAAGCTTTTCGCAAATAGCCTTAAAAGCTCTCGATCTCCTTAAATATATTGAAAGACCTTCGGTATTTTTATAGCTTTCGGTCAATATTTCCGCGCGGTCGGACTCAATAGTGGGAGTGCCGGATATAAGCTCGTCGACAAGCTTGGTTATACGGTCGGTTTTTTTAATTTCAGCAGTATAAATCTTTTTCATATATATACCTCCAAACTAAATACAAGTATAATATACACCAAAAAATACAAGAAGTCAATACTTTTCAAAGACAAAATCACAAAAACACAGAAAAAATTCAAAAAAATACTCTTTGAAACCCTTGAAATTTGTGAACGATAAGCTTGTTTTTCTTTGTTTTGCTAAAATTTCGGAAATTTGCCGACAAAAAAACCTTTCGCCGAGGTCGTTTCGGACGTCGGACAAAAGGTTTTGTTTTATACGGTTAGTTATTTGGCTTTAAATATTAGTTCGTTAATCACAGCAAGAGCAATTTTTTAAGCTTTATTAAATCGCGTATGTCGGTTAGCCCGTCATTATTAACGTCGGAAGCAAAATTTTCGCGGCCTTCTAACAATAACCGCCAAAGTAACGCAAGGTCGGAAGCCGTAATATTGCCGTCTTCGTCAACGTCACCGGGTAATACAACAGAAAAGACCATAAGATTATCTTTCAATTCAGGATAGGGATAGTCCGCGTTTCCGTCCATTGTCCAAACAGACTCAAAATCAAACTCCGAGAAAGTTTGTTGTAATCTCAACTCTATCTCTGTACATGAAATCATACCGGCTTTTTCGCCAAAGCCGCATCCGCTTGAGATGCTATCGAGATAATAGCAGTTACTGACGGCACCGTCGTTACTTCCTACAATTCCGCCGACAAAATCCATATCACAAATAAAGGAATCGGTAAAAGTTGAAGTTGCGCTTACTGTTCCTGTGTTATAGCAATTGCCAATGGTTCCGTAATAATTTAGTCCGAAAATTCCTCCGGCAATAGCCTCAGGAGAAGTAGCGGAGGAAGATATTGCGCTCACACTTCCCGTGTTGTAGCAGTCTTTGACGATTGTACCTTCAACACCGTTACCTGCTGCAATTCCTCCTGCAAAAGCATGAGAAGAAGAAGGTTTGGAATCAGCGGCAGCAATAGCGCTCACCACTCCGGTGTTATAACAGTTACTTATAGTTTCATTGGTACCGCCTACGATTCCGCCGGCATATGCATGCGGGGAATTATAGGGTCCGGAAGATAAATCAGAATCGACGGCACTAACCGTTCCTGTGTTACAACATTCCCTGATTGTTCCGTTATGGTTTTTCCCCGAAATTCCCCCAACATAGACAACAGAATCGTTAGAGGAAGAAGCGCTCACATTTCCGGTGTTATGGCAATCGCTGATGATTCCAACATTATATCCCGTAATTCCGCCGGCATAAATTTCGGAATGATCGAAAGAAGCAGTGGCACTTACACTGTTTCCCGTGTTACGACAATCGCTTATTATTCCGGCGTTATATCCTGCAATTACACCGGAATAGACGTAGTTTCGCGAATTAACGGCATTCACGTCGCCGCAACATATATTCAAGTTGGAAACAGCACCTGCGTTATATCCGAATAATCCGGCGTAAAGTATATGTTTGCCATTTCCTACTTTTAAACCTTTAACGGTGTGATAACCGCCGTCGAACGTGCCGGTAAACGGAACATATTGATCGGATCCGATCGGGATCCACGCTTTTCCGTCATTATAAAAATATCCTTCTTCGGCAAAGTCCTCATCGGTAAATTCAATATTGCTTATCACCTTGAAATGCGCGTCCAAATAGTTTCGCACGTTGTTAAGATGTTCTTTGGTGGAAATCAGGTAGGGATCATCTTCGGCTCCGGTTCCTCCGGCGAACTCTGCTGTATTTCCGGCGTATAGAATGATATCGGCTGACTGCGCATTAATCAAAGAGAAAGACATAGCCATAAAAACAATTAAAGCAGCTAACAGACAAGAGAAAATGCGATATATACATTTTTTGCATTCCATTTTACTTTGCCCCCCCCGTTCAAAAAGCTTTGAAGACATACTAAAACGAATATCATTCGGATTTTAATTTAATATAACACAAAAACACGGTTTTTAAAAGTGTAAATTACATTTTAAAAAAACAAATTCTTAATTAGTCATTTAATACTTCCTTTATATCGGCAATTATTCCGTAATCTGCGTAATCAAAAATCTGGGCGTTTTTATCGGAATTGATTGCGATAACGGTGCCGGAGCGTCGCATGCCCGCAATATGGTGTACCGCGCCCGAAACGCCTACGGCGATATAAACCGGCGGACTTACGGTTTTGCCGGTAAGCCCCACCTGCAAATCGTATGGCAGGATATTATTATCGACCGCTTTTCGCGTAGCCGCCATGTCGGCGCCCAATTTCTTTGCCAAAGCCTTTACTTTTTCGATATGCTCTCGCGCGCCCCATCCGGCGGCGACGATGATATCCGCGCTGTTCACCGTAGTTCTCACGGTCGCCATAGCAGGAAACGTAAGACTTTCTATCTCGGCTATGATACTTCCCGAAAGCGCCGGACGGTACATTATCAATTTTTTACCGTCGGTTTCAAGTCGGGTGCAATCCGCGCAAAGCCCGAGACCGAGCATCGCGGCTACTTGCGCGGAGAGCTTTTTGGAAAGCCAATCGCTCCCCCAAAGCAGGGCGTCGGGTTTTAATTCGGCTATTTTTTCGGCTAAAGCCTCTGCGGTTAAAAAAGGCAGAACGATAATATTGTCGCTTACCGTTTTTGCGAAATGCATCGGCGCTTCGCCCACTGTACAAACCTTTGCAAGCTTTGCGCTGCCGCAGGCTTCGGGCTTAACCTTTTCCCGATTTTTTTTAAGGGCGTCGGCTACGGCGCTTTCAAGCTGTGAAAAAGAAATAAATTTGCATTTTCGCTTGCCCGCTTCGTTTTCAAAGGTTTTTAAAACCCGCGTAGGCGAACCCCTAAGCCCGCATTTTTCTCTGTCGGCGCCGATATCGCAGGCACCCCAAACCTCGATCGTACCTTCTTTTGAAAGAATGCTCGGCAGGCGCAAATTGTTGATTCGCTCTATTGTAAGCAGTGCCGGCATTTGCACGGTCTGCCTGCCCGCGTCGCGGGTGGTACAGGTGACGCTTTTGCCGATTTCATCAATATGCATGACGTTGGTTATAAGGCTCGTATTTGCGTAAACCGAGAGCATTATGCCCGTTTGCGCGGTATCGCCGACGAGAGTCTGCCTGCCGCAGAAAATAAGGTCGGGATTTATTTTTTTGACCGCAAGAGACAGTGTATACGCGGTAGCAACGGTATCCGCCCCCGCAAAGGCGAGATCGGATAAAAGTATCGCCTTTTGCGCTCCGAGGCGGGTCAAATTTAAAAGAAAGCCCTTAGCCGCGGGGGGCGCCATACTCAAAAGTATAACTTCCGCGTTTTTCACCCTTAACGCCTCCTCGTAAGCGCAGGCGTCAAAGGGATTTATTTCGCCGTCGAGCCCCTGACGGACACAAACCAAAATTTTCATACTATCTACCGTTGTAAATCGGTGCCAAAGCATCGTGTATTTTTTTGTAGGTTTCAAATACGGCGCGGTATTTTTGCGTATTTTCGGAATCAGGTAGTGTTACGTCCGATTGTTTAACGCATTTTTCCGCCGCGTCCTCGGCGTCCTTAAATACTCCCGCGGCAATACCTGCAAGCATCGCCGAGCCCAAGGATGAATCGCTGTTTTCGGTGGTTTTAAGGGTAATACCCAACGCGTCGGAGATCATTTGTCGCCAAAGTCTACCCTTTGTGCCTCCGCCTATCGCCGTTGCGACGGTATTATACTCGATATTAAGGGAATCGAGATAAATTTTGCTGTCGAGCAGCGAATATGCGACTCCCTCCAAAACGGCGCGGGTAAAATGCGCCCTCGTATGGGTAGCCCGTACTCCCGTAAAGCTTCCGCAAAGTAAGGGATCCGCGTAAGGGGTAAGCTCACCGTTTAAATACGGATGGAAAATAAGTCCTTCACAGCCTATCGGAACCTTTTCGGCGTCAGCGTCCAAAAGCCCGTATTCCCCGCCGAAGGTATCGCGGTACCAGCGGTATGACGCGGCGCATGACTTTGTGGCGGTACCCGGGTACCAAAGCCCGTTTACAACGTGTGAATAATTTACCAAATGCCTGTCGGGATATGGCTTGTCGGTAATAACGCAAATCCTGCCCGCAGTAGCAAGCTTTACGGTAATATCGCCCTTTTTGACGGCGCCGCTTGCAAACACCTCCGCCGCGGTATCGGTAGTTCCGCAGATAACGGGGGTGCCCGCCTTAAGTCCGGTGGCAAATGCGGCGGCTTCGGTAATCTTGCCTATAACGTCCGTAGGCTTTACAATCGGCGGCAGCATATCCGCGTTTATTCCGCAAAGCCCGCAAAGTCCGGTATCCCATTCGGATTTGTTGCAGTCAAACAGCATACTTCCCTGCGCCTCGATATAATCGGTGCAGAAAACGCCGGTAAGATAATATCTTATATAATCCTTTTCAAAGAAAATATAACGTATCTTTTTAAAAATATCCGGCTCGGTTTCGCGAAGGTAAATAAGCTGAGGCAGCGTCCATATTGTGTCCGGCTTATGGAAGGTTTTTTGGAATATCTCGTCGCCTTTTTCTTCGCGCAGGCTGTCCGCCTGTTTCCTCGCGCGAGTATCGGTCCAATGAATTGCGTTGCGAAGCGGTTTGAAATTTTGGTCGCACACCACGGACGTATGGGTTGCGGAGTCGACCGCCACAGCCAAAATATCGCCGCCGTAAATACCGCTTTTTGAAAGCAGCGCCCGCGAATTTTCGCAAAGCGCCTTTATCCAATCCTCGGGATCCTGCTCGCATGCGCCGTTTTGGGGATAAAGTGTAGGATATTCGACCGTATTTTCCGCGATTACGGTACCGTTCGTATCAATAAGCGTCGCCTTTGAAGCGCCGCCGCCGAAATCTATACCTAAAAGATATTTCATATACTCACCTTTACTCAATAACCGTAATCGTATGGGTATTTTTATATTCGCCGCCGCTTTCAAGGGCGATTATGCCCTCTTTTTCCTTTATATCATAACTGCTGTCTGCAATATCCGGAATACCCGCCCATGGCTCCAAGCACATATACGGAGCGTTAGGCTTGTGCCACAAAAGAAAATATTTTGCGTCGGGAAAATCCACCCTTACGGCTTTACCCGTTTTTCGGTTGCGAAGGGTAGCCGATTTTGATTTTAAATCCTTGAATACAAGCGCGTCAATCGTAAAATATTTGTCGTAAAGGGGCAGAAAATTCTGATCCTTGATTATCGGAAGCTGTTGATTTGAAAGCAGATTGCCGTAAAGTACAGAAGCGTTAAGCGTTTCGTTCTGCGGGAACCAAACGTCGTAATCCTCTATCCCCTCGGGGGTATAATATCCCTCGTGCGAGCCGATGCTGAAATACATCGTATTATCACTTTTGTTTATTACGGAATAATCCACCGTCAGGGCGTTTGCGTTTAATTTATAGCGTACCCTTAATTCGTAATCGAAGGGAAATTGCTTTTTGGTATCTGCGTCGGACTTATGTAAAAAGACAACTCCGTCGTCGGTTTTGCTCTCGACCGCAAAGGTTTTAAATCGCGCGTAGCCGTGCTTTTCCAAAACGTATTCCCTGCCGTCGAGAATGTATTTATCGTTTTTAAGCCCGCCGCATATCGGGAACAAAATCGGAGAGGAGCTCTGCCAAACGTCGGGATTGCCCTGCCAAATATATTCTCTCCCGTATGATTTTAAGCTCTTTAATTCCGCTCCCACTTCGTTAAATTCCGTCGTTAAATATTCGTTTTTTAAAGTAATCATTTTACCGCCCCATTTCGGCACAACAGAGATATGCCGCCGTGCGGCATACCTCTGCTTTTTTGTTATCTGTTTGCAATCCAATCATGTTCGGGATCGTTGCTTCGGTTAAAGCCCTGATAGTCGCCCGCCATAAGCCAGAGGAAATAGGTTTGATAGCCTGGTGTAGCCACCGTCGTATGATAGCCTATCGGGAACTCCACAAGCTCATCGTTTTTAACCCTGTAAGCCTCGTCGATTTCGCCGTCGGCGGTGTAAAGGCACTGAACGGCAAAGCCCTGTTTCGGATCAAACAGGAAATAATAAATTTCCTCCGCAATGCATTCGGCGGGCATATTGTCCTCGTCGTGCTTATGCGGCGGGAAGCCCGCCCAATTGCCCTCGGTGCAGTAGCATTCGCCTATGGTGAGTATTTTGGCGTTGGAATTGCCGTCGATAAGGAAGCTTGTCTCGCGCTCAAAGGGCGGTTCGCCCAACGTCTTTAATACCGCATGGTCCTCTCTGAGCACCTGAGGCTCGGTCTTTTCCGCTATCGGAGTGCCGCAAACGGCGATTTTGATATGGTCTATCGCCTCGATTACCAATTCCTGCTCTTTCGGCATATAAAAGCATTCCGCCTTGCGGTTTTCGAAAACCGTCATTCTGTTGCCGATATTTTCGTAAAGCTCGCCGTTTACTTCTACGCTGCAATGACCTTCAAGCATAATGAAGGCAACCTCTTTATCCTCGGTATTAAAGGGTAATTTCTGACCTGCGTCAAGCTCGATTATACCGAACTCAAGCCTTTTAAGCGCACATTCGCCTATTTTGCAAATACGTGTGTAACCGTTAGCCGGCAGATACGCCTTTTTATAATTATAACTCATAACCGTTCTCCTTTAAATATTTTTTTACCGTTTCAAAATCGGGTACGCTTTCTCTGGCGCCGACGCCCATGCATTTAAGCGCGGATACGGCGCTGCTGAAATGACAGCATTTCAAATAATCGTATCCCTTTAAAATCGCCGCCGCAAAGGCGCCGTGAAATACGTCGCCCGAACCGTTGGAGTCCACTACGTCCGCGGGGTAAATCGGGTAAGAGAGCGCCTTTTCACCGTCGTAAATTATGCCGCCGTGCTTGCCCTGCGTTATAACCACGACCTCGGGGCAGTAGGCTTCGTAAAGCTTTTTTGCCGCTTCTTCTGCGGTTTTACAGCCCGTATGTGCCAAAGCGAACTCAAGGGACGGGATCATAATATCCGTAAGCGCCAAAAGCTTTTCCACACCGTCATAAAGTCCGCCGCAGTCATAAAGCACCCGGGTACCGTTTTCTCGAGCCGTTTTTGCGCCCTCAAGCGCGGCGTCCATTTCGTTGCCGTCCACCATAAGTATTTTCGCGGCTTTAATCGCCTGATTTTGCGCTTCGTTTAATACGAGCGGCGGCAAATTGCCCTTGTCAAATACACAGGTGCGGGTAGCGCTGTCGGCGCAAAGCCAAAGCACTGACGCAAACGAGCGGTAACCGGATTTTATTTCCGTAAAATCGGTATTGACGCCGTATTTTTCGAAATCCTCTTTTAAAAATCTGCCGCCGTTATCGTCGGACAAAACGCCGATATAAGCGGTCTGCGCGCCCAATTTTTGAGCCGCCGTAAGACCTGTCGCCACGGGACCGCCGCCGGCGATTTTGCAGGCGGAAGCCCGCATTTTGGTGTCTTCCTTCGGGTAAGTGGGGATACTGTAGACGGTGTCGAAAACGTTAGCGCCTATTCCTACTATTTCAGCCATAGCTTATGCCTTTCCGTCCGCGCCGACAAGCTTTATTTTATTAAGCGCCAAAGCCTTTACGCTCTCTATGGGCTTTTTCATAAACAAATCTATCGCAAGGCTTCGCCCGGGATCGTTAAGCGAGTCCAAGGTGCCTTCCGCAAAGGCACAGCAAACGTCGGTACCTATATTCATTTTGCGAATGCCCGCCTTAATAGCCGCCTTTACCTGATCGTCCGGAATGCCCGAGCCGCCGTGAAGGACAAGCGGAATACCGCCCGTCGCCTCTCTTATGGCTTTTACCCTTTCGATATCGAGCTTAGGCGTCTTTTTATAATGTCCGTGAGCGTTGCCGATAAGCACGGCAAGACAGCATACCCCCGTCCTTTTAACAAAATCCGCGGCTTCGTCCGGGTCGGTAAATTCCGCCATAGCGTCATCGTTAACGGTGCCTATATGACCGAGCTCGCCCTCTACGCCGACACCGACGGCGTTACAAATATCTACAATATGCTTTGTAAGGGCGACGTTTTCCTCATAAGGGTGAACCGAGCCGTCATACATAATACCCGTAGCGCCCCAATAAAGCAGTCGCTGCGCTTCAAGCTCCGAGGGGCCATGGTCGAGGTGGAAGCAAACCGGAACGCTCGCCTTTTTCGCCGCCGCCAAGGCTATAGGCGCCAGATAATAACCCGCCTCTTCATTTACAAGGCGGGGATAAATCTGAAGAATAACGGGAGCCTTTGCTTCTTGTGCAGCGTTTACCACACCCATAACCGTTTCCATATTATAAACGTTAAAAGCCGGAACGCAATAGCCGCCTTCCTCCGCCATACCGATAATCCGTTTTAAATCAACTAACATTCCATTTCCTCCGTTAACCTAAAATCAAATCTTCAATAGAGATAATCTCCGAGTTTTCTTCCTCGGCGACAGCCTTTAAGGACACATATTCCGCCACGGAAGCCGTAACTATGGTATTTGCGCCGACGCTCTTTGCGTTGAAAATTCTGCGCTTGGCGACAAGCTTTATAACCTCTGGCATATACTGCGCCATAAGAATGTTGCCCGCCCAAACGGTCTCGGCGCGGTTGAGCAGCATTTCGTCAAGCTTTGCGTAAGCCTTTACAATTTCGCGCGCCTCCTCCGTTTCCTCGAGGTCGCGGGAAAGCTGATACGGATCCTGGAAAACCACAGTCCTGCCGCTTTGCTTCGTTTCGAGCTTGCCCTCTTTTATTAAATCGGCCAGAAAGCTCGTGTATGTAACCGCATTTGCGGCAACCTCCACGCCGTACTCCTTATAAAGCTGTTTTACCGCCTTAGCGTCGTTGGGATCGTACAGTACGACGGTCTTGTATTTATTGAGTACCTCGGCGCATTCTTCCATTTGAGCCTTCGTTTCATTGGCGGCACCGATAAGAAAATCAAGCTGAACGCCGCTTGCCGGCTCTTTTTCAAGCACCGTAAACTCCACGCCCGCTTTTTCGAGAACCTTAATTGCCTTTAACGCCTGTTCGCATGCCATAAACCTTGCGTCGGCGCCCAAGAAAAGGAGAATATCCTTTTTATCCGCGTGAGCCTTAACGCTCTGCGCAAGACGATCGCAAATTTCGGTTTTGCCGTAAGCGTTGCCCGTTGCAAGACAGTTTGCAATAAGGGGCTTTATATAATCGGGAGTTTTATCCTCGAGCGCGGCTTTGAGCCGCGTTTCCTTTGTGAACATAACCGGATCCCAACCGGTAACGCAATCGTGTACGCAAGCGCCGCAGGTACAGCACTCGTAAATATTATCCATGATTTCGCTGAGGTCTATAGCCTCGCGGTTTACAAGCGAGATACCCAATGCTCTCGCTCTTGCCGTATTTCTTTCCTGACCGGTGGCGTTGCCAATAGGGCAAATGTGGTGACACATCCAGCAAAAGCGGCAGGAATCAACATGCTGTTTACTTTTTTCCGACATAATCATAATCCGATACCTCCTGTATATCAAAGACCGAGCTTAAACGGATTCATAATACCGTTGGGGTCAAGCGTTTTCTTTAATCCTTCAAATACCTGCATTGCGGGGCCGTACTGCTCTTTCATAAGACGGCCGAGCTTTATGCCGACGCCGTGGTGGTCGTTGACTACGCCGCCGTGCGCCAAGGCGGTTCTTACTCCGCATGTCCAGATAGCCTGGTGCAGACGAAGCGCCTCGACCGGATCCTTCGGAACGTCCTTGCCGTCGACAATAAAGCGGTCGTAAACCATTGCGCCCCATTCGTACCAATGCGAAAAATGCGCGATAAACTTAGCCTGCGGGAAGTTGGTCTCGATAGCTTCCTTCATCGCCCAATAAATTTCCTCTATCTTGCCGTAGGGAGCTATTGTATCCATCGTGCCGAAGCATTGCGGTATATCCATCATATGACCGGGATAAAAGAAGGTAATCTTTTCCTTCCACCATTTTTCGCCGTACTCGCTGCCCAAATCCTCGGCGCCGTATTTCTTAAAGGTGTCAAGCAGGATTTTTTCTTCGACCTCAACCATTTCCTTTGCGCCCTCGTAAGCGACGTTCATAAACGCGCCCTTGCGCTCGACGCCGACGATTTTCTTGATAAGCGAAACGGTTTCGGCTTCGTCGTAAAGGCGCATAACCGACGGCTTGAATTTTTGAAGCAGTTCGCGGCTCGCCTTGAACGCTCCGGTCATGTCCTGGAACAAAAACCCGCGGAAGCGCCTTTCCTCCGGCTGGTCGAAAATACGAATCTGCGCCTTTGTAATAATGCCCAAAGTGCCCTCCGAACCGATGAAAATCTGGTTAAGGTCGGGTCCTGCGGCATGCTTCGGAGCGGGAGAGGTATTGATAATATCGCCGTTCGGAAGCACCACCTCCATTTGAAGCACCATGTCGTCAATCTTGCCGTATTTGGTAGAGACGACGCCGATGCCGCGGTGCGCCAAAAATCCGCCGACGGTAGAACAGGTAAGCGAAGACGGATAATGCATCGTAGCCTTGCCCACTTCGTTTGCCGCCCATTCGATATGTTTGTATATGGCGCCGGTGCCGCACTCTATGTACATGCCGTCGGTGTTTACCTCGTAAATTTTATTCATCCGCTTAGTATCGAGCAAAATACCGCCCGCAACAGGTATTGCGCCGCCCTGAGTACCGCCGCCGGCGCCCCAGGTGGTAACGGGAAGCTTATAATAATTCGCGATTTTGAGCACCTTGGAAACCTCTTCCGCATCATTAGGACATACTACGATATCCGCCTCGGGCATACGGCAGCCTCGATCCGCCCACATGCGCGAAAGCCAATAATAATCGACGCTGTGAGTAACCTTGTCGATAGCTCTTGTTGAACAATTTTCCTTACCTACCGCATCTTCAAGCTCGGTAAGAATCATTGCAAACAAAAATTCATTCATTTGGTATTGCATTTTATTTTCTCCTTTTTACTGTTTTTCTCTATCGTATAGCAATAAAAATAATATTTCAACGCAAAATGAAAAAAATTTTCATTTTTCTTTATCTTTTGCAAAAAATATGGTATAATAATGAAAATAATTTTCATTTGGGGTGAAAAAATGGAATCCGTAATTCATAAAATCAGATTTGCGCGCGGCAAAATGGGCCCTGCCGAGCGAAAAATCGCCGATTATATCATTGAAAACCCGCAAAACATAATAAGCGACTCCATAAGCGAATTGGCAAACAAGTGTAATTGCGGCAACGCCACCGTGGTTCGTTTTGCCAGGCGGTTGAATTTTGACGGCTATCAAGCCCTTAAGATCGAAATCGCCAAAGAATTTAACTCGGTATCCTCAATAGGCAATGAAATCACGCCGGAGGATTCCTGCTACACCATTTTCAAAAAAAGAACCAACGATATACTCGTCGCGCTTAACAATACCGAAAGTGTCCTTGACGAATCGCAGATAGATAAGGTTGCGAACGTTATTATGAACTCCAAAAGAATAGTCGTATTCGGATTGGGAAATTCGGCGGCGATAGCCCAGGACGCCGCGCATAAATTTTTAAGGCTTGGCTTTAACGCGCAGGCCTGCTGTGACAATCATATGCAGGCTATCATAGCCTCTCATCTTGACAGACACTGCGTCGCGCTGGGTATTTCGCATTCCGGCGCTTCAAAGGATATAATTCAAGCCCTGCGACTGTCGAAAATAGGAAACGCCGTAACCGTTTGCATAACAAATTACGGAAAATCCCCCATTGTCGACGTCTGCGATTACTCGCTGTTTACCAAAGCCAACGAGACACAGCATTCCATTCTCGCTATGAGCTCCAGAATAGCACAGCTTACTATTCTGGACTCCATATACACCTATATCGTAATAAATACAAACAAACAATCCCTGCAGGAAATTTACAAAACCGAATTTGCCCTTCAGGAGAAAAAGTATTGAAAACTCTTTTTTAAAATCCGCATTATAAGCTTCGCCGCCGGGCGCGAAACACAAAAGCGTTTTGCGCGACCGGCGGCCTCTTTATACCCGTTAGTTAAATGAAAATACCTTTTTCAACATCGGCTGAGCGCCCGTCTGCGGATCCGTTTCCATAATAAGAATATCCGCCATATATTCGTTCCAGCGGTCGACTACCGCGCTTTCGCGCTGAACCTTAGCGGCATATTCGATACCGTATTCGCACTCATAGTATCCGAAAAGCTCGTTGCCGAAATTCCATATCGTATAATTTTTTATTCCCGCCGAGCTTAAGACCTCTTTCATCTCTTCCCAAATATTGTTGTGACGATTTATATATTCATCCAACTTTCCGTCCGCAATTTTTGCATGCCATGCGTATTTTTCCATTTTTACCCTCTTTTTGCTATTTGTTTAAAAATTCTTTTACATACATTTCTTCCGCAAACGCCGCCAATTCGTCAACCCTTTCGCGGTTTTCCGAATAATTCTTACAAAGCTCCACAAACCATTTTGTCCGCCAATCGTCGGCGAAATCCTCGTTTTGCATAACGTAATTGCGCGCAAGCTCGAGCTTTTCGCTTACCGGAAGCTCGGGCTTTCTTAATACCATGCTTTCGGCTACGAATAATTTTCTGTAATTCGTCACCGCTTCGTTCCATTCGGGATATTTTTGCACGATATCGCATTCTTCACCGATTTTAAGCCCCTGATTTTTTAAGAATATTTCCGCCAAGCGGTAATATCCGTGAGCCATCGGATGAATATGATCAGGGCCGTACAGCTTTTCGGTCTGCATTAATTTAACCGTTTCGGCGTAATAATCGCAAAGCGTATATTTGTTTTGTATCGCTAAATGCCGCGCAAAGTCCGCATATTCGGACAGAAGCGCATAGCCGCCCTTTAAAGCTTCGCGCTCCGAAGGCCCGTATTCGTCGTAAGGCGCCGGCGTACATAAAATAAGCTCTATATTATTGTCAAGTATTTTCCGGCATAGCTTTTCGAGGCACTCCTTATATACCTCGAAGCTGCGCTTTAATATCGAATAGCGCTCCATACCCTTTTTTTCGTTAAGCGCCCAAATGGCGCTGTCGTTTACGCCAAAGGCCACGACGGCGGCGGTGGGTTTAAGCCGTAAACAATCGTCCTCAAAAGAATTAAGCGCAAATTCCGCCGTTCCGCCGGCGGAGCCGCAATTGAAAAAGCGGATATCCTCCTGTGGGAAATTCTCACGGTAACAGTCCGCAACCCAAGATACTATAAGGTTCTCGTTGACTAAGCTGTCGCCGATAAAGCATACTCTTGAACCGTTTGGAAATCGTTTCATAAAATTGTTCCTTTCTAACCGGGGTTTATCTAAAGCTCTTACGAAGCCTGCAATCATTATTATACCAATCGACATCCGAAAAGTAAATATGTTTTAAGCCGTTTTTTGATGGTTTTTGTTTAACAATAGATATTATCGACCTCGCTGTACCCTTCGGGCGGCGTTTTCCAATAAGAGGTTATGGCGCCGGTTACGGCAACAGTATCTCCGGCTTCGTCTATGCGTTTTGCAAAAAGCTCCGCCTGCGCTTCGGCTTTGCCGACTTGTGTCGTCGTAACTCCGCCGGTTTGAGGCAAAGCCTTAGTCGTATTTTGGGTTATGACGTTTTTCGCGGCTTCGGGCCAATCGGAAATCCACAGGCTTAAGCCGTCCTGCTGTCCGAGCAATCCGCCGAATTTATATTCGGCTTCCAAATCTTCAAAAATAACGGTCGAATTTTCGTCGGCAAAATGCGATTCGTACCTCGAACAGGCAAAAATACCGTAATCGTTAAAGGAACCGAATTTAACGTCGGCTCCGGCGGAGAGGAAAAGCGTAGTATCGCCGCTTACGTGATATTGACTAAGCCAGGAGCCTCCCATGGTAAGCTCGTTATAACAGCCGCCGTAAATTCTTCGCGTAACGGTGCCGCCCAATATATTAATCCGCGCGTTTCCTTTTATCGAAGCGTCGGAGCTTCCGCCGAAAATCTGCTCGAATTTACCGCCCGACAGCGTAAATTCCGTATCGGAACAACTGCCGCCCGCGCATCCCGCGTAAGCGCCCATAAAAGCGCCGCCGCCTACCCTTACGTTTATTTTGCCCGAAACTTGCGAGCTTACCCCCTCGCCGCCGCCGTAAACGTAAGTTGCCTTTGCGTTGCCGTTGACCGTAAGATAAATATTTCCGCTTACCGTGCTTTCAAATCCGCCGCCGTGAATGCAGACGCCGCCGTTGTGATCGGCTTCGTTAAGATCGGCGTTAACACTGCCTCCTACCGTAACCCGAACGTTCCCCGCAACGTCGGCACAGTATCCGCCGCCGTAAATTCTGCGGTAAGAACCGGCATAAATTTCCAAATTCGTCTTTTCGGTTTCATACGTACCTCCGCCGCACAACACGAGCCTGCTACCGTTTACGGTAACGTCCTCGCTTATTTTAAGCGAAAAACCGTTTGCGTATATATATTGCGAATTTCTGAAATTAAGCGTAAGGCCCGAAAAAACGGTATTATCGCCGATGTTAAAGTCGGTAACCGCCGACGCGTCAAATTTTCCGCCCGAAACGGTAATCTGTTTTCCGTGTTTGTTCCAACGGAAGGCATTATCGACGGTATAGGTATCCGTAATATAAACCGTGCCGCCATCATAAACCCTATCTACAGCGCGGTTAAGGGTTGCGACCGGCGCCTCGCGACTGTCGCCCGTATTGCGGTCGTCGCCATTGTCCGAAAGATAAACCACCGACCGCGTCGTATACTTCTTTAATTCGATTAAATCTCTGATATCCAAAGCGCCGTCCGCACAAAGGTCGGCGGCGTCGCCTTTAAAAACATCGCCGTAATCGCCGTTTAAGAGTATTTTTTTAAGGGCGATCAGATCCGCCGCGTCGATTTTTCCGCTTTTGTCAACGTCGCCTCTAAGCTCTGCCGACTCGGATATGCGGATAACGCCGTTTATCTTGTTTAAAGGAATAAGCCGGGTATCGTCGTCGTCCGAAACAAGATAGCTGTTTTCGGTAATAACTACGGGATAATCGGCGGGAGACGCATCGTCGCTTACAATAAATTCGGCGTAATATACCGTTCTGTCGCCTAATGCGGTATCACCTCCGTAATTGCAGGTATCGCTTATAACAAGGGTATTATCGGCGGCAATTTTGTAATCCGTGCCGCCGCTCGAATAGGGAGTAAGCTTTTTATCGCCCAGATACAGATCGGTTATTTCGACAATTTCGGGGAAGCGGATTTCAAAACCGAAGCCGCCGACGAAGCCCTCGAAATTACCCGCCGTAATTGCAATTCTGCCGCTGTTGCCCGCCACGGTTTTTAGCTTTTCCACGGATAAAAATCGAGACTCCGCCCTTGCGGTAAAGGTGATACCGCACAGAAGCAAACCGACGCACAAGGTTAAGGATAGTATTTTTTTAGCCGTTTTCATACTCGTTTCCACCTAAGCGTATATCGCATTCTAAATTTTCTATTAAGATTTTATATCTGCCCTCAAACTTTACCGCTTTGTAATTCGCGTCCACGTAGGTAAAATCCTCATCGCCGAGTATAAAGCTCAGCGTCTTTTTTTCACCCGCTTTAAGCGGTACCTTTTCGAATTTCCGCAGACGTTTTACAAACGGGGTTATCGGAGCGTATAAAGCTTTCAAAAAAAGCAATACGCTTTCCGCAATATCGTAATTTCCTTTGTTTTCCACCGTTACCGAAACGGCTATATCGCCGTTTTTTAGAGCTTGCGCCGAAAGCGCCGAATACTCTGCCTTTGTATAGGAAAGTCCGTAACCGAAGGGATACCATGCATTAGGCGAGGAAAGTACGTAATCCCTGCCGGGAGCTTCAATACTGCCGGGCTTTCGGTAAAGACTTCCCCTGGCGCTCGGCTTATAATTATAATAACAGGGAATGTGCCCTACCGTTTTCGGAAAGGAGACCGAAAGCCTTGCCGAGGGTGATTTATCGCCGAAAATCAGGTTGGCGAAAGCGTTGCCGCTTTGCTCCCCGCCTCCGAACGAAAACATAAAAGCGCCGACGCGCTCTACATCCTTTTCCAAGGTATAAGGTCTTCCCGCGTAAAGGATAAGCACGGTGGGTTTGCCTATGGCGGTAATCGCGTCAAAAAGCTTTTTTTGCGAGGGCGGAAAATCGAGGGTATGCATATCGTACCCTTCTCCGCAGGTCACTTCCCTGTTTTGGCTCTCCGCACCCGCTATTCCGCCGCCCGCGGTTGCCCTGTCGCCCAATACCAGAAAAACCACGTCCGCCTTTTTTGCCGTATCCAGCGCTTCGTCGATTTCCGACTGCGTATATGATACGGGATTACAGCCCTTGGCGTAGAGCACCCGCTCTTTGCCGAGCCTGTTTACCATACCGGTGTAAAAATCGACGCAGTTTTCGGTAGGATCGATATAATCGCCCAAAAAGCTGTCCTTCGCGTTATTTCCTATAACAGCGATTTTGTCGATTTTTTTCTCATCAAGCGGCAAAATACCGTCGTTTTCAAGCAAAAGGATTGATTCCTCGTCTAATCTAAGCGCCAAATCCACCGCTTTTTTACTGTGCATTTCCTTAATTCTTTCGGGATCGGTGTACGGATTTTCAAACAATCCCACCTTAAATTTAAGGGTCAAAACATTTAAAACAGCCCTGTCAATCAAGCTTTCGTCAATTTCGCCGTTTTGAACCGCTTTTTTAAATTCTTCCCCGTATCCGTATGGAGCCGGCGCTTCTATATCTATTCCCGCGGCGAGGGCGAGCTTGCCGGCTTCGAGCGCGTTTTCGGCGACCGCATGAAAATTATGCAGCATTTCCACTGCGCCGTAATCGGATATTACCGCTCCCTCAAAGCCCAATTCATCCCGCAAAAGCGAACGCATATATTTTTGAGAGGCATGCACAGGCTCGCCGTCAATTTCGTTGTATGCCGGCATAATTGCCATAACCCCTGCGTCGATAAGCTTTTTAAAGGGCTCAATCATAACCTCGCGCAATTCCCTCTCGCCTATATGCGCCGGCGCAAGGTTAATCCCGCCCTCGGGTATGCCGTAAGCGATAAAATGCTTTGCGGTCGCGGCGACCTCATGCCTTTGAATACCCTTTACGTACCGGGCGCCGAGCTCTCCGACAAGATACGGGTCCTCGCCGTAGCTTTCCTGCATTCTGCCCCAGCGCGGATCGCGCGGGATATCTACGCAGGGCGCATATACCTGTCGTATTCCCATAGCCCTTGCTTCGTTTCCTATTATATCCGCCATTTCGCCAACCGCCTCGCGGTCAAAGCTGCCGCCAATGCCGGCGCATTGCGGAAATACTGTCGCCCGCGCGTCCTGCAGTCCGTGCAGAGCCTCGGATGCGGGCAAAAAAGGAATTTTAAGCCTTGTTTTCTCTAAACAATAATCCTGCAATTCGTTTAAAATCTTTTCCTCGTCGGGATTTAAAAAGGTACCTGCGCGCGGCGGAATTTCACCTTTTTCGCAAAATTCCGCATACGCCTTGCTTATGGTTCCGCAAATGCTCATCTGCAGCATTTTTTCGTCAAGGGTCATTTTTGAAAGCAAATCCGCCGCCCGCACTTCCGGCGGTAAATCTTTGTTTTTGTACATGTAGTTTACTCCTACAATAATATTAACAGCCAAACCTCGCATAATGACAGGTTTGGCTGTTTTGTAAAGTAAATGCAATCGGCAACCGGCAGATTTTAAAACAGCATTTCCCGATTTCACAAGCTTTTTTCGTAAATTTTAGCGCTGTTCAAAAGCTATCCACTCGATTTTTTCGGGATTTTCATCAATCTCACGCACCGCGCGGATAAATTCTTCCTTATTTGAAACGGCGTTTCCTTTACCCACGGATAGGGTAAACGGAATGTATTTGCCGGCTGCTTCATCTGTTTTTGCAAGCTGTTGATAATAACTGTTGCCGCAGACGGTATAACCTTCCGGCGGTGTTTGCCAATTAAATGCTATAATCTGTCCGTTCGCGCAATCAAAAATATTATGCGTTATGACAAAATTTTTCAAATTGGGGTACCATTTGACTCGCCAACCGTTTCTGATATGCGCCGGACAGCGTGTGGCTTTGCTCCAGCCGAAGCCGGTAAAGCGCATTATATTATTTTTAATCAGAATATTTTCCACTTGCGTAATGTCTATGGGTATGCCGTCCTTTTCGCCGCAGTCGCCGCCGGTAAACCATTCAAATCCGCTCATGCCGTTATATTCGAAAAGGCAATCCTCTACCGTGAAATTACGATACGGTTCGCCGCATATTTGAAAGGTTACCGCGGAATCGTATATCTGATAAAAGCCGCAATTTTTAACCGTAATATCCTCACAGCCGGCGGCAAATTCGATACCGTTGCCGAAACGGTTGCTTTTGTTGTTGAAAAAGGATCCGCCTATCCAGGCAAATTTGCAATTCGTAACGGTAATGTTCTTCGCCTTACCGTCCGCCCTTATGCCGAAAAGCCCCGTATAGCGAAAGGATATATTATCCACCGTGATATCGTGCGCGTCTTTTGCAAGATGAAAAATTCGGGTTTTTATTCCTATCTCTATATCGTCGAATACCTCGCCGGGATTTCCGCGGTCGCAATAAAAATAGAGGACGTCCGTATCCCAATCATGATAAAAATCGTCGTTTTCGGTAAGCTCACACAAAAGCTTTTGCTTTTTGCCGGTTTCCCTGCCGCCGTCAAGCACTATAATTCCGACGTCGGAATGAGGAAAATAGGCGATTTTCCAAATGTGCGGAGTCTCGGTCGGAACCCAGATATCCTTTTGGGCGTAATTTTGCCTCGAGCCGTAAAATTCGGGCTTTTCGCCCTCACCGTAAGCGGCGTAGGTTACGCCGCTTACGAGTTCAAAATCGGAGGACGAGCGAAAAGTCGATCCCCGCTCGAAAAATACGCCGTCGCCCGGCTTTAATTCCATCCCGGCTATTTTGCCCAAAGTTCGAAAAGCCTTTTCCGGAGAGGAGCCGTCGTTTGAATCATTGCCGTTTTCGGAAACGTAAAATTTGTTTCCGACTGCGTTAAGGCAGTCCTCGGCATTGTCTATGCGTCCTCTTAAAAGCTCCGCTGCGGCTTCCGCTTCGACGGCGCCCTTGACGGGGCTTAATATACCGCCCGTATCGGGAATAGATTTATTCATTGATTTATCATCCTCTCCTAAGTTACCGACTGCCGCCTTTACGCCTTGTGCGCTTTTTCAAAAGCAGTACGGTAAGTACCGCCGCCGCAATAACCAAAACGCCGGCGCCTACGCCTATGAGTATCCACATTAAAGAATTTGCGTCCTGTGACTGCGAGGTCTTTTTGTCGCCGCCGGGAGCGGGCGAAGCGTCGTTTACGTTATTGTCGATAAGGTCTGTCGGCGCGTCGTCTTCGGAAATCTCTACGTCAACGCCGCTTACGTCGAATACCAGCGAAAGCGTGACAAGGTCCTTATCCTCTTCCACCCAAACGAACATATCTCCCGGTACTTCGACGCCGTCCTTTGTCGTGACGCTTACCTCATATCCGCCCACGGGTACCGAATTAAACCTGAATTTACCGCCGCCGTCGGAAACGGCACTGCGTATATCCTCGGTATCCTGCATGGATTTAAGATTTACGGTATAGCCTTCGAGCGCCTTGCCCGCGTTATCGGTTATTGTTCCGACAATGGTTCCGACTTCGGCTTGCGTTTCGGTGACGTAAGCATTTGCCCAATTTTCGTCCTTTTCCGCCGAAAAATATTTAGCGGGTATGGGCCAAATTCCTCCGGATACATGGTACTCGCCCAATGTTCCGTTTTTAAGCTGTTTTGCGTAAGTTCGGGTATCGATAAAGGTGTTTGTAAATCCGCCGTCGAAGGTAATATCATCCCACTGCAGGCCCTGTTGTTTGGTAACGTCGGCAAATGTGCCGCCCTTTCCGAAAGCCGTGGCGAGATTTACGTTATTTACGGGGTTAAAGTCCATGTCCGCCTTGTACATTTCGAGATTGGAAATATAACCCTCGCAGTCGTACGGAAATTCCAGCGCCAGCGAAAAATCGTACCGCTCCGTAAGGTTAAAGGTATACTTGTATCCGTCAATGTCGGTGGGATAAACCTGTACAAGCTCGCCGTTTATTCCCGATGAATAAAAGCTTACGGGATCGCGGCCCTTGGTAGGTCGGATAGACAGGGATACGACGTAATTATCGCCGTCTACAGAACCCGCTTCTACCTTGTAGGGCAGTTTTATGGTAATTATGCCCTGCCCCCAAACGCTTGCATAGCTCATCATCTTATCGCCCGAAGGTACGGGAACCGAAGGCGGTATATCAAAGAAATATTGCGGAGTGGAATCGAGCAATCCGGTTTCGGTTCCGACACAGGCGCCCTGTATAAGGAAAAGATTTAAATAATTTCCCGCTTCGAATTGGCTTAAATCGCCGTAAGCATTTTTGAATACGTCGCGGTTCGAGGTCTTTTTAAACTTGCTGTCCGCTTCGTAGAGATAGATATTGGAAATATAACCTTCTGCACCCTCGGGAACAAAAATTGAGAAGTTCGGTTTCGCAGCGTCGTCGCGCTTTTTAAGGCGCAGGTTAAAGCTGTAGGTGTAGCCGTTTATGGATGCGGGTTTTACGGTACCGTCGGAGTCCAAAGCCAAAGCCGGGTCTATCATGCCGCAGCGGAAGTTGGTCGGCGCCATACCCGCGATGGAGCGAACGTCAAATTGAAGCAGGTAATTTCCGCCCTTTTCGACAATATCCGCCGGCAGGCTGAGCGCGAAACGACCGAAGGTTTCGTTGTTGGGTCCGCGGTGCGTTCTCGTGTAATACATGCGCTTCGGCCCCGTATCGCCAGTGCGCTTAAAGGCGTTTTTGCCGCCGAGCGCCGAAAGCGGCACCTTTCCGTAGGAAGGCCTTATTTCCGTATTGTAGGGTGATACCCACAAGCCGGTATCGAAATTATTGCCGTTTGCGCGCAATTCGAAATCCTTTATAAGGTTAACGTTCGGCTTTTTAATATTGCAAAGCTCAAAATTGTAGTAATACAAATAATCGTCATAACGATATCCTCTGAGTCCTACCCATACGGCGGTTTGACCTTTGCCGTTGTCGGGAGCGTCCTTCGGGACGGTGAAGATTAAATACTTTTTCGACCATTCCTTGTCGTACTCGATATCGTAATCCTCTACGCCCGTTTCGTTGGCATCGGTATAAACCACTAAATTCGACTCGGTGCCTTCCAGATAGTAATTCGAAAAACGGTAGGTTTCTCCCTTTTCGACCGTTACCCATTGTCCGAAGAAGGGCGCGCCGGTGGTTTCGGGCGCCAAGGCCAATACCATAGTCTCGTCGGCGAGCGGTTTTTTGAATATTTCAATGCCGCCGATATCCGCAAGCTTTACCTTGGTATAGGAGTCTCTTATACTGCCCCATACCGATTTCCATACGTTCTTGTTAAGCTGATTGCCGTTCTCGCTGAAATTCGGATCCTTTAAGAGATTTGTATCCGGATCGTCAATATCGTAAAGTCTGAAATTGTAATAATAAAGCGGATCGTTCGAGTAATTGCCGCGAATACCCACCCATATAAGCTTATTTCCGCTTATCGCCGGATCGTCCGGCGCGGAGGCGGGTACGGTAAATTTCGCGCCCTGTAAGGAGTATTCGTCGTCCTCGATTATATCGTAATCGATAGGCGTCTCGGAACCGGCGTAGTATATCTTTTGGTTAGCCGGAGTGTAGGGCGTAAAGTAATTCGAAAATATGTAGGTTTTGCCCGCTTTTAAGGATACGTTCTGACCGAAAAACGGCTGACCGCTTACACCGATGTCGAGCATAAGCGCGGCGGGATCTGTCCAGACAACCCGCTTAAAGTAATCCGTTCCGCCGTCAAGAGAGGCAAGCGATATCTTTCCGTAAGCGTCGCTTACATCCTTGCCGTCGGGCGTTTTCCATACGCTTTTGTTAATGCTCGCGCCGTTTTCGAGTAAATCCGTATCGCTCAAAAGATTATCGTCGGGACTTGACTGTTCACAAAGCTTAAAGTCGTAATAATAGAGCGCATTTGTCGAAGCGTAACCGCAAATACCCACCCAAATAAGCCTTTTGCCGTTTAGTAGCGGATCTGCGGGAGCGTCCGCGGGAACGGTGAATATCGCCTTGCGTCTTGACCATTCGTCTTCGTCGATGTATTCGCATTCCACTTCGGTTTGAGTGCCGCCGAGAAATACCTTGATATTCGGGTCCGTATAAGGCGTACGGTAATTCGAAAATACATAAGTTTTGCCCGGCTCTAAGGAAACCTGCTGACCGAAATAGGGCGTGCCCGCCGTATTGGGCGCGAGGCTTAATACCATGGGCGGCTTTTTGAATATATCCATGCCGCCTATCGAGTCAAGGGTCACCTTGCTGTAGCTCGTCTTTATATCGTCGTTATAGGGCGATTTCCATACGGTCAATTCTTCGTTAATAAGGGTGGGATCCTTTAAAAGATTAACCCCCGGCTCGTCCTTTTTGTAAAGCTCAAAATCAATAAAATAAAGATTTTGCGAAACTTTATATCCGCGGAAGCCTACCCAGATCACCTTTTTGCCGCTCGGATCGTCGGGCACGGTAAATTCAGTGCTCTTTTTGGACCATACGTAGTCTTCAAAGATATTGTCGGGCTCAATTTCCGTCGGCTCGCCCACAAAATTCTCCGCTACGGCGTATACAAACTGGTAACACTCGGTACCCGGCAAATAATAGTTCGAAAATACGTAGGTTTCGCCCGCCTCAAGCTCAATAATTTGCCCGAAAAACGGCATGCCCGTAGAATTCGGGGCAAGCTTAAGCGCATACCGCGCCGAATCGGGCTTTTTAAAGAAATCGAGTCCGCCGACTTCCGCAAGCGTTTTAAGGCTGAAATAATGCTTGCCTTTATCTCCGGCGTTAAGCAGTCGCGCTTCCGCATACTGTCTGTACCATGTACCCGGTTCGTTGCCGTGATTTATGGTATAACCGGTAAACGAAGCGTCGGTAAAGAGGTTGGTTTTGCCCGCGTCGTCCGCCGCGTAAAGGCAGGGCGAATAAAAATAGCATTCCGCCGGCGACGGGATCTTGATACCGATATAAAGATTTACTTTGCCCTCTCCCGCCGAGGTTGCATCCGCGGGGGCGGTAAACTTATAGGTTACCTTGTAATATTCGGAGTCGTATACGACGTCGTCGGGAGTAATATCGCCGCCGTCGAGGCCGTTGCCGTCCTTCATAACGCCCGAAACAAAGTTTTCACCCGCGTAATAGTAAGAGTAGAAATAGGTTTTGCCTATATCCAATACCACTTCCTGTCCGCAAAGTCGATTAGCGGGAGTGCCGTTTGAATAAATAACGTTGCCGACTTCCGGCACGGACTTTTTAAAATAATCGAGCCCGCCTATATCTTCGAGCCAAGCGAGGCTGTAGTATATGCCGCCGGTGTTAAGCAGCCGTGCGTCCCAATACTGTCTGTACCAGGTGCCATGTTCTTTTCCCTTATTTATGGTATAGCCCGTAAAGGAGGCGTCCTCAAAAAGGTTAGTCTTGCTCTCGTCGTCCGTCGCGTAAACGCAAGGCGAGTAAAAGTAAAATACGCTGTTCGCCGCCGGTGTTCTTATACCGAGATACAGCTGTACCTTACCTTCGCCCGCAGACTCCGCATCCGCCGGAGCTATGAATTTATAGGTTACTTTATAATATTCGTCGTCGTAAATCGTGTCCGTAATCGTTACCGCGGCGCCTATATCGGTGCCGTTGCCGTCCATGATAACGCCCGAAAGGAAGTTTTCTTCGGTGAAATTTTCTTTCGCCGTAACGTCCATGTAGTAGTAAGAATAGGTATAGCTTTTACCCGCTTCCAATACTACGTTCTGTCCGCAAAGTCTGCCTGCTGGCGCGTTGGTAGAAACAATCACTTTGCCCGCGGCGGGTTCGTCGCTTACCTTTTTAAAATAATCGAGCCCGCCTATATCTTCGAGCCAAGCGAGGCTGTAGTATATGCCGCCGGTGTTAAGCAACCGCGCTTCCGCATACTGCCTGTACCAGGTGCCATGCTCTGTTCCCTTATTTATGGTATAGCCCGTAAAGGAGGCGTCTTCAAAAAGGTTGGTCTTGCTCTCGTCGTCCGTCGCGTAAACGCAAGGCGAGTAAAAGTAATAGGTACGGTTATCCGCAGGCGTCTTTATACCGAGATACAGCTGTACCTTACCTTCGCCCGCCGGAGTGGCGTTTTCGGGAGCGATAAACTCATAGGTTATCTTGTAATATTTCTCGTCATATGTGGTTTTGGTGACAGTGACTTCCGCTCCTCCGTCTTTATCGTTGCCGTCCTTGACAACGCCGGTAAGAATAATTTCCTCGGCGGAATTGTCTTTCGCGGTGACGTCCATGTAATAATAAGAGTAGGAATAGGTCTTGCCCGCTTCTACCGTTACATTTTGTCCGCAAAGTCTACCTGCTGGCGCGTTGGTAGAAACAATCACTTTGCCCGCGGCAGTCGGCTCTGCCCCGACAACAGTCGAAACCATGCTTGCATACAAGGAGGAGGCAAGCAGCAGCACCGCAAGAAGCATACTGACAATACGCTGTCCTTTATTCTTAAATATATAATCAAACGGTTTCATATTTTCCTCCATGTGTTTTTAATACTGCGGATTAAAATAAAAATTAAAATTGAAATTAAAATTTATTTCAAAAGCTCTTTTTTCAAAGCCACAAAATCGGATGCGCCGCCTACAGTGCCGTCGGCGTCCAGATCGCCCCTGTAATTGGGCAGGACTTCAATCGAACCTACGCTGTATCTCTTCATACGAACCATATCTCTTATGTCAACGACGCCGTCTTCGGTAACGTCGCACTTTTTAGAGTATGCCATAAAATAATTCAAGCCGCCGATATTATTTATCGATTCCAAAGTTACCTTGCTGTAGAAGGTTTTGAGCTTCGTATTATAGGGCGATTTCCAAACGTCAGAATTAATTGCCGCGCCGTTATCCATCAAATACCGATCGCTTAATAAATTTAAGTAAGGTTTGCCCTCTTCGTAAAGCTCAAAATCATAATAATAGAACGGAGCGTCGCCCTTAGCGCCGCGGAAGCCAACCCAGACAAGCTTATGACCGCTCTCGTCTTCGGGTACCGTAAAGGTAATGCTCTGCTTTGACCAATCGGGATCAAGCGCCGACTCGCTTGCAATCGGCGTCGGATCGCCGGAAAAATCGGGATTTACGGTATATGCCTCTTGGTAAGCCTGCGTATTGGGTGAGAAGTAGTTGGAATAGGTATATTTTTTTCCGGAGTCCAAAGTAATGAACTGACCGAAAAACGGTCCGCCCGTATTTGCGGGATCAAGCTTCAGCAAATAGCGTTCCGAATCGGCTCTTTTAAATATGTCCTTACCGCCGATTTCTCCGAGCGATACCTTGCTGTAGCTCGTATTTAAATTGGTGTTATAATAGGGCGATTTCCATACGTTTTTGTCAAAGTCGACGGCGCCTCCGCTATATAATGCGGGGTCGTTTAAAAGATTTATCTCCGGATTTTCAACGTCGTATAGTCTGAAATCGTAATAATAGACGGGCTCGGCGTATTTATAACCTCGAAATCCTATATAAATAGGTCTTTTTTCGCTGTAGCCGTATTCTTCATTAGACGGAACCGTAATTACGGTTGTTTGTTTTGACCATTCGCTGTCAAGATTGGTTACGGCGCCTTCTACATCTTTCAAATCCTTATTATCATAATTATCATAGTAATGTTGATAAAGATACATATTGGGAGCGGTATAGTAGTTTGAGTAGACGTAGGTTTTGCCCACCTCAAGCTCAACGAACTGACCGAAATAAGGCATTCCGGTAGTGTCGGGAGCAAGCATAACCGCATAACGCTCATAGTCGCTCTTTTTAAAATAATCAAGTCCGCCTATATCTTCGAGCGAAGCGCGGCTGTAGCATATGTCGGGTGCGTTAAGCGACCGTTGTTCCGAATAGGGTTTGTACCAGGTGCCATGTTCAGTTCCCTTATTTAAGGTATAGCCCGTAAAGGAGGCATCCTCAAAAAGGTTGGTTTTTGACTCGTCGTCCGCCGCATAAACGCAGGGCGAGTAAAAATAAAATACGTAACCGCTTTTCGGTATGGATATACCGAGATACATAATTACTTTTCCCTCCTGATCGGGCGCTTTAGTAGCATCCGCGGGGGCTGTAAATTCATAAGTAACCTTGTTGTATTCTTCGTCATAAGTCGTGTGGGTGGGAGTAACGTCTCCGCCGTCTGTGCCGTTGCCGTCCTTAATAACGCCCGTAAGGAAATAACCCCTTGCGGAACTGTTTTTTGAAGTGACGTCCATATAAAAATACGAGTAATAATAGGTTTTACCTGCCTCCAATATTACGTCCTGTCCGCATTTTCTGGTTGCACGCGCGTTTGTCGAAACAATTATATTGCCGCCGTAAGCGGGTTCTTCGGCGCCGACGGTGGTTGAGACAGCGCCTGTAAACGCGGTTAAAACAAGCATTACCGCTGCAAGAAGCATACTGCTCAGCCGGTGTAGTTTTTTGCCAAATGAACGTTTTACTTGGTTTGCCATAAAAAAGTCTCCTTTATATTGATTTTTTAAAAATTTATGATCATAAGCGGGATTTTCCGTTTGCGGATTGACTTTTCGGGAAATTGCGTTTACCGTTACCGGGCAAAGAAATGGTCTACGTTTACTTCGCCTACCAAAGCAGGTCTTATTATCACGGTATGCTCGCCGGATTTAAGTCCGCTTACCACGGGCACCGGATTTTTTCTGGAATATTGTTTTACCGTCCACGTTTTGCCGCCGTCAAGGCTGTATTCGTACCTGTTTCTCGTAGAAAGCGGCGTAGCCACCATTACAAGCTCGGTGCCGGTGAATTTAACCGTTACGGTATCGCGAGAGCCCGCTTTAAAGTAGATATAGCCCTTGTAATTGCCGTCATCCCAATGGTCGGACGAGGAGGGTTCATCCTTAAAATATATTGTGCCGTCTTCGGTTGTGAAGGAAACGTTCGGATCGTCGTCGTTTATGTAAACGGCTTTTGTGGGAAGCAATTTCGGGTTTACCGACGTCGGCAGTTTTTGCTTTACGACGCCGATATTTCCGTAATCGGAGTTCAAAAGCGTGTTTTCGAGAAATTCCTTGATTACGCTGTAATAAATTTCGTAGCCTACCGGAAGCGGGTGAACACTGTCCTTGATATATTTGAACCAAAGCTCGTCGCTCACACTGCCGCCGCCGATTTTATAAAGCGTATCCGACAATGCGCGGCCTACGTGAATAGAGGATATATTGTATTTTTTGCAAATATATTCATGCGCTTGTGCCTGCAAATGAAGCGTGCCGCTGTGCGCGTCGCCTATAAGCGATTTTTCGGTAACCAAAACCGCCACAATGTCACATTCGGGCAATTCCTGCTTAACCGCTCTTATAATGGACTCAAATTGCATGGATGAAGTCGTGTAATTGAGGTCCTCGTAAAAATCGTTTATGGAAAATTCGATAAACAGCAAATCGGGCTTTTTGGAAAGAACGTCGCGGTCAAGGCGGTAAAGCGCCAATGTGGTGGCAGTGTCGCCTAAAGCGCGGTTGATGTTATTGATTTTAACGTTCGGGAAAGTATTGGTAAGCCATTCGCCTATTCTCACCCGCCAGGATTCTTTATAGCCGGTAGTGAAAAGAGTGCCGTTGCCAAGGGTTACCGAGCCGCCGAAATAAACCACGTTAAGCTCTTTTTTCGTCGCAAGCTTTTTATAGGTGTTGGCGAGCGCGCCGTTATACTTGTTGCCACTTAGGCTCTCGTTATATCCGCGGTAATTTATATAATCCGCATACGTTTCCGCCGGCTGCTTTTGATTGCAATAAACACAGCGACCGTTTTCGTACTTGTGACTGCCCTTTTCGCCCTCTGTTTCTCCGCAAATCGTACAGGTTTTGGGAGCAAGGCAGGTAGCCGGCTGCCACTTATGGGTATGGCTCTCTTCCTCATCGCCGCCCGACGAAGCGGGTCTTGAGGTGATCGGCTTATTTTGCGGCACGACGGGGCTCAAAGCTTCTCCCTTAAAATCGGTATCGGCTCCGTCGCCCGTACCGTCGGGAAGTTTAATATCGGAATCGGTCATCGTATCGTTTCCCTCCTCGTCGCTTTGAGCAGGCAGGCTTATACTGTCGCCGGGCGTGTTATTCGTGTTATTTTTATCGCCGGGCGTTTCGCTTTTATCTCCGCAAGCGGAAAAGCAAAGCAGTAAAATCAGGCACAACAAGCATGAAAATATTCTTTTCGTTTTTTTCATTTTCACATCTCCTTAAAAAATATTGCGTATAGTCAATGCAATCAGATTACATCGACTAAGGTTTTGACCAATTATTCCCATTTTTTCATACAAAATTTGTTGTATGCGGCGTATATCGCGCCGATTATGATAATTACAATCAGGAAATACATCCACAAAAGTGAGGAGCTTTTGTCGTAATCCTGTGTGGTAATCCAATTGTAGGCTCGCTGTACAAGCCAATTGTCCGTATTGGTGAAAAGGTCGATCATAGTATAAATAATCACAAGCGAAATTACGTGTCTCAGGCTTGGTACGGTTATAAGCCAAAATTCCTCCCATTTATTAGCGCCCTCGATTTTGGAAACCTCGTAAAGCGACGCCGGTATATTCTGCAATCCGCCGATAAAGAGGACTATTTGCACCGCCGAGCTGTAGATGATTTTTGTAGCAGAGGTCAACATGAATGTACAAAACGAAGAAAGAAAATCCGGAATTTTAAGCTTTTCCAAAATCATAACGGCATTGTCGCTTCCGTCGCCGTAAAAAATCGGCAGTCGAACGTCCTCGCCCGACAACAGCGGCAAAATTGCCGACGCCGTAATTACTATAGGCAGGAAAAACAGCATACGCATAAATCCTCTGCCGACAAATTCACGGTTAAGCATAATGGCGACCACAAGCGAAAAGGCGATAATAAGCGGGAACGAATAGAACATATAGCCTATCGAGGAAACCAGCCTGTCAAGAAAATCGGGGTCCTTAAACAAAAGCCATTTAAAATTTTCAAGCTTTACAAATTTGGTGATAATTCCGCCCGGCTCTATAGACACCTTGCAAAAGGCGTACCAAATCGAGCTGAAAAGCGGTACTATAAAGAAAACTATCAAACCGATTATCCATGGCAAAACAAATAAATATCCATGCCGTGCGCGGTCGGCTTCAAGTCCGCCTCTGTGCTTTTTTCTCACTTTTTTCACCCCTGCCTTCATTTCCACAAATACCCGTATGCCTCAATATTTCCGAGCGGCGATTTTACCGTCTTTTCGGAATGATTTGCGTAAAGCACGACTCCGTTTTCGAAGGTCGTTTTGCTGATGTTGTCGTCTGCCATGGCGTAAGAATCGATCGGCGCGTTTTTAACCGCCTCGTAAAACTGCAGATAATCCGCCACCGTCTCTTTTATAAATGACTTATTATCCTCGTACACCTGTCCGTACAGCTTGGTGCCGGTTTCGGTATAGCTGATATCAAAATTCCCGATTACCGAAAATCCCAATCCCATACCGCCTACAGCCGCTTTCATAACAGCCGAATTTTTATCGGCCTCCAAATTAAGCGCATCCGCGTAAAGCGGACGCAAGCCGCGAAATACCATAGCGTAAAAGGGTATTTCCTCATCAAATGCGTTGTAAGCGCCGTTGTCGTAAGGCGCGCCGAACACAAGGTCGGCGTCGACAGCCGCGTAGGCGTTTGCGCCCGAAGCCACGGTAAGATTTTTGGATTTTAAGGATTTAAAATCGGCTTTTATATCTTCCTCGATTTTACCTTTCGCTATATAACGGTAATTCGAATAATCCGAGTAGGCGGTCTGCCCCAACGAAGTAAGGGAAATATTGTTTATTTTTTTCTTTTCCGCCGTTTTTATAAGCTTTTCCACCGCTTCGCCGAGCTTCTCCCTGCCGAGAATGCGGTAGGGCGCCGTATCGTCGAAGCTTCGCAGCGGTGTGGTAATCGGATACTGCTCCGCCGCTTTGTAAATCGCGGTCTTGGCACAGTCGCTCATATAGGAAAATCCGCCGCCGGATTTTGAGTAATTTACCAAATCGAAATCGTAAAACAGGGAAACTCCGCTCTCTTTGCAAGCCTCCTCGAGCGCCCTGCGCTCTTTATTCGAGCCTAATTTTGACGAAAAGTTAAATCCGCCGGCTACCCTGCCGGGGTTAATGCCGCTGTCGCCGAAACCCTGCAGGCGCACAACCGGCGAAACTTCGGTCGTTTTAACCAAATCGTCTATAATTGCCTTCGCATCCGAAAAGGAGGTCATCGTCTTAAGTGTCTTTTTGGGTATTCCCAAAATCAACGAGGTGGTAAGCACTCCGCCCGAAATCGTTATACTGTAGGCGGAATTTGCAGAATTTTCCGCCTTTGTTAAGCCGTTTTTCTGTAAATAGCGGCGATAACACTTTGCCATGCCGTTATAATCGGCGTCGTCCTTTGTCAGCGGATAATATCCTACGGTTATACTTTCTTTGGAAATCGAGTCGGAAACGCGTACCAAATCGTCGGTCATTCGCTTATAGGCGCTTTTGTCGAATATGTCGTATCCGCGCACATAAAAGGTAGGATAAACCGTAGAATATCCGGTTCGGGGATTGCCCGCCAGCGCTTCCAAAAATGCCGAGCCTGCATTTTTCTCTATAATTCCGACAACAGCGCTTTCCTTGTCCTTGGCGCCGAAAACCGGCATGCGTACCGCTTGCTCGTTTGCAAGGCTTTCGGTTATGGGCCGGGTGGCGTCCGAGCCGTAGACCTCGCCCGTATAGCTGCGTTCGAGCTCGGGCGTCTCCTTTGCGTACATAAGCGCTCCGCTTCCGGCGGGGACAAGCAAATAGGAATTTTCGTCGCTGTTGCGCGCCGAGCAAAGAAAGGGCGCCAAGGAAACCGATACGAGCATATAGGAATCGCCTTCACGGATTTTCGGGGTATCTATAGTGACCGCAAGCGAATCATCCCGCAAAACGTACTCAACCGGAACGGCAATTTCGTACCGGTCGAAACAATAGGTGATCCGTACGCCGTTTTCTATGTTTTCGGAGAATACGCGTCCGTTTTCCACCGCCTCGGAGGAAGCGCGAAGATCGGTAAGCTGCAATGATACCGCGTCCGCAACCTTGATGTTAAGGGTTGAATTTACGTTGGCGCTCGTGCCCCCGGCCAGCATATACTCATAAGGTATATTTGACCATACCTTTCCGGTAGAAAGCTCGGTAAAAAGCACGCATTTTTTCTCGTCGTTCCAATCAAGTCTGTAATGCTCGTTGGAAGCTACGGTCTGCGAAGAAATACTTTCGGCGGCAGTTAAAGCGTCGAATTTTTCGGCGGAATAAACTTTTTTGCCCTTACCGCAGCCCGAGCAGGATGATACCAATATAAATAACGCAGAAACAAAGCATAAAAATCTTTTAAATTTCATATCTGCAACTCACAACTCCTCAGACGTTAAAATGCTATCTAAAGGCTATTTCATCGTAAATTCCGTAAACAAAATCCACAACCTGACCGAAGAACATATAGAACATAAACAAAATAAATACGATAATAATCATTAAGAACAGTACCACGACACTCGTAAGCAGGAGCTTGAAAAAGTCATACTCGTGTACCGTCATCAGAGCAACGCTCAAAAGGAAGAAGGTGTAAATCCATACGACCTTAAGCAATGCGTTTAAAAATCCGACACCGGCAAGCGGCAGTACGTGAGAAAGCGCCACGTATATAAACAGGTATAAAATAAGGGGAATAAGCGAATATACGGTAGCTATAAATACTTCTTTAAATCTGCCCTTACCGCTGAACATGGAGCATACCAGCCAATTCGAAACAGACCAGAGCAAAACAAGCCCCACGGTTTATCTTGTGTGAGATAAAGAAGCAATAGAAGTGTAAAAAATTTTGCCGTTCCCGTCCGGCGTTCCCCAGCGCCGGACAG
>CANQGK010000001.1 GCA_947623175.1 uncultured Clostridia bacterium | reverse complement strand
AGCAGTATTGACACCACACGCATTTATATAATCTCCACCGGTGCGGAACACCGCCGCAAAATGGAAATGATGCACCTGATACTATAAAATCTCGTAAAAAAACCGCCGGAAACCGACGGTCTGCAACATAATCCGTATTATGTTGCAAAATGTTTGCATTTTTCGCAACACAAACTGAATTTACCTGTTGATTATATCACAGCAAACTGAAAAAAGCAATACATAATATCACAAAAATCGCCAAATCGGCGCATATAGGTATGTTTAACCAAGCCTCCCCCATTTTCAAAATTTTTGAAACCTCGAAGGCTTGTTTAAGTGCGCCAATTTTACGCCCGTTTTACTGAATTTCGGGTGCAAAGCTCCTTTTAAATTGTCAACAACCGCTTTTCTCGACTTCCGTTTGCAACATAATACGGATTATGTTGCAAAGATGTCAAAATGATTTTTAGTTAAAAAGGGGGGATTACAATGGAAAATCAATCACAGCAAAAAGTAAAACCGATTTTGGGCGGGGGAATCGGTTCCCTCATTATTGTGCTTCTTGCCATACTGGTTTTTCCGAAAATTATTTCGGGAGATCTTTTTGGGAACAAATCGACCAAAGCGGCGGAGAAGTATGTAAACCAACAAGTTTACACTACTTCCGGGATCACGTGCGATAGGTTCAAGTCGGAAACCGTTTATAAAGACGGCGATGTGCGGCTGATTGCAGTTGAATTTTATTTTGAAGATTCTTCATCGGCAGTCGGCTCCTATTGTGTCTATTGCAACGGCGGATATGTCAGCAGCAGCACCAAAATGATGGGCGCCGGTTATGATTATAAAAGTCATCTTGCCGAGTTGAAAGCGCTGTTTGGGATATAAAATACATAAATAAGGAGCATTTTAACATGAAAAAAATTTGGTTGTGCATTCTTGCGGGAATATTTCTGATTTCTTTTTCGGCCTGTGGTGGAAATGACCTCATCGTCGATACGCCGGATCAAAACGGCACGTCCGCCAATACATCCGAAAATTTGTCCTCCGACGAGACAGCGAAGCCTGACATACCCGAAAACTACGCCCTCGGCACTTTTGACGGCAAAATATTTCGCAGCAAATGGTTGGGATTGAATTTTCAGCTTCCGAACGGTTGGACAACAATAGGTGAGGATGACAGAAAAAAATTTAATGATACGGCGATACCTGCTTATAAAAACGGAAGCATCGAAGAACTTTATTATATAGAGATAGCCGCTTGGGAAGACGACGGAAAAGACGGCACAAAAGACCACAATTCGCTTGTAATTACCAGCACCTTCAAAAGCAGTGTTGAAACGCTGGAAGGATATGTCGAGAAAAACAAAAAAAGCATCGAAAAAACGAATGCCGATATTGTTTGGGATGCAGAGTACATATTGGCAGATCAAGATTATATCCTGTGCAAAAGCACAGTCAGCGGTCAAAATCAACAGAACGGCCTTACCGAAAAATATCGCACATGGGACTTGTGGCGGGAAAAGGACGGCGCATACGTCTGTATTCAATGCAGCGGTTATGAGGACAGCGATATTCTACAGAATTTGTCCTACATTAAAAAATACGAAGATCCCGCTTCGACAGGCAATTCAACGGACACCTCATCAAGCAATTCAACAAAAAATTCAACAAGCAGTTCAACAAGCAGCTCGACAAACAGCTCGGCAGGCGGCTCTAACAATTATGCTCAAACCAACAATCCCTGCGCCAACGGGCATAATTGGGTAGCCGTTACCGAAAAGGTACATCACGATGAAGTCGGACATTATGAATCCGTGATGATAAAAGAGGAAAGTCAATGGTATAAATGCCCCGTTTGCGGAGAAACGTTTTATTCTTTAAATTCATATTATTCTCATTTCGACAGTGCGCATTCCGATACGAGCTTTCTCCGCAATGATTATACGCACGGCCGCATTCCCGCAGATTACGAGAAAAAATGGATCGTTGATAAAAAAGCTTATGACGAAACGGTTACTACCGGATACCGGTGCAGCGTTTGCGGACAGCGAAAATAATAAAGGATAGAAAACAATAGGAGGATATCAAAATGGACAACGGACAAAATAATCAAATTATTGCCGATTCAGAACAGGCAATGTCATCTGTCACAGATCCCTTGAATGACAACACGCAAGAAAAACAGTTAGCAAAATCGGTCAAATTCAAAAAAATATTTTTGACGGCATTGCTTTTCTTTTTAGCGCTCCCGTTTCTTCTGACCGATCTTCGTATGGAAAGTTCCGGCGTCGGTTCTGTGATTTTTCTGCTATCCATCATTCTCATTGCTATTTGCGGAATAGGTTACATTTTTACATTGATCAAAAGTATGCTGCTCAAGAAAAAAGCAAATACGGCTGCTGCCGATTCGGGCTTCCGAAAGAAGGAAATTCTTTGCTTGCCGCTCTTCATCGCGTTATACAGTTTAACGGCGTTTATTGCAGACGGAGCGTCTTCTGCCTTGTACGGCTTTCTGATGCTCGAAATTTATTTCATCATCGCCTTTGCGATTCTGATGCTTGATCTGCTGATGGGCAGTGTGAAAAGAACCTTAAAAACCAAAAAAGTGCAGATTTCGTTGATCACATTTGTTCCGGAATTTTTTATGGCGACCATTATGGATATGTCCGTTCTGCCCGTTTTTGCCGTCTGTGCGCTGCTCGCGGGCGTCGCTTCGACAATTCTTTATAAAAAGCCCGAAAAGCTGACAAATCATCCGCTTACAAAGAAGCAGTTTTTGCGTTGCCTTTCCGTAACGGCGGCAGTATTTGTTTTGTTTGGCGCGTTAAGCGTTGTGTCTCCGATTGTGACCGCTAAGCGCATAGATAAAATGAGTTTAAAGTTGACAAAGGATTTAGCCGGAAAAATTTTCGTAACCGAAGACACGGATGCCTACGATCGAGCCTATGTTTTTGACACAGACGGTAAATATCATTATGTTACCGAAGATTATACCGATAAAGACAAGCGTTCCATATCTGCCGACGCTGACTGGTTCGGGTTCGGAACACTGCGAAGTACAAGCCGATTCGACGGAGTCTCCTACGACAAGGATGGCAATGCCGTTTCGTTGATCACAAATAATTATGACAATACGCAAACGGTATATAACTTGAGTGATTCGGTTCCGTGCTTCAAACACAAGTTCGGTGAATATGTAACACTGAAAGTAGCGGTATCTTGTCAGGAGCCGGGCAGCAGAAAGAGGATCTGCGAGAAGTGCGGATACGAAGAAATATCAAAGATTGAAGGGCAGCATAAATACTCAAACGGAACATGTATACTCTGCGGCGAAAAGAAACCGAGCAAAAAGTCTGACGTTGATGCAAACTCGTGGTATACGTATACGCCGCTCCCTCAACTGAAAATCCAAAATTGCGAAATATATGATGCAACCGTAAGCGGAGGCGGGAAAAGGCTTCTTGTAAGTTATTATCCTGTATGTTCGCACTGCCATGCAGTAGGAACAATGTCAATAATAACTGTAGGTGATGAACAAACCCGTTTCTATGTTTGCCCGGAATGCGACGGATCAACGACCGTTGTGTTCAAAATAGCTTATTGAATAGATTATAATGATACAGTGCTTTAGAGAGGGAAGAAGATAATCACCCCGCCGTTCGGACTTCCAGCCTATTTGTTCAAAGTTTAATTTTTCCATAGAGATAGCCTCTTTGTATTTTGATAATCCATTTTACAAGGAAGATTTTGTTTTGACAAATATGTGGATAAAAAACCCGCCGCCTTAGAAAGCAATCTAAGACGGCGGGTTTTCTGTTTGTACGGAGCAATACATTTACGGCGAATACGTCGCGGTAGAGGATATCTTGCGCCGCTTGGGCTTCGATTATGGGGAGTACCTTGTATATAGTTGGCTTCACTTCCCACTTACGCGACGGTGCCGGCGATTTTGAGCCATATCCATTCGGGGCAGCCGGGCGGGGGAGGATAGTCGCCCTCTCTTTGCATTAAATCCGCACGGTTCAGCGTGACGGCTTCGATTTTTACAAGACAGTCCTCCGCGCCGACGGTCGGATTCGGTACGTCGCCCCATCTGAGGGATTTATCGTCGTTTACAAGAATGGCTTTCATAAGTTTTAGCTTTTTTATTCGTCATGACACAATAAAACGTTATATGAACCGGAACCGTATTTTTCGATAAATTCTTTGCTTTTTTCCGGACAAAACGAACAACCCGTGGGAATTTTTTTGTCGAGGCATTCCCGCAAATAACATTCGTCGCCCGCGATTATAAATACGGCGCCGTCCTTTTTGATTTCCGCAACGCACGAACCCTTTGAGTGCCCGCCGATTTTTATGATCCGCAGGTTTTCGCATAAGGTAAATTCATCGCAAAAAACGTTTACTTTGAAATCAGCGGGTATATATTTTGCGGCGTCTCGGTATTCGTCCTTTTCGATATGTATTACCGCGTTTTTAAAATATCCGGCGCAAGCGGCATGGTCGTGGTGCGCGTGGGTTAATATTACGTCGGTAATATCGTCGGGAAGGACCTTTATTTTTTCCAAAGCCTTTATAGGACCCGAAAAATTTTTCATATCAAATCCCGGCATGGTTTCACAGCCGGCGTCGACTAAAATATTGCGGTTTTCGGATTTTATAAGATAAATTTTAAAAACGATGGGGCGAAGCTTATTTTGGTCGCCGTTTTCGAATATCATGCTTTCGGGCAGCAGCGACTCTGCGTATTTAACGGGGATTATCTCCATAAAATCAACCTCCATGTAAATTATCACGAATTGCCTTTATGTTCTTCAAAAGCGGCTGTACCGAAGTCGCAAAGTCGTCATGCTCGTGAACGCATACGTCGATCATTAATACGGCGGTTTTTCCGCTGAAATTCATAAAAACAGTCCTTTCTTGCTATTTTATAAAATTGTAAAAAATTTTCCGCGATTTTACAATGTTTAAAACGGTATAATATTGACGTTTTTGATATTATTTTTGCGTATTTTCTTGAAAATTTTAATAAAAACAGTATAATGTTTTGTAAAGGGGGTGTTTTTACGAAAAAGCTCGACGAGCTTGTCGTAACCGAGGTTACGGGCGTTATGACCGTATTTTCTCCGAAGGGCAGGGTGGAGGAAATTCACAACCGAAAATATTACGGACTGTCCTTTTGCAAGGACGGGCAGATCACCTACACCCATAACGGCAAAGAATTTGTCTCTGACAACCGGCAGGCGATAATTTTACCCAAAGGGCAAAGCTACGCGATACGCGGCGATAAAAGGGGGATTTTTCCGGTTATAAATTTTGATTGCCTCGATATGCTTTGCGATACGTTTACCGTACTGCCGATAAATGACCTTGATTTTTATTTTAAGGCTTACGAGCAAATAAAAAATTTACTTTTGTTTAAGGGCAACCGGACGAAAATCATAAGCATTTTTTACGACATAATTCACCGCTTGTATTCTTTTGACCGCTGTGACGCCGATATACTTTTCCCGGCAATGCTGTATCTTGAAAAGCATTACGCGTCGCCCGAAATCAACAATAAGCTGTTGGCGGACAAATGCAATATAAGCGAGATATATTTTCGGAAGCTTTTTATAAAAAAGCAGGGGATCACCCCGCGGCAGTTTATTATCGATACGCGGATAGTCAATGCAATCAGATTACAATGCGCCCGAGGCGGACGGATTTCTCCGCCGCCTGTGTCATCGTCCTTGAAATACGACAGTATTCCCGCGTCCTCTTCCTTGCCGGACGAAAAAATCCGCTCCGACTCGGGTCGAAGATTTTGCATGAGAACGCCGTTCGTGTTCCGCGCGAAGCACGGTTGCGAGCATACTGTCGTATGGTAAGACCGTGCGACAAAGCGGGCGCGGACGTCGTTCCACGCAAAACGCATTGTAATCTGATTGCATTGACTAAACAAAGCAAAACAGCTCCTTTGCGACGGTATACTTAAAATCAATGCCGTTTCGGAGGAATGCGGATTTTCTAATCCCTATCATTTTTGCAGAGTCTTCAAGCAAAAAACGGGGCTTACGCCGACGCAGTTTTCAAAGCAAAACAAAATTTACAAAATGCCGTAAATATTCGGTCAATTATTAAAATCGCACCTATTTTTATTAAAAATGGGGGTTGAAATAACAATGAAAAATGATAATATAATGAAAGAAAGGCAGATTTTAATGTTATGAGCAAAATAAAAGTGATTGCATGCATGGGCGATTCGCATACATGGGGCGAGGGAGTCGGCGCGGAGTACGGCTTTAAGCCTGCCGTTACGGGCGGCGATTTACGTATGATACCTTGGGGATATCCCTCGTATGTGAATTTATTGCGAAACGCCGTTAACCTGTATACAGGCTCTGCCGCAAGGGAGTATTGCGGCGAGGAATTAAAATCGCTCTGCCAAAGCGCTGCGGACGATTTCGGCATTGTTACGGGGAAATTAAGCATTTCGGAAAAATATTCGCTTTTGCGCATTTTTTTCGTAAAAGATACGGATGATACAAAAGCGCTTGTAAAAATCGGCACGCATGAGGCATGCGTAACAATTCCCAAAATCGCGCCGAACGAGCTGACAAACAGCTCGGTTATATGCAAAACCTTCTTATGTGAAAACGAAGAAACGAATTTGGAAATCGTCACTCAAAGCGAGCAAGTTATCATTCACCGCATAGAGCTTTACTCCGGAGAGTACGCCGTGGTAAACGCGGGTGTGGGCTCATGCAATATAAAGCGTTATATCGACTTCTTTTTCGATTCTTATATAAAATCGCTTGACCCCTTCGCCGTTATTTTCGAGGGCTGTACGATAAACGATTGGCTGCTTACGGAGCCGGTTTCAAGCTACGGAAATAAGCTTAGTGCCGCTTTCGAAAAGCTCGGGAGCCTTACTGACAAAATATTGGTACATACGCCCTTTCCGATAGCGGGCGATACGGTGCTCGGCGAGGGCAAAGAGGATTACAGGGAGTATATAGAAAAATTAAAAGCCGCGGCGGAGCATTTCGGAGTGCCCGTTTGCGATACCTACGGTATTATGAACGATTTACTGTCCGCCGCACCTTCCGAAAAACGGATGAAATTGCTCTATCACGATAATTGGCATCCAAACGGCACGGGGCATTATATTTACGCTTACAATATTTTTAAATATTTAAGAAAATTTATTTAAAAGGAGCATAAGCTTATGTTGAGAGGAAAAACGCGAGCGTCGGTCAGCGAGGAAACCGCCGCGGTCGGGTATTTTAAGGATATTTTTTCAAATCCCGAGGCCTTCCCCTTTTCATTCACTTACGATCAAAAGAAACACGTCGGTTTCAAAGAACCGTTCGTTTGTGAAACGAAAGAAAGTGAAGACGATAAATGTCTTTACAAAACACTTATCGCAAAGAATCCGAAATATCGCCTGCAGTTCAGGGTGGAGGGGCAGTATTACAAAGGCTATGCCACCTACGAGTGGGTGGTATACTGCCGCAATATCGGAAAGAGCGTTTCGAAAAAGCTTACCGATTTGCAGACGGTTTCCTGCTTTTTTGAGGGAGCGGACCCCGTTTTGCACCATCAGGTGGGCGACGATCCGTATTATTCGAATTTGTACAGACCCTTCGATACCTATCTGACGCCGGGTATGAACCTTTCATTTGCACCGATGGGCGGACGGTCCTGCGCTTTTGCATGGCCTTATTATAAGTTAGAGTTCGGCGGCCACGGCAGAGTAATTGCGATCGGCTGGTCGGGCGGCTGGAAAACGGATTTTAAATGCAGCGAAAAGGGCGTACATTTTTCTACTCAGCAGGAATACTTTAACGCGGTATTAAATCCCGACGAGGAAATACGCACGCCGAGCGTCGTATTTTTGGAGTATGAGGGCAACGATGAGGCGCGCGCCACAAATTTGTGGAGAAGATGGATGCTCGATCGCGTGTTCCGCAAGCCGCACGGCGAGGATATTAAGCCTTTCAGCGCAATTTTACCGTCTTTTCATTGGTTGGCTAACGAGAAAAACAGCATGGAAGCTATCGACGATTACAGAGCTTTGGGTATAAACCCGGACGTTTGCTGGATAGACGCGGCATGGTACCGTAAAAATCCGCAGAACGAAAGCGTTTCCCGCTGGGAAGAGGTCGGCGAACAGGTTCCGGATCCTACAAAGTATACCGACGCCAGCTTTGCGACCCTTTCGAAATTCTGTCACGACAGAGATATGCAGCTTATGGTATGGTTCGAAACCGAGCGCGTGCTTAAGGGCACCGGTTCGTTTATAAGCGGGCAGAGCAAATGGCTTTTAAACGCCGATACAAAGGCGGAGTCCGCAAAGGACAGATGGGCAAACGAGGGCTCATGGTACGACGATAACGCCTTAAGCGATTACAGCAATCCCGAGTATTTGAAATGGATCGTAGAGCAGGTTGACAGGACGATTATCGACGGCGGCATAGATATTTACCGCCAGGACAGCAATATGTCGCAGTCCCTTTTCTGGGCGCAGAACGAAACAGAGGACAGGGTAGGCGTATTGGAAAACAAATATATAAGCGGATTTTTGGCTTATTGGGATGAGCTTATCAAACGCCATCCGGATATGCTGATAGACGCCTGCGCTTCGGGAGGCAGACGCAACGATATCGAGATGATGAAGCGGTCGGTTTCGATAGGCAACCACACCGATTACAGCCTTGCCGAACCGATTATGAAAACGGCGCGCTTCCATTCGATGTTCACATGGCTGCCGCTTTTCGGCGAGGTTCCCTACAATACCTTTAGAGAGGACGGAAAACCGCTCGAGTATAATCTGCGGGCGAGTATCGTGCCGTACCCGCTTTATACCTATAACGTTACCGACGGCAGCGGCAATCTAACGGCGAATGAAAAGAAATACGTCGACGCATGGCGCGAGGTGAACGAGCTCTTTACGGGCGATTTTTACCCCTTGACGAAATGGAGCAAAAATCCGGACGATTGGAACGGCTGGCAGTTTTTGAACGAAGCCGACGAGGGCTTTATTCAACTTTTCAGAAGAACGGGCGAGGAGAGCGCCAAAACGGTTACTTTGCATGGACTCGACCCCGAAAAGAAGTATTGCTTTAAAAACTTGCGCGAAAATGAATCGTTTGTAAAAACGGGCGCCGAGCTTATGAGCGGTATCACGGTAACGATCGAAAACAATTGGAGCGACGCGCTTTATAAGTATTCGCTCGCGGAATAAAGAGAATATAAATCAAAAAAAGTCCGGTTCGCCGGACTTTTTTATAAGGATTTATGTGTATTTATTCGGTATTTGCCGTTTTACTTTGCGGGGTGATTGTTTCTGAACTGCTTGGGTGAGGTGTGGGTGATATCCTTAAACAGCTGATTAAAAAACTTAATGTTCGAATACCCGACCATATTCGCTATCGAGGAAATGCTCAAATCGGTTTCGATAAGCAGGGAACAGCTTTGGGAAATGCGCTTTTTTTGGAGATATTCGGTAAAGGTTTGACCCATTTCTTCCTTGAATTTTGCGCTGGCATAGGCGAGCGAGTAGTGCTTTTCGTCGCAAAACTCGCCGAGGGTGATATGCTCGTTGTAGCGCTCGTTTACCATTTTGATTATCTCGCCTGTAAAGAGGCTTACGTTGCTTATGTTTTCGGAGTAGCGGATTATCAAAAACAGCAGCTCGAGCAGGAGGTATTTCAAAACCTCGATACAGCCGGTTTCGCGGTTTTGGTACTCGATAAGCATATTTTCAAAAATATTTTTTACCCTGCCGCTGTCGTCATGATAAATGGTGTCGGAAATATTTCCGTCCAGACGGAAGCTGTAAACCTTGAGCAGGATCTGATTTACCAAATCGTTGAAATCGTCGATATCGTTGTAGGTTAAGTCTATAAGCTCGGGGAGAAACATACAATTTAAAATCGTGAAATTGTCGCAATTGTCGTAGGAATGATTGGTATGTATGTTTACAATTCCGAAATCGCCGGGCTTAAGCCGCGTCTCGGTTTTAAAGCGGTGGGTGGCATGGCCTTCCGATACGTAAAAAATCTCAAAAAATTCGTGACTGTGAGTCGGAACAAGGCTGGTATTCGGCATTTTCATCATTTCGATTTTGCCTTCCAACAGCTCGTCCTCGTATTTTTTCTTGGTAAATAAATAAGTCAGCACAAAATCGCACCTCTTTTTCAAAATATCGCCGTTATTTCAATTATATTATCCTTTTTAAAAATAGTCAAGAAAAATCTCCGCACCCGTAAAAACGGCGTAGTTAAGCCTTTTTTTGAGACGCCTTTGAGTCGCTTTGAACAAATCGAATTATATTTTTTAGGTCTGTTTAGAGAAAATGCCCATATGCATTTTTGACTAACGGTAAGGCGAAAAGGGCGCCGATTTTTGGCAAAAAACGCAAATCTATGAAAATCGCACCCATTTTTCCAAAAAATCGTCATTGTTTTAGCAATGTTGCTATGATAGAATTTAATTACAGCCGGAAAGGCGGAAACTTTAAGTTGTAAAATTTATCAGGAATATTTAAAGCATTGTCGTGGTGTCGTTGGGTTCAAAGTAATGTTTTATGATGTTTTATTTTGGGATGGTGGGGTACCGTTTCAAAAACTGATGAATATTATAAAAAATCAATTTAGGAGGCAAAACTATGAAACAAGCATGCGTTACTCACTTTAAAAGGATAGTCGGCGTCGTTTTAGCGCTGGCGCTGTGTCTGTCTTGCTTTTCTTCGCTATCATTTATTGCATCTGCCGAACCTGCGCAGGATCATACCCCGACGGCGCCGACGGCTGCGGAGATGGTACCGTATTGGACATGGGAAGCTTTGACCGTAACCGACATACCGGGAGGCGTGCAGGTGAGATTTACGGACAGCGGCGGTCTTCATGCATCGGGCTATAGGCTCTATTACAACAAGCCGCTTAACGCCGACGGACTGTATCTCGACTTTTCGGATTACAGCATAATAGGCGCGGGCGGTCTGCCGGCAATGGCCCTTGGCTTCGGCGACGATGAAAACAGCCTTCAGCTCCAATTTATGTTTGAAGCGGGCGAATATGTAAATCAGTTAAGATATAAAATCGGCGTTGTAGGCAACGACCGGGGAACACTTTTATATCAATCCGAAGCGCTTTCAAGCGCAAACTTCTCGAACAAACCGTTTTATATCTATACCGAGCTCGACGCTCAGGGCAATTTATACATAACCCTTAATATAAACAACGGTGAAACCGTATTGACGGGCGGCTACGTTCCCGCCGAAGCGTTGGCAAAAACCGACGTAAAAAACGCAACCTTGCATATAGGCAACAGATACAGCTCCGCTACTCCCTACAGCATTAACTTCCTCGGATATGCGGTTGCCGAGAAAAAGAACGAATCCAATTTCGGAAACAAAATTACTCCCGTTCACGAAAGCGATTGGGTAAATCAATATTGGACAGGCGGCGGAATGAGCTGTACCAATCTTGCGGGCGGCGGCGTACGCCTCGGTTTTACGGGAACAAATAATAACGGCGGCATGTCAATGGATGGATATCGCTGGCTGTTAGACAAAAACCTGTCGCTTAATGATTTGTACTTTGAAATGGGCGGCGCTTATTTCCCGGACGGTTGGCCCGCGGGCTTCGGTATCGGTTTTGAAGGAGTAAATTCCGCCGATAATTCAGATTTGTGGCTGCGTTTTGACGCGAATAACCGAACCGATAATAAAGCAATATATTATACTAATTATGACGGTACGCTATCCGGCAAGCTGTACGGCGATATGGACGAATTATGGGTACTTAATCTTCCGAGTTATAAATTTTACGTTTATACTCATCTTGACGAAGAAGGCAACTTAGGCGTTGATATCGGATTTGACAACGGCAAGACCTATACCGGCGCTTCGATTCCGGCTTCGGTACTCACGCAGTGCAATATCAACACAAACAAAACCCGTCTGCGTGTTTGCTCCGGTAATTCCACCTCCATAGACGTAACCTTGACATACGATATAGATTTTTACGGATATTATCAGGGCAAAGAGGAATTAGCGAGCCTTTCCGCCGTATGCGCCGCGATTGACGATATCGGCGAGGTTACGGTAAACAGCCAGAGAAAGATAAAGAAGGCACGTGCTATGTACGAAGAATTGGCAGACGCTCAAAAGGCGCTTATAGGCTCCTATCTCGATAAGCTTACAGCCGCGGAGGCCGCGCTTGCCGCCGCGATAAAGCTTGCCGACGCAGGTCTTATAAAGCTGTCGGAGGCCGATATGGGCTTGCGCACCGGAGGGGCAAATCCCAATCTGCCAGCCTGGGCGTCCTACCTTACGCTTACCGATTTGCCCGGCGGCGGTCTTAACGTTGCGTTTACAAATGCGGCTGCCGCGCCGAGCGGAGTTGTGGATCATATTAACCGCGGCTTTGATTTGGAGAATTTAACCCTTGTATTTGATAACCTGGAGTTGACCGATATCTCGGTTCCGTTTGAATTTATTCTCTACAACGATTTCCACGACGATTACGACGGCACCTATTCCGGTCAGTATCCGAGCGGCGCGCCCAACGGCGTTACCTTTGATATCAATACCGCCGAGGGTACCTTATCGATACTCGGCAACGAGTTTGATTACGTACAGAGCGATTACTTAAAATACGAAAATATCAAGGACGGACGCTTCTCGGTTACCATAAGCAATTTTGACAACGGCGACTATATTTTCTTGGTTGAAATAGACGTCGGCGGAAACGTCGTAAGTTGGGAGGTTCCTTACGAATATGCCGAAGGCTTTGAGTATTTTGACAGTTCCAAGCGCACGGGCGCAGTTGTTGCCTTTAACCCCGTTGCCCCCGGAAATACCATGTCCTTCGATTTGCTGGGCTACAAATACAGCGGACTTATGGGCGGTATAAACAACAGCGACGTTATGCCGAAATATATCCCCGTCACCGAAACACAGGTTGACGAAAACGGCACTCCCACCTGGGCGGACGATTTGATTATCGCCGAATTAAACGCCGTAAAAGCGGGCGGCGATCTCTCGGCGCTCTACCCTGTATTGGAGCATCTGGAAGAAGCCGGTATCAACGCTTTGTGGCTTTGCCCGATTTTTGATACGCAATATTCCGCGCCCTCCGACGTGGCATACGCAAACTTAGGACCGCAGACTATAAATCCCGCGATTACCGGCACCGACGATTACGCCGAAGGCTGGCAGCGATTTGCCGAGTTTGTCGAGGTTGCGCACAGCCACAATATCCGCATAATTCTGGATATCGTTACATGGGGTTGTCTTAACGACAGCGAAATCTCAAAAGAAGCCGGATATAATTCCGCATGGATAACGGATTATACCCAAACCTGGGGCGGTTACCTCTACAATTGGAAAAATCAGGGCTTTGTCAATTGGTTCACAACTCAAATGGTTGAGCTTGCCGAGCGCACCAATTGCGACGGTTACAGATTTGACTGTGAGCCGGACTATGCCGGCGTAGATATTTGCGCCGATATTAAAAAGGCTTTGCACGACGCGGGCAGAGATTTGTTCATCATTTCCGAGGGTTTAAGCGACCGCGCCGACGCGGAAGGCAATACCGCCTTTGACAGCGAGCAGAAATCATTGTTGTTGGGCGATTTGACAAGCACCGATTACCTCACCTACGCCGCTTCTCATCCCTTCCTTAACGACGTTTCCATCGAAAAGGCTCAGGGAGGCACCTATAACCGTGACAGACTTAATCTCGTAGACACGGTTAAAAACGGTACTTATCTTAACGGCAAGGGCAAATTTAAATACTACACCATGTGCTTATCTAACCACGATACCGGCAAAACCGTTTTCAAAGCCAACACCCTCGCGATGGGTTATGAGGAAATGTTCACTCCCTTTATCCCCGTATTCTACCTGGGTGAAGAAATAGGCTGGGATCTTGCCGTAGACGGAATACTCTATTATCAGGATATTTCCGCCTGGAAGAGCGCCGCCGCCGAAAATTCCGAATATTACGAAGCGGTTAAGCAGATGATAAGAGTTCGCAGAACCAATAAGCAGATATTCGGCAATTTTGCGGAAAAAATTACCGATTCCAATATTTGTGAGGTTGCACAGACCAATTCGGCTGTAAAAGTCGAGGCTTACGCCCGCTATGCCGGAAGCAAGGCGGTTGTGATTGTTCCCAACGAAACCGAATCGCCGCAAAACGCGGTACTTAATATAAATCTTGCGGATCTCGGATTGGCTGAATATTCGACCTTTACCGTAACCGACGCTATGACCGGCTCGGTAATCAACGCCGAAGCGACTGCCGGGGATCTTAATGCTTTACAGCTTGAGGTCGAAAGCAATAACTTACGGGTTATCGAAATTAAAGCCAACGGCGTCGTCGAAAACGATATTAACGAGGATGGCGATTTCAACGCGATGGATATGGTTGCTTTAAAGAAGCACCTCTTTGGCTCTACTCCGGCTCAATTCAATATTGAAGCCGCCGACGTCAACAAGGACAGCTGTATCGACATCAGAGATTTGATTCGCATTAAAAAATTACTCGCGAATTAATCGGATTATAGTCAGCGGGCGAAACTCCCGCTGACTATATTGTACTTTATATCGAAAGGAATATTAATTATGTGCAGATACGGAAATAAAAGCAAATTTATTTCAATTTGCCTTGCGATTGTTTGCTTGATAAGCGGGATCGGCATACCCTACGTAACGGCGGAAGCAAACGATTTTGTATATATGTCAACCGAATATGCACGAGCATCCAATTACTCCGCCACGACCGTTAACCGCTGGAAAACCTCCGGCGCGCTTGCTCTTTCAAACGTAAGTGAGGAAACGCCGCAGGGCTTGACATACGATTTTCAGAGCAAATGTAAAGAAGCAACCCATTTCGAAGGCGTAAAGGACGACTTAAACGTCAACGGCTTGCTTTTGAAATTTTCGAATTTCACGGCGGCGGACCCTCAAAATGCTACCTTCACCGTTCGTCTTTCGGATAATACCACCTCGGGCATCTATTCAAAGGGCAGCAAGGCATCCAACGGCACATATACATTTTTAGGTCTTACCCTCAAAGCGGATATCGGCGCGCTTGTCGCAAGATATGAGAAAAACGAGGTTACCGTTATAACCGACGAGGCGCTGAAGCTTGAAAATCTGCAAAATAAGGAATTTGCTTACCGGCTTTCCCTTAACGACGACGACGGATTGGACGTGTCGGTCGAAATAGGGGAGACGTCGCTTTCGGGCGAGATAGGACATGAGGCGCTCGATTATTTAAAGACAAACGCAAAAACCTATACTAACTACGCGAAAACCTCGGTTTTGATAGGCCCCGGCAAGGACGCCGCGGTCTTCGGTATTACCTTTGTGGGCTATCAAAACGGCAAGGACGGCACCCGGGGCTTCTTAGACGGACTTAAAATGCTTACCGCCTCAAGCACCAGATTATCCGGTCAAAAGGATACGCTTGAGAGCTGGAAGGATAAGTTTAAATGCGAGGATTTAAGCGCCGGCGGCGTAAGAATGACCTTTACGAACGCCGATACCGAACAACGCGACGGCATAGCGCAAAACCTTTCCCTGGACGGACTGTTTTTGCAATTCAGCCGCTTTATTACAAGCGACCCCGCCGATAAAATGATGATACGTATTTCCGACGGCTTCAACGACTCCGGAAATGACATTTGGTGCAAGGGAAGTATCGAGCCGGACGGCAGCTGTACCTTCTTAGGTATTGTAATCGATACCGAAAAGGGAGTCCTTATTGCAAAATCGGGCAATAAAGAGGAAGAAATAATCACCGACGATGCGCTCAAATACGACAGCATTTCAAAAAGCCGCTTTTCATTGCACTTTTTGAAACAAGGCGACGGCTTCCGTGTTCGTGTGACCGTAGGCACCAAGGCGATAGACGGCGTTATCCCGCAAGAGGCATTTTCGCGCGCAACCGCGCTTACCGATACGACGCGCTGCGGAATAACCGTATCCGCGGCAGGGGATAATTCCTCCTTTGTAACCGACTTTATAGGCTACAAAACCGGTGTCAGACTTATCGACGTTTCGACGGTTATCGCCGCCATAAACAACATCGGCGAAGTATCCTTGAGCAATCTTGCTACCATACGCGAAGCCCGCGCTCTCTACGACGATTTAAGCACCGACGAAAAGCAACAGGTTACAAACTACAATATCCTTACCGCCGCCGAGAAAAAAGCCCGCGAGCTTATTGACGAAGCGGATTCGGCGCTTACTGTATTGGATAAAACGAAGCTTCGTCTTTCGGGCAGCGCAAATCCCACCGTTGTGGATATAATCGAAGGCTGGCCCGATATAAAAATCCGCAATTTAGAAACGGGCGGCGTAAACTTTAACTTTACCGAGGCTCGCCTCGAGGTTCGCGATGGCTTGCTTGAAAATATCAATCTCAACGGACTTACCTTGCAGTTCGACAATTTCAAAGCCGAAAGCGGCATAAACAACCAATTTGCGGTATTCTTTGCAAACGGCGACGGCACCTGGGGCTCTACCGTAAACGCCTCGTTGGCGTTCGTGCTCGATCCCGATTTCGGTACCATTTCGCTTTTACCCTCGGGCGAGACGATAATTCAAAACGATTTATTAAAGCTCGACTCCTTAAAATATCAAAGACTCAAGTACACCTTCTTTGAAGAGGACAACGGCGATTTTCTCCTTACCGTCAACGTATGCGGTCGGAATATCGAGGGCACCGTAAAAGCGGAATATATGCATAACGATTACCTTAAAGATTATAATTCCTGCATGATGGCGATGTCCGCTCCCGATAATTCGAGCTTTTCGGTTGATTTTATCGGCTATAAAACGATAAATTCGCTCTTTGTGGGAACCGTCGACGCCACGATCAAGCAGATAAATTCCATAGGCAAAATAACGATCGACGACGCCTTTAAAATGCGAAAAGCAAGATATATGTACGACAGTCTCTCCGATTACGAAAAAGTGCAGGTAACCAATTACAATAAGCTGACGGCGGCGGAAAAGGAATTTTACGAATTATCCGCCGCGGCGGACAGTCGTCTTGAGTATTTCACACCGTCAGCCTACCTTTTGTATGACGAGACGCTCTTTTACGGAGTATGGAAAAGCATATTCTCGCTCGAAACGCTGGATACCGGCGGTACGAGATATTACTTTAAAAACTCCTATAAAAATATCCGCCAGGGTATCACCTTAACCGACGGATTGGACGGTATTATGCTGCAGTTCGACAATATAGCCGGATCTGCTCCCGAGTCCTGCAGTTTTACCCTTTTTATAGGCGGCAACTACGATAACGGATGGGGCCCCGGATGGCCGGAGCCGTTTTCCGAGGATAAATTGCACGATTATCCGCTTACCTTAGTGTTAAATCCCGTCGACGGCAAAATCATCGCCAAGTACGTTAACGACGATTTATCGGTCGAGGACAGAGTAATTATCGAAAGCGATCTGCTCAAATGGGATAATATACGCTTACAGCGTTTCTCCTATCAATTTACCAAAACCGACGGTTATGAATACACTCTGAGTGTCGCCGTAGGCGGAAAAACGGTTAAGGGCACCATAGGAAGCGAGCTTATACGAGGCTGCGGCTTTGCGGATTTCGTAGATAAAACCTGCTTCATTAACATTTCCAATTGGGATTCGGCAAATTACAGCTTTGATTTTATAGGCTATTACAATACGCAATTCGACGCGGTTCTTAATGCGGTTATCGCGGCTATCGACAAGCTTCCCGCAAAGATAACGACAAAGGACATCGATACCGTATTGGAAGTAAAGCAACAGTATGAAGAACTGCTTTTCAAACAGAGAAGAATTATATACAATTATCCGACTTTAGCCAAGGCGATAAATCAGGTTTATAAGCTTGAGGAAGAGGATATATCCTGGACGGATAACATTCCGAAGGACAAAACCGGCAAACCGCTTTACGGTGAAGAGTCTATAAAGTGATAATAAAGAAAGATATTGAGGTAAAATCATGAAGAAAAAGATATTATCTTTAATACTGTCAAGCGTATTGATCTTCTCGCTTTTCTTCGGTTCGGACAACGGCACAATCGTGCAGGCGGCAAACGGGAAGACCGTTATCGACAATTCGTCGCTTACCCCAAAATGGGCTCCGCTGACGCAGGCGACGGTGGACGATAACAATACGCCGGATTGGGTTTCGGATCTTATTATCGTAGGGGCTAATCTTCACCGTGTATTAAACGACGACGGAGTCGACGCCGGAAAAGAAGCCCAGAATTTGCAAACGCCTAACAATAAAGCGATAAAATTGCTCGACCATTTGGAAGAAATGGGCGTAAACGGACTGTGGGTTAACCCCATAAACGACCGCGGCAAAAACCCCGACGGCAGTATCATGGGTAACGGCTACGCCAATTTGGGGCTTAATACCATAGATACCTATCTTACGGGCGAAACGGATTACGCAAAAGGCTGGCAGGTTTTCAGAAAATTCGTAGACGAAGCGCATAAGCGAAATATCCGCGTAATTATCGATATAGTTTCGTGGGGCGTATTGGCGCCTGCCGAGGTATACCAACAGCACAAAGAGGACTTAACCTGGTTCACCTCTTCCACGGCAACCGGAATTGAAGGCACGTATTTCAGCTGGGGCGAGAGCGATTGGACCGACGATGACGGCAATATGGGCTTAAAGGAATGGTTCGTTTCCGAGGCGGTTAAGCTTGCCCTTACGACAAATTGCGACGGTTTTAGGTACGATTTGGAGCCCGAGCAGGCAGGCCCGCTGGTAGACTTTGAGATTAAAAACCGCCTGGCGCAAAAGGGAATAAAGTTCCTATCCATTTCGGAAAGCTGGAACGACCGCGGCGTCGCGTACGATTTTGAGCAGAACGGTTTAGGACCTATAGACGGACTCGTAGGCAGAGCAGGTTACGATTACATGGAAGAACAGCCGCTGCTTAAATATTACAATATGGTCGACTGCGTTAAGCAAGGACTGCACGTCGGAAGCGAAAATTCGCGTATGAACGACGAAGGCGGCAGCTATCGCTTTTACACTCACGCCTTATCAAACCACGACCTTACAAAATATTTGGCGGACGGCAGTGAGCTTACCATGGGCTACAGCCTTTTATATTCGCCGTTTATTCCTTTGTGGTACGCGGGCGAAGAAACCATCGCCAAAAAACAGGCCGGTAAAGGCGTTCTTTACGATACTCCCATCGATTTGGAGAGCGATTTACAGGATAAAGACGCGCAGGAGTTTTACGAGTCTGTTAAACAGATGATTCGTATTCGCCGTCAGTATAAGGATTTGTTTGTAAATTTCCCGGAGCATTTTTACGACACGAATATTTGCAAGGTAAACGTCGATAACTGCGAAACGATTCAGCCTTACGCCCGCTACGCCGGTAACAGAGCCGCGCTTATCATACCGAACAATAATATTCACGATCCCGACGCTGCCATGACGGTGCACGTTCCCTTTAAAGCATGCGGTCTCGATTACTACAGCTATTACAGAGTGACCGATTTGATCTCCGGCAAGGTAATAGCAAAGGGCAACGCAAAACAAATACAAAACATTACTCTTAAGGTTCCCCACAACAGCCAAAGAGTATTGCTCGTAGAAGCGGGCGGAAAATTCACTTACGCTCCTTCCGAGTCCGACGGATATTATTCCGAAAACGACGGTTATACCTATTTTGAGGATGAAGACCTTTCGGTAAATGAGACGGAACAGAATACTTCAAAAAGAGGTACAAAAACCATCGTTACAAAGCGGAAAAAGCGTTCAAATTCTTCCTCCTGGCTCCAAGATAATTGGCCATGGGTATTAGCCGGTTCGATTTTAGGCGTTATACTGATTGCAGGAGCGGTTGTAACCGTTATTGTTGTCAAAAAGAAGCGTGGACGAAATAAAAAAATTAAGGTATAAAAACCTAAAACGAAAGGTTGTTTCCTTTGTCGTGTGAAAATAAAGTAATTAACGGAAAGCCGATTTGCTTTTGGAGCTGGAACGACAATATCAATAAGGCGGAAATAAGCAGGCAAATGCGGGAATTTTCCAATAACCGCTTTTTGGGCGTCGTAATTCACGCGCGGGCGGGCTTGCGATTTGCATATATGGGTGAAGAATGGTTCGAATGTTGTGATTATGCAATCGAAGAAGCCCACCGCCTCGGAATAGAGGTCTGGATATACGATGAAAACGGCTGGCCCAGCGGAGCGGCGGACGGCAAGGTGACCTCTTTGGGCGAAGAGCATCAAATGAAATATCTGTGCTTTACGGATAACGAGATCCCGTCGCCCGAGAAAACGCTTTGCGCCTTCCGAAAGACGGACGACGGCAAATATATCCGTATTGCCGATACCGATGCGCGGGAAGGGGATCTCTTTTGCAGCTATCGGATCGTGACCGGCTACGTCGACCTGCTTTCTTACGATACGGTAAAAGAATTTATCAAAAACACCCACGAAGCATATAAAAAGCGTTATTCAAAATACTTCGGTAATACGATACGCGGCTTTTTTACCGACGAGCCGCAAATAAAACGAATGCCCTGGAGCAGGGAAATGGTTGCCTGCTGGCAGTCGAATTACGGCTCGGATCTGCTCGATGATTTGTGGATGCTTATAAAAGATTCGCCCGAAAGCAAGATGTTCAGAAAACGCTTCCGCGATCTTGCGTCACAGCTGTTTTGTAAAAATTACACCCGTCAAATTGCCGATTGGTGCCGACAAAATGAGCTTACTCTGACGGGGCATTTCGCCACCGAGGACGGTCTCTACAGCCAGATGGTTACAAATTGCGGCGTTATGCGGCATTACGCCCTTATGCAGATGCCCGGCATCGATCATTTGGGAAATCGCAACACAAGCCCCGTGCTCGAAAAGCAGGTTTCAAGCATTGCTCAACAGCTGGGCAAGCCGGAGGTAATAAGCGAATCCTTCGGCGGGAGCGGCTGGAATTTGACCTTCTGCGACGTTATGCATATATGGGGAAGGCAGTCCGCCCTCGGGGTTACAAAGCCCTGCTTTCATCTTTCCGCCTATTCGATAGCCGGAAGACGCAAGCGCGATTATCCGCCCTTTTTCTCATATCAGTCGGTCTGGTGGAAGCTTTTTCCGCAGCTTATGACCTGGATAAATAATTTTAATCAAAAAATGACCGAGGGCACACGCCTTTGTGAGCTTTTGATTATTTCTCCGCTGCAAAGCGTCAAATTGGGCTTCGCCGGTGAAAAGGACGACAGCGCCGCACAGCTTTATTGCGCTTCATTTCGCGCGTTGTTGGAGTGTCTTTTGGATTTACAGTTGGATTTTGAGCTGGGCGACGAATCGATTTTGGCGGAATACGGCTCGATAACCGAAAACGGTGCTTTTCGCGTGGGCGAAAGGGAATACCGCACCGTCATAGTGCCCGAATGCGAAATACTCGAGCAAACTACCGTTTCTTTGCTCGAGCGGTTTATTTCAAAGGATGGAAAGGTTTATTTCCTCAACGCTAAACCCGCTTTGCCCGACAAATCCAAAAGCCGGTTCGATAATTGCCTTGTTGTCGCAAACCACAGAAGCTGTTTAAACAAGTGGGCGTATTCGAGGAATATCCGTCGCTTTTGCGAAGTAAGACATAAGGAAAACGGCTCTCTTGCCAAAGGCGTGACGATTCATTCACGCGAAATAGATGGCGGCAGACGGTTCCATATCTGGACGGACGAGGATTATTCCGACCAAAAGGCGCTCGTATGTATTTATGACGATTGCCCGGAAAATAAGGCGGTATATCTTTGGGATTTACAGACGGATACAAAACGGGCGGTTCCTTTCCAAAAAACCGACGAGGGCGTTTGCTTTGTTTTACCCCTTTTGCCGAGGGATAATAAGGTAATCGATTTAACGCTTGCTTCCGATTTACAGCCGGTTTTGCTCGAGAAGAAATGCGAACGCTTTATCAAAAATTGCGACATACGGCTGACGCTTCCGAACGCTCTTACCGTGGATTATTGTGCTTACGCTTTAAACGACGGCGAGCTTTCACAACCGGATTATACCGTTAAGCAAATAAACCGAATATATGACGAGTTAAATAAGCTTAATTGCGAAAGCGCAAAGCTGCGTGTAAGGTATCTGTTCGAGTGCGCCGACGATCTCGACCTGAGCGGTATACAAATTGCCGCCGAAACCGAGTTTGCGGATGAGATTTTATTAAACGGCAATAAGCTTACGGCTAAAGCCGACAGCTTCTACATCGACCGCTGTGTTCGGGTGTACGACGCTGCTTCATACGTAAAGCCGGGAATTAATCTTGTGGATATTGTTTATAAAGCGTCGCGCGGCACCAAAAAGCTCGGCGATTTTGAAAGCGTAAACAACAGCTTCTTTTATCCCGTAGAGCCGGAAGCCATTTACGTTTTAGGCGATTTTTCGGTTGCCGCAAAGGGCGAAATTTGCGATAAAGGCACCTTTATAAAGGTTGACAAATCGGGATTTTATCTGGCGCCGCCCGCTCCTTTGAAAATGGGAGATCTGACAAAACAAAAGCTTTTCTTCTACAGGGGATGCGCCGATTACCGTTTTGATCTGGATTATCCCGACCGAAACGACAGGGTTTACCTGTCCGTAGAGGAGGGCGCGGCAAGCTCGGCGGAAATACTTATAAATCAAAAGCGTAAAGCAATTCTTCGTATGGACGAAAAGGTCGATATTACCGAGTTGCTTTTGCCGGGTAAAAATGAGGTTACGGTAAGACTTTTCGGAACCAATCGCAATCTGCTCGGCCCGCACCACCACTGTAAAGGGGTTACCACGCTGGTCGGTCCCCATACCTTTACCGGTGAGTTCGGCTGGGAGGATTTCGTAAATCTCGAAATTAAACGGCCGAACACCTGGATGGACGCTTACAGCTTCATTCCCTTCGGCTGTGAAGGCTTCGGGATATGCTTTAAACAAAATAAAAAAATTAATCAGGAGGATTTATCATGAATAAAACAGTTCGTAAAAAGATGATACGCGGGATGTCGTTAATTTTGTCGCTATCGCTTTTAGTTGTGTCCTTTGCCGGCTGTAAGAGCTCAAAGGACGACGGCAGCGAATACAGCACCTATACGACCGTAATTTACGACGATTCCGAAGTTCAACCCGGCGCCGACGGCAATCAAAGCCAAGGCGGCTCCGGCGGCAGTAAGGTTTCGGGCTCCGGCGGAAGTCAGGTTACAGGCGGCAATCAAACCACCTCTTCTACGACGTCCGACGAAATAAAGGTGGATACCAAGGGAAAAACCTTTACGATTATGTCTTCCTATCTGCCGCAAACCAAAGCAAAGGCGCAATATACCTTTGAAAAGCTTTTCTGGCAGCGTATAGAAGAGGTCGAAAAGGAATACGACGTCACTATCAAGGTTATCAACGGATATCCTAATACCAATAACCTTGCAAGCTTGATTATGGCGGGTAAAAAGGTAGCCAATATTTTGGAAACCAACGTCGAGGATATAACCGGACTTGCGTCTTCCGGATATATCGTACCATGGAATACCGTAAAAGGGGTTAACGTAAACAATCCGAATTTCTGGTCCGGCTATACCAAAGCCGCCACGCTCGGTAAAAATCATTACGGACTGCAATTCGAAAAGCCGCCCGAGCTTCGTTTCTGTATAGCCGTTAATAAAACCATGCTTGAGAGCAAGGGCATAGACGCAGATGGTATTTATAAATTGATTGATAAAAAGCAATGGACCTTCGCAAAGCTTTTGGAATATGCCAGAGCCACTACGAACGCTTCACAGGGCACCTACGGAATAGGCGGCTCGCCCTCTAAGGTATCGCAGATGCTTATCGCGGCAAACGGCGGCAAAATCGTCACCATAGGCTCCAACGGCAAAGCAAGCCCCACTTACAACAGCAGAAATATAAAGAATGCGCTTGATTGGATGTACGACATTGTCAATACAAGTAAGGTTTATTACACCGTTTCCGCACAGTTCCAAAAGGGGCAGGCAGATACCGGCGGACCCGATTACGTACAGTCCTTTATAGACGGCAAATTGGCGTTTCTGTTAGACGATTCCTGGGTTTTCAATCAACAGATAAGACCTAAGGTAGCCAAAAAGGGCAACAATATAAAATTCGGACTTTTACCGATGCCTTTGGGCCCCGACGCCGGCGGCAAGTCTTATACGAGCTTAAGCTCCAACGCGCGTGTATTTACAATCACTAAAACAAATAACGAGCGTGATTTTACCGCAAAGATTATGAATGCGTTAGCCGAATATCCGAAGGGCTACGACGCAAATTCCTGGCAGGAAGAAATTGCGGCGGATTATTTCCAAAAGGGCGATACAAACAGCCTTAACATGTATTTGAAACTGCTTAGCAATATGGAATCGGATCCCGGCGTGGGATTGCCGCGTGTGTACGGCGGTTTCATCGATAAAGCGATGTTCACACCTATTTTTTACGATAAAAATACTCCGAGCGCCGCTATAGACGCCCTCGGCACCACTTATGACAAAACCATTAAAAACCTGTTTTAATTAAATGATTTAAGGTAAAGGCTTAAAATCGAGTAAAGATTCGGTGGGTATATTTATGAACTCTTATTTCAATAACATAAAGACAAAAACCATAATATTTTGCATTACGGTTTGTATTGTGCTGTCTTCTGTGACTCCGATTTTGTGCAGTGCCGAAACGGATTATTCGGATGATTTTGATTGGAATAAGGTTAATACAATTACCGCAAGCGATATAATTTCGTATTACGACTATTACGCCGAATACAACTCCGCGGATTGCCCGCCCGACGAAATTGAATTGCCGATTTCGAAAGCAAATCTTTCAAATGCTCCTTCTTCCCGTATAGAAAACAACTATGCGGGAAGAAGCGGCGCGGCATTGTACCAGCCGGAAAACGATACGGTTTCCTGGGATTTTTCGGTTAAAAAAAGCGGACTTTACTGCCTTTATTTTGAATATTACACGGTGGAGGGCGCGGGCGACAATATCGAGCGCAGTGTAAAAATAGATAACGAAGCTCCCTTTGTCGAAGCGCAAAATCTCGCATTTTCACGTATTTGGGGCGACGCTACGGATAAACCCGAAACGGATACGCAGGGCAATGAAATAATGATCACCCAGATCGAAAAGCCGTCCTGGACGTGGCAATTTGCAGAAGATCCTTCCGGAATAAACCGCGAACCGTTTTGTTTTTATTTATCCGCCGGAGAGCATAATTTTAAGCTTGAAGGCGCGGCGGAACCCGCGGTATGGGGAAAAATATGCTTTAAATCGGTGCTCGATACAAGAGCGAAAGAGTATGAAACGGTAGTAAAGGCTTACGAAAATACAGCCGAAGAATCAGACCTTCCCGATATTGTTCTGCAAGCCGAGGACGCCGATATAAAATCGAGTCAGATGCTTTATCCGGTATCCGACCGCACTTCGCCTACCGTTGAGCCCTATTCGGCTTATAAAATCGTTTACAACAGCTTAGGCGGACAGATGTGGTCTAACGCCGACCAATGGATAGAGTGGAATTTCACGGTGGAAAAATCCGGATTTTACGCTTTGTCCTCGCATTTTAAGCAGGCGTATAAGGAGGGGCGCGGCTGCTGTCGGAGCATTTACATAGACGGGAAACTGCCCTTTAAGGAAGCCGATTCCTGGCTTTTCCCCTACAGTACGACATGGCAATCCGGCTTTTTTGCCGACAAAACCGAAACTCCCTATAAAATTTACCTTGAGAAAGGCGAGCATACCTTGAGACTTGCCGTTTCGATGGGGGATTACAGCGAGGTAATTCAAAACGCTTCAAATCTGCTTAACGAGCTCAATAACGTATACCGAAAAATTATCGCGGTAACCGGCGTAAATCCGGATCCGTATCGTGATTACCGTTTTGACAGAAGCATTCCCGAAACTATCGAACGGATGAAAGATTTAAGCGCTCGGCTTAAAGCGCTGGAGCAGGGCATAGTGAAGATCGAAGGCAACGCCTCTTCTCTCGTAGACGTAAAGCGCCTTTATACAAATCTTGATTTAATGCTTCGGGATACCGATAAAATTTCGGTAAGACTCTCCACCTTTAAGGACAATATAGCCTCGTTCGGCACATGGATTAACGAACAGCGCGGTCAGCCGCTGCAGCTTGATTACGTTCGTTTCGGCGCGCCCGACGCAGAGCTTTTGCAGGGCGAAGCGGGATTTTTTAAGCTTGTGACACATTATTTTTGTAATTTTCTGTCATCATTTGTTATGGATTATTCGAAGGTAGGACAAACCGAAATCGAGTCCGATAAATCGATTACGGTATGGATGACCACTTCACAGGACCAGGCCCAGATACTGAGACAAATCGCATCCACCTATTTCACTCCTAAAACGAATATTGCCGTTCAGGTACAATTGGTATCCACTACGGCGCTGCTGCCGTCGATTTTAGCCCATAAAGGGCCGGACGTCGTGCTCGGCGTTGCGCAGACCGACGTAAATAATTTGGCTTTGCGAAACGCGGCGGAGAATTTGTACGATTATATTGACGGCGAATTTTTAACAAGCCAATTTCACGATTATTCTTTGAACGTATTTAAATTCCGAGACGGTTTATACGCATTGCCCGAAACTCAAACCTGGCCTATGCTCTTTTACCGTACGGATATTTTGCGCGAATTAAATATCGCGCCCTCCGATTTGACACGCTGGGATCTGATTTTGGAGACCGTTTTGCCTAAAATGAAGAAAAGCGCGCTCTCCTTCGGACTGCTTCCCACCGTCGATAACTTTTTGACCTTTTTGTATCAGCGCGGCGGTGATCTTTACGTTAACGATATGAAAAGCTCCGGTTTATCCTCGTCCGCCGCGGTCGAGAGCATGAAGCTCTTTTCGACGCTCTATAAGGAATACGGCTTTGCTTTATCCTTCGATTTTGCCAACCGCTTCCGCAACGGCGAAATGCCAATAGCGGTTGTGGATTTTTCGATGTACAATACCCTGACGCTTTTCGCACCGGAAATTAAAAATTTGTGGGGAATGCTTCCCGTTCCCGGAACCGCGGACAGCGAGGGGAATATTAATCATACCACGGTGACCCGCGCGACGGGTTCGGTTATTATGTCCGATTCCGAAAATAAGCAAGCCGCCGGTGATTTTCTTATGTGGTGGTGCTCCGCCGACGCGCAAGATATGTTCGGAAAACGGCTTGAGGCGGTCGTAGGCGCCGCGGCGCGCTATAATTCGGCAAATAAAAACGCCATGAAGGCCGTAAAATGGAACAAAGACATGAAAGACAGTATGCTCTATCAGCAGGAGCATTTAAAGGAATACAGCGAAGTACCCGGCGGATACTTTACCGAGCGATTATTTAACTTCGCTTTCCGCAATATCGTTTACGACAACGACGAGGTAAGAAAGACCATGAGCGATATGGCGGACGATATTGATATCGAGCTTGCTAATAAGAGAGAAGAATACGATCTCAAATAAAGGGGGATGAAAAAATGAATAAAAAAAAGAACGGTTTCTCCGCCTTTTGGTATCGGTATAAAGCCGATTATTTATATATTTTGCCGTTTATGCTGATATTTTTCACATTCACGGTTTTACCGGTTTTTATTTCGATTGTTTTAAGCTTTACAAGATTTGATATTGTGCAATCACCTACCTTTATAGGCTTTAGGAATTATTTCAGACTCTTTTTGGACGATTCGCTTTTTCCGATAGCCCTTAAAAATACATTGTTGATCGCTTTGATAACAGGTCCGGGCGGATTTTTCCTGAGCCTTTTATTGGCTTGGGTTTTAAACGAAATAGGCAACAAAACCCGCGCGGCTTTAACGCTGCTCTTTTATTCGCCCGTAATAAGCGGCGGAGCCTACAGCATATGGGCTATCATATACAGCGGCGATACCTACGGCTTTTTAAACGGAATTTTGATGAATTTGGGAATAACCTATAAGCCGATACAATGGCTTACCGACTCCGATTATATGCTGGGCTCGGCTATTATCGTAATGCTTTGGATGAGCTTCGGCGCGGGCTTTTTATCCTTTATTGCCGGATTTAAGAACGTCGACGCCCGAATGTACGAAGCCGCCGCGATCGACGGAATAAAAAACAGATATCAGGAAATGTGGTATATAACCTTGCCCTCGATGCGGCCGCAGCTTATGTTCGGCGCGGTAATGAGCATTACGGGAGCCTTCGGTACGGGAGCGGTAATCACCGCGATTTACGGCTTCCCGAGCACCAATTATTCGTTGTATACTATGGTACATTTATTGCAGGATTACGGAAACGTAAGGTACGAGATGGGTTATGCTTCCGCGGTGGCAACGGTACTGTTTTTAATCATGATGGGTATAAATATGATTGTTCAAAAGCTGTTAGCCGGCAAAGATTAGGGAGGAGTCGTTATGACTGCAAGTGATTTTACAATTAAAAACCGGCATAAACACAGAATAACTTTTCGAGGGTTGAACCGTTCCAAAAAGGTCAACCGTTCCAAAACGGGAACAGCTGCATTGACCGTTCTTTTATTGCTGTTCTCGATTTTTATGGCTATTCCCATGCTTTTGATCATCTCCAACTCCTTTAAGCCGCAGGACGAACTGTTTGTTTTTCCGCCGCAGCTGTTTCCCACCAATCCCACATTCGGGAATTATCGGGATATGTTTATAGTTATGTCGACCTCCAACGTCCCGTTTTTGCGGTATGTTTTCAACAGCTTCTTGGTTACGGGCGTCGGAACGGCGGGGCATATTATAATTTCCTCGATGTGCGCTTATCCGCTTGCAAAGAAAAAATTCCCGGGAAAAAACTTTCTGTTTACCCTGGTTGTCTTCTCGCTGATGTTCAACGCGGACGTGACGGCTATACCGAACTATCTTGTTATGTCAAAGCTGCATTTGGTGGATACCTACGCCGCGCTTATTATTCCCGCGTTCGGAATGTCGCTCGGACTTTATTTGATGAAACAGTTCATGGAGCAAATACCCGATTCTTTGCTGGAGGCGGCGCGAATTGACGGCGCAAATCAAAACGTTATCTTCTGGAGAATAGTTATGCCGAACGTAAAGCCGGCATGGCTTACCTTGTTGCTGCTTTCGGTGCAGTCGCTTTGGCCCATAGGCAATAACAACTTTATATACAAGGAAGAGCTTAAAACCCTTCCGTGCGCCCTTAATCAAATCACGGGCTCGGGCACTACGGTCAATATCGCCCGTGCGGGAATAGGCGCCGCGGTAGCGGTATTTATGATGATTATTCCTATTTTGATATTCGTTTTCAGCCAGTCAAATATCATTGAAACCATGTCCTCTTCGGGAATGAAGGATTAATGTACGGGAGGAACCGAAATTGAAGAAATTATTTTATACGTTCTGCCTGTGCGTTATACTTTTGTGCGGTTCGTTTTCCTTTACGACCTCGGCGGCGGCGGACTATACGCCCGAGGGCGTATACCAAACCTACATTTACGATACGGACGGCAAGCCGCTTATTACGCCTGCGGCTTTCGAAGTGCAAAAGGTCGCTTTCGGGAATTTTAAGGAGCCGAGCGATTGTTGTGTAACCGACGACGGGTACTTATATATCTGCGACTGCGGAAACGACCGGATTATAATAAGCGATCGCAATTTGGACTCGTTTGCCTATTTATCATCTTTTTCTTTTGAGAATAAAGAGCAGAAATTCACCGAACCCAAGGGCGTATGGGCGGATAACGACTCGCTTTACGTCGCCGATACCGGCAATTCGCGGATTGTAATGTTTAGAAAAGAAAAAGAAAATTACATCTGCGAAAGGATTTTTGACCGCCCGACGGTTTCGATATTGGAAGCGGATTATCAATACCTGCCCATTCGTTTGTCGGTGGATTCTACCGGTAAAATGTACGTAATTTGCAAGGGCATAAATCAGGGCGTTATGGTGCTTGACGAAAACGGTGAATTTATGAATTTCACCGGCGCGCCCGACGTAGAACCGAATTTCGGCGAAATATTATGGCGAAAAATCGCCACAAAAGAACAGCTCGCTTCGATGGAATCCTATGTGCCGACGGAGTATAACGCGGTAACCATGGATAAAAACGGCTTTTTGTACGTGGCGTCGCAGACTTCGGACGCGGTTCCCGTGGGCAAGCTCAACAGCGACGGCGACAATATTCTGGCGCGTCCTTACGACGGATACGGCGACAGCGTATATTTGAGCGGCACCGGCTACAAGCCCTATTTTACCGACGTGGCGCTTTACGATTCCGGTAAAATAGGCGAGGATATTTATTTTGTTTTGGACTCGTCACAGGGAAAAATCTATACCTATTCGGAGGACGGAACCTTATTGTACGCCTTCGGCGCTAACGGAACTCAAAAGGGCACCTTTTATTCCGCTTCCGCGATAGAATTTATTCCGCAAACGGATCAAAACGCCGCTCAATTGATTGTTACCGATTCCTTTAAAAATTCGGTAACCGTTTTACGCGAAACCGATTTTTCGAGAAAAATCCGCGGCGCTTTATCCCTTTATAACGACGGCGACTACGAAAAAGCACAGCTTGCTTTCGAAGAAATTAAAAATATCGATTCCGCATATCTTCCGGCGGATATTACCATAGCCAAAATGCTTTTATACAAAAAGGATTACGGCGCCGCCCTTAAAAAGTTAAGCGTTATAAGGCGTTACGATTTGTACAATAACGCCTTTGCAAAGTACCGCGACAATTTGATCCGTCGATTTTTCCCTTACTTTTTAGGAGCGCTTTTTGCCGCGGTTTTGATTTTTATTTTCTGCAAAATCTTTTTAAAAAAGAAATCCTTTGCAATAGAGAGCAAGGCATTTCGGGACTATAAGTACGCAAATCACATTATGCTTCATCCCTTCGACGGGTTTTGGGATTTAAAGCACGAAAAGCGGGGTAACGTTCGCACGGCAACCTTTATCGCCGTTCTTTTCTTTTTGATGTATGCGCTTAACGTGCAGTTCGGCGGATACATAGCCACCGGAAAGGTGCCGGGTGAAGAAAACGTGCTTTACCGTGTGGCAATGCTCTTTTTACCACTTGCTTTTTACATTGCGGCGAATTGGTGCTTTACAACCTTAATGGACGGCAAGGGAACGGTTAAGGATATTTATATCGCCACCTGTTACGCTCTAAAGCCGTACGTTATTTTTGCCATACCCCTGCTTATATTTTCCAACGTTATAACCGCAGACGAGCTTGCGTTTTATACCTTTTTTAAGACGCTTATAATTATTTGGGTTGTATTTTTACTTTACGCGTCGCTTATGATGACGCACGATTATTCGCCCTCTAAAACGTTATGGACCGCCGTTTTGATACTTGTGGGTATTTGTATAATAATATTCATAATTTTGCTCATAATCAGCATTGTGCAAAACGTTGTGCAGTTCGTATACAATTCTTATTCCGAAATCTCGTTTCATTCGTATTGATAAAAGGAGGAATAAATTTGAAATGCTGCAAAAGAATAGCGGCGGGCTGTTTGGCTGCGCTGTTAACCGCCGTAACGGCAGGCTGCAATTTAAACGGCAATAAAAGCAATATTTCCGCTCCCGTAATTCAAACTCCGGATGATACCTCCTTTTCCGAAACCCAAAACGACGTCACCCTCGAAAACGAACGTATCCGCTTTGTATTGAATTCAAAAACCGCACATTTTTCCGTTACGGATAAGCTTACCGGTAAAAGCGTTGCCTCTGCGGCACCCGACGAGCTTCAAGCCGCTTCCGAAGCGACAAACGCAAAAATGCATTCCGAGCTTTCGGTTGTGTACTATTCGGATCAAAGCAATGCTTTTTATATGTATTCGCAAACCGACAGCGTTCTGCTTGAAAATTTTAAGGTTTTGACCGATCGTAACCGAATCAGAGTTTATTATTCCTTCGGAGAGAACGAGTCCTTTGTACCCGATATTTTCGACGAGGCGGGATTTGAGGAAATCTTAGCGCAGTTTGACGATGATTTTATAATAAGGCGGCTTAGACGTTATTATGTCTATTACTCACCGGAGGAGCTGTCGGATGAGACGGCTGAGCTCGAAAAAAAGTATCCGTATATAAAGAAAAACGCCGCTTATATAATCGATGAAAACTTAACTGATATAGACCGTGCGGATATTTCCGACTACTTCGCCGAAATCGGCTACACCGCCGAAAAATACGGCGAGCTGCTTAAAAAACTAAATATAGGAAATCAAAACGAAAACGCCGAAAAAAGTCCGGGGTTTACCGTTCCTGTAGAATACGAGCTTACCGATTCAGGCTTTACCGTAAAGGTTTTGACGGACAAAATTACCGAGCGAAGCGATCAATATAAGCTCCAAAGCATTGAGGTACTGCCGTATTTCGGCTCGTCCTCCGCCGAGGGAAGCTTTTTTGTCGCCGACGGCAGCGGAAGCTTACTTGATTACAACAGCGGTCACAATGCGAGCGTTTTTTCCTGCTACGGCGAGGATTATTCTTTACGCACCGATAAAATTTCTTCTCTTTCGCAAAATATGACCATGCCCGTTTTCGGCTGTTCGGAAAAGTCGGGCGGCTATTTTGCCGAAATTACCGAGGGCGACGAGGTTGCGAAAATAACGGTTGAGCCCAAAAGCAATTCGGTTTTGTTAAATCACGCATATCCGACCTTTGTGATGCGCAATATCGACGTCACCGATTACTCGGATATGGATATACCGACTTACAACCTTTTTCAGAAAAAGATTGCCGCGGTAGTACCTACGGTCGATTATTGCCTGTTATCCCCGCAAAATAACGATTATTCGCAAATGGCGAAAATTTATCGCGAACGTATAAAAGAACGTTTCAAAAAAGCCGCCGATAAGCCCGACGCTTCGCCCGTAGTTATGGATTTTCTTTGCGCGATTACCGAAACAAAGCATTTTTTGGGAGTTCCGTATACCAAGCGGACGGTACTTTCGACCGTTTCGGAGATAATCGACGCGGCGGAAAAGCTCAAAGCCGCCGACGTAGGCCCCATCGTAATTCGTTTGTTCGGCTATACCGACGACGGATACGAGCATAAGGCGTACAACGAATTTTCGATATGCAAAAAGGTCGGCACGGCACAAGAGCTTAAAGAGCTGCAAAGCTTATGTAAAGAAACCGGCGGCGGGTTGTACCTGGATGCGGATATGTATTTTGCCTATAAATCCGGAAACGGATTTACACCCTCAAAGGACAGCGCGCGGTATTTGAACCGACTGCAAAATGTCAGAAGCGACTACGATATCGTAACGCGCCAATACAATACGCAAACGGGTAAACGGTATTTTATTTCCCCGCTTTGCTATAAAAACTTCGCGGAGTCGTTAAGAGCTTCACTTATGAAAAATTTTGAAAAATCGGATCTTCCGGGAATTTCATACGGAGCTACCGGCTTATACTTGGGCGCGGATTATAATACCAAGCGCCAGGTAGACAGGGCAGAAGCGGGCGGAATAATCGACGGCGTATTGCAGGAAGCCGTAAAATCCGATATACCGCTGATTTTTGACGGCGGCAATTCATACGTTTACCCGTATGCGGATTATTTGCTCAATATTCCCACCGCCTCGTCTCATACCGACGGTGAAATTGTCGACGTACCGTTTATGCAAATGGTGCTCCATTCGCTCATTCCTTATGCGGGCGCGCCATATAATCTGTCGGACAATCAAGCGGTCAATAAGCTTAAAGCGTTGGAATACGGCGCAATGCCCTATGCCGCCTTTATTACCGGTTCGGATGATTTTATAAGAAATACGGATTACAAAACCCGCCTGAGATCTCTCGGCGGCGAAGAAAGATTAGCTGATTTTATCGAATTTGCAAAAGAAAGCAAAAAAATATCCGAAAAAATCAATTCGTCGCTTATGACGGATTATAAAATTATCGGAAATACCGAAATCGTAAAATACGACAACGGCTGTTCGATTTATGCGAATTTCGGAACTTCCGATCAAAAAATCGACGGCATAACCGTAAAAGCGGAAAGCTATGCTATCAAGGAGGGATAAATAAGGATGAAAAAGAAGTCATTATTATTTGAAAAACGCGCCCGGTACGGCTACATCTTTATTATCCCCCTTATTATAGGCGTATGCTTTATCTTTATACCGAATTTAATTCAGACCTTTCTTTATTCCGTCGGCACTATAGATACCCAAAACGGATTTAAGGTCGTATTCAGCGGATTTTCAAAATACAAGGAAGCGGTAAGAAGCGATCCGAATTTTATGCCGATGATGGTTTCGAATATGAAAACCTGGGTTATAAACGTTCCGGTTATTTTGATTTACAGCCTGCTTATCGCCACCATGCTCAACCAAAAATTCAAAGGCAGAGTTATAGCAAGGGTTATATTCTTTATTCCGGTCATACTCTCCGTGGGAGCGCTGGCGTCTACCGACAGTACGGCTATGTACTACAGCGGAGCCGGACAGTCAATAGAAAATACGGTGGGCTCGTCTGCTACGGCTTTTACCGATATGTCGGTTTTACTCGCTTCGATAAATTTCCCGAAATTCCTCACCGATATTGTCGTAAACGCCGTTTCGAATATATACGAAATAGCCCGCTCAAGCGGATTGCAGATTTTCATTTTCTTGGCGGGTCTTCAGGAAATACCCTATTCGGTCTACGAAGCCGCGGCTATCGAAGGCTGCAGCAGTTGGGAGCTTTTTTGGAAAATAACCCTGCCGATGATAACGCCTCATATTGCGGTAAATGCGGTTTATACCATTTCTCTGGTTGCCGACAGCGCCGACGGTATGTTTTGGTATACCAACGTTTTGGCGTTCAGCGAAAACCAATACGCGCTCGCAAACGCTATGAATATCATTTATTTGTCGGCATTGGCGATTTTTGTCGCAATCGTACTTTTGCTTATGAAAAAAATCGTATCGAACGCTAACGGGTGAGGTGATATAATGACGAAAATAAATAATTCCGAAAAATTGCGTAAAAACGCCTTGAAATGGTGTATTGCCGTTTTTCGCTTTGCCGTTATTTTCGGATTGGGCTTTATTATTTTAAAACCGATTTTGGCAAAAATTCTGCTTTCGTTTATGAGTCCGGAGGATTTACTCGACAATACTGTACGATTATTCCCCAAAAACCCGTCGCTTCATTATTGGAAGAAAATGCTCGAGCAGATGTGGCTGCCCGAAAGCGCGATAAACTCCGTTTTGCTCTCACTTTTGGTGGCAGTCATCCAAACGGCGTCATGCACCGTTATAGGCTACGGCTTGGCGCGGTTTAAATTCAAAGGCGCGGGTATCGCCTTTGCGTTTGTGGTTATTATGATGATAGTTCCATATCAAACCATAAACATAGCGCAGTATCAGAGCTTTGTACAGCTGAAAATCGGGAGCTTCGAGTTGGTAGATACCTTTTGGCCCATACTTATTCTCGCCTTTACCGGACTCGGAATACGCGAAGGGCTCTACATCTATTTAATGAGGGAAAATTTCCGCGGTCTGTCGCAGGCATTGGAGGAAGCGGCATATATTGACGGCGCGGGCGTTATGAAAACCTTTACGACGGTAATGCTGCCGAACGCCCGAACGATGATGACTACGGTTTTCCTATTTTCCTTTTGCTGGGAATGGACCGATATCGTCTACCCCAAAACCTATTTGGTAGATACGCATCTTTTGTCGACCTCCATAGCCGCCGTAAGCATCAGAAACGATTTGGCTTGGGATAACGTCGGCACGCAGATCGCGCAGTGCGCGGCAAGCATTTTAGTGGCTTTCCCGCTGATTTTTCTTTTTGTGCTCTGCCAGCGTTCGTTCGTTAAAAGCATATCGCAGACCGGATTATCCGGCGGCTGATTACACTTACATTCTATTCTTTAAGGAGTTTAATTTATATGAAAAACAGCGGTTTGACGCCTTGCGGGAAGTGGAAGCTTACCGAACACACATACGATCTTTCAACCGAACCCAATGTGGCGTCCTTATTTACCACAGGTAACGGATATATCGGCGTAAGAGGAAGCTTGGAGGAGTTCGGAAGCCTTCGAATACAGGGCTGTTACATAAGGGGAGTTATTGACGGTATTATCGACGTAAGATTGCCTTACTGTGACAACATGTATATGAAAAAATACTATTTTAACGAGGAAAAGTTAAAAAAATTCGAAAAACAGGAATGTGTTATCAATTTAATCGATTTTTTGTTGATTCGTTTTACGATAGACGGCGAGGTTTTTTATCCGTGGGAAGGCGAAATTATCGAATGGGAGCGAACCCTTAACATACAAAACAATACGCTTTCAAGGCGGGTAGTATGGAAAAGCGATAAAGGAAATATTACCGAATTTACCTTCGAACGCTTTTCGAGCTTTGCCGACGACCACGTATACGCGATAAAAGCCACGGCAAAACCCGTCAATCACAATAAACCGATTACCGTTATGAGCGGTCTGGACTGCCGCACCAAAACCTACGGTCAGCATACTACGGTTCCGCAATATTCGAAGGTCGACGAAAGCGCCGTAATGCATGAATTATTATCCGGCGAGCAGTACAAATTTGCCTGCTGTGTGGGAGTAAAGCAGGGGTTAATTGGAGTAAAGAACCCTAAAACCGAGTCGATTTGCGACGAGGATATTATCGCTAATCTTTATACCTTTGAAACCGAGCGGGGCAAAACCTATACCTTCGAAAAGAAAATATATATTGTCACCTCGCGCGATACCGACGAAAATCTTAAAGACCTCGTAAAGCGCAACCTCGACATATTGGCGACAAAAAGCTATGACGAGCTTTTACGCGAGAGCGTAGAGGTATACGAACCGCTCTTCGACAGAATAAACGTTACTATAGACGGTGACGACGACGCCGACTCTGCGGTGCGCTTCAGCAATTACCATACCCTCATATCCATAGACCGCAATGACGCCGTTCACAGTCTCTCCGCCAAAGGACTCACGGGAGAAGTCTACAACAATTTCGTTTGGTGGGACGCCGAGGTATATCAATTGCCCGTGTTTTTACAGACTATGCCCGAATATGCCGTTAACGCGCTGATTTACCGCTACAACAAATTAAACGCCGCCAGAGAAAACGCCCGCAAAGAGGGGAGAAAGGGCGCCCGTTTTCCGTTTACGTCGGGCGTAACGGGTGAAGAGACCGTTTGGACCTATACCCGTCATCCCTTCCTTCAAATACATATTATGTCGGATATAGCCTTAGCGGTGCTAAATTATTATACCTGCACGGGCGACCTGGCTTTTATTAAAAAATACGGCTTGGAATTATTGCTCGAAATCGGGCGCTATTGGACGAGCCGCGCCGAGTGGTCGGACGAAAAAGACGCATTTGTCATAAATTGCGTCACCGGAACCGACGAGCATCACCCTTATGTGGATAATAACGCCTATACTAATTATTCCGTAAAAATCGCTTTAGACGGCACTTTAAAGCTTTGCGCCGAATTTTCCGCCGATTTTGAGGCAATTAAGCGAAAAATCGAAATATCCGATGCCGAAATAGAGGATATACGCCGTCTTGCAAACGAATTATATTTACCCTTTGATAAAAAAACGGGAATGATTGCGCAATTTGACGGATATTTTGACCTTGACCGCGAGCTTGAGCTGCAGGGCGGAACCACGGCGAAGAGCTTCCAGATGAAGCAGTCGGGGCTTTATAACAAAAGTCAGGTGATAAAGCAGCCGGACGTCATGCTTTTATTTTCATATATGAATATTCCGTTCGGTGATACGGTATACCGCCGAAATTGGGATTATTATGAGGCAAGATGCGAATCCTCCTCGTCGCTTTCGTATCCGGTGCATGCAATCTGCGCCGCCGATTGCGGTCAACCCGAGCGGTTATACAATTATCTTATGAAAACCGCAAGATTGGATTTGGACGACGAGCACGACTGCGCCCATGAGGGTATTCATGCCGCATGCGCCGCCGGCGCTTGGCTTGCGGTAAGCAGGGGAGTCGCCGGTATGAAATTAAGCGAAAACGGCGTTTCATTTAAGCCCTCCTTTATTCCTTGGTGGAAATCGATTTCCTTCAAGGCAGTATGGCATGGCGTAAAATACACCGTTACGCTCGATAATACCAAGCTTACCGTTTCGGTTACGGAGGGCGAAAAGGCGCTTGACGTCGCTTTTGCCGACGAGCATACGCAAATAAAGGTCGGCGAAACCAAAGAATTTAAGTATTCGGTATGTTGAAAATTAAAATTACGAACGACTTTAAAATAAGAATAAATACGGGGGTTAATTTATGAGTGAACAGGTTCACTTTTTTAAAGATGAAGAATTAAAAAACGGATTTAAGGTACACGGACCTCGTCATGAGGACGGTATTGTAGGCGAATATGCGGGTATCAACGAAAAAAAGGGAAGCGCCGAATGGACGCTCGCCCAATGGGGCGTCTACCGCAATTCGCTTAAGGGGAATACTCCCCGCAAAAATCTCGCCGGCGGCGGCTTTGTTTATGAAACTCCGTCGCTTAAAATCACCTCTCACCCGGAAGACGGCGATTATGATTTGCGTATGGAGTTACGCACCACCGAGGAATACTGCGGGCATATTCGCGAATACGGCGAGGATTGGTGCCATATTCTTTTGGAACAGGGCGGTTTACATTTTAATACTCCGTCCTTAGGCGAGCTGTCCGAGCTTCGGTACAAGGCGGATTTGCAAATCGATTATTGCGACTGCCATATTCCGAAGGATAAATTTATACCGTCACAGCATTCCTGCCAGGTGCATCATTATTTAACGGTGCAGGATCTAAAGGATAATCATTTTCTGTGGTTCGGTATACCTTTTTACGATCACCGTTACGAAAAATTCCCGGGATATATCGGTATAGACTCCGGCAAAGCCGACGCTACCGGTCAGATTATAATCAATCTGCCCGTTTCGGATTTTTATGACGGCAGCATTCGGGTGGGCGAATGGTCGCATTATGACGTGGATTTGTTGCCGTTAATAAAAAAAGCCATCAAAATCGCCTGGGGATACAATAAATTCATAAACGCCGATTTGAATAACATTAAAATCACGGGAACAAATATCGGTTGGGAGGCGTTTTATGAGTTTAACGGCGCCGTAAAAATTAAAAATATGCAAATGATAGGAAAAATGCTTGATAAATAATCGGATTACTTGTATAATAAACGCGATATATAAAAAAACAGGGGATTTTATTATTGAGTGACGAGAATATACAACCTAAAATCAGAGGGGCTTACGGTATTGTATTGACTCCCTTTTATGACGACGGAAAAATCGATTATTTTCAGCTTGAAAAACAGCTTAACGCCGTTTGCAATTCTCCGATTGCGGGCGTCGTGGTAAACGGCTCCACGAGCGAGTTTACCTATCTGTCCTTTGAGCAGTCGACGGAATTGGCGGCATTTGCAAAGAAAATCATAAACGGCAGAAAAAAGCTTATCTGTGGCGCGACGGCGGCAAATTGTCTCGAAACCAAAAAGCTTTTGAGGTTTGCGGAAGCATTGGGAGCGGACGGCGCGTTGACGGCTCCGCCTTATTACTTTCCCTTAAGCGACGACGACGTATTGGATTTTTATACCGAAATCGCGCGGGAAAAGGGAGATTTGCCCATTATTGCGTACAATATTCCGCAATGCACAAGCGGAATTTCGATGAACGTTTTCAAAAAACTGCTCAACCTTTCGCGCATACAAGGCATTAAAAACAGCAGCGGAAATATTTTGCAAATTATGCAGCAGATCACCTTCCGAAACGAAATAAGGAAGGATTTTTCGGTGCTTACCGGCTCCGACGAAAGCATTTATCCGTTAGTGAACAGCGGAGCGGACGGCAGCTTTACCGCGATAGGATATTTATACCCGCGCCTGATATCCGCCGTTTACGCTAATCTCAAAAACGAAAAAGGGCTTAAGTATCAGGAAACGGTGGTAAAGCTCGCATATTTGGCGGGTTCGATTTCTTATCCGCTGGGCTACCGTATGCTGGGCGAGGCGTCGGGAAATATGTCCTTCGGAAGGTATTTGCAGTCGGTCTCAAAGGAACGCATGGCAATTTACGAAAAAGTAAAAAACGAAATGAAACGCATTTTAAATGACGCCGAGCTCGGAGGTATGATATGAAGGCTGCGGTATGGACCGATTACGGTAAAATCGAAATAAAAGAGGTGCCCGTTCCCGAAATCGGGAAAAACGAGGCTTTGTTAAAGGTGCGCGCCGCCGGCGTTTGTGTTACGGATTTGCACGTTTTCACGGGAAAATTTCTTTACGGTAAGCCGCCGCATATTTTAGGTCATGAAATTTGCGGCGAGATCGTGAAAACCGGAGAGGATGCCAAAGATCTGCCGCTTGGTATGCGCGTGGTGGTCGAAACCTCCGTAGGGTGCGGAAAATGCGACGAATGCAAAAAGGGAAACCGGCATTTATGCGCAAATCGCGAGGAAATAGGAACCGCGCCGTATGCCGGCGGATACGCGCAATATGTAAAAGTGCCGGCGCAGAACGTAGTGCCGGTTGCCGATAACGTATCTGACGAGGAAGCCGCGATATTCGAAAGCGTAGTTTGCCCCTGTGGCGGGCTTATGCGATTAGGGGTAAAATTCGGCGAAACCGTCGCCGTATTCGGCGTAGGGCCTGCGGGCATCGCCTTTATACAAACAGCAAAGGCGCTCGGAGCGGGCAGGGTAATCGCCATAGCCCGAAACCGGAAGCGTTTGGAACGTGTGCTGCATTTCGGCGCCGACGAGATAATCTGCTCCGCCGACGAGGACGTCGCGGCAAGACTTTCACAGCTGACGGATGGCAAGGGCGTCGACCTTATTTGCGAAACCACCGGCGCGGAGAAAATAATCGAAGAAACAGCCGATTATATTGCAAACGGCGGCAGAATTTTACTTTATGGTCTGCCCGCGGAAAACAGCGATATCTCTTTCCCGGTAAAAAGTATAATAATGAAGCAGGCGCAAGTAGACGGCGTTGAAAACAATCCGTTTGTATGGCGGCCGCTTATGAAGCTTGTATCGGGCGGACGAATTAATTTAAAGGATATGGTAACCCATACCTTTTCGCTCGACAAAATCGAAGACGCGTTTTCACTGTTAGAAAATAAAAAAGAGGATCCGATTAAAATCGTGGTCTATCCTTGGAAATAAGTAAAGGGGTAAAAAAATGATTATTACAAACGTTGAAGCCATCATTTTGAAACAAAAAAATATCGAGATGATCGGAGACGGCAGTCAGGACACCGTTGTGGTTTTGGTACATACCGACGAGGGGATAACCGGTATCGGCGAAGTGGATTCAAACCCGTACGTCGTAAAGGCGATCATTGATTCTCCGGCGTCGCATATGGCATGCATAGGGCTCAAGGACATAGTTGTGGGCGAGGACGCCTTTGACATTGAAAAAATTTGGTATAAAATGTTCGAAAAAAGCTATTACTACGGCAGAAGAAGCGCGGTAATTCACGCTATGAGCGGAATAGATATGGCAATTTGGGACGCTGTCGGCAAAAAGCTCGGCTTGCCGGTAAGCAAGCTTTTGGGCGGCACCTTCAGAACCGAAATTCAGGCATATTGCAGCGTATTGATGCCCGGCACCGAGGAAGAAATCAAGGAGCTTATAGATAAGCATATGCACGGCGGATATCAGGGCATGAAGCTCGGCTGGGGCGCTTTGGCGCAGGATTATAAAAAGGACGCGCAATTGGTACGCTGGGTGCGCAAATATTTGGGCGACGACAAGGAATTGATGATAGATATCGGGATGCTTTGGAAGGACGTCAAAATGGCGGTGGCTACGGCGCGCGAATTTGAAAAGGAAAACGTATTCTGGATCGAAGAACCCTTCAGACCGGATGACCTTGAAAGCTATAAATACCTGCGCGACCGCACAAACTGCCACATTTCGGGCGGTGAAGAGGTCGGCACGATGTTCGAATACGACGATTTGCTCTCAAAGGGCTGTGTGGATATCGTTCAGCCCGATTTGAGCCGCTGCGGAGGACTTACCGTCGCCAAAAAGCTGACCGATATGGCGATGCTCAAGAAGCTTACGGTTGTGCCGCATGCCTTTAAGACCAATATTCTCATGGCGGCGACGCTGCAATACATCGCTTCGCTCCCCGAAGCCTGGTATCTCGAATTTTGCGAACAGGATACCGAGCTCAGGCAGAAGCTTACAAAGCCGATTTTCGAAATCGACAAAAACGGTTACGTGCAGATACCGCAAAGACCGGGACTCGGTATCGATATCGATTGGGACGTATTGGAATATTACAGAGTAAAATAAATTTTAAAAGGCGCCGGGCGAAAAGTCCGGCGCCGTTACATAAGTTATTTGAAAATGAAGGGTTATGGTATTATGGCAGATATTATAATACGAAACGGCACTGTTGTCGACGGCACCGGAAAACCCGCCTATAAAGCGGATATTGCGATAGAGGGCGACAAAATAGCCTGTATCGGAGAGCTTCAAAATATGCGCGGCTTACTCGAAATCGACGCAAAGGGTAAATTTGTCACGCCCGGTTTTATAGACTCTCACACCCATTCGGATCAAACGATTTGGGGCAATCCCGAGGCTCAAAGCAGTGTGCGGCAGGGGGTAACTACCGAAATTATCGGAAATTGCGGCTTTTCGATGCGCACCTTGATGGACGGTGTGAAATTTGACGAAAAATCCGAAGGAATAGACTGCGTATACAATTTGCCCGGGCCCGATTATCCCAAGGGCAGTGTAGCCGCAACCTTGGACAAAGCGGAAAAAATGGGCGCCTCCATAAATACGGCGTGGCTGTTCGGTCACAATGATTTGCGAATTATGACAGGTATTTACACCGCCGATTACACCGAAGAACAATTTAAGGCCATGGAGGACTTTTTAAGAGAAGCGATGGAAGCCGGATTTATCGGTTTTTCGACCGGACTCGAATTTTCACCGGGCAACCTCTCGCGCCCCGAAGAAGTCGAGCGCCTTGTCAAAATCGCGGCGGAATACGACGCCAATTATTGTTCGCATATGCGAGACGAAGGTACTTATTTGCTTGATTCCGTAGAGGAATTTTTAAACGTAATTCGCAAAACGGGCGTACGCGGAACCATTTCACATCTCAACGTCAAATACGATAACGGTATTCCCGACGACACTCTGCAGCATGCCATGGATCGCATAAGACAGGCGCGGGAGCGGGAAAATCTCGACGTTTTGACCGATATGCTTCCCACCTGTTATAATACCGGAGACGCTTTTGCCATGCTGCCTCCGTGGCTTTATGAAAACGGTTGGGATAGCGCGCGGGCGATATTAGCCGACGCCGCCGGACGCGAAAGGGTAAAGGGCGATATGTGCCGTTATTGGCGGTATTTGGCAAACGGACAATGGGACAGATTGCTTTATATCCAACCGCCCTACGATTTGAAAATAGCAAACAAGCCCTTTGCCGATTTGGTAAAGGAAAGCGGCAAAGCGCCGGTCGACGTCTTTCTCGACGTATTGCAGGCGGCGCCCACCTTAAACGACGCGCATCTTGTTTTGATGCAGGGAATAGGCTTCCGCGAGCAGACGATGATCGACAGCGTGGTGCGCGATCCGCTGTATATGTGGATGTCGGATTCCATGGTAACTGTCGAGGAGGGCCCGTTGGCGCGAAACACGGCGAATTTGCAAAACTATATGAGCATGACCTATTTCTTTACCCGCTATGTGCGGGAGTTAAAGGCGATTTCCGTCGAAAAGGCGCTGATGAAGGTTTCCTCCGTACCCGCACGGCATTACAAATTGGAAAAGCGGGGCGTTTTAAGCGAAGGATATTACGCCGATATAAACGTCTTTGACCTTGACAATTTGAAAATTAATGCCGATTTTACCAGGGTAAATAAATATTCCACGGGAATGGACTATGTTATCGTAAACGGCGTTCCGGTCATAAAAGACGGCGAACACACCGGCGCCCGCTCGGGCAAAGTGCTGAGACGCAAATAATAACGCCTGCATAAGCGGATTTTCACTCTTTAATATCGTTGAAAATATCGGTTATTTTGTCTGTGAGCGCCTCGGCGTCAACCGTGTAAAAATCATCGTTGATCCGTAAAATGTTGTCTCTCAGCGTATAGCTCGTACTGCCGTTTGCGCCCTCGACCGTAACGTGAATTTGCCACCCGTTATTTTCATCGGGTTCCGTTTTTTGCTTTTCGCATTCGTCGATAATTTTAATGAATTTTTCAATTATATTTTGATCGCTTGTGGTTTTGGTTTCGGGCGGGGAGGGCTGCATTGTAATCGTCATAGTCCGCATATCGACGGCGGACTGCGAACCGGAAGCGGCGGGTGTATCGTTTCCTTTACATCCGCAAACAAATTGAAGCAAAAATAAAAACAGCACAATAATCGAAAAAGTCTTTTTCATAATTTTATCCTCCGTTTTGTAATTTGATTGCATTGATCATTCAAATAAAATAACCTTTTCGTTCGAAGAAGTAAAATCATTTACATTAAAATACGGTTCTTCATTTTCCCATTTTTGATGGAAACGGATAATCATATCGTCGTGAAGCTTTATGGTAACAAAAACCGTAAAACTCTTATCGGGAAAGGTTGATTTTAGGTTGTTTAACAGAGCGTTTCCGAGACTATGCGCGATCTCGGTCAGTTTATCAAATTCCCCGATTTTAATATTTTCAATCAGATGAACGTGGTTTTCGATAGCTTCAAATTTTGTTTTGTCTTCTATGTTGTCGACTGTATTTAACGGATTTGATTTAAAAAGCACATATTCGTTTTGAAATTCATCCCGAATGATTTTATATTCGAACAATTCCGCTAATAAGCCCAATAAGTCTGTTTTTTTCATTTGCTTTCTCCCGATGTTTTAATATTTAAGATCTTTTGCAAGCCCTGTTTTATATGTTTTTTATTATCGCCGTAATGGCGTGGGAAGGGATTTTTCTACGTCATTGGCTTTGCTTTTTGTTTATTACGACGTATCCGAAGTATTCGACGTATCCTCTATTTTTTTGAAAACTATCTCTTTTAATTCGGGGTTTAGATATTCTCTCTCATAGTAATATTCAATATCTTTTATAATAATATCACCCTTTTTATTTACACGATAGTTTCCCGAAAACATAGCATAGTCATTAACCTCAAAAATGATATTTTTGGCTTTGTAAGACATAGTAAAAGAATACTTTTTTTCGCCTACGGTTATTTCCCCAATTAAATCTTTGTTTGATCTGTCGGAATATTTACAGACCAAATAAGCATTCATTTCTTTACATTCCCATTCCGTGCCGAGAATAATTTTAGAATCCGGATATTGTTGGTTGTAGTAAATTATTTTCGATAAAATAATCGGAAATGAGAATAGTAAAACTAAAACAATAAAAATAATTAAAATTATTGCACAGACAATATCGCCTAACGTTTTTTCGCTTTTCACAGTTTACCGTCCTTAGTTAAAATAAATACGTATAGGGTTTTTTATCATATTTTAATTTTTCCACCAAATTATTCCTGAATTTCCTGAATAAAACAAATTACTTTTTCATCCGTTATCGGATCGTAGCAATAAGATATTTTCAGCTTTTGACCGTTTCCTTTTACGACGCCGCCGAAACATAAAAATTTATCATAACCGTAATTTTCGGTTCCGTTATAAGAAAAATCCACGTTATCAATTTTGAAAGATTCGCCGACATGACCGCCCAATGCTTCTGATTTTTCCGGACTTTCAAATTCCGAAACTTCGCCCTCGACGGTTAATAAGTTATCCTCTTTGATATATTGCTTGATTTTATTATAAGAATATATCGGTGAGACAATAAAAACGACAAACAGCGTCAGAGTTAAAAAAGCAGAAACCAAAAATATTAAAAATTTTGCTATTTTATTATCAAAACCAGAGGAACACAAAATTGAATAAAGTGGTATTCCGACCATAAGCATCACCGGAACCAAATCTGAAAAAAAATGCAATTGAAATCCAAATTCATATAACATAATACGTTAAGAACCGCCTCCCTTTTTGATAGCGTGAATAAAGTAATCGCTGTCGGTTATCGTATTTATTTTTTCTGCCTACTCTGACGTATCTTTTATTCTTTTGAAAACTATCTTTTTCATTTCGGGATCTATATATTCTCCGTCATCGTAATAATCAATATTTTTTATAATAATATCACTTTTTCTGTTTACGCGATATTTTCCCGAAAATATAATATCGTCATCAATCATAAAATCCATTCTTCTGCCTATATAACCCATGGAAAATTGAAATTTCATTTCATCAACCGTTATTTCTCCGGACAAATCGTTAGAAAGCATACCGGATCTACCGCAAAACAAAGCTGCGTTCAATTCTTCGCATTTCCATTCTGCGCCTTGATAAAATTCCGAGTCTTGAGGCGTGATATTGTATGTAATTATTCCTATAAAAATCAAAAAAGCCGCGAATATTAAAAATATAATTAAAATTATTGCACAAACAATATCGCCTAACGTTTTTTCGCTTTTCACAGTTTACCTTCCTTATAAAGTTATAGGCTGATACGCTGACGTCAGATAGTAAACAATTCCTTGACGGAACCGTCGGAATTTACCGAATAGGTTTTTACCGAAGAAGTAAGCAAAGAATCGAAATTTTCATAGCATACGATTACAGCGCATTCATCGCTTACGGCATTGATTAAATTACATTCGTCGAAGCCGTCGAAAAGCTTTTCTGATTCACCGGTGTTCAGATTGATTCTGTATATTCCTCTTTCCAAACATATAAAAGCATAATCCGTATAGCATGACATGAATTTTGCATAGCCCGGAAGTTGATAAGTATTAACAAGCCCGTTTTTTAAGTTTAAAACCTTCAAACCGTTTTCAAAAAAGGTTAAATACTTTTCGGTAAAATTATAATCATTGTAGATTTCACTGTTGTGATTAAATGAATATAAAAAATCGCAAGCAGATCCTTTTATATTGTATTTATACAGCAAATTTTTTTGATCGGTTCCTTTTTTAACATAAAAAACGTCATTATCAACTATTCCGAAAGCGGTGGTTTCGGCGTCTATTTTTTCGTTTTTTCGGGCGGCAATATTATAAATCCAAAGTGAATTAACCTCAATACCTTTATCCGATAAAAAAGTTGAATATATCAATGAATTATTGACAACAGCCCAATCGTTAACGTTTTCATTCGTACTGAAAATTTGTTTAAAGCCTTTTTCGCCTTTGGAGTAACGATAAAAACCGACGGTATCATCGTCAGCTGTAAATACCAAATAAACGTCGTCGCCGTAAGCTTGAATATCGCTGATTTTACCGTTTGTTTTATTGATTGCGTTGAATTTAAGGTCGGAAATAATTTTATGCTTTCCGTCTTTATCGGTAAAATAAAAAGTATCATTATTAAGCCCGCTTTTAGCGTAATAAACGGCTCCGTCGTTAACCCAAAATCTCGAGTGGGGAAACTCATATATGTTATTATAATTTATTTTCCCGTAATTTTCTTCAATATCAAACGACTCCTTTTGGTTCTTTTTTTGGCAGCCGACTAAACTTATCAAGATAGTTGAAATTAAAAAATATATCAATGTTTTTTTCATCAATTCCGTTTATTCCTTATACTTTTCGTTTTATATCGACATTAAATATGTGATTATCCCAAACACTTTTTTGGGGAGTTTCACCGTCAAAGCTTGTTACGGTGTATTCGGATAAATAACCGTCGGCGTCATGCTTAAAGTGATATTGTTGATGTTGGAGCAGGGGAAATTGGGGATCATACATATAAATATCCGCAGTTTTAATACCCGATACATCATATGTGTAGCTTTCTTGATGTAAATTAAAAATTGAATGGTTTTCCGGAAAAAAGTCGGCTTGGGAAAGAAATTTAAGCTTCCTGTTTTCGTATATTTCTTCACATAAATTTGTTATTAAGTGATCGGAGGAAAAAGTAATTCCGGTAGCAATGTTGTTATTGTAAATAATGAATTCTGTTGCTGTGATACTCTCATCAAAAAAGTTTTTAACGACAATCAACCTGTCCGATTCATCAAATCCGTAATTAAATGCAACGTTGCTTTTTTTGGTTAACCTTTTTAACAATTTCCCACGGTTACAATTTCCTATTACAACGTCAAAAACAGGGCTGGGAGAATAGTATCCTCTGTGAAGTTCTCTGCCGTTTATACTATATGTTTCTTTGACAACCCTATTTTGAAATTGATCGCATAGGTATAATTCCGCATTTTCATATTCTTCCGCGATTTTTTCAAAGCGCCGACATTCCAAACGGAATTTTTCGCACATGGCTTTGTTTTTCGAAGAATTTATACGCTTTTTGAAATCTTTTAAATCGTTTACAAAATCAAAATCATTATTCAATAATTTCACCTTCTTAATATGGAGAAATATTGTCTAAAAATTTTACAAATGCTTTAATTGCTGTTAGAGCTGCATATACATTTGTTTTTTGTTTCGCTTTATTACCTTTTGCAGAATTATAAGCACTTATTACTACACTGTTAGCCCATCCATAGTAAAGATTTGTATGAATTCTGTGATGAAGACCAGTCTTAATAAGAAGCTTATTTGCAGAATCCTCAACCCCCTTTGGAAGAACCGATCGCAATATCTTTGCAGCGTACGATGCATTCGGTGCAGCTTTTGCAACCAGATGATGCACTTCATGGCTTTTACGATATTTGGGACGCGTTTTCGTTTTTGCAAAACTATCACCTATTTTCTTTGCAATAGTCTTTGCTTGTGAAGAAGCCAACTGTATTGAACTGCTCACACCTCGGCTCAAAGCATCAACAGCACCTATACACATTTGATTCCAATTTTGTCGGAACTGAGGGCTTGTGACATATGATATTGCTAATATTGATGCTGTAATAAAGCCGACTAAAGCAATAATACCCTTTATTGTAAAAGTGATTCCCATGATAGTAAGTGTTACACTTTTGCCGGTAGAGTCAGAGCTGATTACCGGATTATTCAGGCAATACACATACAGGTTACTGCCAATAGGCTCACCTTGTGCATTAGATAATGCTGGATCATCCTGCGAGATAAATCTCATAAGATCTGGCGAATAATATCTGCTTTGCAGGTAGTACAATTCGGTTTCGGTATCGTAGTAATATCCGCGGTAGCGAAGCGGGTTGATTTGACCTATTGTGTTTGCAAGTTCGCCGGTTACGCTTACTTGCTTGCCCCAGCTGTCATAAGTATATTCTACTACGACATTGCCGTCCGTGTCAAGTATGGCGACGATATCGCCCTGCATATTCTTCTCGTAATAATACGTCGTATCATTATAAGTAAAATAAATCGGGGAATTGGCGCCGTCGTAGACAAACTTTAGCGTGTTCGTGCCGTCGGTCTGCTCGATAACGTTGTTGTTCTCGTCTATCTTGTAGGTGACGGTTACGCTGTTGACCGTTTTGCTTGTACGGATTCCGCTGTGGTTGTAGGTGTAGGAAATCTTGTTTCCGTCACTTTCGGCAGAAGTCAATCTCCTGTTCGTCCAACCTAACGTATAACCGTTTAACGCTACCATATTACCGTATGCGTCGTAGCTTAGATCGGTTCTTTGGTTTTGGCTGTTATAGGTGTAATTCTGCGTTGAGAGCGCCGTGCCTAATGTTCCGGTCGTGTAGGTGTAGGTCTTAACGGAGGTTATATTTCCCACATAATCGTAAGCATAGGTTATCGACTTATTGAGCGTCGCATCATCCACACGTACAAGCTCGTTTGACGAATTGTAGGTAAAGGTCTGCTGCAGGCTGCCGTTAAGAGATATAGAGGTAATATTTCCGTTTGCGTCGTAGGTGTAGGAATAATTTTTGTTATTCTCACCGTTTTGCAATTTATACTCCGCAACCTCGCCGAAGGCGTTCAGGTTGTAGGTAATATTAACGCCGTTGGAAGCTTTAATTACGGTTTGATTCGTGGAATAAGTAAAATCTCTCGTTAAGCCGTTTGAGTAGGTTTCTTTACTTACTCTTCCGTCCTTGTCATAGGTAAATACCGTACCGTCAAATCTCGTCGTAGAGGTCAAACTGCCGTCGGAATTGTATGCGTTGGTTGTGACCTCACCGAACCTGTTTGTATAGGTTAAAATATTTCCGTCATCGTCGTAAGTATAACGATCGCCTACGTTTTGGTTAGCGTAAGTATCTACCGGCGTTTCGGCGGTTAAATCCAGATTATCGTCATCTGGATTATATTCATCGGGATAAATTACCTGCAACAAATTATCTCCGCCGTTATATACGTAACGTGTCACTTCATCGCCCAAAACGGATTTAACGAGGTTTTCGTTTCCGTCGTAGGTATTTACCGTTTTGATACCGAAGGAGTCGATATAGGTCAAAACGTTGCCCTTTTCGTCATAGGTGACTCTCTCGCCGATGGTGGTGTCGGTATATTCGTTTACGTTGCCGTACCGCCCGGCTTGCAATTGCGGGGGAAGGGGAGCTTCCCCCGCGCGTATGCTTTACCTTTGCTTAATGTAATTAAACGATATTGTAACTACACTTACGTTTAGAAATAGTGCCACAGCCAAACCTTGTATATTTTTCGCCGGCGTAAGGAATGTAAAACACATTGTACCGGATTGCATTGACTAATCAATTATATCAACGTTAGATACTATCCATTTGCCCTTAATAAAAGAAAATGAGATTATCAATTCTTTTGTGTATGAATCAGAAACAACATTTTTATCAAACGAAACAACGGTTGTATTCACAGAGCAAATTAAATCAACATTTTTCCAATTGATAAAATCGTATTTTTTGGAAGTTTTAAGTCGAACATACTCATCTTCGTAAATCTCTCTGCCGATAATACGCAATTTATTGTAATTATCTTGTGAAATAAAACTATCGTCATCGTCAAAAACATTAATTGTTTCGGATTTATTTGCACTTACAAGCAAAGAATTTGCTTTAACAAACGGTACAGAATAAAATGCAACAATAGATAGAATTAATAATCCTAGTATTATCAAGGGAATTAAAATAATAATTATTTTTTTTCTCATAAGATTCATCCTATCTAAAGTAAAATTTAAAACGCAAATTCTTAACAATTTTTTTTATTGCTAAGACATTTTTCCCCGCTTTTTTAAATATTGCGGTAAGGTATTCTTTTAATGGTATATATGCACCTCCGTCAAATGCTGCAGTTTCCCACGAAACACCTTTTGTGCCATAGGAAAGTTGGATTCCTACTCGACGTTTCTTTGATGATGGATATTTATAATAATGATAAACCAAAGAACCGCCAAAACCATAACCTACATTTAGTGAATTTGTTACTGAATTTAGATAACTATCAATATTTTTAAATTTCCAATAAAATCCAAATGAATAAGAAAGACCTTTTTGAACAACACCATATAATAATGTAACGCCAATAAACAATCCAAAATCTCCGGTAGAATCGATTAGCAATGTTGCAAACAGATTCAATCCTAAGATTATTGCTCCACCAATTGAAACTCCAAAAGTAAATACCCAATATCCTGAAGGATCTACGTTCATAACAGGATTATTCAAGCAGTAGATATATAGATTACTACCTAAAGGCTCACCTTGTGCATTGGATAATGCCGGATCATCCTGCGAGATAAATCTCATAAGATCTGGCGAATAGTATCTGCTTTGCAGGTAGTACAATTCGGTTTCGGTATCGTAGTAATAACCGCGGTAGCGCAAGGGATTTATTTGACCTATTGTATCCGCCAAAGCGCCGGTTATGCTTACTTGCTTGCCCCAGCTGTCATAAGTATATTCTACTACGACATTGCCGTCCGTGTCAAGTATGGCGACGATATCGCCCTGCATATTCTTCTCGTAATAATACGTCGTATCATTATAAGTAAAATAAATCGGGGAATTGGCGCCGTCGTAGACAAACTTTAGCGTGTTCGTGCCGTCGGTCTGCTCGATAACGTTGTTGTTCTCGTCGATCTTGTAGGTGATAGTCGTTCCGTTGATCGTTTTGCTTGTACGAATTCCGCTGTGGTTGTATGTGTAGGAAATGTTGTTATCCGCACTTTCGGCGGAAGTCAATCTTCTGTTAGTCCAACCGAACGTATACCCGTTTAACGCCGTCATATTACCGTATGCGTCGTAGCTTAGATCGGTTCTTTGGTTTTGACTGTTATAGGTGTAATTCTGCGTAGTGAGCGCCGTGCCTAATGTTCCGGTCGTGTAGGTGTAGGTCTTAACAGAGGTTATATTTCCCACATAATCGTAAGCATAGGTTATCGACTTATTGACCGTCGCATCGTCTACGCGGATAAGCTCGTTCGACGAATTGTAGGTAAAGGTCTGCTGCAGGCTGCCGTTTAAAGATATCGAGGTAATATTTCCGTTTGCGTCGTAGATGTAGGAATAATTTTTGTTATTCTCACCGTTTTGCAATTTATACTCCGCAACCTCGCCGAAAGCGTTCAGGTTGTAGGTAATATTAACGCCGTTGGAAGCTTTAATTACGGTTTGATTCGTGGAATAAGTAAAATCTCTCGTTAAGCCGTTTGAGTAGGTTTCTTTACTTACTCTGCCGTCTTTGTCATAGGTAAATACCGTACCGTCAAATCTCGTCGTAGAGGTTAAATTGCCGTCGGAATTGTATGCGTTGGTTGTGACTTCACCGAAGCGATTTGTATAGGTTAAAATATTTCCGTCATCGTCGTAAGTATAACGATCGCCTACGTTTTGGTTCGCATAAGTATCTACCGGCGTTTCGGCGGTCAAGTTCAGATTATCGTCATCGGGATTATATTCATCGGGGTAAATTACCTGCAATAAATTATCTCCGCCGTTGTATACGTAACGCGTCACTTCATCGCCCGAAACGGATTTAACGAGGTTGTCGTTTCCGTCGTAGGTATTTACCGTTTTGATACCGAAGGAGTCGATATATGTCAAAACGTTGCCCTTTTCGTCATAAGTGACTCTCTCGCCGATGGTGGTGTCGGTATATTCGTTTACATTATTTGATAAATCCAAATTATCGTTTTCGGCATTATATTGATGCGGATAAACGGTTTGTACCAAATTTCCCTCGGAATCGTAAACGTACCGCGTCGTAAGACTATTTGAAGCCGTACTTGCATTTTCGTAAGTAACGCTTTTTACCAGCCGGTTTTCGCTGTCGTAGGTATTTACGGTTTTGTTGTCGGCGACGTTGATATAGGTCAAGACGTTGCCTTTGTCGTCGTAGGTATATCTTTCTCCGACGTTTTCGTTAAGATAAACGTTATCGGAAGAAATACCGTTCATATCGGCATAGAGGTCATCGTCGTATTCGTCGTATTGGGAATTATCTATTTTTTGGATAACCCGATTGTTATTGTCATAAACAACACGACTTACGCGGGTAACCTTTCCGTCGGTCAAAGTCTGCCGTATTACGTTGCCGTACAAATCGTAAATATTGGTTGTGGTTAAGCCGTTTTCCGTTTGCGAAAGTACCTGACCGATTATATTGTAACCGTAGACTTGTTCGGTAGTTTCGCCCTTTTCCGTGGTTTTTATATTGGTTACAAAACCGTAGGAATTATAGGTGTACTCGGTGACAACGTCGTCCGCCGACTGCGTAAGGAGCATGCCTTTGGCATTGTAAGTATAGGTCGCCGTTTTGTCCTCGTCCTTATGCACGGTTCTTTCGGAAAGGAGATTTCCGGCGGCGTCGTAAGTCGAGGTAATCGTTTCGGTATCGGTTTCGGTAAGCTCTCCGTCCTCGTCGTAGGTATATGTTATCAATACCTCGACCGACGAAGAAATATTGCCCGAATTTTCAAAATAGGTGTAAGTGAAGCTGTCGTCCTCAAGCACTTTATCGGCTTTATCGGTGGTTAGGATATGCGTTACGTTACCGTTCGAATCGTAGGAATATAAGACTTTTTCGTAATCGCCCGAAATATTGACGGTATTTTCGATATTGATGCCGTCGATCGTACCGTCCGAATTGTACGAATAACAATTACCGTCCGAATCGATCACCGTTTGGTCGTAGGGGTTATAGGTATTGCTCGGAGGATTGTTAAGGACGTCTTCGGTGTCAAGCTCAATTTCGCTCTCCGACTCATAGATAACGATTTCACCGTTCGAGGTGATTTTATGCAGATAATAGGTGCTGCTGCCGTCGGCGTCGGTCATATTAACGACCTGTCTTTGCTTGTTATATGACATTTCGCAAACGGTATTGTTAAAGGCGTCGGTGATTTTTGTCAATAAGCCGTCCTCGTAAATATACTTATTTACGACCGTTTCGTCCGAACGGCGGTGCTCCGTAAGATTGCCCTCGTTATCGTAAACGTATGAGAAAATACGCCCCGCAGGATCGGTTATTCCCGTGATTTTGTCATTGTAATAAGAAATGGTATAAACGCGTCCTACGCTGTCGATTATCCGAGAGGGCAGATGCGAGGAGTTAAGCCTTATCGCCAAAGTGTTGCCGTTTGAGTCCTCGATACGGGTAAGATAATCGTTTTCATAGGTATATTTCGTATTGTCCTTGGCGGTGAGTATAAGCTTATTGCCGTCCGCGACGAGCGTATTTTGCGTTTGGATGCCTTTGTAGGTATTATCCGATACTTCAAAATAATTTATCGTGCCGTCGGGGAGATATACGAGCCTTACGCTTCCGTCCTCGAAAAGGCGGGTGGACTTCGCATAATTGAGCGACCAACCTTTGCCGAAAATGTTATCGGTATTGTCCATCGAATTGTAGGTACGCTCAAAGGAAACCGGAATACCGACGGAATCTACCGATAAATCGGTAAAGGTTTCGACAAACGCGCCCCGCGTTGAAACGGTATAAATACCTTCGATCACTATCGTGCCGACGGCGCTGTTGCCGCTCGTGTCGCTCGCATAAACGGTATATGTGCCGTTTTGCAATACGGCGAAGCTGTTTGTAAAGGTATATCCGTTTTCTTCAAAATAATCTACGGTTTGCTCGCCGTAATCCCATTTGAGCGAATTATAATCGATTTCACGGTTTGTGCCGCCCTCAAACGACGGAGTGATCACGGCGTAGGTCGAGTTGTTGACCGCGCTTAAATTAACCGTGATCTCAATATGAGTAACCGAAACCGAATCCGATTTTGCCGATTCGCCCGCCGACGTTGCGGCGGAAACGGTATAGCTGCTGTCGGTATTTTCGTACGAGGTATCGGTGTAGCTGTCAGTAGTGCTTGTGCCCACCAAAACCCCGTCACGGTAAATATTAAAAGTCGTTTCCGCGGCATTGCCGCCGTTGTCCTGCGACCAGGAAAGCGATACGCCGCTGTCGGTCTGATCCGTGACCTCTAAGTCGGCGGGAACGTTCGGCAAAGTGATATAATTTCCGGTCGAAGTAACGGAGCTGTCTCCGCTTGTTCCCGTCGCACAGACGCCGAATTTATAGCTCGTATTGGCGGTAAGCCCCGAAAAGGTATAATTTGTCGCGGTTATTCCGCTTGATTTCAAGGCGCCGTTAAGGTAAGCTTTGTACGATTTGGCTCCGGTGACCGATTTCCAAGAAAGTAAAGCCGAGTTCTGCGTAATGCCGCTTACGGCTAAGCCTCCGGGAGGGCTCGGCTTTGTCGTCGCCGATACTGCCGCACTTTTCGCGGAAGTAACGTTGTTCGAGGTCTTTCTCGCCCTTACGACTACCGAATAGGCTTTTCCGCCGGTAAGATTGCTTATGGTAAAAGCGTTTGACGTGCCAGTCGAGCCGAACGAAACCCAGGACGAGCCGTTGTTGGTGGAATATTGCCAGGTGTCGCAGGTTGTATTGGCTGTCGCGGTAAATTTAAGACTGTTCGACGTGGCGCTGTTGAATTTTAAGGATACGGTAGGCGCGGTTCTGTCCAATTTGGTCAAAGATACCGTTTTGGAGGTCGACATCGTTCCGTAATAGGTGCCCGACAGCGTCGCCTTCATGTCAAACGTCGCGGCGATGGATATCGATTTTGAACCGTCCGAAGCATGCGTGACGGTAGCGGAAGCGGAGCCCAACTTGGTTGTAACGTTGCCGTCGTTTCGTATCGCGGGTATATCGGAAATTGTCTTTTTGGAGCCGTTGATCGTAATAGTAGCGGTTCTGGTTCCGATATATAAGCTGTAGGTTTTGTCCTGGACCAAATATAGGGTAGCGGTAACTACAGAGGTATTTGTTTTCGCATTTTGCGACGATTCGGAATATGTAACCTTTAAACGGTAGCCTTTCTCTACCTGTCCGCCCGTCCATTCGCCGCTCGCCGCATTTGCAAGCATAGGCGGAATCGACGTGAACAAAATAGTCAAACACAGAACAAACGCCAATATTGATTTGGAAAATAGTTTGAGTTTTTTAGAATGCATTACTGAATCCTTTCTAAAAGGTAAATCTTACTCGGCGCCGATATTGATCTTAAATAATAATTGCTGTATATTCCGTTTGATGGGTACAAAGCGGCTATAAGGCAATTTAAAAATGCGAAATTATCCGTTTTATTATCCCGCTTCGGCGGATATGCTGATCGCATCGGCTCCGGTATATCCGCTTCCGATGCCCGACGGTGAAACGCTCATACCATATAAGCTGTAGGTTTCGGGTGTGGTATTATTCATGTATATAGTATAATCAAAATACGTCCATCCGCCGGGTGCCGTTTTTTGATTTAGTATATTCATCAGATATCCGCCGTCACGCTGCACTACATAATAATGAGCTTGTGTATCTGTAAATTTAGTATTGTTTAAATATACGCCGGCAGCCATATATATTGGGTAATATACACTGTGAACAGCTTCGCTTTTTTTACACCAACTATACTTAGCATTTTTATTAGAAGACGCTTGACGGCGACAATCACCGTTGTAATGCGAACTGCCTGTCACATAAACGGTAAATCCGTTTCGCTCTGTTTTGCAAGTGCTGTCCACTGTGTCGTTATCAATTACGAAATAAGCTTTAGACGCAGCCGATGTGTTAAACGAAAAGGCGCTCACCGTTAAAACCATAATCAAAATTGTACAAAGCAGCTTTTTCATTTATAATCACTCCTTTAATTTGTTTTTTTGTAAGAAGTTTGAATAGAAGAAATACGCTCTCCGATTTCGTCGTTTAAGGTATTATCAGCTTTGTCAACTTCAAATTCGGTGGTTGTTAAATATTGACTCAATGTTTTGTCCGATGAAAATCCCTTAAAATCCAAAAGAATACCTGTTTTAATATCGAATTTCATTTCAAAAGCATATACGTCCAATTTGTCGGCATAAGCTTTATCGGCAGTTTTGCCGTTGATAACAATAACCTGTCTTCCCAAATATTCATCGACGCCGGTGACCGACCAAGAATCAAAATCACTCATAAAACCGAATACAAGGCTTTGCGGATTAATGCTTGTAGCCGCCATACTTGCATTGGTTATGTCGCTTCTGTAATAATACTCCGCTTCTCCATTGGCATTTATTCCGTATCTTTTGCTCGGCAGCTTGGTTTTTCCGGAATTATTATATTCGTACGGTGATACTTCTTCATTTATTTTTGAAGTATATTTTTTTCTTTGGTCTGCATTATATTGGGGAATAAATTTATTTTCCGCATATTCTTTGCGGCTGCTGTCCGCTTCTAAAACAGTTCCGTCTTTGCAGATAATATTCAGGTTGATGTTATCGCTTTTTGCTTCTTGCAAAGAAATTTGTTTCGGTATATTTACGTTGTATGAAACCGTCGTAGGGGAGTCGTCGATAAAGGTTGTTTCAAAAGTGCCTTTGACCGAATCATAATAATCCACACAATTTAATATATTGTTGAAAATGTTTTCCTTTTGCGTGTTAAGGGTTTTTATATCCGTGACTTTATCGGATACGGTATCGCTTGATTGGATGTTCGAATTTTCTTCGGTTTGCGTTGCCGGAAGGTCATTTTTATTTAATGCCGCGACAGATATCGCGCCCACGACCATAATTGTCGCTACCAAAATGCCAATAATTATCTTTTTCATTGTTTATCACCTTTCTTTTGATGTTTTTATTTGCCTGCGTTTTATAAAAATATCATAAATCGTTTTTTATCACCTGATTTTTATTCTTTAATACCGTTAAAAATATCGGTTATTTCGTCTGTAAGCGCCTCGGCGTCAACCGTGTAAAAATCATCTTCGATCCGTAAAACGTTGTCTCTCAGAGTATAGCTCATCCGGCTGTTTGAGTCAGTAACCGTAACATAAATTTGCCACCCGTTTATTTCATCGGGTTCTCTTTTTTGCTTTTCAGATTCGTCGATAATTTTAATGAATTTTTCAATTATATTTTGATCGCTTGTGGTTTTGCTTTCGGGCGGAGAGGGTAGCATTGTAATTGTCATGGTCTTTGTATTGTCAGCGGACTGCGAATCGGAAGCGGTGGATATATAGTTTCCTTTACATCCGCAAACAAATTGAAGCAAAAATAAAAGCAGCGCAATAATCGAAAAAGTCTTTTTCATAATCTCATCCTCCGTTTTTTAACTATTGATTAAATTTGCCAGTGATGGGAGCTTAAAACTATTTGAAACAAGTTGAAAAACAGTCTATTTTTTCTAACTTTCTTAGATTTATCTCGGCGCCGAATAAATCGGCGCCGAGCTTCTACTGCTACACAGATCCGCGCCTATATATTGTGAAACGGTACAAATTAATGTCATAATAAAATATTATGCAGTTTCATTTTAAAAGGTAAGCCGCTGATAAATTCTTATATCTGATATTTTGTAGCTATTGATTTATTTGAATTGTATTTATATAGCAAATAAAGTTATTTGATAATTATATTGAAATAATATATCAAGATTACAAATAATTCAGATATACCGCATCGCCTACATAATCAGATAAAATTAATACGCTATTTGAGCCCCAACCGTCATTTACAATATAATAAAAATATGTTCTATCGGTTCTGATATATCTATCATAACCATAACCGACAACCCAATGCTCACCATAAGTCGGTGCTTTGTTTAAATCAATTATAGCAGGTCTTCCGCTATTTATAATGCTCATATATGCGGATTGAGATATAGAAGTCGTACTTTTTGCTACGTATTTTTCGGATCTTCCTTTCCACCTTAAATACCAATTTAATCCGCTGACTACCTCTTTGGTTACGCTTCCGTTTACCGGATCGTTTCCTTCTATATGCGGAACAAGTAAATTTATTAATGATACACCATCGCTTGTTTCATAACTGCTTAAAACCATGTAATCATCAATATAATCATTGTAATACATTAACAAAATTGCTGAAGCTACTGAACCGCATCTGCCGTCCGGATTATATTTATAAGTTCGGCAAGTTCCTTCAAGTTTGTTGTAATTAGCATTGGTAAGTATTGGTTTTATAACGTTATTTGAGGTGGCGTCTTTGGATGTTGGTTTATATTTTTGGGCGATTTCATTAATCGTATCGCCAAAATTCGATTTTTCGTTTACTTTTTCAACATTGTTATTTTCAATATTTATATAGTTATTGTTTTCTTTGCTGCACAATACCGTTGGAGATAAATAATAAATCTTTTCGTCGGTAATTTCTTTTCTTTTGTCAAAAGCGCACTCGATAATATTTCCAAAGCTGTCAACAATGCAATAACCTGTAGGTGATGTTTCGTAATAGTATGCTATAACTTTATCTCCGATATCGTATAACGGCATACCATCACCGGATACTGTAGTACCATTTTCTTCTAAAAATGCTAATGCGTCATCTGATGGGAAAACCGAAGGATTATTTTGTTCTGTAGTGGCAAAACAAGAGAAAGTTGTTACTAATAATAAAGAAATTGATAATAATATCGAAAAAAACGTTTTTTTAATTTTCATAATTTTCACTCCTAAATTTAATTAGAAATATCTGTTGTTTTGTTTGATAAAAACTGAACATTAACCTGTGAAATTCATAGTTTGCCTATTAAGATATTGCATGTTACTGTATAGTGCGGCTGTTGCAATTTAAACTGAAACATAAATTTGATACCATTGCTGCTTTACGTTTTGTTTTGCGCGGGAATGCAGCATGTAAATCTAAATAATTATTTTTTCATTGATTATCACCTTCCTTTTAAAGTTTTTTGTCTGTGCTTTAATAAAAATACAATTAAATCATTTTCATCACCCGATTTCCTTAAATCGACAATTTTTCGGCCTACATATATACAACAACCGAAACGGGTAAAGAGGTTACAAATTTTTCAAAAAAATTTTTTTTTAATTTTTTTGTAACCTAAAATGCCCTCTCAGTTGTTGTATAATTAGGAGGACAAAAAATCTTCCGAAATTTTAAACGGAAAGGAGGTGGAAAAATGAAAAAGTTTATAAAAAGAATATTGGCTGTTACTTTAATGCTTTCTTTATTCATAACGCCAATATTTTCTGTTTCGGCAGCCACAATTCCCGAGGAGGAAGTAATGCCGTTGTATAACAATACGGTCAGCGCAAATACGACTATGAGTATCAGCAGCAGCGGTAAAATGACCATATCTTACAATCTTATCGGCATTTCTTCAAAAACAACCAAAATTGTTATAACCACATATATTGAAAAGAAAAAATTGGGATTGTTTTGGAGTCGTGTAGATAACGGTCAACCGGATAAACAGTGGGTAACCACAATAAATTCCTTTAAATATACCGGTTCGCGTTCCTATCAGTTATCTTCTTCGGGAACATACCGCGTAACCGTTAAATACAAGGTTTACGGTTCCGGCGGCGCCGCCGACGAAATAACTCAGCAAAAGAAAGCATCGTATTAATCGAAAAAGGGCTATGGTTGAAATATGCCATAGCCTTTTTTCTCAACATTTTACTCAACCGATTTAACCATATCGAGTATAATATCCATGTCATCTATATAAAACGTACTTATCTGGAAACAATATCCGTCATAAGCCCAAACGATATTTGTAACTTCATCGATAATATTTATATATAATTTTTTATCTTCTACCGTTTTGATTATTGTATCGGACTGCTCATTATCAATGTACAAACTTAAATCATCCGTCGCCGTTTGTGTGAAAACAATCAGCTTATTATCGTCGCTTTCGTTTTTATATGTGACGGTATTCATGGTATTGGTCAGCGAAGAATCGATTTCCGTAAATCCGTCGGGCACTTTGGTAATCGAGTATATCTTTTCAATTTCTGTCCTTGTATCACCCTGCGCCGTATATTTGTCGTGTGTGCCGAAATTTTCGATAAAAAATTCAATTACCGGCACCCTTATGGCATCCACGCTCAGAGACGCCGTGAAAGTGACGAGTATTGCCGCGAAAATAACCGCCGCGCGCTTTGACGCCGTGTTTATATATTTCCAATAGGGCTTTTTTTGGGATTTTATCAATTTTTCCATGCGGCGCTCGAACGCCTGCGAAAAGGTGAAATTTATCTCGTCTTCATTTCGGGGAATGTCCGAAAACTCTGCGGATATTACCTCTCTGAAAGCCTGTTTGAATTGCTCCTTAGTTATTGCCATTATTTTCATCACCTTTCATTGTGAGTAAATTTAAAAGTAATTTTTTACCTCTTACCAATTGCTGTTTGGTAGCGGTCAAGGATTGATTGAGCGCTTTTGCGGTTTGCTCGACCGTTAACTCCATTACGAAATGGAGGTACAAAGCGTCTTTGTATTTTTCATCCAACGATTTTATGGCGGCGATAATTTCGTCGTAGGTTATTTTATTGCAGATCGAATCGAGAAAATCGTTGTCCGAAAGCACGGCGGCTTTGCCCGCGCTATACTCGAGAGCCTCGTCGAGCGCCGCTCTTTCCTTTTTAAGCCGCATTTTGTTAATTACGGTATTTTTGGTAGCTTTGAGCAAATAGTTTTGCAGATCCGTTTCATTCTTTATCTTTCTCACCGCGTCAAAGTTTTTTTGAGCTATCCGCAAAAAGACGTCGCCTACGGCGTCCTCCGCTTCCGCAGCGTCGTTAAGCATAGAAAACGCCAGCATAACCATTTGCTTTTTGTGGGTATTAAAAATTTTCTCAAATAAATCCTTGTCTTCGCTCTCGTCAAGATAAGTCTCAAAAAAAGCAATCATAAATTTTCCTCTTTAAAACCCATCTCCATATATACAACAACCGAAAGGGGGAAATAGGTTACAAATTTTTTTAAATTTTTTTAAAATTTTTTTATCGGCTCCCCGAAAAAGTTATTTTTTTACGAATAATAATCGCCGCAAACCCTCTGTTTTTGCGGGCTTACGGCGGTTTTGGCGTCGCTAAGAGGATTCGAACCTCCGGCCTACCGCTTAGGAGGCGGTCGCTCTATCCGGCTGAGCTATAGCGACAAATATAAAATCAAAAAAATTTGCTGTCGCAAGGTGCCGAACCGAGCTGCGGCTTTCGGCGCCGAAAACGATAATATATATTTTACAATAATTTTCCGGTAAAGTCAATCAATTTATTTTTACGGGAAAATTTTTAAAAAAGCTTGACAAAATAAAATTATGAGACTATAATATACTAAACAAAATATTTTATGTATTTAAACCTTTGAGGAAGAGTAGTAATCGGTACTGTAAACCGCAAGAGAATCCCGGGTGGTGCGATCGGGGTGGGTGCGCAGCCGTATGAATGGACTTCCGAGGGCGGCTTGAAAGGCTTTTTTGCCGAGTAGATGTCGACGGGAACCTATCCGTTACCAATCGGGAATGCGTGTTAGCGCATATAAGCGAGTGGGCATTTTTTAATGTCAATTTGGGTGGTATCGCAGGATTTGTTATTTCGGATCTTGTCCCTTAAGCAGGGGCAAGGTCTTTATTTTTTATTAAGAAACGGCGGTGGCGTTTATGCCGGGTGTTCTTCGATGGCGTAATTGAATTTCTTTTAAAACTTACCGGTCGGCAAACCGATGAAGCATTAAAATCAAAAATTTATTTTAAAGGAGTAATTAAAAATGAAAAAAGTTATTGCATTGGTATTGGTTACCGTATTGGCGCTCTTTACGGCGCTTAACTTAGCGGGCTGCGGCGACAAAAAGGAGTCAAAACCCGTTATCGGTATTATTCAATTCGGCTCCCACGGCTCGCTTAACAACTGCTACGACGGCGTTAAGAAGGGTCTTGAGGAAAGCGGCATAAACCTCGACGATTACGAGGTCGAGTACGTAAACAGCAACTTTGACGCCAGCGTTTCGCAGACGCAGGCAAAAACCCTCGTAAACAAGGGCGCAAAGGTTATAATCGCCATAGCCACACCTTCGGCGGTAGCGGCTGCCACGGCGGCGGACGGTACCGATACGGCGGTTGTTTTCTGCGCGGTAACCGACGCTTCGGTTATGGAAAACTACAACAACGTTACCGGTTCTTCCGATATCCCGAATTTTGACAAACAGCTTGAAGTGGTAACCGCTTATATGGGCAAGCAGGATTTGAAAATAGGCGTTCTTTCTTCCACCGAGGAATCGAGCTCGCCCATACAGGTTGAAGCGCTTCAAAAAGCCGCCAAAAAGTATAATGGCATGGAAATCAAGAGCTCGGTTGTTTCCGACATTACGACTATCGATACCGCGGTCAACGGACTGCTTGCTGACGGCGTGGATTGCTTTGTAAATCTGCTTGACAATACTATCGTAGGCAAGCTCGAAAGCAATATTTTACCCCTTACAAACGAAAAGAAGGTTCCGATTTTCGGCAGTGAAATCGAGCAGGTTAAGGTAGGCTGTGCGGCAAGCTCCTCTATAGATTATATAGACGTAGGCGCCGCGGCGGGTAAAGCGGCGGCGGATATCCTGAACGGCAAATCCGCAAACGATATTCCGGTTTCGACCATAACCGAGCCCAAGGCTTATTACAACAGCGAGGTTTGCGCCGCTTTGAAGCTTACCGTTCCCACAAGCATTCAGGCGACCGACGTTAAAAAATAAAAGGTAGAATAAAAAATGCTGTTTTATGCAACAACAATAGACGGTCTTCAAATGGGCCTGTGCTTCGCGATATTGGCGCTCGGGGTGTATATATCCTATTCGGTGCTTAACTTTGCCGACCTTTCTACCGACGGCACATTTCCTTTAGGCGGGGTAGTCTGCACTATACTTATGTATAGGCTGGGCATCCCGCCCTTTGCCGCGGTCGCGCTTTCCTTTTTGGCGGGCTTCTGCGTCGGCGCCGTCACCGGAGTTTTACACGTTAAATTCAAAATATCCGACCTGCTGTCGGGTATAATTTCGATGACGGCTCTGCTTTCGGTAACCCTGGCTTTTACAAAGCTGCTCACCAAAAACGGCATGACCACGGCGGTGGTATCCTATAGGGGAATCGGTGTGAACGGAATTTTCGGCGGCAAGCTTTTGAGCCGACTTTCCTCCGACGCGCGCGACGGAATAATAATTGCCGTTCTGATCGCGATAGTTATTTTTATAAAGCTTATAATCGATCTGTTTTTAAAGACGAAGCTCGGTTATATGGTAAGAGCTACGGGCAATAATCCCATGCTCGTCACCACCCTCGGCAAAAACAACGGCAACTACAAAATATTGGGTCTTTGCATCGCAAACGGCTTTATCGCAGTTTCCGGCGCCGTATATACCAACCTGTTTATGAGCTACGATAACACGAGCGGAAGCGGCAAGGTCGTTCTGGCGCTCGCGTCGGTAATAATCGGACTTGCGGTATTTTCAAAAATACGCTTTATCGCCGACACCACCGCCGTTATCTTCGGCGCGCTTATTTATTCGCTTTGCCTTAACTATCTCGTTCTCGTAGACAAGGACGGCACCTATCTTAAGCTTTTAAACGCCGCTATGTTTACCCTTATTCTTATATTCAACAATAAAATAGCCGCGTTTTTCTCGAAAAATGCGAAAATCAGACGGGGAGGCGGTTCGGCGTGATAGAACTTAAAAATATAGCTAAAACCTACAACCGCGGCACCGTCAGCGAAATGACGCTTTTCGAGGATTTTAACCTTACCGTGAAAACGGGGCAGTTTGTCTCGGTTGTGGGCTCCAACGGTTCGGGCAAAACAAGCATGCTCAATATAATCTGCGGCAGTATACCCATAGATTCGGGCGAGGTTTTGCTGGACGGAGTCAATATAAACCGCCTTCCGGAATACCGCAGGTATAAAAACGTGGGCAGGGTTTATCAAAATACGGCGCTCGGCAGCTGTCCGGATATGACCATACTCGAGAATATGTCTCTCGCCGAAAACAAGGGCAAGCCATTCGGGCTTACTTTCGGCGTAAACCGCAAAAAGGCGAACTATTATAAGGAGCTTTTGGCAGGATTGGGGCTCGGGCTTGAGGATAAGCTCAACGCTAAAATGGGCTTGCTTTCGGGCGGTCAGCGTCAGGCGGTATCGCTTATCATGGCTACCATGACGCCTATCGATTTCCTCATTCTCGACGAGCACACCGCCGCTTTGGATCCCCACACGGCGGACGTTATTATGGAGCTTACCGACAAGGTGGTACGGGAGAAAAACCTTACCTCCATAATGGTTACGCACAATCTGCGCTATGCCGTAGAGTACGGCGACCGCATTATTATGATGGATAAAGGCAAAACGATTCTTGACAGAGCGGACGGGGAAAAGAGAACCACCTCGGTAAACAGCCTTTTGGATATTTTTAATAAAATAAGCATCGAATGCGGGAATTAGCCGCTTTAAAACGGATTTGAAATGGAATATATAAGCTTTTATAATTCGCCGCTCGGTAAAATTACCCTTGCCGGAACCGAGAAAGGTATTTCCGGACTTTGGTTCGAGCGACAAAAGTACTACGCCGCAACCCTCGCGGGCGATTACGGGGAAGGGGAAATACCGGTTTTCAAAACCGCGAAGCGGTGGCTCGATATTTATTTCGGCGGCAAAAATCCCGATTTTACCCCCGCAATCGATTTAAGAACGACCGAATTTCGAAAAACCGTTTACGAGGTTCTGCTTAGCATTCCTTACGGCAAAACGCTTTCTTACGGCGAAACGGCAAAAATAATCGCCTTAAAAAGGGGAACCGGCGGTATGTCCGCAAGGGCGGTAGGCTCGGCATTAGCCCATAATCCGATTTCGATTATCATACCCTGCCACAGGGTGATTGCTTCGGACGGCAGACTTACCGGCTATGCCGGTGGAACCGACAGAAAGCTCCGACTTTTAAAGCTTGAAAATCCGAGCTTTAAAATAAAATGAATACAGTTTTAAAAAAATACTTGATTAATTTAAAAATGTATGATATAATTACGAGCGTTGTGAAAATCACATCTGCGCTGATAGCTCAGTTGGATAGAGCATCTGCCTTCTAAGCAGAGGGTCGGGGGTTCGAATCCCTTTCAGCGTGCCAAAGGTCGGCAGGATTCGCGAAATCTTGCCGACTTTGCTATGGTCGATTTACCGTATATCGCAGATAAAATAGCATATTTTTAAACTTTTTATTGACATTACGGTATGTTTTAGGGTATAATCTATATTCGATAGGTTATGTCTTGATAATAACGGCTTGACCGCAAAGGAATTATAAGGAGGGTTAACGTTGAAAAGAACATATCAGCCGAAAAAGCTTCATCGCAAAAAGGAACATGGCTTTTTAAAGAGAATGGCAACCGCCAACGGTCGCAAGGTACTCGCTCGCAGAAGAGCTAAAGGAAGAAAACAACTCACATATTAAAGCCACTGAACGTGGCTTTTTCCTTTTATCCCGGTAAAGGACACGTCGCTGTATTGTGAGGAGTTTTTCTCCCGAATACAGACGTCATTTATTTGATAGCACATGAACGGTATAGTTAAAATAAAGGAAAACTATGAATTTAAGCGGGCATATTCAAAGGCGGATTCGTTGGTTTCGCCTTACGTGGTGGTTTATTACAGAAAAAACTCTTACGGAAACGTAAGGCTCGGTATTACCGCCGGTAAAAAAATAGGCGGCGCGGTTCAGAGAAACCGTGCCAAGAGATTGATAACCGCGGCTTTTCGCGGCTGTCTGCCGATGATACCGGCAGGCTATGATTTTGTTATTGTTGCAAGAACACGTATTTTATCCGTTAAAAGTACAACGGTGCAGACTTCAATTTATAATCTTTTAAGAAAAGCCGGAGTGTGCGATAGTTCTTATGACGAAAAAATTACTTATTAAGCTTATAAAGCTTTACCAAAAGTGTATTTCACCTTATAAAATACCATGCTGCCGATTTACGCCCACATGCTCGCAGTACGCAATAGACGCTATTCGTATTCACGGCAGTATAAAGGGCTCGGCTTTGGCGCTATGGCGGATTTTACGCTGTAATCCGTTTTGCCGCGGGGGATACGATCCCGTGCCCGAAAAGCGCCGAAAACTTAAAAAACAGTAGGGGATTTACTTTTAAAAGCGATGAATGGAAGGTGCTTAAATGCAAGCCTTGTTTAATATCATAAACCTGCCGCTCGGCTTTATTTTAAAAGGCATAGCGAGCATATTGGGCGGAAACTTTGCCGCCGCGGTTTTTGTTTTTACTATTTTTATAAATTTGATTTTAATACCCATAAGCATAAAAAGCCAAAAATCCGCGGTTCAGCAAACCCGAATAAAGCCCAAGCTTGACGAGCTTAAAAAAGAGTGCGGCGACGACAAGCAAAAATTCAACACCGAAATGCAAAAGCTCTATCAGGCGGAGGGCGTTTCCATGTCGGGCGGATGCCTGCCGATGATTTTGCGTTTTGTGCTTATGATAAGCATTTATTATTTAATCGTGTCTCCGCTTACCTATATGACAAGGGTCGACAAGACTAAGTTAAATAACGTAACCGATACGATATACCAGACTATGAACGAAGTCCGCAAAGAGGACAAGCAAAAATACGAAGATTACAAGAAGCTTATAAATTGGCGCGACGGCGACGGCAGATACAATGAGCTCGGTGTAGTAAGCATCGTTCGCAACGACGAGGAGGACGTCCTTAAAAACATTTTAAGCGAAGAAGATTACGCCAAAATAGAGGACGATTTGAATTATATAAAGCAAAAGGACGCAGAGGTAGGCATCGATTACACCTTTTTCACGGACAAGATAAACCTTACCCAAACTCCGCATTTTTCGTTTGATATTTTTCACGCCTTTAAGCCGATCTGGCTTATGCCGATATTGGCTTTTGCCGCGCAGATGCTCTCAAGCCTTATTTCAATGAAGCTGCAAAAGAAAATCAACCCCGACGCGCCGAGTATGACGGGAATGCTGCTTATAATGCCGCTTTTCACCCTGTTTATAGGCTTTAAATTCCCAGGCGGCGTAGCCTTTTATTGGATATGCTCATCCCTCATAGGCGGCCTTATACAGACCGGCGTTCAGATGTTCTACGGTCCGAATAAAATGCTTGCCCGCGAGCGCGCAAAGGAGCTTGCGAAAATTTGCGATTTCGAATCGGGACAGCTTAAAAAATTAGGTACGGCAACGTTATCTCAGGAAGAAAAATAAAATAATATTAGTTTTAAGATATTTGAGGAGGTTTAACCTTGATTAAGGAAGCAATCGGTTTCGGCCCTACAGTGGACGAGGCAAAGGAAGACGCAATGGCAAAGCTCGGCGCAACGGAGCTTGACGACGTGCAATTTGAAGTTATCGCAATCAATAAAAAGAAAATATTTGGATTATTCGGCGGTTCGGACGCTCAGGTAAGAGCCTATATGGAAGTTCCCGAAAAGAAAAACAAAGCCGGCAAAAAAACTCCCGCCAAGACTAAAGCGGTCAAAGAAAACCAAGATAAGGAAAAACCGGCTAAAAAGGCGGAGATCAAAAAGGAAGCCGCGGCAAAACCCGCCGCCAAAGAGACAAAACCCGCGCTTAAGGAAACAAAGCCCGCCGAAAAGCCCGACGAGGGATACGGCGAGGCGGTCGACGCTTCCGAAATTTCGGGCGATACGCCCGCAGGCAAAGCCGTAGCTTATATCAAAGCGGTTTTAAAGTCGGTAGACTGTGAAAACACCGATATTAAGGTTGCAAGCAGGGAGGACGCTTCCCTTATTTTGCTCAACGGCGACAACTTGAGCATCGTAATAGGTCACCGCGGCGAAACCTTGGACGCTTTGCAGTATCTCGCAAGCCTTGCCGCAAATAACGGCGGCGGTCACTACAAAATATCGATCAATATAGGCGATTACCGCGAAAGACGTGAAAAGACCTTAACCGATTTGGCAAAACGCATTTCGGCTCAGGTACTTAAAAACGGAAAAAGCCGTACTTTGGAGCCGATGAATCCTTATGAACGCCGTATAATCCATACCGCGGTTCAGGAAATCGACGGCGTTGTTTCAAATTCGTTCGGCGACGGCGCCGGCAGAAGGGTGGTCATTTCTCCCGAAGGCGCCGAAGTAAGACCTCCGAGAAATAACGACCGACGCCGCAGACACGGCCGCGGCGGTTCCCGCCCTCCGAAAAACAACGTGGTTGTCACCGAGACAAGAGAGCCCAAGCGCGACAGCGATATGCCGCTCTACGGAAAAATAAATTAAATAAATTAAATAAAAAACAGCCTTTGTCGAAGGAAATTTTCGGCAAAGGCTGTTTTTTATTCTCTATCGAAAAAACTATTTAAAAAATAATAAAAAAATTCAAAAAAGCCTTGATTTTTATCATAAGTGGTTGTATAATACAAAATAAGTGGTGGAAAGTGCATCGCAAAACCACCGAAATGTTTTAAAGTGGCGCAAAAGGAGGCGAAAATCCATGCTTTTCGGCGGTTATGACCATAAAATTGATAAGAAGGGCAGGGTTTTCATTCCTTCAAGCTTCAGAGACGAGCTCGGCGAGAGCTTTATAATCTGCCGCGGCATTTACGGTAAAAAGTGCCTCTGCGTTTATTCCAAGGAGCAGTGGAGTCTGCTCGTCGAAAAAATCGGCACGTTGCCGAGCGCGAAGTCGAGCACGGTGAAGCGCTTTTTGTATGACGGCACATTTAACGTCGAGTTTGACACTCAGGGCAGAATTTTGGTTCCTCCGACACTGCGCGAATACGCGTCCTTTGACAGCGAAGTGCATATTATCGGTATGGATACCAACCTCGAAATCTGGGACAGCGCCCTTTGGCAGTCCGAAAACGAAACGACTACGCTCGAATCCGTTTCGGCTGTTATGGAAGAGCTTAACTTTTAATTATGGAATTCAATCATAAATCCGTACTGCTTAACGAAGTTATAGAATCGCTCAATATAAAATCCGACGGCATTTATGTCGACGGTACCGCCGGCGGCGCCGGACATTCGGCGGAAATCGCAAAACGCCTCGATACCGGCTTCCTTTACGCTTTGGATCGCGATCCCGACGCGGTTAAAATCGCCGCCGAGCGGCTCAAAAATTATCCCGCCCGCGTAATAAACGCGAATTTCCGCGATATGAAAAGGGTACTGCACGATTTGGGAGTGCAAAGCGCGGACGGCATTTTGCTCGATTTGGGGGTTTCCTCCTACCAGCTTGATACCGCAGAGCGCGGATTTTCCTATCTTAAGGACGCGCCGCTCGATATGCGGATGAGCAAAAGCGGTATAACGGCGGGCTTTATTGTCAATAATTTCACCGAAAAAGAGCTTGCCGACATTTTCAAACGGTTCGGCGAAGAAAAATTCGCCTTTAAAATCGCAGCAAGAATAGTTGAAAAAAGAAATAAAAAGAAAATTGATACCACCCTGGAGCTTGCCGAAATAATCGCAGGCGCCTATCCCGCCGCCGCAAGGCGTGACGGCAACCCCGCAAGAAAATGTTTTCAGGCGCTGCGAATAGCGGTAAACGGCGAGCTTGACGCGCTTGACGACGCGCTCGACGACGCTTTCGACCTGCTTAAAAGCGGCGGAGTATTGGCAATAATTACCTTTCATTCGCTCGAGGATCGCATGGTAAAGCAACGGTTTAAAGAATACTGTACGGGTTGTACCTGCCCGCCCGATTTTCCGGTTTGCGTCTGCGGCAAAACCCCGCGCGGAAGATTACTTACACGAAAACCTATTGAACCCTCGGCGGAGGAATTAAACGAAAATCCGCGAAGCAGAAGTGCAAAGCTCAGGGTAATAATAAAAAATTAAAGGGAGATACCAATGAATAATCTTAAGTATTATAACGAGAGTTTGGCATACGATTTCGATATGTTCGCGCCCAAAACGCAAGCGGAGCCTAAATCTCGTGACAATATAGTTGTAATACCCAATCGGTCGGCAAAGCAAAAGAGCCGCAAATCCGCCGCGGCGAAAAGTCTGTCGGCGCCGGCGGCGCTTATCATGACCGCGGTTTTCATTTTGGCGGGCTTTTGCGGCAACATTACCTTGAGACTTAAAATAAATGAGGTAAATTCCGAAATAAACGACGTAAGAAGCGCGATTTCCGAGCTTGACAGCGAAAAGACAAGCCTCGAGGTCGAAATGCAAAGGCGAATATCTTATGCCAATCTTGAGCTTGAAGCGGTACAGCTCGGTATGAAAAAGCCGGAGAAGGAAAACGTCACCTACATCAGGGTAAACGATAAAAACGCCGCGATTACCAAGGACGGAAAATTCGTGAAAGAAAAGTAATAAAGCGGCAAGAGGTCATAATATAATATTTTTAGCATAATAGTTTAATAACAGACTACGAGAGTCGAGCGTTTTCGACTCTCGTATTACCGTATAATAGTTATTGCGCTGCGGCAGCATATAATCATTGCAAAAAGCTTGAATACTGTGAATTTTTAAGAACGGAGGCGTAAAAAAATGGCATCAAAACCCGGCAGACAGATGATTGTTCGCATGATAGCCGTAATGCTTATACTTACGCTTTCCCTTTTGCTCATTTCCGGATACCGGCTTGTGGATATTATGATTATAAACGGCGAAAAGTATCAAAACGACGCATCCGAGCAGCAGCTGTATGACAGCCTTATAACCGCGCCCAGGGGCGATATTTACGACCGCAACATGCAGGTTCTGGCAAGAAGTACGACCGCCTGGACGGTTTACATAACCCCTAACGGAATTCGAAAGCTTAAAGACGAAAACGAAAAAGAAACCGTCAGAAAAACCATAGCGGAAAAGCTTTCTTCGATACTTGAAATGGATTATGAAAAGGTTTACGAGGATACCGGCAAAAATTCTTACTACGTTATAGTAAAGAAAAAAATCGAAAAGCCGGTTGCGGATAAGGTTCGCGAATTTTTAGCCGACGAGCAATATAAGGATTTAGAGCTCGTAAAATACGTAGGACTTGACGAAACCACCAAAAGATATTACCCCAACGACAGTTTAGCGTCGGTGGTTTTGGGATTTGTCGGATCGGACGATCAGGGGCTCGGCGGAATAGAGAGCTATTACGATAACGAGCTTACGGGCATAGCCGGGCGCGTTGTCGCCGCAAAAAACGCCGCCGGTACCGATATGCCGCTCACTTACGAGCGGGTAGAGGGCGCCGTAAAGGGCAAATCGCTGGTGCTCACTTTGGACGCATATATACAGTATACGGCGGAAAAATATTTGGAAGCCGCTATCGAGGAGCATAAAATAGCCGAACGCGGCGCGGCGGTTGTAATGAACGTCAAAAACGGCGCCGTGCTTGCAATGGCAATAAAGGGCGACTTTAACCCGAACGATCCTTTCACCCTTTCAAAAGCGGATAAGGCGGCGGTAGATAAGCTCAAAACCGAAGAAGAAAAGCAAAAATTGGAAAACGAGCTTTTAAACCGCCAATGGCGAAACAAGGCGGTATCGGATACCTACGAGCCGGGCTCGGTATTTAAGCTCATAACCGCTTCGGCGGCGCTCGAAGAAAATCTCGTAAATAATAAAAGCACCTTTTACTGCAACGGCACCGCTACGGTTGCCGGACAGGGTTACAAATGCCATAAGGCGGGCGGTCATGGCTCGCAGAGCCTTCAAGAGGCGATATCCAATTCCTGCAACCCCGCGTTCATAACGATAGGTCAGCTTTTGGGAGTAAGCTCCTTTTCAAAATATTTTAAAGCCTTCGGCTTCGGCGAAAAAACCGGTATCGATTTACCGGGCGAGGCGATGTCCACCTACTACGGCGAAGAAAAAATGGGGCCGGTCGAGCTTGCTTCAAGCTCCTTCGGTCAAACCTTCAACATTACTCCGGTTCAGCTTTTGGCGGCGACTGCGGCCTGTGTAAACGGCGGATATCTCGTTCAACCGCATCTGCTTGAAAAAATGCTCGACGAAAACAACAAGGTGACGGCTACCGGGCCCGACGGATACAAACGGCAGGTAATCTCCGAAACCACTTCGAGCACAATGCGTTCGCTTATGCAATTCGTGGCGGAAAACGGCGCCAAAAACGCCCTCGTCGCGGGTTATAATATCGGCGCAAAGACCGGTACTTCGCAAAAAATGGCGAAGATCCTCGCTACGGGCGACAATTATCTGTATATCGGCTCCTGCGTCACGGTGGCGCCTATTGAGGATCCCGAGATTGCCGTTCTGGTTTTACTCGACGAGCCTAAGGGCGATAAATACTACGGCGGCATGATCGCGGCGCCGACAAATTCCAAAATTATGACCGACGTTTTGCCTTATCTCGGATACGAAGCGAGCTACTCCGAGGAAGAATACAAAAACCTTACGGTAAGCGTGCCGGAGGTTACCGATATGAAGCTTGCGGACGCCGAGAAAAAGATAAAAGCGGCAAATCTCGAATACGAAACCGTCGGCGGCGGCGATAAGGTAATACGCCAGCTTCCCGAATCTGGCAAACAGGTACTTAAAGGCGGCATAGTGATACTCTATACCGAAAAAAGCGGCGATAAAACCGCAAAGGTACCGAATTTCATAGGACTTACCGCCACACAGGCAAATCAGGCGGCGGCAAGGGCAGGGATCAATATCGAATTTTCCGGAAATACAAGCTCGGCGGGCATAAAAGCCTACAAGCAAAGTATCGCGGCAAACGAATCCGTAGAAGCGGGAACTATAGTTACCGTTTATTTTATGGATGATACGGTTGTAGACGGATAAAATATTTATACTTTAAGGAGAAAAAATGAAACTCAAGGATTTATTTTTAACCGATTCTCAGCTTATGAATACCGAAATAACGGGAGTTACGAGTGATTCGCGTAAGGTAAAGCCCGGGTATTTGTTCGTATGTATCGAGGGCCCCTTGACCGACGGTCACAAATACGCCGACTCCGCCGAAAAAAACGGCGCCGCGGTTATTATCGCCGAAAGGGATACGGGCTGTAAAAATCAAATACTTACGTCGGATACTCATACCGCCTTTTTCGAAATCTGCGCCAATTGGTTCGGAAGACCCGCCGATAAATTAAAGCTTATAGGGGTTACCGGCACAAACGGCAAAACCTCGGTTACCTATATGCTTAAAAAAATGCTCGAATCGGTGGGCGAAAAGGTAGGGCTTATAGGAACTATTCAAAATATGGTGGATGATTCCGTTTCGGAAGCTTTGACCACAACTCCCGGAGCCTACGAGCTTAACGAGCTGTTTGCCGAAATGGTTGACGCCGGCTGTACCTATGCGGTTATGGAGGTATCATCCCACGCGCTCGACCAGCGCAGAGTTTGCAATCTTAGTTTCGAGGCGGCGATATTTACCAATCTTACACAGGACCATCTCGATTACCATAAAACTATGGAAAATTATTTTGCCGCAAAGAAAAAGCTCTTTGAAATGTGCAAAATCGCCATAATAAACAGCGACGACGCATATGCCGAAAGGCTTGCAAACAGTCTTGACTGCCGCGTGGTCACCTATTCGACGGGCGACAGCTCCACTTACAGCGCAAAAGCGATAAAATACAGGCCCACCACCGTGGATTACGAATTTGTAAGCGATACTCAGCTTATGCATATAAAGGTAAATACCGGCGGAAAATTTACGGCTTATAATTCCCTGGCGGCGGTTTGCTGTATGTCGGAATTGGGCTTGCCGCTTAAGGAAGCCGTAGCCGGCTTGAGGGAATTGCCCGGCATCAAGGGCAGAGCAGAGGTTGTCGATTGCAATACCGATTACACCGTTATAATCGATTACGCGCATACTCCGGACGGACTTAAAAATATATTGACAAGCTTCAGAGAATGCGAACACAACCGTCTTACGGTACTGTTCGGCTGCGGCGGCGACCGCGATAAGTCAAAGCGTCCGATTATGGGAAGCATTGCGGCAAGATACGCCGATTTTGTAATAGTTACAAGCGATAACCCCCGCACGGAGGATCCCTCCGAAATAATCAAGGACATACTTGTCGGCATGGACGGCACGCCCACACCGTATAAGGTTATCGAGAACCGCATCGAAGCGATAAAATACGCTATTTCCACCGCCCGTAAGGACGATATAGTAATTCTGGCGGGAAAGGGGCACGAAACCTACCAAATTCTTTCCACCGGAAAAATACATCTTGACGAGCGCGAAATAATTGCCGAAGCGCTGCGCGATAATATAAAAGGGAATGAGAAAAAATGATAGATTTATCCGCGGTTATTGCGGCTATAGCGGCTTTTGCGATCACCGCCGTTTCGGGATATATTGTAATTCCGTATTTAAGAAAGCTTAAATTCGGGCAAACTATATTGGATATAGGCCCCAATTGGCACAAATCAAAGCAGGGCACTCCCACAATGGGCGGTATTATGATAATCGCGGGAGTTTTGGCGGCCCTTTGCGCCGCCTTCACATACGCCGCGATTTCTAAAAGCAGGTCGATTACCCAGCTTTCCAACCGCCAATGCCTCGTAACCTTTGCGGCGGGTATATTTTTGGCGTTGCTTATGGGTGCGATAGGCTTTATAGACGATTATATCAAGGTGGTAAAAAAGCGCAATTTAGGGCTTTCGGCAAGGCAAAAGACCTTTTTACAGTTGTTGGTTTCGGCGGCGTATCTTTTGACCTTGCGCTTGGGCGGTATGACCTATACGAATATACCCTTTATCGGAGATATTGACGTAAGCAGCGGCTTGGGGCTTATATTCTGGCCGATTGCGCTTATGTTTATTTACGGCTTTACAAACGCCGTAAATCTCACCGACGGCATCGACGGCTTGGCTTCGAGCGTTACCCTGGTGGTTGCCTGCGCGTTTATGCTGGCGGCGGGTATCATAAATAATATGACCTTGCCCTTTAACATTCTGTCCGCCGCTTTGGCGGGAGCCTGCGCGGGATTTATTCGCTGGAACGCAAAGCCCGCCAAGGTATTTATGGGGGATACCGGCTCGATGTTTTTGGGAGGCTTAGTGGTAGCGCTCTCCTTCGGAATAGGCAGACCGATTTTGCTTATTTTCGCGGGATGTACCTATTTGATAGAAGCGCTGTCCGATATAATTCAGGTAGCATATTACAAAAAAACCAAAAAACGGATTTTTAAAATGGCGCCGCTGCACCACCATTTTGAAATGTGCGGATGGTCGGAGGATAAAATCGTATTGGTATTTTCTTCGGTTACCTTTGTGGGCTGTCTGATAGCCTTGTTACCCTTAATATTCAAATTGTGAACGGAGGCAGTTTAAGTGAATCCAAAAGCATTAAAGCGCGAAAAGCGTACAAATCGTGGGAAAATGGATATCACATTTCTTGCGATTGTGCTTATTCTTTTAACAATAGGTCTTGTTATGCTTTTTTCCGCAAGTTATGCTTATTCGCTTGAATACTACGGCAACAGTTATAAATTTATAACCCGACAGCTTGTTTTGGGGGCGGCGGGCGTAGCGGCAATGCTTATATGCTCGAAAATCGATTATCATTTTTGGCGCAAATTCGCCTGGGCGTTTTATCTTGTCGTCCTGGCGATACTCGTTTTGCTTTTGATTTTGCCGCCTATGGTAGAGGGCATGGACGTAAAACGCTGGCTGGTTATAGGCCCTGTAAACTTTCAGCCCTCCGAGCTTGCAAAGCTTGCCGTAATACTTCTTTTTTCCTCCCTCATCGCCGCAAATTACAAACAGATTAAAAATTTCGGCTTTTTGATAATTTTGCTCGCTATTTTGGGGGTCACCTGCGGACTTATCGTTATGGAGCCGCACCTTTCGGCTACCGTTCTTGTTTTCGGTATAGGGGTTGTTTTGCTGATAGTCGGCGGACTTCCCAAAAGATATATATTGGGCGGCCTCGGCGCCGGCGTTTTGGGGGTTGTGGCGCTCATAGCTTCGGGCGCCATAAGCTACGGCTCGGATCGAATTAAATATTGGCTCGATCCTTGGGCGGATCCCACCGACAAGGGCTTTCAGACCATACAGTCTTTATTGGCGATAGGCTCGGGCAATATAATGGGCAGAGGCATAGGACAGTCTCGGCAAAAGCATCTGTGGGTGCCCGAACCTCATAACGACTTTATTTTCTCTATTGTCTGCGAAGAATTGGGGCTTGTAGGCGCTGTTGTCATCATAATATTATTTTGTCTGCTTGTATGGCGCGGCTTTACAATTGCTATGCACGCTCCCGATAAATTCGGCTCATTGATGGCGGTAGGACTTACCTTTCAGGTGGGACTTCAGGCTATGCTCAACATCTGGGTTGTAACAAACACGATACCGAATACCGGTATTAGCCTTCCGTTTTTCAGCTACGGAGGCACCTCGCTTTTTATATTGCTTGCCGAAATGGGCATTGTGCTGTCGATATCGCGAAGCGCAAACATAGACAAGACTTAGGAAGGGATAAAAAATGCGTATATTATTTGCAGGCGGCGGTACGGCGGGGCATATAAATCCCGCGCTTGCGGTTGCGGGATATATCAAGGAACGCCACCCCGACGCCGAAATAAGCTATATCGGAACCGCCGATAAATTGGAAGCGCGTCTGGTACCAGAAAAGGGATATGATTTTCATACCATAGAGGTTTCGGGCTTTAAGCGAAAGCTGACGCTCGTTAATATCGCAAAAAATATTTCCGCCGTTAAAAAGGCGGTCATCGCAAGCATCGATTCGAGGGCGCTTTTAAAGGAGCTTAAGCCCGATATCGTAATGGGTACGGGCGGTTACGTAAGCGGGCCGGTGCTTAAACAAGCGCAAAAAATGGGTATCAAGACCGCAATTCACGAGCAAAACGCCTATCCCGGCGTTACGACCAAAATGCTTGCGAAAAACGCCGACGTAGTAATGCTTGCCATGAAGGACGCCGAAAAGTATTTAAAGCTTAATAAAAAGCCCGTTATTACCGGCAATCCCGTAAGAAGCGAGCTGCTTTGCGCAGACAGGGAAGAGGCACGCGCAAAATTGGGGCTTGACGGCGACAAACCGCTTATTCTATCCTTTGGCGGCTCGTTGGGTGCAAGAAAAATTAACGAAGCCGTAACCGGACTTATAAAAGTGCATAACGGCACCGATAAGTTTTATCACATTCACGGTACGGGCGCATCCGGCTACGAAAGCATGCTCGAGGCATTAAGCGATATAAACATTTCCGAAAATATACGCATTACGGAATATATAAACGACATGGACTTATGCATGGCGGCGGCGGATCTGGTAATTTGCCGCGCGGGCGCCATAACAATAAGCGAGCTTGAGGCATGCGGCAAACCGTCTGTGCTGATACCGTCGCCTTACGTTGCCGAAAACCATCAATTCCATAACGCTATGACCTTAAAGCGGGTAGGCGCCGCCGAGGTTATAGAGGAAAAGGACTTGACAAGCGAATTACTTATTCAAACCGTAGGTAATTTAATAGAAAACAAACCAAGGCTTTCTAAGATGAGCGAGGCGGCACGCAGGTCGGCTATAATAGATGCAAACAAAAGAATTTACGAAAATTTAATGCAATTATACACAAAAGCGTGACAAAAATCGCATTTTTACATAGTATGAACTGTGTAAACAGATTACTATGAGAAGGTGCAAGGAATGTCGGAAATTATAATAAACGGCGGGCGCGTCCTTTCGGGTGAAATTGACGTTCAGGGCGCAAAGAACAGCGTGCTTCCGGTGCTTGCGGCAACCATAGTTTGTCCGCAAACCTGCACGGTACATAATTGCCCCGATTTATCCGATGTTGAAACTTCGGTAAAAATTTTAACCGGTCTCGGGTGCCGCTGTAAGCGGGAGGGCAATACCGTAACGGTAGACAGCGGCGGTCTTTCGGATTATAAAATACCTGAAAGTCTTATGCGCGAAATGCGCTCCTCCGTAGTCTTTTTGGGCGCCGTTATAGGCAGAGTGGGCAAGGCGGTAATCAGCAGTCCGGGCGGCTGTGAATTGGGGCCGCGGCCTATAGATTTACATTTGTCGGCGCTTTGCAAAATGGGCGTCACCATCACCGAAGAGCACGGATTTCTTTACTGCGAAGCCGAAAACGGGCTTCGCGGCGCCGAAATAAATTTAAGCTTTCCGAGCGTCGGCGCTACCGAAAATATCATATTGGCGGCGGTTACCGCCAAGGGCTTAACGGTAATACACAATGCCGCCAAGGAGCCGGAAATAAGCGATTTGGCAGATTTTTTAAACAGCGCCGGAGCGCGCATTTACGGCTGCGGCTCGGATACCGTGTATATCAACGGCGTAGAGCGTCTTCACGGCACGGAGCATTCGATTATTCCGGATCGCATAGCCGCCGCCACTTATATGGCTTGCGCCGCCGTGACCGGCGGTAAGGTTAAGCTTAATTCGATAATGCCGTCACACATGATGTCGCAGCTTTCGGTTTTCAGAGAAAGCGGATGCAATATCGAAATTTCCGGAAAATCGCTTGTGATTACGGCACCGAAGGTACTCTCTCGGGTGCCCACCGTGAGAAGCACCGTTTATCCCGGTTTCCCCACCGACGCGGGGCCGCTTATGATCGCAATGCTCTGTAAAGCCGTCGGCACTTCGGTTTTTGTAGAGAATATTTTTGAAAACCGGTTTCGCTACGTCGACGAGCTTAAAAGATTGGGCGCAAAGATTAAAACCGAGGGCAAAATCGCCGTTATCGAGGGGTGTGAGCGCCTTTCGGGAGCCGGCTGTAAAGCCACCGACCTTCGGGGCGGGGCGGCGCTTGTCTGCGCGGGGCTGGCGGCTTCCGGCAATACCCGGATAGGCGAAATACATCATATAGAGCGCGGATACGACGATATCGTAGGAACGCTTGCCGAATTAGGTGCAGATATAAAATATACGGCGGAAAAGGAATGATAATTTGAGAGAGCCACAAAAACGCGATGAGTTTATCCGAAAACGGATGGAAAGACAGCGACGTCTTCGCAAGCGAAGACTTACGGTATTTTTTATTTTCTTAATAATATTTCTTGCGGCGACAGCGGTTACGCTCTCACTTACGGTATTTTTCCCGATTGAAAATATCTCCTCGTCGGGCAGTAAGGTTTACACTGGCGAGCAGATAATTTCGGCTTCGGGTATAAAAAAAGGCGATAATCTTTTTACCGTCGACAAAGGCGAGGTGATAAAACGGCTTCAGTCGAAGCTGCCGTATGTCGAAACGGTAAAATTCGAAAGGCGTCTTCCCGGAAGCCTTAAAATAAAGGTTACCGATGCGGACGAATATTGCTGTATACAAAGCGGTAAAAAATATTACACCGTAAGCTCAAGCGGCAGGGTGTTGAGCGAAAGCGATACCGCAAGCGAAAATATTTACGAGATCCGCGGCGCAAATGTGAAATGCAAGGTGGGAGCTTTGCTCGAATTCGGCGACAAAGAGGACAGTCGATTTATCGAAAGCTTATCAAAATCGCTTAACGATAACGGCATAAAGATAAATTACATCGATATTACGGACGATATAAATCTGACGGTCGGCGCCGACGACCGCTTTACGGTAAATTACGGAACGGCTAACAATATCGAGGAAAAGACAAAGCATCTTGCCGGAATGATAGCGCAAATACCCGAAAAAAGCGGCGGAAATATCAATTTAAGCATGTGGACGCCGAGCAATACGAGCGCTACTTTCACCGAAAATAAGGATCAAAAATAAAAAAATTACATTTTTGTAATAAAAGTATTGAAATTTATAAAATTGTATGATAAAATCATCTTGTATATAATTATAATAAAAATATGAAATTATACATAAATACGGAAATACGGAGGAATTTGAAATGCCATTTGAAGTTGCAGAAGATCAGGTAAACGTAGTAAAAATTAAGGTTGTGGGCGTAGGCGGCGGCGGCGGAAACGCCATAAACCGCATGGTTGACGCAGGCGTACGCGGCGTCGAATTTGTAGCGGTCAATACCGATAAAGCCGCGCTTATAAAATCAAAAGCCAATTTAAAAATCCAAATAGGCGATAAAACCACCGCGGGTATGGGCGCCGGAGGCAATCCGGATAACGGACGCGCCGCCGCGGAGGAATCGCGCGACGAAATCGCGTCGGCTATTCGCGACGCCGATATGATTTTCATCACCTCCGGCATGGGCGGCGGAACGGGTACGGGCGCCGCTCCCATAGTTGCCGCTATAGCAAAGGAGCTCGGCATTCTTGCCGTAGGCATCGTTACAAAGCCCTTTGCTTTTGAGGGTAAAAAGCGTATGACTCAGGCGGAGTCGGGCATTGCCGCTTTGCGCGAGCATGTCGACAGTCTCGTGGTTATCCCCAACGAGCGCTTAAAGTTTGTTTCCGAGCAGAAAATTACATTTAAAAACGCTTTCGACATCGCCGACGACGTATTGCGTCAGGGTGTTCAGAGCATTTCCGAGCTTATCAACGTTACCGCTCTTGTTAACCTCGATTTTGCCGACGTTAAGTCTATTATGCAAAATGCGGGCTATGCGCACATGGGCGTGGGCGTTGCAACCGGCCGCGATAAAGCGGAGCAGGCGGCAAGAACCGCTATTAACAGTCCGCTTATCGAAACCTCTATGGAAAATGCGCGCGGCGTAATTATAAGCATCACCGGTTCCGACGATATCGGTCTTGAGGAGGTTGAGCTTGCTTCCTCCATAATTTCCGATATGGCTCATCCGGATGCGACGATTATCTGGGGCGCACAGCTTGACGATACCCTCGAGGACACTATCCGCGTTACCGTTGTTGCCACGGGTCTCGGCGACGATAAAAAAGAGGAATTGGGCGACCTTGCTTCCTTCCTTAACAACTCCGCTGATGACGACGAGGCTTACGATGACGTTATGAGCTTCTTTAAAAAGGATTAAGCTCAACTTCACGGCATTTTGAAATTTTTATCGGCTTGGATTTGCTTTTGCATTTTCAAGCCGATTTTTATTGCAACTTTTTTTGTTTTGTGGTAAAATAAAAAAAGTATTGTATTTTAAGCAAAAAGTATTTATATTTAAAGGGGAAATTCTCATGTCGGATAACCGCGCGATAGGCGTTTTCGACTCCGGACTCGGCGGACTTACCGTGGTAAGTCAGCTTCTGCGCTGTTTGCCCGAAGAATCAATAGTTTATTTCGGCGATACCGGCCGTGTTCCTTACGGCACCAGAAGCCGTGAAACAATAAGAAAATACGCTTTGGAGGATGAAGCTTTTTTACTTAAAAACGACGTCAAGATGATAATTTCCGCCTGCGGTACGGTATCCTCGGTGGCGGCGGATACTGCCGAGACTCTGCCCGTGCCTTTTTTCGAGGTGGTTTCCCACGCCGCGGTAATGGCGGCAGAGCTTACCGAAAGCGGTAAAATCGGCGTGCTCGGCACCGCCGCAACTGTAAAAAGCGGCAAACACGAAAGCTGTATCAAGCGAATTTTGCCGGACGCCCGTGTCACGGCGGTTGCATGCTCGCTTTTCGTATCTCTTGTGGAAGAGGGCTGGTTTAAGGATGACGACGCCGTCGTTATAGAAACGGCGAGGCGCTATTTGAAGCCTATAATTGATAACGAATGTGATACCGTTATTTTGGGCTGTACCCATTTTCCGGTGCTTGCGGGCGCAATAAAGGCAGTCGCGGGCGACAGGGTAAAGCTTATAGACGCCGGCATAGCAACCGCGAAGGCGGTAAAGGAATATCTTTGCAAAAATGAGATGTCTGCCGACGGCGGCAATAAACCGCAGCATAAATTTTTTGTAAGCGACAAGCCCTATTCTTTTATAAATACGGCTTCGCTTCTGTTGGGAAAAAGTATAAACGGGGAAGATATTAAACAGGTGGATTTGAGCAGTTTATGATAAAGGATGCGTTAATAGTAATAAAGGGTACTCAGGGACTCGGTGACTGTACCGATACTATAGAATTTACGACCGACGGCAGGTTCGGCGTTAAGGACGGCGGCTTTTACATTTCATACGACGAAAGCCAAATGCTCGATACCGACGGCGAGGTCAAGACCAAAATATACATAAATTCGGATAATTCGGTTCTTTTACAGCGTACCGGCGCCATAAAAAACAGAATATTAATCGAAAACGGTAAACGCAACAATTGCTTTTACTCAACCCCGCTCGGGGATATTAACTTAGGTATTTACGGCGAATCGGTAGAGCATGATCTGACCGCCGACGGGGGATACCTCAAATTAAAATATTCCGTCGATACGAATTTTTTGCTTATAAGCAAAAACGAAGTAAACATTTCCGTAAAGGAGATAAATTAAATGTCATTATTAGTGTCAAAAGCAAAGGAACAAATATATAACGCCGTAACAGCTTCACTGAAGGCGGCGGTAAAGAAGGGTACGCTCGAGGAATGCGAACCCACAGCCTTTACCGTAGAGGCGCCCGCCAACCGCGATCACGGCGATTACGCGGTAAACGCCGCTTTGGTCTGGGCGAGGCTTTTTCATAACTCGCCGCGAAAGATTGCCGAAATTTTAACCGAAAATTTCGATTTTACCGATACTTATATAAAATCTTGTGAAATTGCCGGCCCCGGATTTATAAATTTCTTTCTTAACGACCGGTATTACGCCGATATAGTAGCCGACGTTATGCAAAAGGGCGCCGATTACGGCAAGAGCGACTACGGCGAAGGCAAAAGGGTTTTGGTGGAATTTGTATCCGCCAATCCTACGGGCCCTATGCATATCGGCAACGCGCGCGGCGGCGCTTTGGGCGACTGCCTGGCGGCGGTGCTTCAGGCGGCGGGATATTATACCGAGCGCGAGTTCTACATTAACGACGCCGGAAATCAGATAAATAAATTCGGTCTTTCGCTGGATTTGAGATATTTACAGCTTTTTAAGGACGGTATAGAAATGCCGGACGACGCATACCTCGGGGAGGATATAATCGACCACGCAAAGGCGTTTGCCGAAATTTACAAGGACAGCTTTGTCGAAAAAACCGAGGAAGAACGCCGCGCGGCGCTTATTGATTTTGCTTTGCCTAAAAATATAGAAGGACTTAAAAGAGATCTTGCAAAATACCGTATCACTTACGATACCTGGTTTAAGGAAAGCACCCTTCACAACAACGGCGAAACCGCAAGGGTAATCAATTTGTTGAAGCAAAGCGGTTACACCTACGAAAGCGAGGGCGCGCTTTGGTTTAAGGCTGCGGACTTCGGCTGTGATAAGGATTTTGTGCTTGTTCGCGCAAACGGCGTACCTACCTATATTGTGCCGGATATTGCTTATCACTACAACAAGCTTGTAACCCGCAAATTCGATAAGGCCATCGATGTTTTGGGCGCCGACCACCACGGCTACGTGCCGCGCCTTAAAGCCGCGCTCAAAGCCCTAAACGTAGACGCGGACAGGCTCGACGCGGTACTTATGCAGATGGTAAGACTTGTCAGAGACGGAGAGGTGATCAAGGCGTCCAAGCGTTCGGGCAAGGCGATAACGCTCGTAACATTGCTTGACGAGGTGCCGATAGACGCCGCAAGATTTTTCTTTAATTTAAGAGAGCCTAATTCACATTTTGATTTCGATCTGGATTTGGCGGTCAACGAGTCAAGCAGTAATCCCGTATACTACGTTCAGTATGCCTACGCGCGTATTTGCAGCATAGTAAGAAATCTCGAAGCGGAAAATATAAAGCTGCGCGACTGCACAAAAGACGAGCTTATGCTGTTAAAATCTGCCGAGGAACGCGAGCTTATACTTTATATCGCCGCCCTTACCGATGAAATTACGACGGCGGCAAAGACTTATGATCCCGCGAGAATCACTCATTACGTTCAAGAACTCGCAACCAAATTTCATAAATTTTATTCCTCCTGCAGGGTAAAGGGCGAGGACGAAGCGCTTATGCAGGCGAGACTTACCCTTTGTTCGGCAACGGGCAGGGTTATAAAAAACGTTTTGGATCTTATGAAGGTCGAAGCTCCCGAAAAAATGTAAAGAAGGCGTTACTATGGAAAAACTTAATTTGACTATGTTGATGGATCTTTATGAGCTGACAATGGCGAACGGCGTATTTAACAGCGATATGTGCGATACCGTGGCATATTTCGATATGTTTTTCCGCCGGGTGCCGGACAACGGCGGATTTGCCGTTATGGCGGGGCTCGAGCAGGTTATAGAATATATCAACGACCTTAAATATACCGACGAGGATATCGAATATATAAAGAGCCTCAATTTGTTTTCGGAAAATTTTATAGAATATCTTCGCACATTTGAGTTTTCCTGCGACGTTTGGGCGGTGCCCGAGGGCACGGTGATTTTCCCGCAGGAGCCGATTTTAACGGTTAGAGGCCCCGTAATTCAGGCTTTAATGCTTGAAACAATGGTGTTGGTGACAATAAATCATCAGTCGCTTATCGCTACCAAGTCCAACCGTATAGTCCGCGCCGCAGAGGGCAGACCGGTCATGGAATTCGGCGCGCGGCGCGCTCACGGCTTCGGCGCCGCATATTACGGGGCTCGAGCCGCCATAATAGGCGGATGCACCGGTACCTCGTGTATGCTTACCGCAAAGGATTTCGGAGTTAAAGCGTCGGGCACGATGGCACATAGCTGGGTACAGTTGTTTGACGATGAATATACCGCCTTTAAAACCTATGCCGAGCAATATCCCGACAGTTGTTTGCTGCTTGTGGATACCTATAACGTATTAAAATCCGGCATTCCGAACGCCGTTAAAGTATTTGACGAGGTATTAAAGCCGCTCGGAAAACGTCCGCTCGGTATACGTATTGACAGCGGCGATATTACCTACATTACCAAAAAAGCAAGAAAAATGCTGGACGAAGCGGGATATCCCGACTGCAAGATATGCGTTTCCAATTCACTCGACGAGTATCTTATTCGCGATATGATATTCCAGGGCGCATGCGTCGATTCCTACGGCGTGGGCGAAAGGCTTATAACCGCGTCGAGCGAGGCGGTTTTCGGCGGAGTATACAAGCTCGCGGCGGTCGAGAAAAAGGGCGAAATTATCCCCAAAATAAAAATAAGCGAAAACGCCGCCAAAATTACCCTGCCGGGTGTTAAAATTCCCTGGCGCCTCTATGACCGCGAAACCGGAAAGGCAATTGCCGACGTGATAACGCTTGCGGACGAAAAGATAGACAGCGACGAGCCTTATGAGATTTTCGATTCGGTACATACCTGGAAACGTAAGGTTATTACAAACTTTGTCGCCAAAAAGCTTCAGGTCAAGGTGTTTGAAAAGGGAAGGCAAATTTACGAAACGCCCTCGGTGTCCGAGCTTTCAAAATACTGCGCAGAGCAGGTCGATTCGCTTTGGGATGAGGTTACGCGTTTTGAAAATCCGCATACCTATTACGTCGATTTATCCGAAAACCTGTGGGATTTGCGCAACGCGCTTTTAAACGAGCATAAAGGTTAAAACGACCGTGTATTTTTACGGTTTGTTAATAAGGAGCAGGAAATGAAAAGAATATTTTGCGTTTTACTGTCGTTATCGCTGATTTTAGGCTTTTCCGCCTGCGGTAAGGCGGAAATACCGTCCGACAGCGGAATAGATATCGAATATTATGCCAATCTCGGAAAAATACCCGAGTGCGAATATAACCTGGGTACCGACGCCGCTTCGCTCAGAGAAGCTCTCACCGCATACGCCGAAAGCGAGGAGGGGCAGGACGGCTATTTCGATATAACCGAATCCGACGACGGCACCGTATGCATGCAAACCGGCAGTTATAAGTATTATTATAATTCCGAAAACGAAGCCGACGGGATTACCGCCATCGCTTCGTTCGATACGGCTTACGGGTTTGAAACCGGCGAGGTAATCGTCACCGTCAAGGAGGCGCTCTCCGGAGTAAACTATACCGAAGAAGAGGTTAACGACGATAACGCGTTCTTCCTTTTCGTACCTATAGAGGGCACCGTTATCAGATGCGAATACGAAAAAAATACCGTCTTGTTCGTTTTCGAGGATAACGCCCTTTGCGCTGTTGCCGTTTGCAGAAACGACTTCTGATTTTTTATATTTTCGATTGGAGAAAAAATGTTGAATATTGATAATGAGGCAATTAATCTGCCGGTTTTGATATTACGGGATTCGGTGGTTTTCCCGAAAATCGAGACCGCCTTTGACGTTACAATAGCAAAAAACGAAAACGCTCTGGACGCCGCCATGGAGAGTGACCGCCTGCTTTTTGTGGTTACGCAAAGCAACTTTTTCGCCCAGGATCCCGAGCGCAAGGACCTTTACGATATAGGCAGTGTGGTCCGCATAAAGCAGACCTTAAAGATGACGGATTCGGTTGTCAAGGTGCTTCTTGAGGGGATTTATCGGGCAAAATTTTCGAATTTTAAAAACGGCAAAAAATATTGTACAGCCGACGTAGAAAAGTTCGAAGACAAGGACGTTAACCGGCAAGTATACAAGGAAGCTATGTTTCGCCGCGTAAAGACGATTTTTGAGGAGTATTCGGACGCGGTTGAGACTGTTTCGCCGGGTATAAGAAAAGTGGTTGAGGGAATAACCGATTTGGACATACTTACGTTTTTTATCGCCAACCACATTCCTCTGCCGTATGCCGATAAGCAGCATCTTTTAGAGCAGTCTTCTCCCGTAAGGCGGGCGAAAGTGTTAGTCGAACTTTTGATAAGGGAGCGCGAAATAGGAGAGCTGGAACAACAGCTTTCCGAAAAAATCCGTGAGGGTATCGACGATAATCAGCGCGAATATTATTTGCGCGAGCAAATGCGCGCTATAAGCGATGAGCTCTACGGCGAGGATACCGCCGAGGAAATAGATAATTATTACGCGAAAATCGACGCCTTAAACGCCGACGATAACGTAAAAGAGACTTTGAAGGAGCATGTTATCAAGCTTTCGAAAATGCCGGACTCTGCGCACGAGGGTACGGTGGAGCGCGGATATCTCGATACATGTCTTGCCCTTCCGTGGAATAATTATTCGAAGGTTTCAACCGATATTAAGCGCGCCGCGCGAATACTTGACCGCGATATTTACGGTATGGACAAAGTAAAGGAGCGCATTTTGGAGCTGCTGTCGGTTTACGCGCTTTCACCCGACGTAAGCGGTCAGATCATCTGCCTTTCGGGCCCTCCCGGAGTGGGTAAAACCTCAATAGGCAAGTCGGTTGCCGAATGCATGGGCAGGAGCTTTGCGCGCATTTCCTTGGGCGGCATCAGCGACGAAGCCGAAATACGCGGGCACCGTAAAACTTATATAGGCGCAATGCCGGGCAAGATTATGGAGGCGCTAAAGCGCGCCAAAACCGGAAATCCGGTTATTTTGCTCGACGAAATCGACAAGCTCGGCAATGATTACAAGGGCGATCCTTCCTCAGCGCTGTTGGAGGTTCTGGATCCCGAGCAGAACTCGACGTTTGTGGATCATTTTGTAGAAATTCCTTACGATTTGAGCCATACGCTCTTTATCTCTACCGCAAACAATATCGAAACCATACCGGCGCCGCTGCGCGACCGTATGGAAATTATAGAGCTTTCCTCATACACGCGGGAGGAAAAATTCAATATTGCCAAAAAGCACCTTATCAATAAGCAAATAACCCGCTGCGGACTCAATAAGCGCATGATAAAAATAACCGACTCCGCCGTTTATTCGCTTATAGATTTTTACACCCGTGAAGCGGGAGTCAGAAAGCTTGAACGCTCTATAGCCTCGCTTTGCCGCAAAGCCGCTAAAATCATCGCCGAAGGCGGGGAGTCAAAGGTTATAATCAAGGCGGAGGACGTCGAAAAAATGCTCGGCAGACGTCGTTACAAGCCCGAAGTAATACTCGAAAACGACGAGGTGGGTATTATAAACGGGCTTGCATGGACCTCGGTGGGCGGTACTATAATGCAGCTTGAGGTAGCGTCCATGCCCGGCACCGGAAAAATCGAGCTCACGGGCTCGCTCGGCGACGTTATGAAGGAATCGGCGAGAGCGGCGATAAGCTACGTCAGAGCCAATGCCGACAGATACGGAATAGACGCGAAGTTTTATAAAAATTGTGATATACATATTCACGCTGCCGAAGCGGCGGTTCCCAAGGACGGCCCCTCCGCCGGCGTTACCATAACCACCGGACTTGTTTCCGCATTGACCGGAAAACCCGTCGCGCGCGACGTTGCCATGACGGGCGAAGTCACCATTCGCGGCAGAGTGCTTCCGATAGGCGGCTTAAAGGAAAAGGCTATGGCGGCGTATACGGGCGGCGTCAAAAGGATATTTATCCCCAAGGAAAACCTTGCCGATTTGGAAGAGGTCGACGGCATTGTCAAAGAAAACCTCGAATTTATTCCGGTATCGTTCGTAGACGAAATTATAGATAAGGCTTTAGTAAAATAATTATGAATTACAATAATGCGCAGTTCGAAAAATCCGTAGGCACGGCAAGCGGATTGGAAAAATCCGATTTACCGGAAATTTGCTTTTCGGGCAGATCCAATGTAGGTAAATCGTCGCTTATAAATAAAATTTTGGGCAGAAAAGCCATAGCCCGCGTAAGCTCAAAGCCCGGAAAAACGGTCACCGTAAACTTTTACAGGGTCGATTCGGTGCGAATCGTCGATTTGCCGGGATACGGCTACGCAAAGGTCGCCTACTCCGAAAAGGAGCGCTGGTCGGAGCTTATGGAAACCTATTTTCGAACAGACAGAAATATAAAACGGGTTTTTCAGCTTATAGATATGCGCCATCCCGCCACCGATTTTGATTTATCCATGCTCGATTTTTTAACCCAAATGCATATCCCGTATTCCGTTATTTTGACAAAATCCGATAAGCTCAATAAGTCCGAGACCGAAAAAAGGCTGGAGCTTATATACGAGGAATTGGGCGATTATGCCGACGGTATAAAAATAATACCTTTTTCGATTAAAAATTTCGAAAACGTCGAAAAAGTGCGGCAAATAATTGAAGAATCGGTAGTTTGACAGGTTGACAATCTTAATTTCAAATGTTATAATTATTTTGTAAAAGCTATGATAAAGAAAAGTAATACCGTTTCAAGCGCAAAGAGAGCCGCCTGTTGGTGTGAGCGCGGTCGCTTTTTCGGTACGAAGAACACTTTGGAGCCGCAAGTCGAAAGTTATCATAATCAGTAGGCAAGCCGTATAGATGCGTTAAATCTGTTTTGAGTGATCGTATTTTCAGTCTTTGCAATCGGATTGCAGACCGTACGATAAATTAGGTGGCACCGCGAAAGATGCGTCTATTCGTCCTAATGCATAGGCAGAATAGACGCTTTATCTTTATTTTCCGATCGGAGTGATTTTATGAAACATACGGATATTATCGATATATTTGAAAAAAAGGAGCTTCTCGGAACGCACGTTACGGTCTGCGGTTGGGTCAGAACCTCGCGCGATTCCAAAAATATGGCTTTTATCGAGCTTAACGACGGCACCTCGCTTAAGCATTTGCAAATCGTTATAGATAAAGCCGTAATTTCCGATATTTCCGAGTACATGAAGCTCGGCACTTCTTTAAAGGTGGAGGGAATTGCGGTAAAATCGGCGGTCGCGGCGGATTCCGTGGAAATAAACGCCGAAAATATCGAGGTTTTGGGCGAATGCCCGCCCGATTATCCTTTGCAGAAAAAGCGTCATACTTTAGAATATCTGCGCACCATTCCGCATTTGCGCGTACGCACAAATACTTTCAACGCGGTATTCAGGGTTCGTTCGGTGGTATCCGCTTCCATTCACGAATTTTTCCAAAGCCGCAGGTTCGTTTACGTTCATACCCCGCTTATCACGGCGAGCGACTGTGAGGGAGCGGGCGAGATGTTCAAGGTAACCACCATAGGCTACAGCAACGCTTATAAAAGCGAGGAGGAGTACAACGCCGACGATTTCTTCGGCAAGCGCGCGGCGCTCAGTGTTTCGGGTCAGCTTGAGGGCGAGGTTGCCGCGATGGCGCTCGGTAAAATTTATACCTTCGGCCCGTCCTTCCGCGCCGAAAAAAGCAATACTCCCCGCCACGTTGCGGAATTTTGGCATGTCGAGCCCGAGGTTGCCTTTGCCGAGCTTCCCGATATAATCGAAATCGCGGAGGATCTCATTAAGCATATAATAAATGCGGTAATCGAAAAATGCCCCGAGGAATTAAAGTTTTTTGACGCCCATTTTGAAAAAGGTCTTATTGATAAGCTTACCGGCGTCGTAAATAACGATTTTGCGGTTATGACCTATACCGAGGCTATAAATCATCTGCTTAATGCCGACGTCAAGTTCCAATACCCGGTAGAGTGGGGATGCGACCTTATGACCGAGCATGAGCGCTATATTTCGGAAGTGATTTGCAAGCGTCCGGTATTTTTAACCGATTATCCCAAAGAAATAAAGTCGTTTTATATGAAGCAAAATCCCGACGGCAAGACCGTCGCCGCCACCGATTTGCTGGTGCCCGGCGTAGGCGAAATAATCGGCTGCAGCGAACGCGAGGCGGATTTGGATAAGCTGCTTGACGCTATGAAAACAAGAAATATGTCGCTTGAGGATTACGAGCATTACATCGCGCTTCGCCGTTTCGGTTCGGTTCCGCACAGCGGCTTCGGCTTAGGGCTTGAGCGCATGATCATGTACGTTACCGGCGTTCAGAATATCCGCGACGTTATTCTCTACCCGCGTACGGTGGGAAGTATTTATTAATGCAAGGTGTTTATAATGGAAAAATACGTATCATTGTTAAATGAGTTTGATACTCAAAAGGCGATTTCTCTTGTAAAGGCAAAATTTTCTTCCGAGCTTTGCAAAGCGCTCGATTTATCCCGCGTGTCGGCGCCCTTGTTTTTGCAAAAGGGCAACGGACTGAACGACGATCTAAACGGCGTAGAGCGACCGGTAGCCTTCGATATTCTCGAAACGGGGGAAATAGCCGAGGTCGTACACAGCCTTGCCAAGTGGAAGCGTTTGGCGCTTAAAAAATATTGTTTTCCGACTCATAAGGGCCTTTATACCGATATGAACGCCATTCGCCGCGACGAGGTCTGCGACAGCGTTCATTCCATCTACGTCGACCAATGGGATTGGGAAAAAATCATTTTGGACGAGGACAGAAATGAAGATTATCTCAAAACCACGGTAAAAAATATTTACGGCGCGCTTTTGGAAACCGAAAAGGCGGTTTGCGAAGAATTTACGGCGTTGAAGCCCTATCTTCCGAAAGAAATTAAATTTATAACAACATACGAGCTGGAAGAAAGATTTCCCGATTTGACTCCCAAACAGCGGGAAAACGAAATTGCAAAAGAGCTCGGCGCGGTTTTTGTAATGCAGATAGGCGGCAGGCTCAAAAACGGCGAAAAGCACGACGGCAGAGCTCCCGATTACGACGATTGGAGCCTTAACGGCGATATAATCGTCTATAACCGCGTCCTTTGCGGCGCTTTCGAAATTTCTTCGATGGGAATAAGGGTAAACAAGGACTCGCTTTTGGCTCAGCTTAAAGCTGAAAACGCCGAGAACCGACTCGAATTTGATTTTCATAAAATGCTGATATCCGGCGAATTGCCGCTTACGATCGGCGGCGGAATAGGTCAGTCGCGGGTATGCATGCTGCTTTTGCAAAAAGCACATATCGGCGAGGTTCAGGTCTCCGTTTGGCCCGAAAGCGAAATCGACGAGTGTAAAAACAAAGGAATAAATCTGCTTTAATAAAACAAAACAAGGGACGTATTTATGAAAAACAGATATTTATATTTGATAACCTTTTTAGGTCTGGACGTAATAGCCTCGGCTATTGCTTTGGTTATCGCAAACGCCATAGCCGAAAAGCCATTTCCGCCCGAACATCAATTTTCATATATAATTTTCCCGTTAATAGTTTGCTTGTCGTTATATACCTTTAAGGTCTATAATATTTTATGGGAATATGCAAATTACAGCGAAATTCTGCATATCGTACCGGCGGCGATTATGTCCGTAGGCATATTGTTTTTGGCGCAGGCAGCCGCGGTAGGCGTTACCATGAATTATACGGCGTATTTGATACTTGCCTTTTTGGTAGTGGTATTTGTTTATATTATCCGATTAACCTATAAGCATATTGTTTTTAAATTGCAAAAGGAGATCGATATAAAGGACGGCAAAACAAAATCCCTTATTATAGGTAATATAATGCTTATAGGCGCGGGCTCCGCGGGAGGCATGATCATCAATGAATTTGCCGTAAAAAGCGAATATTCCAAAGCTTCGATAAAATGCGTTATAGACGATAATCCCTTTTTAAAGGGCAAATATATTTCGGGCGTCAAAATAGTCGGAGACCGTAATTTTATACCGGAGGCGGCGGAAAAATATAATATCGATTACATTATTTTCAATATTCAGAATTGCGACAACAAAAACAGAACCGAAATTTTAAATATTTGCCAAAAAACCAAATGCAAGCTTAAAATAATACCCTCTATTTGCCGCATGTATTCGGAGGATGAGCTTTCGAACCTTTCTTCAAAAATCCGCAACGTTGAGATCGAGGATCTCTTGGAACGCGAAGTTATCGATATCAACAATGAAATAACCGCCGAGTATTTAAACGGCAAGGTGGTTTTGGTAACCGGCGGCGGCGGAAGCATAGGCTCCGAGCTTTGCCGGCAGATAGCCGCTCACAATCCCAAGCAGCTTATTATTTTCGATATTTACGAAAATAACGCTTATGATATTCAAAATGAAATAAAGTTCAAATTTCCCGATTTAAACGTCGTCACCCTGATAGGCTCGGTACGGGATTCGAAACGTATGGATTATGTTTTTCGCACCTATAAGCCTCAGCTGGTTTTCCACGCGGCGGCGCATAAGCATGTGCCTTTAATGGAGACGAGCCCCGGCGAAACCATAAAAAACAACGTTTTCGGCACCCTTAAAACCGCACAGTGCGCCGACCGCTACGGCGCCGAGCGAATGGTGCTTATTTCCACCGACAAGGCGGTCAATCCGACCAATATCATGGGCGCGAGCAAGCGTATTTGCGAAATGATAGTGCAAACCTACAACAATCATTCGAATACCGATTTTGTGGCGGTGCGCTTCGGCAACGTTTTAGGCTCTAACGGAAGCGTTATTCCGCTGTTTAAGGAGCAAATAAAGCACGGCGGCCCCGTTACGGTCACCGATCCGAATATTATAAGATATTTTATGACGATATCCGAGGCGGTTTCCCTTGTGCTTCAGGCGGGCGCCAACGCGCACGGCGGCGAAATATTTGTGCTCGATATGGGCAAGCCGGTCAAAATTCTCGATTTGGCGGAAAATCTTATAATGCTTTCGGGCTTTACGCCCTATAAGGATATCGATATCGTCTTTACGGGCCTGCGCCCCGGCGAAAAGCTTTACGAAGAACTGCTCAAGTCAGAAGAAGGGCTTACCGCCACCGATAACAGTCTGATATTTGTCGGAAAACCGATAGATATCGACGAGGAGATTTTGCGGCAGACGCTGGACGATATGAAAAGCGCCATGTATGATGAAAATATCGATATAAGACAACTTGTAAAGCGAATAGTACCCACCTATATATTGAATAACTGAAAGCTTTTCGGGAACAATTTTCATATTTCAAGGGGGACCGTGGCATGAATCACAAAAGATACACTTCATTGTTATTCGATTTGGACGACACACTATTGGAATACTCCGATATAGAATTATCCTCCGCATTAACCGTTTTGGAAAACCATTCCCTGCCGTACGGCGCCGACGTGCTTGAGCTGTTCGACGAGACCTTCGGCTTCAATATTTTCGAGCTTGGAAAGGACATCACGCTGTTTGACGTGGTTACAAACCGTTTTGTCCGCTTTTTAAAGCTGCTCGAAATAAAGGGCGAGCTGTTCGAGGAGCTTAAGACCGAGTTTTTTGATATGATGCAAAACAGTCATAAGCTTAAGCCCGGCGCGCTTAAAACCCTCAGATATCTGAAAAATTCAGGATATTTGCTCTACATCATTACAAACGGTTATCCCGAGTTTCAGTACAAAAGAATAAAACAGGCCAAAATTATGAATTTTTTTACCGAAATATTCGTTTCCGAGGAAATAAATTACAAAAAGCCCTCGGCGTCATTTTACGACTACGTTATGAACAATATTTTGGAAAACAACCGGTCTAAGGTTTTGATAATAGGGGACGCTCCCACCGCCGATATCTTGGGCGGTATAAATTCAAAAATCGATACCTGCCTTGTTGCCGAGGAGGATAAACTCTGCAAGTACAGTTATAATTACCGTATCAAAAAAATAGACGAATTGATAAATTTACTCTGATTTTCAATAAATTTTCAATTAATTTTAAAAAAATGTTGCAATTGAATGATTTTTGTGGTATTATTAATTGAAATGACTTAAGTATTAAATTTCAAACTCTTAGGTACTATGTGTTAGGGGGGTGTCGGAATGCCAAATATTAAATCTGCTAAAAAGCGTGTGCTTGTAAGCAAAGCAAATTACGAACACAACAAAGCTTACCGTTCTGCTTTAAAAACTGCGGTTAAAAAGGCTGATGCCGCTATTGACGCAAAGGCTGACGATATGGCGGTTGCCGTTACTGCCGCCGTTAAGAAAATCGACCAGGCGGCTTCAAAGGGTATTATTCATAAGAATAATGCGGCAAGAAAAAAATCTGCCTTGGTTAGCCGTTATAACAAAGTAAAGGCGTAACTCGGAAAAATTTAAGCCCGAGCCGGTTTCTCGGCTCGGGCTGTTTTCTCTCCCGGTAAATCCGGGAGATTTTTTTATTTATAGTCAATTTATAGTCAATATGATCAGAACAATCCGGTGATTTTACCGTTTTCGTCAATATCTATCTTTTCCGCCGCGGGCGCCTTGGGCAATCCGGGCATTGTCATAATGTCGCCGGTAAGGGCTACGATAAAGCCGGCTCCGGCGGATATTTTAAGATTTCTGACCGTCACGGTGAAATGCTCGGGCGCGCCGAGCTTTGCGGGATCGTCCGAAAAGCTGTACTGCGTCTTAGCAAGGCAAATCGGGCAGTTGCCGAATCCCATTGCCGTGAGTTTTTCGGCTTGCTTTTGGGCGTTCGGGGTAAGTATTGCGCCGTCGCCTCCGTAGATATTGCGGACGATGGCGTTGATTTTTTCCTCTATAGTACCCTCCGTCGAATAGCTGAAGGTAAAGTCGCCCTTTTCCTCCTCACAAAGACGTACCACCTCGCGCGCCAATTCTTCGCCGCCTTTGCCGCCGTCCGCCCAAACGGTCGAAAGCACAACGTTAACGCCGAGCTCTTTGCATTTTTTGATAATGAACTCGATTTCTGCGTCGGTATCGGTGGGGAAGCGGTTTACGGCTACGACGCAGGGAAGCTTGTAAACGTTTTTAATGTTTGAAACATGGCGTAAAAGGTTGGGAATACCCTTTTCGAGCGCCTCTAAATTTTCTTCGCCAAGCGACTTTTTATCAAGTCCGCCGTGCATTTTAAGAGCGCGCACGGTGGCAACCATAACCACCGCCGACGGGGTGAGATTTGCCATACGGCACTTTATATCAAGGAACTTTTCGGCGCCGAGATCCGCTCCGAAGCCGGCTTCGGTTACGGCATAGTCGGCTAACTTCATAGCCATTTTCGTGGCGGTTACCGAATTACAGCCGTGCGCTATATTCGCAAATGGCCCTCCGTGTACCAATGCCGGCGTGCCCTCGAGAGTCTGCACGAGATTGGGCTTTATAGCGTCCTTTAAAAGCGCGGTCATAGCTCCCGCGGCGTTCAACTGACCGGCGGTAACCGGACTGTCGTCAAAGGTATATCCCACAACTATGCGCGAAAGTCGGGCTTTGAGGTCGACGATATCCGAGGCGAGGCACAAAACCGCCATAATTTCGCTTGCAACGGTAATATCAAATCCGTCCTCACGCGGAACGCCGTTTACTCTGCCGCCCAAACCGTCGGTTATGAAGCGCAGTTGTCGGTCGTTCATATCGACACAGCGCTTCCAGGTGATGCGCCTTACGTCAATTCCGAGAGCGTTGCCCTGATGAATATGGTTGTCCAGCATAGCCGCCAAAAGGTTATTTGCCGCGCCTATGGCGTGGAAATCACCGGTAAAATGCAGGTTGATATCCTCCATCGGAACCACCTGCGCGTAGCCGCCGCCCGCGGCGCCGCCCTTAATGCCGAAAACCGGACCCAACGACGGCTCTCTCAAAGCGACGCAAACGTTTTTGCCAATGCGGCTCATGCCGTCGGCAAGTCCTATTGTGGTGGTGGTTTTGCCTTCGCCGGCGGGAGTGGGGGTTATGGCGGTGACGAGAATAAGCTTGCCGTTTTCCTTTTGGCTTTTCTTTAAAAGGGAAAGATCGATTTTAGCCTTGTACTTGCCGTACTGCTCAAGATATTCCTCGGGAATACCCGCTTTTTCGGCAATTTCGGTTATAGGCTGCATTTTTGCGTTTTGAGCAATTTCAATATCCGATAAATAAGCCATATTAAACACCTCTTATTTAAAATAATTTACAGCGGATTTAAACATTTTAATATCATAATCGCCGGGAACGTTTTTGTACAATCCGTCGCCCCAACGCTCCGAATGCCCCATCTTGCCGAATACGCGGCCGTCGGGGGAAGTGATGCCCTCTACGGCGTAAACGGAATCGTTCGGGTTAAAGTGAACGTCGCTTGAGGCGTTGCCCTCAAGATCAACGTACTGCGTCGCGATCTGTCCGTTGGCGGCAAGCTTTTTGACAAGCGCCTCGTCCGCCAAGAAACGCCCTTCTCCGTGGGAAATCGGAACGCTGTAAATATCGCCCACCTCGGTAAGGGCAAGCCAGGGCGATTTGTTTGACGCAATGCGGGTTCTTACTATTTTGGATTGGTGACGGCCTATCGTATTGAAGGTAAGGGTGGGGCAGTTCTCGTCGGTATCGATTATTTTGCCGTAGGGTACAAGCCCCAATTTTATAAGCGCCTGAAAACCGTTGCATATACCGCACATAAGCCCGTCGCGGTCGTCAAGCAGGGCGGTGACCTGCTCCTTTATCGCGGCGTTTCTGAAAAATGCCGTAATGAATTTACCGCTGCCGTCGGGCTCGTCTCCGCCGGAAAATCCGCCCGGTACAAATATGATTTGCGCGTTTTTAACCTTGTTTGCAAAGCTTTCGACGCTTCTTGAAATGCCGTCTGCCGAAAGGTTGTTTATTACGAATATCTCCGGACTTGCTCCCGCGTCAGCCATAGCCTTTGCGCTGTCAAACTCGCAGTTGGTGCCGGGAAATACGGGTATAAGCACCTTGGGCTTTGCCGTTTTGATCGCAGGCGTCGGGCGTTCATTTGCGGTGTAGGAGAAATTTTCGAGGCAAGAGTTCGAATTTTTAATATTGCACTTATATACGCTTTCAAGCTTGTTTTCGTAGATGCCGAGCAGGGAATTTACGGATAATTCCTCGTTAGCGTATGAAATTTTGCCGTCGTCGGTTATGACGCCTACCGTAACGCCCTCGTCCGTATCTCTGCTTACCTCGAGCAGAAAACCGCCGTAGCAGTAGCCGAATATCCCCTCGACGCTCAAATTAGCGTCAAATTTAAAGCCGAAACCGTTGCCGAACGCCATTTTCATAACCGCTTCGCCTATGCCGCCGAGCCCCGGCGTATAGCAGGAGAGCGCCTTGCCCTCGCGTATAAGCTTTGTCACGGCGGAGAATACCTTTATCTGAGAAGCGGTGTTCGGAAGTCTTGTCTCCTCGTCGTAGACGGGGCTTATCAGTATAAGCTTGTTGCCCGCCTTTTTAAATTCGGGGGAGATAATATTTTTGATTTTGCTTGTGGTTACGGCAAAGGAAACGAGGGTGGGGGGCACGTCTAAATTTTCAAAACTGCCGCTCATGGAATCCTTGCCGCCTATGGCGCCGATACCGTACTCGAGTTGGGCTTTAAACGCGCCGAGCAATGCGGATAACGGCTTGCCCCAGCGCTTGCCGTCCTTGCCCGGGCGCTCAAAATACTCCTGAAAGGTAAGGTAAACGTCCTTAAATTCGGCGCCCGAAGCGATAAGCTTTGAAACCGATTCCACAACCGCAAGATATGCCGCATGGTAGGGGCTTTTTTCCGCGATAAACGGATTGTAACCCCAAGACATAAGCGAGCAGTCGTTTGTGTGCTTTTTTTCGACCGAAATTTTTTGTACCATCGCTTGTATGGGAGTCAATTGATTTTTACCGCCGAAGGGCATAAGCACCGTTCCGGCGCCTATGGTAGAGTCGAATTGCTCGGAAAGTCCGCGCTTTGAGCAGATATTAAGGTCGTCTGCAAGCACGCACATGTTATCGGTAAAGCTGCCCTCGATAAATTTACGGTAATCCTTTGTATTTTCGGGGGTTATCGTAATATGCTTTTCGGCGCCGTTGGAATTGAGAAATTCGCGGCTGATATTTACTATCGTTTTGCCGTTCCAATTCATAATAAGCCGCGGCTCGGCTTTGATCTCGGCAACCTTGACCGCCTGCAGATTTTCGCTTTCGGCAAGCGATATAAAGCGCTCGAAGTTTTCCTTTTCGATAACTACCGCCATTCTTTCCTGCGATTCGCTTATCGCAAGCTCGGTACCGTCAAGCCCTTCGTATTTTTTGGGTACCGCGTTAAGGTCAATTTCGAGCCCGTCGGCAAGCTCGCCTATGGCTACCGATACGCCGCCTGCGCCAAAATCGTTACAGCGCTTTATCATGCGGCATGCTTCGTAATTGCGAAACAGTCTTTGAAGCTTTCGTTCCTCCGGAGCGTTGCCCTTTTGAACCTCGGCGCCGCAGGTCTCGAGCGAGTGAAGGGTATGCGATTTTGAAGAACCGGTAGCGCCGCCGCAGCCGTCGCGTCCGGTACTTCCGCCCAAAAGTATTACGATGTCGCCGGGGGTGGGAACCTCTCTGCGTACGTTTTCGGCGGGAGCGGCGGCTATAACGGCGCCTATTTCCATACGCTTGGCGGCATATCCGTCGTGATAAATTTCATCCACTATGCCCGTGGCAAGTCCGATTTGGTTGCCGTATGAGGAATAGCCGTTCGCCGCGGTGGTGACAAGCTTTCTTTGCGGCAGCTTTCCGGGCATCGTCTCGCTTATGCTTTTAAGCGGATCGGCGGCGCCGGTAACGCGCATAGCGCCGTAAACGTAGGATCTGCCCGACAGCGGGTCGCGTATAGCGCCCCCTATGCAGGTGGCGGCTCCGCCGAATGGCTCGATTTCGGTAGGATGGTTATGGGTTTCGTTTTTGAACAAAAGCAGCCATTTTTCGGTCTGTCCGTCCACCTCAACGTCGATCTTAACCGTGCAGGCGTTGATCTCCTCCGATTCATCCAATTTATCAAGCTTACCGTCTTTTTTAAGCTGTTTTACCGCTAAGGTGGCGATATCCATAAGGCATATCGGCTTGGTTCTGCCCAAGGCTTTGCGGGTTTCGAGATATTCATCGTAAGCCGACTGTAAAAGCGCGTCTTCAAAAACCGCGCCGTCGATTTGGGTTAAAAAGGTGGTATGTCTGCAATGATCTGACCAATAGGTGTCTATCATTCGAATTTCGGTTACGGTGGGGTTGCGGTTTTCCGATTTAAAATAATTTTGGCAAAATGCAATATCGTCGGCGTCCATGGCAAGACCGTAGCCGGTTACGAATTCTTCGAGCCCTTTTCGATCTAAATCTATAAAACCGTCAAGCGTTTCAACGGTTGTGGGGATATCGTATTGCGTTTCAAGCGTTTCCGGCTTTTCCAAAGCGGCGAGCCTTGCTTCTACCGGGTTTATCACGTACTTTTTAACGGCGGCAAGCTCTGCCTTTGTGGGATTGCCGTAAAGCAAATATACCTTTGCGGTTCTGACTCTCGGACGTTCGCCCTGCGAGATTATCTGAATACATTGCGCGGCGGAATCCGCTCTCTGATCAAACTGACCGGGCAAATACTCAACCGCAAAAACCGACGCGTCGCCGCTGTCGAGCCGCGTATAGGTAATGTCGAGCTGCGGTTCGGAAAAGACGGTGTCGACGGCGTAATCAAAAAGCTTTTTTTCGATATTGTCAACGTCATACCTGTTGATAACGCGAACCTTTGTCACAGAGCTTATCTGTAAAAGGGTATTGATATCATTGAGTAAGCCCTTGGCTTCGTTTGCAAGCTCGGGCTTTTTTTCGACATAAATGCGGTAAACCATTTTTATTCTCCTTTTATTGCTTTAAGGGCTTTGGCTCCGATATCCTTACGGTAAAAAGCGTTTTCAAAGCTTACGCCTTCTGCGTTTTTGTAGGCTTTTTCTATGGCTTCACCGAGCGTTTTCGCCGTGGCGGTAACGCCGAGTACCCGTCCGCCGGAGGTCTTTAATACGCCGTCTTGCTTCTTTGCTCCGGCAACGTAAACCTTATCTGCGATTTTTTCGTCTATTTTAAGCTCAAATCCGCTTTCGTAGCTTTGCGGGTATCCTTTTGACGCCATAATTACACAGGCGGCGCACTCGTTTTTAAACTTTATTTCGGTTTTGTCCAAGGTTTCGTTCGTGACCGCGCGCATTATCGTAAACAAATCGGTCTCAAGCAGCGGGAGCACCACCTGCGTCTCCGGATCGCCGAAGCGGCAGTTGTATTCTATTACCTTGGGGCCGTTTTCGGTTATCATCAGCCCGAAATAAAGACAGCCTTTAAAGGTTCTGCCTTCCTTATTCATAGCGTCGATTGTGGGAAGGAAAATGGTTTTCATACAGATATCGGCAATTTCCTTTGTATAATAAGGATTGGGAGCGACGGTACCCATGCCTCCGGTATTCAAACCATTATCGCCGTCCAGGGCGCGCTTATGGTCCATGGACGACACCATCGGAACAACGGTTTTACCGTCGGTAAAGGACAGCACCGATACCTCGGGGCCCGTAAGAAATTCCTCTATAACTATATTGCTTCCGCTCTCGCCGAAAATCCGGTCCTCCATCATAGAGCGAACGGCGGCTTTGGCGTCCTCGCGCGTCTGCGCGATTATAACTCCCTTTCCGAGCGCCAGACCATCCGCCTTGATAACGGTGGGAACGGGCGCGGTATCAAGGTACTCGAGCGCCTTATTTATATCGTCGAAGACCTCGTACCGGGCGGTGGGGATGTTATACTTTTTCATGAGGTTTTTGGCAAATACCTTACTGCCCTCGATAATCGCCGCCGCCTTTGTGGGGCCGAAGCAGGGAATACCGATTTTATTAAGCTCGTCCACTGCGCCCAAAACCAGCGGATCGTCGGGCGCCACAACGGCGTAATCGATTTTTTCTGCGGCGGCAAATTCAACGATCTTTCGGATATCCTTGGCGCCTATATCTACGCAAATCGCGTCTTGCGCTATGCCTCCGTTTCCGGGTAGGGCATAAAGCTCGGTGATTTCGCGGCTTTCCTTAAGCTTTTTTATTATGGCGTGCTCTCTGCCGCCGCCGCCTACTACCATGACTTTCATCTTTTTGCTCCTTTAATTTATAAATATCCCGCTTGATAAGCGATGACCAAAGGCTGTCCGCGCAAAATGCGGGGATAAAGGCTATGACAGGAAATTTATTCGTATATGGGATGTAAAGCGCAAAGCGACTGTACTGCGTCGGCAATATATTTTTTATGAGCCTCATAATCGAATACGACCGCGCCTATCCACTGCGCGATAAGCTTCATATCCTCTTCCTTAAAGCCGCGCGAGGTTACCGCCGGGGTACCGAGTCTTAAACCGCTTGTGACAAACGGACTTTGCGGATCGTTGGGAATAGTGTTCTTATTCGCGGTAATATGTACCTCGTCAAGTCTTTGCTCAAGCTCTTTGCCGGTAACGCCGCAGTTCAAAAGCTTTAAAAGCATAAGATGATTGTCGGTACCGCCCGATACGATTTCGAGCCCTTCCTTTTTAAGCGCGTCGCAAAGGGCGGTGGCGTTTTTAACTATCTGAGTCTGATATTCCTTAAATTCGGGGGTGAGCGCTTCGCCCAAAGCCACGGCTTTTGCGGCGATGATATGCATTAAGGGGCCGCCCTGTGTGCCGGGGAAGACCGCCTTGTCAATTTGCTTTGCGTACTCCTCCCTGCAGAGTATCATGCCTCCGCGCGGGCCTCTTAAGGTTTTGTGGGTGGTGGTGGTTACAACGTCTGCATAGGGTACGGGCGAGGGATGAAGTCCGGCGGCTACAAGCCCTGCAATATGAGCCATATCTACCATAAGATAGGCGCCCACTTCGTCCGCAATTTCGCGACAGCGCTTAAAATCGATTATTCTCGAATAGGCGCTCGCACCCGCAAGTATAAGCTTCGGTTTACATTCCAAAGCGATCTCGCGCATTTTATCATAGTCTATCATTTCGGTTTCGTCGTTAACGCCGTAGGGAACGATATTAAAGTATTTACCCGAAATATTGACGGGCGAGCCGTGGGATAAATGACCGCCCTGCTGTAAATTCATACCCATAACGGTATCGCCGGGTTTAAGCAGAGCAAAGAAAACCGCAAGGTTGGCGTTGGCGCCGCTGTGGGGCTGAACGTTGGCATGCTCCGCGCCGAAAAGCTTTTTGGCACGCTCGCGGGCGATTTCCTCGACGATATCGACGTATTGACAGCCGCCGTAATAACGCTTTGCGGGGTAGCCCTCGGCATATTTGTTGGTAAGAATGCCTCCGGCGGCAAGCAAAACCGCCTTTGATACTATGTTTTCGGACGCTATAAGCTCAATATTGTGCTGTTGACGCGTAAGCTCAAGGCTGCAAGCGTCGGCAACCTCTTTGTCGTAATTTTTAAGTTCTTCGAAAAAATTCATAAACGTTACCTCCTGTAATCAATGGTGGAATAATCTCATTCCGGTAAATGCCATAGCAATACCGTACTTGTTGCAGCATTCAATAACCGCGTCGTCTCTTATGGAGCCGCCCGGCTCGGCGATATACGAAACGCCGCTTCGGTAAGCGCGCTCAACGTTATCGTCAAACGGGAAGAAGGCGTCCGAGCCCAAGGCTACGCCCGTTATTGTTGAAAGATATTCTTTGATTTCCGCGTCGGTAAGGGGAGAAGGCTTAGATTTAAAATACTTCTGCCAATTGCCGTCGGCGCAAACGTCCTCCTCGTTGCGGTTTATGTAACCGTCTATAACGTTATCTCTCGTAGGTCTGCCGATATTATCGAGGAAAGGCAAATTCAAAACCTTTTCATGTTGGCGCAAAAACCAGGTATCCGCCTTGCCGCCGGCAAGGCGCGTGCAATGAATTCTCGACTGCTGACCTGCGCCTACGCCGATCGCCTGACCGTCTACCGCGAAGCAAACCGAATTGGATTGGGTGTATTTTAAGGTGATAAGCGCAATTATAAGGTCGCGCTTGGCGGAGTCGGGCAAAGCTTTGTTTTCGGTAACAAGGTTTGAAAGCAGTGCTTCGTCGATCTTAAAATTGTTTCTGCCCTGTTCGAAGGTAATGCCGTAAACCTGCTTGTGCTCTACGGGCGCCGGGACGTAATCGGGATCGATTTTAACTATGTTGTAGTTGCCGTTTCTTTTGGATTTTAATATTTCGAGCGCCTCGGGATCGTAGCCGGGAGCGATGATACCGTCGGACACCTCGCGCTTAATAAGCAAAGCGGTGGTGACGTCGCAGACGTCCGACAAAGCCACCCAATCGCCGAAGGAGCACATGCGGTCGGTACCTCTCGCTCTTGCGTAAGCGCAGGCGAGGGGAGAATCGTCAAGTCCTTCGATATCGTCGACAAAGCAGGCTTTTTTAAGCTTTTCGGGAAGAACGGTTCCTACCGCCGCGCTTGTGGGGCTCACATGCTTAAATGAGGTAACCGCCGGAAGATGTAACGCCTCTTTAAGCTCCTTTACAAGCTGCCAGGAGTTGAACGCGTCAAGAAAATTGATAAATCCGGGTCTGCCGCATAAAATTTCTATAGGCAAATCGCCGCCGTCCGACATAAATATTTTGGCGGGCTTTTGGTTTGGATTACAGCCGTACTTGAGTTCAAATTCTTTCATTTTGTTTCCTCGCTTAAATTTATTTGTTCTTATTGATTATTATATTTTCGGGTTCGCTTCCGTCGAGCGGAACGGCGCGTACGAAAAGCGATACCTTGTTGTCGGCGTTGAGATTATTCCAGACAAGTTCGGCAAGCTCCTTCGCGGTATTCGGCAAAGCTACTTCTTCCGGTTCGCCGGCAAAGGAGGGGATGGGGTTGCCGTCGTACTTATAGGTGTGGATAAAATGACCGATGCCGTCAAGCGGATTATAACTGTAAAAAAATCTCTGGCAGGCGTCGGGATTGCCGTTACTGCTCTTTAATATCGATAATTTGTAATGGAAGGTTTTTGCCGCAAAGCCGTATTGCAGAATACCCGAAATACGGGGTGTGTAGTTGGGCGCGTCGGGCTCAAATTCACGCGTATGAAGCGCTTCTTCAAAGGTCGTGCCGTCTTTGAGAAAATCGTAAACGGTATCGGTCTGATCGCCGTTTGTAATAATATCGGTATCACCTAACTTTAAATAGGGATTGTAGATTATTAAAGAGGGATCGGTAAGGTTGCTTTCGTCAAAAGCCTTGGTTCTCATACCGCCGTCAAACATTTCGAATATACGGTTGCGGCTGTTTTCGCTTCTGCCCATTATAAAGTAGGCAGCAATCGCGTTTTTGCCGTCCGCCGACTTGCCTATGATAATTCCTCTGCCGGGGTATGTGTTTTCGGATAATAATGTTTTTAAATCAAACAATGCCATTATATTCACCTTTTCTTATTTAATCCTTATTTAATTGCGAGCATACTTTTTCAAGCGCAAGCGGAAGAATTTTCCACTCGGCTTCTTCCATAACTCTTTTTTGCAAAATTTCGGGCGTGTCGCCCTCTTTTATTTCCACGGCTTTTTGCATGATGATTTTTCCGCCGTCGGGAATTTCGTTAACGTAGTGCACCGTCGCTCCCGTCACCTTTACGCCGTAATTAAGCGCCGCTTCGTGCACCTTTAAGCCGTAAAAGCCCTTGCCGCAAAAGGAGGGTATAAGCGAGGGGTGAACGTTTATTATTTTGTCCTTGAAGCGGGAGGTGAATTTTTCGCTTAAAATACACATAAATCCGGCAAGCACGATAAAATCGATATTGTTTTCTTCTAAAATTTCAATCAATTTGTCTTCGAAACCGTCGCCCAATTCCTTTTTATTGCATACGGCGGTTTTGATGCCGTTTAACCTTGCGCGTTCCAAAGCGTAAGCGTCGGGATTATTTGAAATTACCGCTTTGACCCTGCCGGATTTTATAATTCCGCTTTTTTGAGCGTCGATAATCGCCTGTAGGTTGGTGCCGCCTCCCGACACTAAAACCGCGATCTCAGCTTTTGACATCGGCGTCAGCTCCTTTACCGATTTTTGTGATAACGGGCAGCATCATAGCTCCGAGGGAATTGCCGAGTATTACGTTTAATATAAATAAAAACGCCTTTAAAGCTGCGGTACCGTCCGCCGCAAAGTAGAAAATATCCGCTATGGAGTGCTCGAAGCCCGAGAGTATGAATACGGGAATACAGAAAAGTATACCGATAACGGTTTTATTGTCGCGGTAAATGCTCACCGCAAGATACATAAGTATTCCGCAGAAAAAGGCGCGTATAAAGGTGCTTAAAACCGGTTGGGTAAGCTTTGCGGCGCATACCGCCTTCGCGGCTTCGCCCACGGCGGGCAGAGCAAAGCTTAAAATATATCCGAAAAGCACGGTGGCGACAGCGTTGCCGAGCAATCCCAAAAGCAAAACGGAAACCTCTTCCTTTCGGTGTTTTTCGGGGATAAAGCCTATTTTGCCGGTGTAAAGCGAATAACCCTTTAAGCAGATACAGATAAGCGCTATCGAAAAGAAAAATGCGCCCACGTATTTGTTATCGCAGGAGAGGTAAACCGTGCCGCCTATGCTTATGAGGACGCCTGCCGCAAATCCGGAAGCTGCTTTGTTTAACATATTTCCACCTTCTTGTCCGATTTAACGATTTCGCCTATTATGTAAGCGTCTTCGCCGTTGGCTTTAAGTATTTCGAGGGATTTTTGAGCGTCCTTTTCGGATACGACGATGCTCATACCCACGCCCATATTATATGTGTTGAACATGTCGTGCTCTGAAATATTGCCGCGCTTTGACAAAAGGTCGAATATCGGCAAAATCCGGATATCCTTTTTTTGGATTTTCGCGCCTAAGCCGTCCGGTATGCTGCGGGGTATGTTTTCGTAAAATCCGCCGCCGGTAATATGGGAAATACCCTTTACCTTAACTTCGTTCAAAAGCGCCAAAACGGGTTTTACGTATATTTTGGTCGGGGTAAGCAGGGTATCGCCTATGCTTTTGCCGCCAAGCTCGGGCAGGGGAGATTTGATATCGCTGTTTTCGACGTCAAAAATTTTGCGTACAAGCGAAAACCCGTTGGAATGAACCCCGCTTGAGGGAAGCGCTATAATAATATCGCCCTCGCGCATGGTTTTATTGTCTATTATATTTTTCTTGTCTACGACTCCTACAGAAAATCCCGCGAGATCGTATTCGTCTACGGGGTAAAATCCCGGCATTTCGGCGGTCTCGCCGCCTATCAAAGCCGCGCCGGACTGTACACAGCCCTCCGCTACGCCTTTTACTATATCGGCGATTTTTTCGGGAACGTTTTTCCCGCAGGCGATATAATCGAGGAAAAAGAGCGGCTTTGCGCCCGAACAGATAATATCGTTTACGCACATGGCAACGCAGTCTATGCCAACCGTGTCGTGCTTATCGAGCAAAAAGGCGATTTTAAGCTTTGTGCCCACGCCGTCGGTACCGCTTACCAGAACGGGCCGCTCCATACCGGCGGTATCCAATTCAAAAAGTCCGCCGAAGCCGCCCACGTCCGAGCAAACGCCCGAAGTAACCGTTTTGGCAATATGCCGCTTCATAAGCTCGACTGCTTTATAACCCGCGGTAATGTCAACTCCGGCTTCCGCATAGGATTTTGATTGCGAATTTTCCATTTTCTTAACCTCTTTAAATTTAAAATCTTATTCTTTACCGTCCCAGCAATAGGTGCAAAGCTCGTCTCTGTCGAGTCCGATAGCCTCGATAATACCGTCTAAGGATTGAAATTCGAGCGATGCGAAATTAAATTTTTCACAAATAGCTCTGCGTAAATTCTTACCTCTTTCGGTGGAAGAATCACTGTATTCTTCAATGTGATTAAATCCTTCTTCGCCCTCAAGCTCCATAATAACCCGCCTTGCTATAAGCTCCATATCATTCGTAGCTCTTGAAAAGTTAAGATACTTACAACCGTACATAATAGGCGGGCAGGCGGAGCGCATATGTACCGATTTTGCGCCGTTTGCGTAAAGGAAATCGACTGTTTCCTTAAGCTGGGTTCCTCTGACTATGGAATCGTCCACAAAGAGCAGATTTTTATCTGTAATAAGGTCATGCACGGGAATTTGCTTCATTTTGGCGATTTTGTTGCGCTCCTGTTGGCGCGTGGGGGTAAAGCTTCTCGACCATGTGGGGGTGTACTTGATAAACGCCCGAGCAAAATCGATACCGCTTTCGTTGGCGTAGCCTATGGCGTGCGGCGTGCCCGAATCGGGAACCCCTCCCACGTAGTCGATATCCTGTGACAATCCCGCTTCCTTGTCGTGACGCGCCATTATTTTACCGTTGCGGTAACGCATCATTTCAACGTTTTTGCCCTCGTAACAGGAAGTAGGATATCCGTAATAGCTCCACAAAAAGGAGCAAATTTTCTTTTTGCAAAGCGGCGGCGCCAATTGCGTAACGCCTTCCGACGTAATTTCCGCGATTTCGCCGGGGCCCAGCTCCTTTTCGTCGCTGTAGCCTAATTTTAGATAGGCGAAGGATTCGAAGGAAACGCAAAAGCCGTCCTCGTTTTTGCCGATAAGAACGGGCAGTCTTCCGAAACGGTCGCGCGCGGCGATTATACTGCCGTCGTCCTTAAGAATAAGTATGGAAGCGGTGCCGTCGATAGACTCCTGCGCGTATTTAATGCCTTGCACAAAGTCTGATTTTTGGTTTATCAGCGCCGCGACAAGCTCGGTCATATTTACCTTGCCGCCGGTCATGGCGCCGAAATGACCGTGCGTTGTCGAAAGATGAGTTTTTATAAGCTCATCGGCATTGTTTATTATGCCGGTTACGCAGATCGCGTAGGCGCCGATGCCCGAGCGTATAAGCAGCGGCTGGGGATCGTAGTCGCTTATGCAGCCTATCGCCGCAAAGCCCTTCATTTCGTCGAAAATACCGGAAAATTTGGTCCTGAATGGCGAATTTTCAATGTTATGTATTTCACGCTGTAATCCCGTTTCGCGGTCGTACGAAGCTATACCTGCGCGGCGCGTACCGAGATGCGAATGATAATCTGTTCCGAAAAATACGTCCTCAATCGCATCATGCTTACAAACGGCTCCAAAAAAGCCTCCCATAATAGCAGCCTCCCGAAAAAATCAAATATTGAACCGTGCTTCCGTATTTTTATTCTTTTCCAAAACCTTGGCGGCGTCGTCCTTGCGCTTTTGGTCAAGCTTTTCGGCTAAATCGGCGTCGTTTACCGCCAAAATCTGTATGCATAATAAAGCGGCGTTAACGGCTCCGTCAATCGCAACCGTCGCAACGGGTATACCCGAAGGCATTTGCACGGTCGAAAGCAGAGCGTCAACACCGTTTAAGCTGCCGGATTTTACGGGAATACCGATTACGGGCAAGGTGGTGTTCGCGGCGACGGCGCCCGCCAAATGCGCCGCCATACCCGCGGCGGCGATTATTGCGCCGAAGCCGTTTTTGCGCGCGTCGGCGCTGAAATTTTTAGCCTCTTCGGGTGTTCTGTGGGCAGAGTAAATGTGCACTTCGTAAGGGACGCCGAAGCTTTTAAGCGTATCTACGGCCTTTTGCACTATAGGCAAATCGCTGTCGCTTCCCATAATAATTCCGACTTTTTTCATAATTGACCTCCGAAAATTTTATATCAAAAAAGGGCGCACTGTACCCTAAACGGAATAAAGTGTGCCCAGACGGTCGGCAAAAAGTTCTTTGCTCCACGCGGTGATCCGCTGAGACAATACGGTCAAAGAAGGGCTTCGCGGGCGCGGCGTCCGGTTTTGACCTTATTGTTTGTCCGTCAGTCACAAAGAACCGATAACTATATATTGTATTTATTATATTACCATATACTTTATATTTTGTCAACGAGTCGAAAATAATTTTACTAAAAAATTATAATCTAAAAAACAGGTGATTTTTGTTGATTTTGAATACATAAAACGCTACAATAAACAAAAGGGAGTGATTATACTTGGAAAATCAAGATTTATCCGTTTTAAGCGTCAAGGTAATATCGGCGCTTTGCAAAGCTTTGGAGCCCGCGGCAGGGAAATGCAATACCTCCTCTGCGGCGCTTTTCGAGCTTTTGGCGCTCAATTACGGCACCGATTTAAGCTTTTTGATCAAGGACGTGCATACCGATAAGCTTTTAAACGCGGGATTTGCCGAGCGGGACGGTGACGGGCTTAAAATCACCGGCAAGGGCGCGATTTTCGCAAAATCCTTAAGCCCCACGGTGATTAAGGCGTTGAAAAATGTCGGGCTTTGATTTGCGGTTTATCGGAATTATTAACAAAAATTGAATTATTTAAAACTGCTATTGACTTTTCCTGACTTTTGGTATAATATAGTCTTTGCAATGGGAAATAAAGGATTTTCTATTCCTTTGATTACTCAAATATTTCAATTTGGAGGAAGAAAAATGAACATTAAACCTTTAGCCGATAATGTTGTTATCAAAGCAACCGAAGCAGAGGAAACAACCAAGAGCGGTATCGTTCTCACTTCTGCCGCTAAGGAAAAGCCGCAGGTTGCGGAAGTCGTAGCGGTGGGCCCCGGCGGTACGCAGGACGGTAAGGAAATCAAGATGACCGTAAAACCGGGCGACAAAGTAATTGCCGCCAAATATTCGGGAACCGAAATAAAAATCGACGGTGAAGAGTATACCATTCTTCGTCAGTCGGATATTTTGGCAATAGTAGAATAAGGAACAGGTGATGCACTATGGCAAAAAATATTATTTTCGGCGAGGAAGCTCGCAAATCTTTACAAACCGGCGTCGATAAATTGGCAAACGCCGTTAAGGTTACCCTGGGACCGAAGGGCAGAAACGTTGTGCTTGATAAAAAGTACGGCTCGCCCATTATCACAAACGACGGCGTAACCATAGCCAAGGAAATCGAGCTCGAGGATCCGTTTGAGAACATGGGCGCTCAGCTTTTGAAGGAAGTATCGGTTAAGACCAACGACGCCGCGGGCGACGGTACCACTACCGCCACAGTTTTGGCGCAGGCTATTATAAACGAAGGCATGAAAAACGTTGCCGCCGGCGCTAACCCGATGATAATCAAAAAGGGTATCAAGAGCGCGGTAGACACCGCCATCAAAACGGTTGTGGGCAACTCTAAGAACGTAAGCGGCACCGACGATATCGCGCGCGTTGCCACCGTTTCTTCCGGAGATGAATTTATCGGTAATCTTATTGCCGAGGCTATGGGCAAGGTGACCGCCGACGGCGTTATAACCGTCGAAGAGTCAAAGACCGCCGAGACCTACTCCGAAGTGGTTGAGGGTATGCAGTTTGACCGCGGATATATCACGCCTTATATGGCTACCGATACCGATAAAATGGAAGCGGTTCTCGACGATCCGTATATACTTATTACCGATAAGAAAATTTCCAATATACAGGAAATCCTTCCTTTGCTCGAGCAGATAGTTCAAGCGGGTAAAAAGCTGCTTATAATAGCCGAGGATATCGAGGGCGAAGCGCTTTCCACGATTATTGTAAATAAGCTTCGCGGTACCTTTACCTGTGTCGGCGTTAAGGCGCCCGGCTTTGGCGACAGACGTAAGGAAATGCTTCGCGATATAGCCATACTTACCGGCGGCGAGGTTATTTCCGAGGAATTGGGTCTCGAGCTTAAGGATACCACGATCGATCAGCTGGGGAACGCCCGTCAGATAAAGGTTTCCAAGGAAAATACGATTATCGTCGACGGCGCGGGCGATGCCGACGCTATCAAGGACAGAATCAATCAGATAAGAAACGAGCTTGAGTCCACCACCTCCGACTTCGATAAAGAGAAGCTTCAGGAAAGACTTGCCAAGCTTGCCGGCGGTGTTGCCGTAATCAAGGTAGGCGCCGCAACCGAAATAGAAATGAAGGAAAAGAAGCTTCGCATCGAAGACGCACTTTCGGCTACAAAAGCCGCCGTCGAAGAGGGCATAGTAGCGGGCGGCGGAGTTGCGCTTATCAACGCTATTCCCGCCGTTAAAGCTTTGCTTGACGCGACAAACGGCGACGAAAAGACCGGTGTAAATATCGTTCTTAAAGCGCTCGAAGCTCCGATAAAGCAAATCGCATTCAATTCCGGCATAGAGGGCTCTGTAATTATCGATAAAATCGTTACAAGCGGTAAAATCAACTACGGATTTGACGCTTATAAGGAAGAGTATACCGACATGCTCGAGGCGGGTATTGTTGATCCTACTAAGGTTACGCGCTCCGCGCTCGAAAACGCGGCTTCGGTAGCGGCAATGGTGCTTACCACCGAAAGCCTTGTCGCCGACAAACCCGAGGACGCCGCCGCCGCAAATGCCGCCGCGGCAGCCGCAGCAGCACAGGGCGGAATGTATTAATAAGGCAATCTAAACGTAAAAAACCTCGATGATTTTATCGAGGTTTTTTACGTTTATCTATTCTTCGATTTCGGAGAGCGCTATGGCTTTTACGCCGTCCGCCACATGACAGCAAATGCTCAGCGGCAGGCGGTAAAGCTTGATTTCCCGGTCGGGAAATTCGCCTTTAATTTTTTCCAGCCATTTTTCGGCGATTTTAATATCGCCCGAGTATGCCAAATCCACCGCGATATTCTTGCCCTTAAAGCGGGTTTCGATATCCTTTTTTGCCGCGTTTATCATCGTTTTTTCGGCATTTTCCATACCGCGCACTTTGGCAAAGGCGTCGAGCCTTCCGCCCTGTATTTGCAAAACCGGCTTTATTCCGAGCACCGTGGCTATGGCGGCGCCCGCGGCGGTGACGCGTCCGCTTTTTTTGAGAAGCTCAAGCGTATTTACCGCGAGATAAATAGAGGAATTTAAGGAATTTTCTTCCAACCTTTTTACGATTTCCTCGGCACCGAGCCCTTTTTTGATAAGAGTCAGCGCGTCGGTTACGGAATTGCATTGGGTGGGGGAGATGCGCTTATTGTCCGCGACAAGCACCTTGCCGTTATAATCGAGCGCCAGCGCTTTTGCGCTTTGCATGGAGCCGCTCAGCGCCGAGGACATCGGTATATGAATTACGTAATCGTGATCCTTCAAAGCCTCATCCCATACGCCTGTAACCGTTTCTGGGGAGGGCTGTGAGGTGGAAACCTCGCTTCCGTTATGCAATTTTTCAAAAAACTGCTCGTAACCGCAATTTACTCCCTCAAAATACTCCTCATCGTCTATTATTACGGGCATCGGTATCAAATAAATACCGAGCTTTTTCGCCTGATCGTTTGTTATGCTGCTGTTTGTATCCGTTACTATTGCAATTGAACTCATAAACTACTCCTTTATATCCTTATATCGCGTTTGCCGCAAATTTGGTGCATATTGCGGAAATTTCCTCCGCAGATTCTTTCATACCGTTTTTGATCCACGAAATAAGCAGATTATAAAACGCGCCCGCCATAATATCCGATTGGTATTTTTCCAAATAAATATATTTGTTTTTCAAAGGGGTTTTAAAAAGCTTGATATTCGAAAATTTGAGCATAAGCTCCCCGTAACCCGCTTCGTAAAGCGCGCGAATGGTTTTACCGTATTTCGAAAGATTTTTAAAAATCAACGAAAAATAGGTTTGCATGCTGAAGGGCGTTTTGGGTTCGTTTACCGCCTTTTCAACGTCGAACAAAACAAGCTCAATATACTTATTCGCGATATCGTTTATCGAACGGAAATTCCTGTAAAACGCCATACGCGATACGTCGGCTTTTTTCACAATATCGTTTATCGCTATTTCGCATAAGGGCTTTGTATCGATAAGCTCTCCGAAAGCGGCAACGATTCTTTCCGCCGTTTTATTCGGTCGTGACATTTGCGTATCCACTCCTTTTGAGGTTTAATGTTACAAATATAACATTAAAACACAAAAATGTCAATATAAAATTTAAAAGTTAAAAAATCGGTGTTGACTTTTTACTTTTAGTGTGTTACAATAATGCAGTCACATTCGGAGAGGTATCGAAGCGGTCATAACGAGGCGGTCTTGAAAACCGTTTGGGGGCAACCCCACATGGGTTCGAATCCCATCCTCTCCGCCAATTTTAATCACCGCCGAATGACACAGCAAGAGGGCACGCAAGCCGAGTCCTTAGAACAAGTTTACAATTTAATATTTTTTAATATGTTTATCAATATTCGGAGTAGTACTCAAGTTGGTGACGGGCATTTTAAACGAGCGCCGTCAGTGACGGAGGAAGCGAGTTTAAAATGGCGCAGCGGTCGAAATTCATAGGCGCTCCAAGCCGGCAATGAATTTCGGGCACCGCAAGAGGGCACGCAAGCCGAGTCCTTAGAACAAGTTTACAATTTAATATTTTTTAATATGTTTATCAATATTCGGAGTAGTACTCAAGTTGGTGACGAGGCGCCCCTGCTAAGGGCGTAGGCCGGCTAAACCCCGGCGCGAGAGTTCGAGTCTCTCCTACTCCGCCAGAAAAGTCGATTGCAAACGCAGTCGGCTTTTTCTTATGCGTAAAAGTCAGCCATTTATGTATATTGCGCGGCGGTTTATTGTGTGTTATATTAATAATACCGCTTATTGGTTTCCGGCAGCGCCAATGCAGACTTATCACGATAAATCAAAGCGAGAGACGTCAGGAATGCGGGAAAATTTCATTAAGAAACGAGTGAGCGATTTTGGTAAAAAAAGTATATACGACGCTTCGGGATTTTGTCGCCCAAAGAGACGAGCTCGGATTAAATTTGCCCTATTCGGAAGATACTTCGGTTTTGGCAAAGGAGTATAAAATAGGAAATAAGGTAATATCCAACCGCCTTGCCTGCCAGGCGATGGAGGGTTGTGACGGAACTCCCGACGGCAGTCCCGACACGCTTACAAAGCGAAGATATCGGCGCTTTGCCGAGGGCGGCGCCGGAATTATTTGGTTCGAAGCCACCGCGGTTTTGGAGGAAGGCAGGGCAAATCCGCGCCAGCTTTACATAACGGAAAATAATCTCGATAATTTCAAAGCAGAGGTCGAAGTCATTAAGGAAGCCGCAATCAAAGAAAACGGCTATGCGCCCCTCGTTATTATGCAGGCTACTCATTCGGGAAGATATTCGAAACCGAACGGTACGCCGGCGCCTTTAATCGCTTATAACAATCCCGTTTTTGAAAAGGGCAATCCTATTTCTTCGGACAGAACAGTAACCGACGAATACCTTGACCGCGTCGGAGAAGCGCTTGTAAAAGGCGCCCTGCTTGCCGAAAAAGCGGGATTTGACGGTGTGGATATCAAATGCTGTCACAGATACCTAAATTCCGAACTGCTTTCCGCGTATAACAGAGAGGGAAAATACGGCGGCAGCTTGGAGAACCGGACAAGACTTCTGCGCGAGAGCGTAAAGGGCGCTGTTGAGAGCTGTTCGGGGGATTTTATTGTTTCTTCAAGACTGAATGTTTATGACGGATTCGAATACCCTTACGGATTCGGCGTTTCTAAGGACGGCGGTTTGGATTTTGACGCAAGCGAACCGGATTGGCTTATAAAAAAACTGTATGATTATGGCGTAAGAATACTTAATATCACAATGGGTAACCCTTATTTTAATCCGCATGTAAATCGTCCTTATGCGCAGGGCGGTTATGAGGCGCCGGAGCATCCGTTGGAGGGCGTGGCAAGGGTGCTTAACGGTACCGCAAAGTTAAAGGAGCTGAACCCCGACATGGCGCTTATCTGCTCGGCGGTATCTTTCTTGGGTACAGCCGCTCCAAACGTTGTTTCAACGTATATAAAAGATAATAAATTCGATTTTGCGGGCTTTGGCAGAACGGTATTCGCTTATCCCGATTTTGCCGTAGATATTTTAAAAAACGGCGGTATGGATAAAAACAAAATCTGTATCTGCTGTTCTAAATGTACAGAGATCATGCGTAAGCCCGGCGGCACTCCCGGCTGTGTTATAAGAGACAGAGATACGTATTTACCCATTTACAAAAAACTTTGCGGAGGTAAAAATTGATGAAAACGGCATTGGTTACAGGCGTTGCGGGCGGAATAGGTATGGCGGCGGCGGAAAAATTGTTGGATAACGGCATAGCGGTTGTGGGAATGGACGTTTTACCGCAAATGCCAAAGACTTTAGAGGGCGAGTTTACATATTTCAAGGGCGATTTAAGCGACAAAGACTCCAGAGAAAATTATGTAAAAACCGCAATGGATAAGTACGGCAGAATAGATATTCTTGTAAACGTTGCGGGAGTGGCGCCGAAGGTCAGAAACGATATTCTCGAAATGACCGAGGAATCCTACGATTTTGTTATGAATATCAACACAAAGGGCACGCTTTTCCTTACCCAATCGGTTGCCAAAATTATGAAAGAAAACAGAGCGGGCAGTATTGTAAATATATCCTCGATGTCGGGCTACACAAGCTCTGTAAGCAGAGGCGAATATTGCATTTCTAAAGCGGGTGTTACAATGATCACCGCCCTTTTCGCCGATCGTCTTGCCGAGTACGGTATAACGGTCAACGAGATACGCCCCGGTATAATCGCAACGGGCATGACCGATAAGGTGAAGGCGAAGTACGACGCGCTTATCGACGGCGGTCTTTTGCCCATTAAACGCTGGGGGCAGCCGTCGGATATTGCGGAGGCTATATGGACTCTTTGCAACGGCAGTCTGCCGTACGTAACAGGGCAGTCGATAGACGTTGACGGAGGCTTCCATATTCGCAGACTTTGATTTTATTAAGGGTGAAAATATGAAAAATTATACCTTCGAAGCTATAGTTATAGGCACGGGAGCGGCAGGGTATAATGCCGCCTGCAGATTAAAGCAATTCGGCAAAAAGGTTGCCGTCGTTACCGAAGGCGTAAACTGCGGCACTTCGAGAAATACCGGCAGTGATAAGCAGACCTATTACAAGCTGGGGCTTGGCGGCGACAGCCCCGACAGCGTTTACAAAATGGCGGAAAACCTTTTCGCGGGGGGCAGTGTCGACGGTGACAACGCCCTTTGCGAAGCGGCTTTATCCGTCCGTTCTTTTATGAATTTATGCGAACTCGGCGTCGGATTTCCCGTAAATCGCTACGGCGAGTACGTCGGCTATAAAACCGACCATGACCCTTATGCGAGAGCCACTTCGGCAGGACCGTTGACCTCTAAATATATGACCGAGGCTTTGCAGAAAAAAGCCGAAAATTCGGGTATTGAGGTTTTTGACGGATATCTTGCCGTTGAAATTTTAAAATATGATAACGCCGTTTGCGGTCTTTTGTGTCTTGAGAAGCAAAGCGGCGATTTTGTCGCCTTCAAGTGCGCGGATATTGTCATGTGCACGGGCGGACCCGCCGGTATTTATGCCGACAGCGTTTATCCCGAATGTCATACGGGTACCGCAAGCCTTGCATTGCTTGCGGGGGCAAAGGCGCAAAATCTTACCGAATGGCAGTACGGCTTAGCCTCGGTAAATCCACGGTGGAACGTATCGGGTACCTATATGCAGGTTTTACCCCGTTTTGTATCTGCGGATGAAAACGGCAACGAATACGAATTTTTAAGCGATTATTTTGACGATAAATACGAAGCGCTTTCCATGGTATTCCTCAAGGGCTATCAATGGCCCTTTGACTCTAAAAAGGTAATGAACGGCTCATCCGTAATAGATTTGTTGGTTTACAGGGAGTGCGTTTTAAAGAAGCGCAGGGTTTATCTCGATTTTACCGAAAATCCCTTTGGTATTAAAGATATTGAGTATAATAAACTCTCCTCGGAGGCGTTTGAGTATTTAAGCAAAGCGGAGGCGCTTTTCGGCACACCCATCCAAAGACTCGAAAAAATGAACGCCCCCGCAATAGAGTTGTATAAGGATAAGGGGCTCGATATTACCGAAGAATATCTTGAAATCGCCCTTTGCGCTCAGCACAACAACGGCGGTATCGCGGTCGATATGTGGTGGCAGACGTCGGTTAAGGGGCTTTTCTGCGCGGGAGAATGCGCGGGCACGCACGGAATTACCCGCCCGGGCGGCTCGGCGCTCAATTCGGGGCAGGTAGGTTCTCTTCGCGCGGCGCAGTATATTTCGCAAAACGGCAACGCGCTTATTGACGACGGCATTTTTTCCGAAATTGCGGCTATTGCAGTAAACCGCCTTAAATCCGAAACGGCGGAAATACTTAAAAATCCCGATAACGTCGACGCTTTGATAAAATACGCCCAAAGACGAATGAGCGACCTTGCCGCCGCCATAAGAAATACCGACGGCATGAAAACCGCTTTACGCGGCGTCGACAGCGATATTAAATCGCTTTCAAAATGCGGTGTCGGCGATACGACAAGACTTTATTTGTATTATAAGTTAAAGGATATTCTTTATACTCAGTCGGCGGTTCTCACAGCCATGATAGATTATGCCGAAACGGTAGGAGCGACGCGAGGCTCGAGCCTTTATTTTGATAAAAACGGAATGCTCGGGAAAGGCTTGGAGGAAATTTTCCGTTTTACCGAAGAAAAAGGCGATACCCGTAACAAGGTTCAGGAAACGGTACTTTGCGAAAACGGATTTTCATCATTCTGGCGCGAAGTGCGGCCTATTCCGGCTAACGACGATTTTTTCGAAAACGTCTGGCGCAGCTACAGGGAAAATAAAAATATTTATTAAAACGAAAAACGTTCGACCGAATTCCGTTTTACAAATTAAAATTTGCCGTTGAATTTTGCAAAGATTTAGTATATACTATTCCTGATATGTGTCGAAAGCCGAAACAAATTTCTTTTGTACGGTTGAAGCCGAAGATGCGATTTTACATATTTAGGAGAGTAAAATGAAAAATATAACCTTGGAGCGGCATTTAAACGCCGTACGTCAATTCGATATTTGCGGCGAATTTGTAAAATGTACGCCTTACGGAAACGGACATATTAACAATACGTTTTTGGTGCGGTGCGAGGATAAAAACGGCAAAACGGTACGTTACATCCTGCAGGCTATAAATACCGTTGTTTTTAAGGAGCCAGAAAACGTAATTTCAAATATTGAGCGTGTTACCGAATTTTTAAAGCTTAAAAGCGGTGATCCCCGCCGAGTTTTAAGCCTGGTACCCGCTAAACGCGGCGGTCATATTTATAAGGATGCCGACGGTTATTTTTGGCGCATGTATGATTTTATCGAAGACGCCGTTTGCCTTGAACGCCCCGAAAGCGAATCGGATTTTTATCAAAGCGCCGTTGCTTTCGGACGTTTTCAACGGGATTTAAGCGATTTTCCGGCGGAAGAGCTTTATGAAACCATTCCCGATTTTCATAATACCCCTAAACGGTATCGGGATTTTCTGGCGGCGGCAGATGCGGATATATGCGGCAGAGCCGCCGGCGTTTTAAAAGAGATAGAATTTATAAAGGAACGCGCCGATTTTTACTCGGTGCTCTACGACGCCAATAAAGATGGTATTTTGCCGCTGAGAGTTACCCATAACGATACAAAGCTCAATAACGTTATGCTGGACGGCGCGAGCAGGACCGCTCTTTGTGTTATTGACCTTGATACGATAATGCCCGGCTTTTCGGTGACCGATTTCGGGGATTCCATTCGTTTCGGGGCAAACACCGCCGCGGAGGACGAACCGGATCTCGGCAAGGTTTCTATGGATCTTGCGCTGTTTGACGTTTATGCGAAAGGTTACTTAGACGGATGCGGCGGTAAAATGCGGCATGAAGAAATCATGCTTATGCCCGAGGGCGCCAAGATGATGACTCTCGAATGCGGTATGCGCTTTTTAACCGATTATTTACAGGGAGATACCTATTTTAAAACCAAATATCCCGAGCACAATTTGGTTCGCTGTCGCACGCAATTAAAGCTGGCGACGGATATGGAAAGGCATTGGGATGAGATGAAGCGTATCGTTGCAAATTACGCAAAGTAAAAAAGTCAGTTACAGTTTTAAAAGAGCAGGTAAAGTATTATGTATTATTCACTTGTAATAATCGCAACGGTATTGTTTTCGCTGCAGTTTTTATTTAACCAGCGTTTTCAGGAGGAATACGGCACGGATCTTAACGCCGCGCTCGTTTTTTCCTTTTACCGAAGCGTAGTAATCGTAATTTTTATGCTTATAATAAGCGGATTTCGGCTGAAATTCACCATTTACAGTTTAATTATGTCGGTAATATATACGGCGGTTTGTATTATCATGTCGTATTTCAGCTTAAAGGCGTTTTCCGTTGCCAATTTGTCGATTTATTCGGTATTTTCGATGTTGGGCGGTATGCTTCTGCCGTTTGCTTTGGGAATAATCTTTTATGACGAGAGCCTGACCGTATTTAAAGTGCTTTGCTGTGTGTTGATAGTATTTTCGGTTTTGCTTAATATGAAAACCGGCGAAGCAAATAAAAAAGCGTTTATCTATTACATAGCGGTTTTTATTTTAAACGGACTTGCGGGAGTTATTTCGAAAATTCATCAATCGTCCTCTTATTCGCATACCGACAGCAACGGCTTTATGGTAATATCCTCGCTGGTGTGCGCGGCAGTATCCGGCGTTTGGCTGTTGATAAGAACCAAAAAAATCCCTCTCGTAACCGGTAAAAGCCTTGTATACGTAGGCGGTTACGGCGTTTTTAACGGCTTAGGCAACCTGTTTTTGCTGATAGCCTTGCTGCATTTGCCCGCATCGGTGCAATACCCGCTGGTATCGGGCGGAGTTATCGTCTTTTCGACCGCTGTCAGTATGATACGCAAGGAAAAGCTTACAAAATTCGATTATATCTCCGCCGCCGCCGCGTTTTTGGCGTCGGTATTGATTGTATTTTAAAAAAAGCTAAAAAGCCCAAAAACAACCGCGCAATTAAAATTCAGATCGCATTGCCGTAACGCAAAAGCTTCATAAGTAAGTTTAATTTTTATTTTTGCATTTGCAATTTAACCGATATTGACCGAAAATACGCGGCGGCGGGGAATATCCCTGCCGCCGCAGCTTTATAAATATTTCTTTTTTTATTTAAGCTCCGTACGGCGAAGGAGGGCGTAGGAGGCGAGGGCGAAAAGGGCGGCTATTACCGTAAAGGTAAGAATGGGGAAGAAGAGGTTTATTGTTCCGTCATTCATAAAGCCTAAAGAGTTTAACGTAAATCTGCCTATTTTGCCTACAAGCTCGGGGGTGAATACAAACCGGAACAGGTAGGTAATAAGTAAACCTGCGCCGGCAAGTCCTACGGCTATTAAAAGCGAGGTGCTTTTACCCACCTTATTTACAACCAATGCCGCCAGATAAAAAATACTGCAAAAGGTCACGTACGCGACGGTAAGCCACAGCCAATTTGCGAAGGGATGATTGTATCCGTAAAATGTTCCGAAATACATGGTGAATTTGATAAAATGATGAAGGATGTTTCCTATTAAAGCGTCCGTCAGCGCCATTGCGGCGGATATCAGAATAAAACTGCAAAAGGTTGAAATAAAAATATATCTGCGGGTAAAGCCGTTTTGTAAAAACGCCTTGAAATCCTCTTTGAAGCTCAAACCTCCCATAACGCTCAAAAATACGGCGGACGATATTTCCACACCGTTGATACCTACTTCTACTTTTCCCGTGTAAAGCGCCATAAGCGCCATAATCAGCGCCAAAAATCCGTATTCGACCAGATAAAATATTATAAGCGGCCTCATTTTGGTAATAATGCCGTAAAATACGGCGGATTTAAACTTTTTCATATTAAAACTCCTCTCCGGTCATTTTAACAAACAGCTTTTGCAGATTTATTGCCGAAATCTGCAGACTGCCGTCCTTCGGCAGAGCGGCTTTTTTGCCTATGATATATGCGATTTTAAGCCCGCCCAATTCTTCGAATCCTATCACGTTTTTGCCCTTGCAGAAGCTTTCGACCGCCGCCTTTGCGCCCGAAACGCCGTATCCGTTTTCCAATAAATTTTCCACGCTGTCTTTAAGCAAAACCTTTCCTTTGTCAATCAAAACCACTTCCTCGATAATGTTCGAAACCTCTTCGATCAAGTGGGTCGCGATTATGAAGGTGCGCTCTCCGCTTTCAAATTCTTTAAGCAGCAGGCTGTAAAATAGCTCTCGGTGATTGGCGTCAAGCCCCAATACCGGCTCGTCAAAAATCACGTAAGGCGCCGCCAAGGACAGCGCGATTATAAGCTTAAAAATCGATTGATACCCCTTTGAGAGCGCTCTGAATCGCTTGTTCGTATCAAGCTTGTATTTTTCGGACAGCGCCAGCGCTTTTTCAAGCTCAAAATCCGCATAAAAGCGCTTTGTCCACTTGAAATGCTCTATAACCTTTAAATCTTTGTCGTACAAATCCGTTTCGCTCATACAAAAAAGCTTGTCGTGCACCGCCATGTTTTCCTTTGCGGGAATGCCGTCGATCAGAATTTCTCCCGAGTCTGCGAAAATACGGTTTGAAACAATATTTATAAGGGTTGATTTTCCCGCGCCGTTTCTCCCCAAAAGCCCGTAAATCTTTCCGAGCTCAAAGGATATCGAAACGTTGTCGAGCGCGGTGACTTCTCTGTACCGCTTGGTAACCTTTTTAATCTCTATGCCCTTCATTTTTATAACCCCTTTCCAAAAGTTCAATAATATCTTCCTTAGTCATTTTAAGCTTTGTCGCTTCCTCAATAAGCGCGGCGATATACTGCTCGTAAAATCGGCTTTGCCGCTTGCGGCGGATTTTTTCAACGGCGCCGGTGCTTACGTACATACCGAGCCCCCGCTTTTTATAAATAATTTTCTCATCCGTCAAAAGATTCATCCCCTTAAGCACGGTATGCGGATTGACGCCGAGCAAAGCCGAAATTTCATTCATAGACGGAATTTGCGTCTCCTCGGGAAAGACGCCCGTGAATATATTATCTTCAAGCTGTTCGGCTATTTGAATAAATATGGGCTTTTCCGCGCTTTGGCTGATATTCAAGTTGGCATCTCCTTTCGTATATGTTAGTTAGTTAAGTAACTAACTACAAGACGATTATAATCACTTTCGCGGCGTTTGTCAATATCTTTTTTAAAAATTTTAAATTTTTCCCGTTTTCGCTTTTAAAGAAGGCGAAAAAGACAAAATTTCTTATTCGCTATTGAGATTTTCGGCGAAAAGGTATATAATAGTACCGATATTTCCGATAAGAAGGGGTAGAATGGAAGAATACATACCGAAAAACCATTTGGAATATCCTAATTTTACGATGTTTCAAATGGTTGAACGCATTGCGGGACAGTATCCCGACGAGCCGGCTTATGAATTTTACGGCAGAAAAACAAGCTACAAAGCCTTTGTAAAGCGAATAGAAAAAGCTGCGCGCGCTTTTATCAGCTTCGGCATTAAGCGCGGCGACGTTGTCACTTTGTCTTTGCCTAATTTGCCGCAAACGCTCGATTGCTTTTATGCGCTTAATCGCATAGGCGCGGTAGCCAATATGATCCATCCGCTTTCCGCCCGCAAAGAAATCTCCTTTTACCTTAACCTTTCAAAAAGCAAGGCTATTATAACTCCGGATATGTTTTACGAAAAAACCGTTGCGGCGATAGGCGATGTAAAACAGCCGGTAAAGGTGATCGTCGTACGTATTCAAGACGAGCTCAATCCCTTTTTAAAAGCGGCTTACGTGTTTAAAAAGGGTAAGGAATACCTGCGCTTTCCAAATCGTGCGGAGGATATCCTTTATGAGGATTTTTTAAAGCTTGCCGACTACGGTATCACACTTCCGGAAAACCTTTTTGATCCGAATAAAACCTCCGTTATCCTTTACAGCGGCGGCACTACCGGCACGCCTAAAGGGATTTGCCTGTCGGACCTTAACTTCAACGCCTGCGCTTTGCAAACGCGCGAGGCTATGGGCGAAACCTTCCGAACCGGGCTTAAAATGCTGAGCTGTATGCCATGCTTTCACGGCTTCGGCTTGGGAATAAACATACATGCGGTGCTGATACACGGCGTTTGCTGTATTTTGATGCCGAATTTTAACGATAAAAGCTACGCTTCGATGTTGGCGCGCAAAAAACCAAACTTCATAGCCGGCGTTCCCACCATATTCAAGGCGTTGCTGCACGCGCCCGGGCTCGAAAAGCTCGACCTCGGCTTTCTTATGGGAATGTACTGCGGCGGCGATTCGCTGTCGCCCGAGCTCAAAAAGAAAATCGACGCCTTTTTAAAATCTCACGGCGCGACAATTCAGGTGCGCGAGGGGTACGGACTTACCGAGTGCGTTACGGCAAGCTGTCTTACTCCGCGCAAGGTAAGCCGCGAGGGCAGTATCGGATTACCCTTTCCGGATACATATTACCGTATCGTCCGCCCCGGTACCGACGAGGATATGCCACTCGGCGGCGAGGGGGAGATAATCCTTACGGGACTTACCTTGATGCTCGGATATCTCGATAATCCGGAAGAAACCGCCCTTGCTTTAAGAAAATGCTCCGACGGCAAAACCTGGCTTTATACGGGCGATATAGGCCGCATGGACGCCGACGGCTACGTTTATTTTGTGCGGCGAATGAAGCGCGTTATCATAACCAACGGATACAACGTTTATCCGGAACAGCTTGAAAATATTATCGATTCTTTCCCCGACGTTTCCTACAGCTGTGTTATAGGCGTAAAGGATCCGCGCCGTATGCAGCGGGTAAAGGCGTACGTCGTACTGCGCGAGGGCGCGGCGGGTGACGACGACTGCTTAAGGCGGCTTAATCGGTATCTCGAAGAACGCGTTGCGCGCTACGCTTTACCAAGGGAAATAGAATTTCGCGACGAGCTTCCCAAAACGCTCGTAGGCAAGGTGGCTTACCGCCTTTTGGAGGACTCGGCAAACGCCGACGCCCCGCAAACATAGTATAAATTCGTTTTTCGCATGAGGAGAGAAGACGTAAATTTATGGAAATATTTTGGTACGGCGATGCTTCGCTTATTATGCGGGAGGGCGATGCGGCAATCGCCTTTGATCCCTTTTTCGGCGTGCAGACGGGCTGTTTTACGGGAAAAAATCCGACTTTTATACCCAAAAACGATTTTTCGGACGTAACGGACGTTTTTGTAACCCACGGTCATTTTGATCATATATATCATCTGCCGACGCTTTGTAATGCGACGCAATTTCAAATACATTGTACCGCGACGCCGCGAAAAACGCTTATAAAGCGCGGCGTTCCGGCTAAACGTTTACTGCCGGCTTCACCCGGAAAAACCGACTATATTCGCCCCTTTGGCGTTACGGCGTTTAAGGGCAGACACTGCATGTTCGATTTACCCATATTTTTTAAAACCGTTTTTTGCCGGCGATTTTTTCGAAATCCCGGTCATTTGCTGCGGCTTATCGGCTTGCATATGCGCTTTCGAGAAAATGGCGAAATCTTATTTTACGAAATTTTGTGCGGCGGCAAGCGCATACAGGTTATGGGAAGCCTGGGACTCGATAAAAATACCGATTATCCCACAGGCGCCGATATTCTCATTTTGCCCTTTCAGGGGCGATCGGATCTCGAAAAATACGCCCTCGAAATAGTAAAAAGGCTTAAGCCGAAAGCCGTTTTCCTTGACCACTACGATGATGCGTTCCCGCCGATAACGAGCGATATCGATACAAAAAATTTTGAAAAAATATTAAGCGCGAGGGAGCACATACCCTGCCGCGCTATGAAAAAGGGAAGTGTAATTTATGTCGAAACCAAAACGCCGCTTCGGTGACCGCAAGGACGGGCGCCGCGTAAAGGATATAACCGGTTTACAGACGATTATGGCTCATCTTATGCCTAACCGGACCGACAGCGAGGTTTATCTTAACGAAACCATAGACGCCACCGAGCTTGTGAAGTATCTGGAAAAGAAAAACGCGGGGCTCGATTATAAAATAACCGTATTTCATTGCGCCGTGACGATGCTTGCCCGCATGGTACGCGAACGCCCGCTTATGAACAGATTTATACAGGGCAGGCGTATGTACGAAAGAAACGAAATAAGCTTAAGCTTCGTCTGCAAGCGCCGCTTTGCCGATCGCGCCGAGGAAGCGCTTATGGTTCTGGTACCCGCCGATACGGATACTATCGACGAGGTGAGCCGTAAAATCGTAGGCGACGTTATCGAAACCCGCAAAAGCGAGCATTCTACTGGCGGAGTGGACTCGCTTCTCGATTCCTTTGCCAAAATTCCGCGCCCGCTGCTTATGCTGGTGGTACGCATTATACGCTGGCTTGACTTTTGGGGTATTAATCCGGATTTTATAACCGAGGGAGATCCCAACTATACCACCGTTTTGTGCAGTAACCTCGGAAGCATAAAATGCCCGTCGGTATATCATCATCTTAACAACTACGGCACAAACAGCATTATGGTAACCATCGGCACCCTGCATAAGGAGGAAATACTTATGCCCGACGGTCATAAGGAAATACGCGACGTCGTGGATATCGGCGTTACCCTCGACGAGCGAATAGCCGACGGGTTCTACTTTGCCCGCAGTCTTAAGCTTATAAAGCATATATGCGCAAATCCCGACCTGCTCGAGCGCCCTCTCGGCGAAAACAGCGGTTTTCAATACGAATAACAAGCGCAGTATAAAATATTTAAAATATTAAAATATAAAAAGCTTCGAGAGTCTTTATCAAAAATAAGGCTTTCGAAGCTTTTTTGAATTTTTCTGAAATTTGTTGTTGACAAACGGTTACTACAGGTGTAGTATATATAAAGATACTACAAGTGTAGGAGGTAAAATTATGAAATTATCGGAACGAGAATGGACGGTTTTAAACGCCTTATGGGAAACCGACGGCGCGGAGCTCGGCGTACTCGTAAACAAGCTGTTTGAAACTACGGGGTGGAGCCGCAACACGGTTTTGACCTATTTGACCCGCATGAAGACAAAGGGCTTAGTTTCCATAAACAAAGATACCTATCCGCATATTTACAGGGCGACTTTAAACCGCGAAAGCTGTAGGCAAAAAGAGCGGCAGAACTTTTTGCGCAGTGTTTACAGCGGTTCTGCAGGCGATTTGATAGCGGCATTTTTAAAGGAAGAACCGATTTCGCCCGAGGAAAGGGAACGCTTGCGGGCTTTACTTGACGATATGGAGGTGTAGGCGTGTTTGATTTATGGGCTTTTCTGGTTCAGACGCTCAACGCTTCGGGGGTTGCTCTGCTTCTGCTTTTAATCAAGCGGTTATTTAAGGATAAGCTTCCGCCGAGGTGGCATTTTGCGGTTTGGGGCGTTTTGGGAATTATCCTGCTTTTGCCGGCGGGATTTAACGGCAGATATACCTTATTTCGTTGGCAGGTATTGGTCGAAGCCGTCAAATATTTGCTCAAGGATTATTCCTTTACGCAGGTGCGTTTTCCGTTTCCGGTATTGCTGGGATTACCGAAAACGCTTACCGAATATATCTTCGCGGGCTACGTTATCGGCGTTGTCTTCTTCATTTTAAAATATACGGCGTCCTATATTCGACTGCGCCTTCTGCTGCGAAAGGGTGTTGCGCCCGAAGCCGAAATTACGGCGCGCATCAAAAAAATCGCCGCGGAAAATCGGGTAAAATGCGGGCGTATAATCACGGTTTCAAATCTTCCGAGCGCTTTTGTATGCGGCATTGTCCGTCCGGTGCTGGTAATTCCGGCGGATAGTGATATCGACGATAAGGTTATTTTGCATGAGCTTTTTCATCTAAAGCACAAGGATACCGCTCTAAGCGTCATAATTACGCTTTTCAGGTGTATTCATTGGTGCAATCCGCTTATTTGGTACTGTGCAAACCGAGCGATAAACGACATGGAAGCGCGCTGTGATTGGTATGTGCTAAGCCGCCTTGAGGGCGAGCAGCGGCGCGATTACGGGCGAATATTGCTTGCTATGTCGAACGACCGCTTTGCAAAAACCCCGGGAAGTACCTGCATTAACAACGGCGGTAAAAATATTCGCGAACGTATCGAAACCATCGCGCGATTTAAAAAATATCCCGTTGGTATGGGGCTTGTTTCGGTATGCGTCATTATTATTCTTGCCGTTTCTTTGTCGGTCGGAGCCCGCGCGTCAAAAATATATGATAAGTCGGGGAGCTTTGCATTTTTGTCCGCGGCGTCGGCAAAAAGCATCTCCTGCACAACTCCCGCGGGCGCATTTGACACCTACGCCAAGGCGGTAATAGCGCAAAACGGATTTTACCGGATTATCTGCGCGCCGAGGGAATTGCAGTCGGAAATCATAACCGAAACGGCGGAAAACGAAAAGGCGGGCATATATCCGAATTGGGAGTGCGGCTTTAACGAGCTGCCAGACAGCGTAATCGGATATTATATGTACAACCTTAAAAAATGCGGTAAAAACATTTTTGAAGGGCTTTTTGTGATAAAAACGGGTTGTTTTTCAGACGACGATATAGAAGAAGACGAGGAAACGGAAGACAGCAAAATGCGGCTTACGGTTCAAAGACTTCGTATAGAAAAGCAAAGCGGGCGCTGGGTAAGCGTGCCCCTCGAAAATTTCAAAAAGCTCGAAACCGAAGACGAAAGCCTTGATTGGGGATGCAAGGCTCTTCCCGGTACCCTATATTGCGGCACGGCGCAAAATTTTCGCGTGGAGGTAAAGGTTCAAACGGTATACACCGTTGACGGCGCGTTGCGGGAGTCCGATGATTTTTGGATAGGCGATAGCGATGACGTTTTTAATACAGAGCCTAATCCAAATGCCGATTTTACAAACCTTACAAGAACACAGGACGAGAGCTTAACTCATCTCGGAACGAGGGAAGAACGTGATAAGATCGGGGAAATAGGACTTTCCGCGGCTCCGGTATATCCCGGAGAAAAGCGCCCCGATACCCTGAGAGCGGCAACCGAAAATTCCGAGAGCGGCAGCAGCAGTGACGGAGTAAGCTGGAGCAGTCAAACCACCGAACCCGGCTGGGGCCCCACGGTTACCTTCGGCGGAGGCGGCGGTACCTTCGATCCGCAGAATGACCGGGTTCTTCCGGATTATTACGTCGCCGATTTGTATATAGACGGTAAGCTTGCGGAGCGGCTTGACCTGTATCCCGATAAGGAGGCGACATCATGAGCGATTATTCAAACCTTTACAAAGGTGTTTCGAGAGCGGCATGGGGCTATTTTTTCATCTGCCTTGATATCAATATAAACACCGTAAGTGTCATACCGTCCTTTATAGGATATATCCTCTTTTTATCGGCTGTAAATTATCTTAAGGACGAAGAGCGCGAATTATCCCTGCTTTACGGTATTGGGGTTATTCTCGCCTTATGGAACGGCGCCGATTGGATAGCTTCGCTGGTGGCTTTTGATCTTGACGGCGTATGGCAGTTCGCCGATATTCTTATAGGGATTTTAAGCCTTTATTTTCATTTTCAGTTTTTTACCAACCTCGCTTCGCTTGCGGCAAAATATCAACCCGAGGGGGACAATTCCGATTCGAAATTTTTACACTGCAGAACGGTGGAAACTCTGGTTTTAACCGCCCTTACGATTATTTCGTATGTTAATTCGCACATTTTCGCGGTGTGGGGCGCCCTTGCGATAGGTATGCTCATAATATATGCGGTTACGGGTATCTGCCTTATGATAGCGCTGTTTAATTTCAGAAGAAGCCTGCCCGCTTAAAAATTTTTTAAAACCCCTTGACATTCCCGCTCTAATGTGTTAGAGTAATAATGTACTCTAACGGATTAGAGAAAGGGAAGGATTATATGGAAACACCGAAAATATTTGAAAGCGAATACCGATTTTGCCTGATTTTATGGGAGTGCGAACCGGTTAAAAGCAGTGAGCTTGTAAATTTGTGCAAGGAACGGCTCGGCTGGAAGCCCACTACCACGTATACCGTTATCAAGCGCTTGTCGGAGCGCGGGGTATTAAAAAACGAGAACAGCATAGTTACTTCGCTTATCGCTAAGGATAGGGTGCAGGCGGCACAGCTTGACGAAATGGTGGAAAAAACCTTTGAGGGCTCTCTGCCGGCGTTTATTGCGGCATTTACAAAGCGTCAAAAGCTTTCCGACGCGGAAATCGACGAAATTCAACAGATGATCGACCGCATAAAGAAAGGAAAATCGTAATGACCGAGTTCTTCTTAAACGTTGTGAATATGAGCATATCGGCAGGCTGGATCGTGCTTGCGGTAATGTTATTAAGATTATTGCTCAAAAAAGCGCCTAAGCGAATAACGGTACTGCTCTGGGGCATAGTCGCCATGCGGCTTGTCTGCCCGTTCGCCGTCGAAAGCGCGTTAAGTCTGATACCAAGCGCTCAAACGATAAATCCCGAAGCGGCATTAAATCCGCCCGTAATAAATTCGGGTGTGCCGATTATTGATAATTCCGTTAACTCCGTTATAGGCGATACGACGATATCGGTCCAACCGGAAAAGGATATTAATTTATTTCGGTTTATGATGCCGTATTTGGCGGGGCTTTGGCTTGCGGGTATCGCCGTACTTTTAATCTATACCGCGGTAAGCTTTATGCGGATAAAAAGAAAGGTCGGTACGGCGGTACTTCTTCGCGATAACATTTTCCAAAGCGAAAAGGTTGTTTCGCCTTTTGTGCTCGGAATTATAAAGCCTAAAATTTATCTGCCTTTTGATATTGACGAGCGGAATGCGCGGCAGGTTATCGCTCACGAACAGGCGCATATCCGCCGCAGGGATCATTGGTGGAAGCCGCTCGGTTTTCTTATTTTAACGCTTCATTGGTTTAATCCGCTTGTATGGCTCGGATTTGTGCTGTTTTGCCGTGATATTGAGTTTGCCTGCGACGAAAATGCAGTTAAGGATTTGAGCGCGGACAGTCGTGCGGATTATTCGCAGGCGCTGCTTGCCCTAAGTGTTAACCGCCGCAGGATTACGGCTTGTCCGCCGGCTTTCGTGGAAGTGGGCGTAAAGGAAAGGGTAAAATCCGTGCTTAATTACAAAAAGCCGGCTTTTGCGATGATCGCGGCGGCGATTGTGGTATTCGCAGCGGCGTCGGCTTGCTTTCTTACCAACCCGCAAACGAGTCTTTCGCAGGATTTGTCGCTCTTTCTTGACGGGCAGATTTACGAGCACCACTACAGCGAGGGAAATACCGATAAAAATTTTGTCGTTGCAAACCACGAAGTGCTTTGCGTAAATAAAACGCTTAACAAAACCACGGTTTATTTATGGGTGCTCTATACCGAATACAGCAGTGAAAACGGCACAATCAAATTGGAAGCCGCCGCGCATACGCCTACCGTTATTACGGTGAAGCGTACCGGAAAACACGGTCATTACAAGCTTTTGGAATACCGTGTGCCGCGAGACGGTTCCTATTACGCGGACGATGTCGCCGAAATGTTTCCCTGGCATTTGCGCTATAAAGCGCTAAATTCGCAAAAATATATCGAAAAGCAGAGCAAATTTTGTGAAAACGCCGCAAAGGAGTATTTCGCTTTGGAATAAAGGCTTAAGACAAAAGCAAAATCCGGATAAATATATGCGGATATAAATAAGGGCGTCGCGAAAATGCGGCGCCCTTAAAAATCTGTCTTGTGAGGCTTTTTAAAATATAAGCTTGTATTATTCGTCCGTATACCAAGGCAATTCCTTTTCGGACTCGGCGGTTTTTACGGTAAATCCGTTTTTTTCAAGTATGGGCAAAACCTCTTTTTCGGTTGCCTTTACCGAAGCGTAGCCGTCCAAATCGAGCGAGGTTTCATCGTCAAACAAGATCACATACGACGGACGGTCTATCCGGTCGCCGTAGCGGTTATACCTTGCGTCAATGCGGTAAACGGCGTAAATATCGTTATAACCGTAGGACTTTGAGCCGAAGGTTATTTTATCGTCGTAAAGCTTTACGTTTGCGCGCATTATCAAAAGAGACAAAACAAGCGAAATCAAAACGGAGGCGATAAAGCAGATAAAGGTAAAGCGTCTTGCGCCCTTTGAAACCAAAACGTCGTAAAAATTCTTTCTTTCCCTTTTATTAAGGCGCTTATTCGGCATGTGGGGGAAGAATACGCATGCGCCGAAAATTGCGCAAAAAGCGGCGAAAATAAAGCCCTCATACCACGGGGCGGAGAGTACCGTAAGCGTATTATTTGAAATTATCAGATTATATACGGCGAAAAATCCGCAGAAAAGACAGGCGGCAGCGCAAAAAACAAGCGCAAATGCCTTAATTAACGAAAGCGGCGCCGCAAGCTTTTGAGAAAAGGCGGTATCGCACTCGGGATCAAGCGGCGTGAACCCGCTGTTTTCGGAATTTGCAATATAGTCGATCAATTGCTTTTCATACGGCAAAAGCCGATCCTTTTTACGGAGCTTTTCATATTTTTTAAGCGCCTTGTCGACTTTGTTTTCAATCAGCAGGGAATAGGGGGCAAAATCGGAGTATCTCGAAAAAATAAAACCGTCGCGCATTTTTTGCAAAGACAAAAAATATACCTGAGCATAGTCGGAGGGGTTTTCGATTTTGTCGAAATCCAAGTCTTTTTCTTTAAGGCCGTAAATCGTTTTATAGCTGTCAAAAAGCGCTTGCAAAACGGCGGAGTCGTTGCTTTGCAGGCGGGATAATTGCGAGGTTACGCTTTCGATAACCGAAACGAGACTTTCAAAACAGCTTTTTAATCTTTCGGCGCTTTCGATAATCCCGAAATAGCAGGATTTAAAGCTTTTATACTCCAAAAAGGGAATTATATCGGTCAAATGGTAATGTATGACGCTGTTTTTTCGCAATTTAATTACACAGTAAAGTGAGCTCGGCTTAATGAAAGCTGAGCTCTTTTTTACGTATCGCAATTCCAAAATATAACCGTAAAATTCCAAAACGCAGCTGCAAATCTTGTCGGAGTCGTCAAAGCTTTCGTTTAAAAGGTCGGTTTTGGTTTTGGCATATTCTTTGCAAAGCAAAATAAATTCGTCCGTAAGCATAGCTTCCCCTTAAAAAGAATTATATTTTTGCATAGTATAACACAATTTACGGCAGCAGTCAATGCTTTGTAAGCAAGGGGAGTCGCAACTGCATGTTTTATTTATTAAGCGCTTCTTTGACTGCGTAATAGACCGCTTTGGGCTCTCCTAAATTGCAGTCCTTATCGGAGCCTATAAATCCGAAGTGCGATTCGCGCTCGTAAGTCTCGTGCTCGTAGTATAATTCGTCCACCAATTCGTAAAAGATACAGCCCTTGACAAAATCCATTTTGTAGGCGTCCTTCATAATTTCGTATAAGATATTCCAGCTTTCGGGATCGGTTTCGTCAAAAGCCTCGGCATAAAATTGATTTGTTTCGCAAATTATTATTTCTTTGCCCCATTTTTCATATACGGTGCGGGCGGAGTCAAAAGCCGTTCTGCCGTTATTTATGTATACCTGCGCCATATCGCCGTACCAATCATAACCGGTAACGTCCCACTCTATGCCGTTTTCGTACATGTATTGGAGCATTCCGTAATGCTCCCAGGCGAAATTTATCACGGTTTTGGCGTCGGAATCGGCGTCCTTTACGCCCTTTATTGCAACCTCGAACTTTTTGCGCGCGGACTCCAAAAGCGAAATATCAAAATTTTCTATCTCTCTGCCGTCGCCGCCAACCTTGCCGCTCTCGGCGAAAGCCGTGTGCATAACCCACAGATCGACCTCGTTATCGATTTGAAAATATTTTACGACTCCGTGACCGTTTTTGCCGTTATAGCGGTTTGCCAAACTTTTAAATAAATTGTAATAATAGTCGGCGGAGTATTCCTCGTCCGACTGCGCTATGCCGGCGTAATGGCAAAGCATCAGATCCATGCCGCATTCGTTAGCAAATCGGACGGTTTTATCCATATTTTCCACATTTTCGGCGTCGTAGCCTATGCGCAGAATTTTACAACCCATATCCTTTGCCAAAAGCACCATTTTTTCGGTGCTTTCGGGTTTGTAGGCGGGATATCCGCTCGCATGCTTAATGTTAATGCCCCAGGCAAAGTCTTTTCTTTCGGTTAAATTACAGCCCTCGAGGGCTTTGGGTAAAGTGTGGTTTTCGGAATTTTCTTTCATAATATCCGCTCCTTAAATCAATTTGTCACATTTTAGCATCTTTTTTCGGAAAAGTCAATATAACAGTCGTTTATTTTTTAAAAATCCGCGTTAAATCAGGCAATTTTTAAAATTATATCACAATAGTATAAAAATATAATCACAATATCATTTGTTTTTTCAATACATGCGGCGTTAAAATAAAATTCAAGAAAAGCAACGCCTGAATAAAACAAAACCTTCGGCAAACGAAAAGCTTGACGAAGGTCGGTTTTAAAAAAATCAATAGAGGGTTTTAAAAAAGTTATCTTTCGATTTATTTTTATATTCCCGCATGGTTTTTCCGTATTTTTGCTTAAACAGCTTTGTGGCGTGGCTTATATTGTTGAATCCGCTTTCAAAAACGATATCCGTTATGCTGTGATTGCTGTTTTCGAGCATATTTGCGATAAATTGAAGTCTCAAATCGTTTATAAACTCCGAAACGGTAAGCCCCGTGTATTTTTTCAAGGTTCTCGAGACATGCTCGCGGCTTTTATCGCTTAACTCATACATGACGCTTGCGCCCTGCATGAAATTGCCGTTTTTCTTCATTTCCTCGCAAAGCGACGCAAGCCAGCCCGGCATCCTGTAATTTGAATGCTCAAATTTTGAAAAATAGTCGGTAAAGCAATTAAAAATCAAAATTCTGAGTTCGGTTTTGATTTTTTCGTAATCGTCGCTGTTTATAGCGCGTATATCCGCCATTTTATTGCAGAATTTATTGTACTCTGTGTCGGATAACCATACGTTTGGCGACGTTGCGGCGTTCATAATATCGTTTTTAGGAAAGCCTTCGCCCAGAAACGCGAATATTTCCTCGAGCGTATCAACCGTAAAGGTGATATTGATCATCGAAAATACGAGCCCGTTTTCGTTTACGTAATTATGTACGTCATTCGGGCGGACGAAGACAAGATTTCCGCGTTTTAGCTTAAAGCTTTGATTATTTACGTAATGCTTTACGCTGCCGTCCAATATAAGAAATATCTCACAATAGTCGTGATAATGCGGGCAAAAGTATTCTTGATTGCTCAACACGTAACGGTAATTGCATTTCATCCGCTTATCAACATATTTTTCCGCTCTTGAAAAATCCGGCATTTCAGACCTCCGAAAAAATAAAATATCACAATAGCATAAGTATTTTATCACAATAATATTTGAAATGCAAGTGCTTTTTATGGTAATATGATACAAACAACCGGAAGTTTTGTTATCTTTTTTCATTTAATATCGCATAACGATAGGAGTTTTGACTATGAAAAAGAGCATATTAAGGACCTTTGCGGTAATCGTCGCGCTGTTAATTTTTTGCCAAAGCTTAACTGTGGGCTTTATTACAAGCGCGGATAATATTTCGAATATTCCGGAGCGTTATCCGCAAAGAACGGTTTATAAATTTGAAAACGTTATAGATTATAAATCGGGCGCGCCTTCATCCGAGGAAACCACCGTCAGGCTGTCTTCCCCCGTCAATTTTACAAGTGCGGATTACGACAACCTCGAATTTGACCTTTTTGTAGAATCGGAATTAAAAAGTCTGCCCTTTAAAATGGGAGTTTTCGATTCACAGGGTAAAACGGCGGTATTTGCGGCGGACGCGGATACAGGCTTTTGGCTTCATATATCGATCGCCACGGCGAATTTTGCCGCAAGCAATACGGATTTAACCGATATTTGCGGCTGTATGATAGTGGATCCTCAAAAGGATACCCGATATGTCGTCGCCAATATATGCCTTACCGGTATAGCGCGAACCGCCGAATGGCCCGATGCCGATTTGCAGAAGCTGAGCGCAAGGATCGACCTTACCGACGACGATAAAAAATCCACCTCGTCCGCGATAATCCGATTTGACGATTTGGAGCAGGTCGATCTGCTTAAAAGCGATTGGCTGGAATTTGATATCTACGTTGCCGGTATAAGAGCCGATTCCATAGACAGCGTTCAAACCCTGGCTTTTGTCGATAAGGATCAGACCGACGGCTTGAGCTTCGGCAAAAACTCCGCGAGATATAATAAATTCACGGTTAAAACCAACACTTGGTCGCATATAAAAGTTCCCACGAGAGATCTTACCATCCATGCGACCTGCGATACGACGCAAATTATCGGTGTACAAATAAGGGATATGACCGATAATTACCGCTACGTTCTGACAAATCTTTGTCTTTCCACCAAAAATACCACGCCGCCGCCGATGCCCGAAAACGCGCAGGTTATAAAATCCGGAATTTTCACCGAGTATTTCTGCGATAAGCAAGGCGACGAAACGCCGCTTTACGATGCGCCGCAAGTGTTTGACCTTACAAAGCGGGAGCATATAAGATTTGACATTCTTGCAGACACCGTAAAAGCTACCGAACATAATCTTAATTTTATCATTACGGATAAAAACGGTTTAAAGGCAACTTACGAGTTCGTTTTCAAGCCCGGAAATTGGGTATCGGTAAAAGCCCTTGTAAAGGCTTTAAATGCGGAGGACGGATTTGACTTTACGGCTTGTAAATCCGTAAACGTCGCTGGGATCGAGCAAAATGCGAGATATTTTATAGCTAATCTATGCCAAACCTCGGCGGATATCGATATTCCGGATAATGATTATCCGAATAACGCGAGCAAAAAATTCAACGATTTCTCAGTCGATTATTTTACCGGAAATTCCGCCGACGCGAAGGAAGGTACATATTTTTCCTTCGACAAAACGGATTTAAGGGAAAATTCCTATATCGAGTTTGATATGTTCGTCGATACCGGACTTGACTCTTCGCCTCTTCCGAAAAAAATCGCCCTTTATTTTGTCGATGAAAACTCAAGGCGGTTTAAAGCCACAGCTAATTACGAATATAATAAAGCGGGGCATGCAAGAGTTTTAATCTCGGGGCTTAGCGCCGTGGACGCAAACGCCGATTTGTCGGGTATTTGCGGAGTGTATCTTGCGGATGAAGTAAAAAATTCCCGCTACGTTATAAAAAATCTTTGCTTTACCGACATTATAGCTCCCGAGCCCGTGACGAAAAACGCCGTAGAAGAGGTAATACATTTCGGCAGGCTGTCGGCGATATACAACGTATACACGCTGTCCAATCTCTTTGACGGACTCGACCCCGACAATATCGACGACGTGGTCGATTTAACGAAGGGCGATTACGTTGAATTTGATATTTACGTAATAATGGACGAAAACCGCGAGGATTATATCGATACACATCAGCTTTCATTGTCGCTCGGAGATAAGGTTTATTACGATACTACTCATCAGGGCAGATCGGATCTGTTGATAAGCGGTCGATCGAATGAATGGACGCATATCAAGGTTCCGCTCGAACGCTTTGACAACGGCGGCGGCAAGGACGGCGTAATGAGCGAAATGCGCCGGTACTTTATAGGAAACAACAGCTCCGTTAAAGCGGATTATATAATCGCAAACTTTACTATCTGCAAGCGTACCGTTCCCGATCCGGATCCCGAAACGATGCCGTCGACGCCCGATAAGGACAGTCAATACGTAAGCGATTGCGACACCTTAAATACCGTTGGCGTAGGTGTTTGGTCGTCGTCAAATTCGATGGTTACCCAAACCTACAAAACCGAGGGCAAGGGCTCGGTCGCCTTGAGGGTGCAAAATCAAGAAGTCGATTCGCTTAACGCTCACAAGTTTTTGTTTAATTCCGTCGCGGATTTGAGTAAATCAAAATCGGTTCGCTTCGATCTGTTCGTCGACGACAAAGCGCTTTTCGATCAATGCGAAACGATGGTTTATTTCTCCGCCGGAATCAGGTACTCGGACAATACCTTCACTTATAAAATAAAAAATTCCGACGTAAAGCTCGGCTGGAACAGCTTTGATATTCCGCTTTCCGCTTTCGGCAAAAAAGGCGATGTTAATTGGTCCTCGATAATGGCGTTTGCTCTGGAAACGGTTATAAAGGTGCCGTTTGAGGATACCGCCGATTTCAAAGAGTATTATATGCTCGGCATCGATAATCTGCGTATAAACAAATCGTACGTTTTAAAGGAGGATACCGAAGAAACCGAAACGCCTCCCGCGCTCGATTCGGTACCGCAGACGCAGACGCCGACAGTCACGGAACCGTCTGCACCCGAGGTTTATTACGAATATACGGACATTCTCGTTAAATTGGACCCGCAGGAAAGCATTAAACACGTCAATAAGCAGATCGTCAAAAAGCAAAAGGTCTACGTAGACGAAATGGCAAATATACGGCTGATCTTTTCGGTAATTACCATTTCGGCGGCGGCGCTCTTGTTGGCGGCAAATACGGTTGTCATTATTATTACAAGGAAAAGGATCGGACGCAAATAAGCTCTGTTTACGGTATTTTCCGTGTATATAAAATCTGTAAAATTATTTGGAGGTAATTTTATGTTAAATTTCAAAAAGGCAGGCTGTCTTGTTTTAACGGCGGCTGTGATGCTAAGCGCGTTATCCGGCTGTAAAAACAATATGGATGACTATAATTTCAGCGACGAGGTTTACACCACAAGCTCGCTTGAATTGCTCGAATCGGGCGGCGGGGTAGGAGGCACCACCTCGACTACCACCGGCAGCAAACCGCAGGGAAGCGGAAAGGACAATTCGGACGTCTGGTCAAATGCCGCCGTCGACGCTCCCGACAGGAATATAAAGGATCCGCTTGCGGTTGATTTAAAGGGAAAAACCATTATAATTTACGGTTCTGTTTCAAAGCCCGATCCCACCGCCTCCAAATCGGAGCAGGCAAGGGCGGAAATGTTCGACAACATTCAGAAAAAGATGAACTGCAAGATCGAATTTAAGACGGCTACCTATGCCGAAGCCAAACAGCAGGCTTTGCTCAACAGTATGTCGGATACTTATTTTGCCGACCTTATTTTGAGTAATCAATATGCCGTCGTCAACTTTTTGACCTCGAAATTGTCGTACAATTTGAAAAACGTCGAAACGTTGTCGCTTAACGAGGGATATATGAACGCCGGCGACGGAGTAAACGCCTTCCACCTGGGCAACGGCTATTGGGCGGTCAACGACGCCTACAGCCTTTGCAGCGCGGGGCACGTTATATACGTCAATAAGCGCATTATGAAGGAAGTTACAGGCGACGAAAACTACGGCTACAAATTGATGAAGCAAAACAAGTGGAATATTTCCAACTTCCGTGATTTAAACAAAAAGGCTACCAAGGAGCTTACCGGCGACGGCAAAATGACCGCGCAGGATCAATGGGGATTAATCCAGATAGATATCGGTACCGCCGGCTTCTCCGCAATAATGCAGACCTGCGGCGCGCAAATGATTTTAAACAACAACGGCATTTTGAAATACAATATGGAAGATAAAAAATGCCTGCCGGCGATTAACCTCGGCGTGGATTTGTATTATAAAGACAACGCTTGTCTTCAGGCGAGCGACAACGACGCCGTCAACCTGTTTATGAGCGGTCACGGCTTATTCCTCGGAAGCGGAATGGGTTATATTACAAAGCTGGGAGACATGAAGGACGATTTCGGTATTTTGCCCTATCCACGCGGCGACAGCTCAAAGGATTATTCGGTTGCGACCAATTGGAACTGTACCGCATTTATGATGCCGGCTACCCTTTCCAAGGAACGTGCCAATGCCGCCGGAGCATTTTTACAGGCGTATTGCTATTCGGTAGAAAGCCTTATAAAGGGCGTTTATAAGGAGTGGGGAGTCCGCTATCTTCGCGATACCGAGTCTGTGGATAATCTTTGGATCGGCTACACCTCGCAGGTTACTACCATGGCGAACGCGATTTCGGCGGATGCGGCTATTATGTCGGGCACCTATCAGGTTTGCTATAAAGCAAATCAGACATCTCCCGCGACGACTATTGCGGAAAATAAAGCGCAGACAATAAAAGCTTTGGAAGATTTAAATAAATTGTTGAAGTGAGATTTTTGCCTCAACGACTTACTTTAACAGTTGAAAACACAAGGCTTATTGATAGGAGAAGGTTATGAATTTGTTTAAAAGACTCATATCGGTTACCGTCATATGTACGGTTATACTTTTATCTTCTGCCAATACGGTTTTTGCCGAAGATCCGGTTCTCAATGGCCGCGACGACTACATTTGGGGCGTTACGATGCATTCGCAGGAGCAAAGCCCCGTTTACAGCAATTATTATACCGAGGATCAGATACATTTAGCCGCGGAAATGGGAATTAATCTTGTCCGTATAGGCATTTCCACGTTGACTCAAACCGATAAATGCGTTCAGCTTGCCAACGCGTACGGGATGAAGGTTATGATGGGTATGGCAATTCCCGGGTTGACCTTTGACGATAATTACGACGTCGCAACCATAAAGCAGACCTTTAAAAGCTATGCGCAGCGGTACAACGGCAAAAACGGTCACGGTAAAATCGATTTTTTCCAGATAGACAATGAATTGGATCTTCAGATGATGTACGCGTCGACCATACCGGGCGATACGGGAACCTCAACCTCCAATTACGATCCGGTATTTCTTAAAAATCTGACGCCGCAGGTTGCCGCCGCGGCGGACGGTATACGCGAAGCGGGCGGCGGAATACGCAGCGTAATAAACTTTTCCTGGACGCATTACGGCTTTTTGAAATACTTCAGAGACCACGGCGTTTCCTGGGATGTGATAGGTCACGATTGGTATTCCGACGGCTTCGTAGACAACAGATACCCCGGCGATTATTATTGGGTAGGCGACATTCTTTATAAGGAGTTCGGCAAGGAAATAATACTTTGCGAAACCAACCTGTTCGGCAAGACCGCCGATTTCGACGAAAACGACGTTTCTAATTGGGATCCGCTTATCCAATGCATGCAGGACTGCTACCGAAGAGATTTCGTAATCGGAACCTGTTTTTACGAGCTTATGGACGAGCCGCAATTTGAAAACGACGGCGGATATAATATCGAATCGCATTTCGGCTTGTTCTTTAATAAGCCCAACGGCGAAATAATATCGCCGAAGCCCATATATTACCGCTTACAGAAAATAATCGGCGGCGGCAAGGTCGAAAAGCTCGATTGGGATAAGGTGAGCGCCATGTACAAGGACGACGCCGGCGCCGCGTCGAGTGAATCGCAGACTAATTCGCAGACTGCTCCTTCCTCAAAGCCCGACAGCGAGAAAGAGGATAATACCTCGGTTGTAAAGGTCACCAACGTTACCGAGGAACAGCTTGATCCGATAGTTAAGGAGTCGACGGTCGTCGATACCGTCGTTAAAAAAATCCCCGTTCCCACAGGCAAATTTTTCACCCTGCAAACCATACTCGCCATAGTTTTCGGAGCGCTGGCGGTCGGTTATACGGCATTCACGGCGGTTTACCTTATTAAGAAAAATAAATCAAAAACAAAAAGGAGTGTCCACAGTGAAAAAAACAGTTAAATTATTTGCGGTTATTTTATCGGTTCTTATGCTTTTGAGCGTAATTCCCTTTGCGGCGCTTGCCGACGGCGATATTTCTGCCGTTCCCGAAGCAAGCACCGTTTTCCCCGATATTGTCGCTTCCCGCGACGGCAGCGTAAGCGAGGTTACGATACCGGCAAACACCAACGCATACAGAGATTATGCGGCTATGGTTCAATTTGATCCGCTGGACACCACGGGCGCCGATTATATCGAATTTGACATGTACATAAGCGCCGCGACGGACAGCAAAATGACGATTCATTTCTGCAACGAGGGTGACCAGCCGGGCAGAAGCGGTTTCAAAATCGACAAGGCGCTAAGTGTAGGCTGGAACCATGTCATACTCGATTACAACAATCCCACCTCTCCTTACGGCGAATTGGATAAAACCGCCGTCGATTGGGTATTTTGGGACGGAGTATTTTCTACCGTAAACAGCGTTACGGTAAAGCTTGCCAATATCGCCTTTACCAAGGGGCGCGTTAAAATGAATAACGTAGGCGATACGGTTATAGCGTCGCACGAAGGCATTATCGACCAAAAAACGGTTCCCGCCGGAGTTTATCTTAACAACGCGTCGCTTGACAACGTTGTTTACTTCGACACACTTAATACCGCGGGCGCCGATACTATTGAATTTGATTATTACGCAAGCGACGATATAAATGAAATTCTCAGAATTTTCATTTGCAATCGCGGTTACGATTGGGGCAGAAGAAGCTTTAGATTTCAGGATATTAAAAAAGGCTGGAACCATGTGGTTTTAAGCTACGATCTTCCTTTCGACGAGTGGCCGGCGGATACCTTTGATAAATCCATAGTAAACTCGATATTTTGGGAAGAAAAATTGTCCGACGAAAAGGATATAACCTTTGTGCTTGCCAATTTGGCGTTTACAAGAGTTTTACCGGAAATGAAAAGCGAATATTTCGAAGTGGCGTCCGTTCCGGGGGTTATAAGCGAGGTTACGGTACCTGCGAACACCAACGCATATCGTCCGTATGCGGCTTTGACTTCGTTTGCCCAGCTTGATACTACCGAAGCCGATTACGCCGAGTTTGACATGTGCGTAAGCACCGATACCGACAGTATTATGAGAATTAATTTCGGTAATAACGGCGACGGTCCGGGCAGAAACGGTTATGAAATCAAAGGACCGCTTAAAAAGGGCTGGAATCACGTCATACTCGATTACAAAAATCCCGATAATCCTTACGGCGAATTGGATTTTTCCAAAGTCAATTGGGTATTTTGGGACGGCGTATTCTCCTCCACCGAGGACGTTACGGTAAAGCTTGCCAATATACAGTTTACAAAGCTGAGACCGGACGCCGAATATGAAAATATCCCGCTTGTGGAATATCCCGAAATAGATTTTGACCTAACTCTTGAAAACGGCGGCACTTTGACCGACAACGCGGGCGCTTCCTTTACGCTTCCCGCGGATTTTACCAATACCGACGTTATCGAATTTGATATTTACTTCGGAGAAAAGCCCGAAAACAATTTGACGCTCGGCGCCGCCGATACCTTCGGAAAATCCGCCGACGCGACTTTAAATTATGAATTGTTGGAGCGCGGCTGGAACCATATCGCAATTCCGATTTCCGATTTTGTGAACAATAACGGTGCGGATTTTGCGAATATTGCCAAAATTTCATTATCCGGTACTATGCTTGGCAATTCCGAAACCTCCGTAAGAGTGGTTTTGACCAATTTTGCATGCCTTGCAAAGGAAGTGCAGAAATCCGAAGAAGGCTATACGGGTAAGGCGTACGGCGTTTACGATATTTGCTCGCAAATACAAGTGCCCGGCGGTACCGATATTTCCACAATAGCCGAGCCTGTGAAATTCCCCGTTCCGGTCAACTTAAACAAGGTCAATCATATAGAAATGAATATCTATATTACCGCCAAAACGAGCATCACTCTTAATCTTAACGCGACGCCCGCCGAGGAGGGCGAGGTATATTCCGAGGCGTCGGCGACAAAGGTACTCGAGGGCTTGAATTACGGCTGGAACAGAATAGTGCTTGACGTTGCCGATATTATCGCTTCCGAAAACGGCTGGGTTTCGTACGAAGAATTTGATCCTTCCGCCGTTACAAGCATTTACTTCTCGGGAGTTGCGGCAACCTACGACTGCACATTCGCGGCGGAGGACTTCGCCTTTACCGCGGATTTGGATTATGAGATAGCCAAGGGCGATTACAATGCCGACGGTAATGTCAATATACTCGATTTGATCTTTGTTAAAAAACAGGAGCTTTCCGAAAAAGACGAATGGTTTGCCAACGTCGCGGAATTTGACACGGCAAACGACGGAGTTATTAACGCGGTCGATTTTACCGCCTTGAAAAAAGCGCTTTTTGATTTAATTTGAGAAGCTTCATTGTATAACAATTTTTAAGATTTATCGTAAAAAAGGGTGCCTCTTGCCGTTAAAAAGGAATTGACAACCGTTTCGGCGCATGATATACTGAAACGACCGAAGAAAATTCGCTTTTCCGTCAAAATCACAGCAAAGGAGCGTATAAAATGTTTTCCTACTCCGAATTTAAACATGAATATACAAAATCCGCATTTCCCTATCTCGAGCCCATTTCCTCCGACTACCGTGTTTTTGTAAGCGGCAAGGAGGTACCCGTCTACACCTGCCGCATATCCGCCTACCCGTTTAACCGTTCATGGCCGGGTCATCAGCGTTCGGCAGATCAGACTGAGCTTGCTTCGTTTGTAAATCTCGTAAGCGACGAGCCGCTTAATATTGAAGTAGAGGTAAAGCTGCCGCATGAAACGGTTTTCATAAAGCCGTATTCAAAAAATATAACCCATACCGTAAAGGACGGCAGGGTAGCCTTTACACTTAGCGAAAACGGCGATTTCGTCTTGGAAGCCGGAAGCTATCACCATTGCCTTTATATTTTCAACAGCAAGCCTATACTGCCGCCCGATCCCGAGTCCGTAACATGGTATTTCGGCCCGGGCGTCCACATGCCGGGTAAAGTAGTGCTTAAGGACAACGAGAGCCTTTACGTTGATAAGGACGCGTTGGTTTTAGGCTCGATTTACGCCGAAGACGCCAAAAACATACACATATTCGGCAACGGTCTGTTTGACGATATATGCGAAGGTCGTCTTTCTTCCGGAGATTACTGTTATGAAAATTATACCAACGGAAATATCAAGTTCTACGACTGCGAAAACATTACGGTCGAGGGCGTGCTGTTCCGCAACTCCGCTATATTTTGCGCCAGCTTCTTCCACTGCTTCGACGTTGTACTCGACGGTATAAAGATTTTCGGTCAGTGGTGCTACAACTCCGACGGTATCGACATAGTAAACAGTCAGCGCGTCATCGTTAAAAATTCATTCGTACATTCCTTTGACGATACCATATCGCTTAAAGCCATCGACCGCTACGCACTTACCGACGTTACCGACGTTTCGGTTGAAAACTGCACCCTTTGGTGCGATTGGGGCAGAACCTGCGAAATAGGATTTGAAACCGCCTGCCGCGAGTATAAAAATATCTCCTTCCGCAACTGCGACGTTTTACGCGGCGGATCGGTTGCTATCGATATTCAAAACGGCGACTGCGCCGAGGTGCACCATCTGCTTTTTGAAAACATCCGCGTAGAATACAACTCCTTTGACACCGCGCCCGAAATTCAGGTAAGCGACGATAAAGTCTACACCCGAAAGGACGAAATGGCGGAAGTACGGCTTATACAGTTCTCCAACTACCGTTTCCGTGAACAATATCACACCGTAAACGGCGTTCCGTTTGAATGGAACAAGGAGCTCGATTTGACCGGCATTGAGATTGGCGGCGTCCATGACATAATATGCCGTGACATTACGGTATATTATGACGAGCGCATCCCGATGCGCGACGGAAAATTAAACGTTCCGATCGAAATAGAATCGTCGCTCGAAGGGGTGGAATTTTACAATATCGAGATAAGCAACGTCGTTATAAACGGCAATCCGCTGACTCGCGAGAACGCGCTGCTCACCACCCGCAACGTAAGGAATTTGACTTTCAACTCCGGCGACCGGTACGAACAGCTGAAAAAAAATAACGTCTCCGCCGAAAATCAACTAAAGCCGAGTCATTTCGTTACCTTTTTAAATCCCGAGGGCAAGGGCAGACGTATTCTTTTCCTCGGCAATTCCATGACGCTTCACGGAGTCGCAAAAGAAATCGGCTGGAACTCCTGCCATGGCATGGCGGCGTCAAGCCCCGAAAAGGATTACGTTCACCTGATTGCAAAGCACGTGAACGAAATCGATCCCGAAGTGGCTTTCTGCATTTGTCAGGCAGCCGAGTGGGAGCGCAATTATCAAACGGGTGAAAATTGCTATCCGCTTTTTGAAAACGCGCGCGCCTTTAACGCCGATATAATTATAATGCGGGTTGTGGAAAACTGCCCCGCAAGCCTTGACGTAAAGCTGTTTGAGAAGAGTCTTGCTTCACTGCTCGATTACCTTAATCCTTCGGGCAAAGCCAAAATTATTCTCACTACCGGCTTCTGGCAGCATCCGGGTGACGCCGCCATTCGCGCATACGGCGCTTCACATAAGCTGCCCATCGTGGAGCTCGGCGACCTCGGCAACGACGACAGTATGAAGGCCATAGGCAAATTTGAGCATACGGGCGTCGCTAACCATCCGGGCGACTTAGGTATGGAAAAAATGGCGGAACGCATCTTGGAGCAGCTTGATCCTTTGCTTTAACAGAGCGCTTAACGCGAAGCTTACCTTTTGCGTTTCGTAATAAACGGTCAAAATTTAACAAAAAAACGCACGCTTGCACCGAAATTTCAAGCGTGCGTTTTAATATTGCAAATTTTTTCGTAAATATTTTTGCCGTTTATAAATATAAAAGTTGAAAAAAACATAATTTAATGGTAAAATTATTAAATACGGTTAAAAGGCGGTGAAAATATGGGCATGAAAAAATGGACGGTTTCGCATATAGACAAAGCGTTGGCGAAGGAGCTTGCGGCGGAATGTGAGGTTGATCCGATAGTTGCGCTGATAGCTTCGTCGCGCGGGTATACGGATCCTATGGCATTGGAGCAGTTTTTGTCGAACGAGCCTGTATTTTCGGACCCGCGCGAGACGGCAGATATAATAGCCGCCGCGGATATTATAAACGCGGTAATCGAAAACGGCGAAAAAATTGCCGTTTACGGCGATTACGACTGTGACGGCGTGACCGCCGCCGCGATTATGTACAGCTATTTAAAAATGCGAAACGCCGACTGCCTTTATTATATACCCGACCGTTTCGACGAAGGGTACGGTATGAATTGCGACGCCGTAAAGAAATTAAACGAGTGTGGCGTAAAGCTCATTATCACCGTGGATAACGGAATTAAAAGCTTTGAGGAAATTTCGCTCGCAAATAAGCTCGGTATGACCACGGTTATTACCGACCATCATCTGCCGGACGAAAATTTGCCCGCCGCCGCGGCTGTTGTCAATCCTCACAGAAAGGATTGCCCCTCGGATTTTAAGGAAATTTGCGGCGCGCAGGTGGCTTTTCGCCTTATATGCGTTTTGGAAAACAAGGAACCCGAGGAATTACTGCCTTATTTTGCGGATATTCTCACTCTGTCGGTTTTGGGGGATATTATGCCGCTGACGCTTGAGAACCGCACAATAGTAAAATACGGTATCGAAAAGCTTAAAAAATCCCCCTCGACGGGGCTTTCCGCGCTGATGAGCGCGGCGGGAATATCGCGCGATTCGCTTAACGCGACCAAAATTCAATTCTCGCTGGTGCCGCGCATAAACGCCGCAGGGCGTATGGGCAAGTCGGAGCGCGCCGTGGAATTGCTTATCTGCGATAACATGATGACCGCTTTAAACCTTGCTAATGAAATCGATTCGGAAAACGCAAATCGGCAAAATACCGAAAAGAAAATTACTGAAGAAGCGATAAATATAATAGAGCAAAGCAATTTAAAATACGATCGCATAATAGTGGTAAGCGCCGAAAATTGGCATCACGGCGTAATAGGCATAGCCGCCGCAAAAATCACCGAGCGGTACGGCGTTCCGGCAATACTTTTGTCGACCGACGGCGATACGGCTACGGGCTCGGGGAGAAGCATCGACGGTTTCTCGCTTTACGATGCGATAAATTCCTGTAAGGATTTGCTTTTAAAATTCGGCGGTCATTCGCAAGCGGCGGGAATATCCCTTAATACCGAAAATATAGCGGAGTTCAGGAAAAAAATAAACGAATACGCAAAAACGCGTCCCTACGTTCCGCCCGAAATAAAGCTTGACTGCAAGCTTAACCCCGCGGCGATATCTTTAGATTTGGCTTTTGCTTTACATCGGCTCGAGCCCTTCGGCGAGGGTAATCCGCAGCCCTTGTTCGGCGTTTACGGGGTTACCCTGCAAAGGATCACCCCCATAGGCAACAATAAGCATTTGCGGCTCTTGTTTTTAAAGGACGATACTACCTTTCAATGCCTGCTTTTCGGGGTAAGCGCCGAGGCTTTTTGCTTCGAGGTCGGCGATCTCCTCGATTTGGCGGTAAATATCGATGTTAATTTTTATAAGGACGAATATAACGTTTCGGTAACTTTGCGCGCGCTGAGACCCGGCGGTATGCAGGACGAACGGGTATTCGGAGAGCTTTGTGCTTTAAAGGATTTTTATTCGGGCTCGGATATCGATACCGATTTGATTTTGCCTACGCGCGAGGACGTCGGCGCGGTTTATAAATTTATTTTGGAAAAAAGGGCTTTGGCTGACAGGATAAAGTATGTTTTTGCCGATAAAATCGGCTACGGAAAGACCTGCATTGCCCTCGATACGCTCGAGGAATTAAAGCTTATCGAAAAGGACAAAAATTCTTATTTTGCGATAAAGGGCGCGGCTAAAACCGAGCTTACGAAATCGCCTACCTATAAACGCCTGCTTGAAAGGAGGGTAAAAAATGACCCGGCGGCAAATTGACGATTACAACGACCTGTATGCCTGTATGCAAAAGGTCAACTCAAATTACGACTTTGACATGGTAAAAAGAGCCTTTGAGCTTTGCGTTACGGCTCACGAGGGGCAAAAGCGCTGGACGAAAGAGGATTATTATATTCATCCCTTTAACGTAGCGAAAATAATCGTATCGTTGGGAATGGACAGTCAGTCCATAGCGGCGGCTCTGCTGCACGACGTTGTGGAGGACACCGATTATACCCTCGAGGATATAAAGGCGGAGTTCGGCGACGAAGTGGCGCTCCTTGTCGACGGCGTCACCAAAATAGGCAGGCTTAATTTTTCGACCAAAGAACAACAGCAGGCGGAAAGTCTGCGAAAAATGCTTATCGCCATGGTTCACGATATTCGCGTGATAATAATCAAGCTTGCCGACCGGCTTCACAATATGCGCACCATAGACGCCGTACCCGAACAGAAGCAGAGGGATAAATCGGTCGAAACTCTCGAAATTTACGCTCCGATAGCTCACAGACTCGGTATTCGCCCCGTTAAGGAGGAGCTTGAGGATTTGGCTATAAAGCACCTTGACCCCGTGGCGTATGAGGAAATCGAGAATTTTTTGTATTTGCGCAGTCAACAGCGAAACGAAGTGCTTGAGGATATCAAGAGCCGGATAGAAAAGCGGCTTAACGAAACCGCTCCGAATATACGGGCGGTTTACCAGAGCCGCGTAAAATCCATTCACGGCATCTACCGCAAAATGTATATCCAGGGCAGAGACTTCGACGAGATATACGATATTTACGCAATACGCATTATAACCGACACCGTAGCCGACTGCTATAACATTCTGGGAATTATGCATGATATGTTCAGGCCTATTCCCAACAGGTTTAAGGACTATATTTCCACGCCGAAGCCCAACATGTATCAGTCGCTTCATACTACGGTCATAAGCCGCGAGGGTATTCCCTTTGAAATTCAGATACGCACCTTTGAAATGCACCATACGGCGGAGTTCGGTATCGCGGCGCATTGGAAGTATAAAGAAGGAATTGTAGAAAACGACAAAAAAATGGAGGAGCGTCTTGCCTGGATAAGGCAGATACTCGAAAATCAGTCGAATACCTCGGACGCCACCGATATTGTCCGCAGTATCAAGGTCGATTTGTCTCAGGAGGACGTTTTCGCGGTTACGCCGAAGGGCGACGTTATAAATTTGCCCGTGGGCTCCACCGTTGTGGATTTTGCCTTTGCCATACATTCCGCCGTAGGCATACGGATGGTGGGCGCCAAGGTAAACGGTAAAATAGTACCTATTAACCACGAGGTCAAAACCGGCGAGGTAATCGAAATTTTAACCACCAACCAGCCGGGGCACGGGCCGAGCAGGGATTGGCTTAACATAGCGGTCACGTCGTCGGCAAAGGCGAAGATCCGTTCCTGGTTTAAAAAGGAGAAAAGGGAGGAAAATATCGCCGCCGGCAGGCTCGAATTTGAAAAGGAGCTTCGCCGAAACGATATTGAAATCCCGTCGGGCGATTACGCCGAATTTATCGAAGATATAGCGCGCAAGGTAAGGGTTGCCAATACGGACGAATTTTACGCCGCAATAGGCTACGGCGGCATCTTGCTTTCCAAAATTATGCCGCGTATTAAGGACGATTACACAAAACGCTATACCGCGGCAAAACCGCCCGAAATAAAGCCCGTCGAGGAAACCCGAAGCGCACGCCCGACCGACGGCGTTGTGGTCGAGGGAATAGACAATTGTCTTATAAAGCTTTCAAAATGCTGCACTCCGCTTCCGGGCGACGATATCATAGGCTTTATTACAAGAGGTCACGGCGTATCCATACACAAGCGGGATTGCAACAACGTACCGCGGGATATTTCAAACTGCGAGGAGCCCGACCGCTGGATAAACGCGCATTGGAATGGTTCCAAATCCGAGTCCTTTACCTCGACGCTTCAGGCCATGTTTATCGACCGCGACGGCATCGTAATCGACGTTATGAGCGCCGTAAACAATATGCATGTGCCGGTTCACAGCATAAGCGCCAAGGAGGTAAAGGGCGGAAATTGCAGCGTCATATTAACCGTGAGCGCCGAAAGCGTAGAACATTTAAAAAGCATTATCGCCCGTATTGAAAAAATACGCGGCGTATTCAGTGTTGAAAGGATAAATCAGTAATGAAAGCTGTAATTCAAAGGGTTTTATCTGCGTCCGTAAGAGTGGACGGCAAAACCGTAGGCTCCTGCGGCAAGGGCTTTATGATACTTTTGGGCGCCGCCGACGGCGATACCGAAGCCGAAGCGGAGCTTTTGGCGAAAAAAACCGCCGCGCTTCGCGTATTTTGCGACGAAAACGATAAAATGAATTTATCGGTTACCGATATCGGCGGCGAGGCTTTGGTTATTTCACAGTTCACCCTCTGCGCCGACCTTAAAAAAGGTAACAGACCTTCGTTTATCAACGCTTTGGAGCCGGTCGCCGCAAAAAATCTTTATATGTTTTATTGCGAAAAGCTTCGCGAATACGGAATAAAAAAGGTCGACGAGGGTATTTTCGGAGCGGATATGCAGGTAGAGCTTATTAACGACGGACCGGTTACGATTTTATACGATACGGATATTTGGAGAAAAAATGGAAATTAAAACTTTGGTTTTGGGGGATATTGCGGTCAATTGCTATTTGGTTTCTGCCGAAAATGCCGCCGTTGTAATAGATCCCGGATATTATTCGAATGACGCCGAAAGCTTTCTTAAAGAAAACGAAAATAAGAAAAGACTTATATTGCTTACCCACGCTCACTACGATCACATCGGCGGCGCGAAGGCTTTGCGCGACGTCACGGGGGTAAAAATTGCGATTTTAAAAGAAGAAAACGAATTTTTATCCGATAATTACGCAAATTTATCCTCGCTTTTTGGCGACAGCACAGAGCCCTTTTCGGCGGATATTTTATTTGACGCGGACAAGGTCTTTACTTTGGGCAATATGAATATAAAGGTAATAAGCGCTCCCGGGCATACCCCGGGTTCGGCGGCTTTTTTGATCAACGGTGTGCTTTTTTCGGGGGATACTCTCTTTTTCGAATCGGTAGGGTGTACCGATTTTCCGGGCGGCAGTTACAAGGCTCTTACAGAGTCGGTAAAAAAGCTTTACACACTGCCCGACGATACGACGGTATATCCGGGGCATGGCGAGGTTACCGATATACTTCACGAAAAGCGGTTTAATCCGTTTGTGCGGGAAAAAACATGAAGCTTTGTTTAATTAACCATTCCTTTAAATACGAGCTCGAAAAGCTTATACGAATATTTTTACCCTTTGAAAAAATAGAGTTCACCGAAATTTTGCAAAGGGGCGACTCGACCGCCGTAACCTTGCTTTATAAGGGCGACGGTGATACCGAAGCCTCGGCGAAGCTTTATTTTAACGGTAAAATTTATAAAAAGGCGTTTTCGGTGCCAAATAATCACCCCGATTACGAAAACGAATGCGAATTAAAGCTCGCCGCCGCATTGTACGACTGCTTTGTAAACGCCGTCGGATATGCGCCCGAATGGGGCTTGCTTACCGGAATACGTCCGGCAAAGCTTTTTTCGAGACTTTGCGAAAGCATGGGCGAAAAGGGCGCCGAAGAATATTTTAAAAATTCCTTTTTTGTATCCGATAAAAAGATATCGCTCTGCAAAGCGGCGGTAAAGGGCGAGGAAGAAATAATATCCCGCTCGTCGAAAAATTCATTCAGCCTTTATATTTCCATACCGTTTTGTCCGACGCGCTGTTCCTATTGCTCCTTTGTATCGCATTCCGTAGCGCAGGCAAAACGGCTCATACCCGCTTACATAGAAAAGCTTTGCGAGGAAATACGGGTTACGGCGCAGATTGCAAAGGAAAACGGTCTGAAGCTTGAAACGGTTTATGTGGGCGGCGGCACGCCGACGGCTGTTGAGGCTATGGAGCTTGACAGAGTTTTAAGCGCCGTAAAGGACAGTTTCGATCTTTCTTCCTTGAAGGAATACACCGTCGAAGCGGGAAGACCCGATACGATAAACGTCGAAAAATTACGGGTAATAAAGGATAATTCGTCTACACGCATAAGCATAAATCCGCAGAGCATGAACGACGGCGTACTTTCCGCGATAGGTCGCCGCCATACCGCGGAAGATACCGTAAAAGCTTTTTCGCTGGCGCGCTCCATGGGTTTTTCGAATATAAATATGGATTTGATAGCCGGACTTCCGCAGGATACCCGCGAAAGCTTTGAAAATACCTTAGAGCAAATACTCGGGCTTGATCCCGAAAGCGTGACGGTACATTCGCTTTCCTTTAAGCGGGCGTCGGATATGACGCGAAACGGCGTTCTTCCCGAAAAAGAGGTGGGAGAGACGGCGTCTTTTATGGTCGACCGCGCGCGGGAGAGACTGAGCGAAAAGGGGATATTGCCCTATTATATGTACAGGCAAAGCAAAACGGTGGGCAACCTCGAAAACATCGGCTACGCAAAAAAAGGGTACGAATGTCTATATAACGTATATATCATGGACGAAACGCATACCATACTTGCCTGCGGCGCTTCTGCCGTCACAAAACTGCGCGAGCCCGGCGGCAGTCGGATCGAGAGAATATTTAACTTCAAATACCCGTATGAATATATCGACCGCTTCGACGAAATTATTTCGCGTAAGGACGCGGTCGGCGAGTTTTACAGTCGGTCGGCGAGTTTTACAGTCGGTACTTGAAAAAATAATTATTTTATGTTAAAATATTAAAAAATAAAATACAAAATAACGGAGGAACAGATCATGGAATTTTTTGACAACGCTATCAATACCGCCAAGGACGCTTTCGAAGTGGCGCGCCGCAAAACCGACGAAGTAGTCACCGACCAAAAGCAAAAATTCAATATTGCCTCGATCAAAGCAAAGCGGGCAAAGGATTATGAAAAGCTTGGCGCCGCGATTTTCGAAAAAATCGGCGATATCGAAATAGAGGACGAAAAAATCAAAGCGCTTGTCGAGGAAATAAAGCTTAAAAACGAGCAAATAGAAAAAATCAGCGAAGAGCGCAAAGCAAACAAAGAGGTTTAAATGGACGCCGCTTTAAAAATAGGCATTGTAATTGCTGACGATGAAGAATACAAGCCGTTGGCTCGGTTTATCGAAAACGGCGAATACGAAAAATACGGCGTTTTAAACAGAACCGGCCATAAATTCACCGTCAAAACCGAAAAAGGCGAAGCGCAGGTAATATCCGTATTGTGCGGCATAGGCAAAGTAAACGCCGCCGCCGCCGCGATGCATTTGATCGACTGCGGCTGTGACATTTTGCTTAATTACGGCTTGTCGGGCGGTATTTCCGGCATATCTCGAAACGAGCTTTGCGTTTGCAGCCGCTTTTTGGAGCATGATTTTGACCTTACCGGAATAGGGTACAAGCCCTGCGAAAAGCCGGGGCAGGATTATATTTATAATGCAGACGCCGTACTTATGCGCCTGTTCGGAAACCTTTGCGACTGCGCGAAAACCGGTACCGCCGTTTCGGGCGACAGCTTTGTGTGCGATGAAAGCTTAAGAAACGTGCTCAAAGAAAAATTTTCGGCTATGTGCTGTGATATGGAAACGGCGGCAATTGCCTATGTTTGCGCATATTCCGACGTACCATTTTTCAGCCTGAGGCGTATATCCGACGATGCGGGAGAAACCGCCGCCGACGCTTATCGCGAGACGAATACCGACAATCAAACCCTTTTATCGGATTATATACTCGAATTTATAAAGGTTATTATAAATTCGAACCTTTTCGGTCGGTCGGCATGAACGGAAAACCAAAAAATCAAACTTTAAAGCAAAGCGCTTTGATTTTGCTCTTTTCCGCCGTTTTGGTAAAGCTTATCGGCGCTTTATTTAAAATCCCGCTTTCTTCCGATTATATTTTGGGAGATTTGGGCTTCGGATATTTTTCTTCCGGGTACGACGTTTTTACCCCGATATATTTTTTGAGCGTTTCCGGTTTTCCGGTTGCTATTTCAAAAATCGTAGCCACGCTTGCGGCAAATGGGAGGTATTCGGAGGTTGAAAAGACCTTTAAGGTATCAAGGCGGCTGATGCTTTGCTTCGGTATCGTTTGTTTCTTAGGCTTTTTGATATGCGTTTATCCTCTGACTCACTTTACCGACAAAAGCGGAAAGAGCCTTTATTCGTATATTGCGATAGCGCCCTCGATAATTTTTTGTTTTATTGCCGCCGGTTACCGCGGTTATTTCGAGGGGCTCGGCGATATGCGCCCCGCCGCCGTTTCAAATATAATCGAAGCGCTCGGCAAGCTTGTTTTGGGGCTCGGCTTCGCTTTTGCGATTATTAAAATAACGGGCGATCCGGCATTGTCGTCGGGCGCCGCAATAGTCGGAATATCCGTCGGAACCTGTATCTCGGCTTTATATTTAAAATTACGCTATAAAAGGGAAAAGGGTACCGATACAGCCTTTAATCCCGATGCTGCAACTTTAAGCGGCGCCGAAATCGTAAAGGAGCTTATCTTTTTATCGGTTCCGATAGTTTTTGCGTCGGTTTCGGTAAGCCTCGCCGCTTTTATAGACAGCGTTACCGTAAGGGCACAACTGAACGGTATTTTTGCGCAAAACGATAACGCGGCAAACGGTATTTTTTCCGCGCTTTTGTCGGAGTATAAAAATACCTTCGGCAAATTACCGGATATGCATTCCTTATCTACATTGCTTTACGGAATACGAAGCAAGGCGTATACCTTATTTAATTTGGCGCCTGCGCTCACGGTTTCCATAGCCGTGGGGCTTATACCCGCCGTTACCGAGAGCTTTGCTCAAAAAAATATCCGCGCTTTAAACGAAAACGCCAAAGCGGCGCTCAAGCTTACGTCGCTTATATGCTTTCCGTTAGGCTTGGGGCTTACCTTTTTGGGCGAGCGGATAATGTGCCTGCTGTTCGGCGCGGGGGAGTCCTCGTATCTTGGCGGGCAAATGCTTGTGATTTACGGTATCGCGGCAATTTTCGCCGGTTTTTCTTATCCCTTAGCCGGAATTTTACAAGCGATAAATAAGCAGAATACGGTTTTTATAAACGTTCTTGCCGGCATAATCGTAAAAATCGTTCTCAATCTTTTGCTATGCAAAATTGAAAGTATAAATATTTTGGGAGCGGCTTATTCGACGCTTGCCTGCTTTTTTGTGACAAGCTGTATGCACCTTTTCGCTTTATTTTATAAAACCGATTTAGCCTTTAAGGTTCTGTCCGGTCTTTTAAAGCCGGCGGCGTCGGCTTTGATTTGCGTGGGCGCGGCGGCTCTGATTTGCAGATTCGGCGACTCGAATTTGATAACGTTGCTCTCGGTTATCGCGGCGGCGGCGCTCTATTTTCTCTTTTTGATACTTTTCAAGGCCTTCGACGAGAGCGATATTGAGGCTTTACCCGCCGGAGAAAAGCTTAAAAATGTGTGCAAAAGGCTCAAAATTTTTAAATAATTAGCGTTTTTTCGCATTTTTTATAAAAAAACAGCATTTTTTTAAAAAAATCAGTTAAAAAAGATTGATTATTTATGAAAAGTGTGGTAAATTTAATATATACATTAATTTGTATACACGGTAACGATTATCGTAAAAAAATTATTGGAGGTTCTAAAAATGAACAAAACAGAATTAGTTGCCGCAATTGCCGAAAAGGCTGACATTGCGAAGAAAGACGCCGAGAAAGTGCTTGCCGCTTTCGTTGACTCCGTATCCGCCGAACTCAAGGCAGGTGGGAAGGTTCAGCTTGTAGGCTTTGGTACTTTCGAAGTACACAATCGTACCGCAAGAACCGGCATTAATCCTCAGACGGGCGCTAAAATCCAAATTCCCGCTTCCAAGAATCCCGTATTCAAAGCAGGTAAGGCTTTAAAAGACGCTATCAATTAATCAATTTACAGGCCGTCCTTACAGGGCGGCTTGAAATTTATAGGGTGTTTTATGAGATTAGATAAATTTTTAAAGGTATCGCGTATTATAAAGCGCCGCACCGTTGCCAATGAGGCGTGCGACGCGGGCAGAGTATTCGTAAACGGCAAAGCCGCCAGGGCTTCCTACGAGGTCAAGGAGGGCGACCGCATAGAGATAACCTTCGGCGCCCGTGAGTTTAAGGCGGAGGTCGTTTCCTGCAAGGAAACGGTTAAAAAGGATGACGCCGCCGGCATGTATAAATTAATTTAAAGAATAAGATTTGCAAAACCCAAATATAATTTTATTAAGATTATATTTTTGGGGTGTCAGCCTTGGAAGAAACCGCACAAAAAAATCACAACGTAATTATCGAGGACCGGAAAAAATTCACTCTTTCGGGAGTTAAAGAGGTTTTGGCATTTGACGATGAGAGCATAGCTCTCGAAACCGTCATGGGCAAGCTTTACATAAAGGGTGCCGGCTTACATATATTAAGCTTTGAGTCCGAAATCGGCGACCTTGCGGGCGAGGGCAGACTTCATGCCGTAATTTATACTGCAGAAGAGCCAAACGGCGGATTTTTCCACCGACTGTTCAGATAGTATGTGGGAAATAAGCAGTTTTCTTCAGCTTTTCGGTTTTTTGCGCGCGATGTCCTTCGGCGGCGTATTTTGCTTGTGCTATGATATTTTGCGGGCAATCCGCAGGGTAATTAAGCATTCCGATTTAACCGTATTTTTTGAGGATCTGATATATTTTATAATTATATCGCCGGTTACCTTTTGTCTGCTTTTGGCGCTTACGAACGGGGAACTGCGCGCTTATATTTTTGCGGCGTTGACTTTAGGCTTTGTCCTTACGCGCATAACCCTTTCGGTATTGGTTTTAAAGGTTTACGTTTTTTTCTTTTCCCTTGCCGCAAGGATTTTTTCTGCCGCAAACAGGGGTTTTTATCGGGTTTTTGATTTTCTGTACGCGAAATTTACCGCCGTAGGCGAATTTTTACGAAAAATTATTAAAAAAATACCGAAAAGTATTAAAAAACTCTTGAAAAAACGGTAATATTTGTTGTATACTTAACTAAAGCCTTATTAAATGTAATTCGATTGCTAAAATAGGCAATAAGACATAACGGTATTTTATATTGTGCGGAGTATCTGTGATGAAGCGTAAACCGAAAAAAAATAAAAGTATAATATTGCGGTTATTGATTTTGGGTGTTTGTGCTTATATGACCGTAACCTTGGGCTCGCTTTGGAATACGCTTAACGAGAGCAAAGCGGAGCTTAAGGAGTTAAAACAGCAATATACGGAGGAGGAAAACGACATTGAACAGCTGCGTTCTCTGCTCGACTCCGATTCCGATAATAAAATAATCGAAAAAGCGGCACGCGAACGATTAGGATATATTTATTCCGATGAGCAAATTTTTATTGACATATCGGGTAATTAATATAGGGTTTTTAGGAGGATTTCTTTTTTTATGCAGCTCAAAGAAGGACAAATCGTAGAAGGTAAAGTTACCGGCATTACCAATTTCGGCGTGTTTGCCGATTTAGGCGAGGGCAAATCGGGTTTGGTACATATATCCGAAGTTGCGCGTACTTACGTTAACGACATAAACGAGTTTGTGAAAATAAACGACGTCGTTAAAATGAAGATTTTAAGCATTTCGGAGGACGGTAAAATTTCCCTCAGCATAAGGCGTGCTTTGGAACCCGAGAAAAAAGAGGGTTTTCGTCCGAAACAGGAAAAGAGGCAGGCTCCGCCGAAGCCCGACGGTTCTTACGTATGGACTCCCAAGACCTCGGAATCCGCAAGCTTCGAAGAGATGATGAGCAAATTCAAAGCCGCGAGCGACGAAAAGTTTTCGGATTTAAAGCGAAAAAATCCGGAAATCAAGCGAACCAAGCGCGGCGCGTTAAAATAGTGAAAAACGAGTATCGGGGCGAAGTAGCCGTAAAGGGTATTTCGCCTTTTTCTTTTGAAAAGAGGTTTAAAACGTGATAAACGAAATTTCTTGCGAAAAAATTACAGCCGCGGTAGAACGGCTGTGCATAACGGCAAACAAACAATTGCCCGACGATATTAAAGATGGTATATCTTCCGCTCTTAAATGCGAAAGCTGTGACTTGGCGGCGTCAATACTAAAGGATTTGCAAAAGAATATCGACGCGGCGCGGGAATACGATTTGCCGATATGTCAGGATACCGGTATGGCGGTGGTTTTTCTCGAAATAGGGCAGGACGTTCACTTCACCGACGGCTCCCTCTGCGACGCCGTAAACGAGGGCGTAAGGCGCGGCTATGAAAAGGGCTTGCTTCGTAAATCGGTCGTGGGCGATCCCTTAAACCGGCTGAACACGGGCGACAATACTCCGGCGATAATTCATACCGTTATCACAAAGGGTGACAGCGTTAAAATCACCGTAGCGCCCAAGGGCTTCGGAAGCGAAAACATGAGCGGTATTAAAATGCTTAAACCCGCCGACGGCAGGGAAGGCGTTGTGAACGCCGTATTGGACATTGTAAAAAAAGCCTCCAATAACCCCTGTCCGCCTATGGTCGTGGGCGTCGGCATCGGCGGTGATTTCGAGCAATGCGCTCTGCTCGCCAAAAAGGCGCTCTGCCGTGATACGCGAATTAAAAACGGCGACGAATTTTACGCTCTGCTCGAAGCGGAGCTGCTCGAAAAGATCAACCGGTTAGGCATAGGTCCGCAGGGCTTCGGGGGCGACACCACCGCTTTGGCGGTCAATATCGAGACCGCGCCCACACACATTGCGGGGCTGCCGGTTGCGGTAAATATAGGCTGTCACGTTACAAGACACAGCAGTACAGAGGTAAAATGATGGATAAATTAAAGCTTACGGCGCCTTGCCTTTTCGGAACGGAAAGCATTGCCGCAAATGAATTTCGCAGAATGGGCTTCGAGGATGTCACTGCCGAAAACGGCAGGGTTTTATTGTCGGGAGACGCCAATATGCTGGCGCGCGCCAATATTTGCTCCCGATTTGCGGAACGTATTTTAATAAACGTCGGCGAATTTGAAGCGGTAACCTTTAGCGAGCTGTTCGACGGGGTAAAGGCTCTGCCGTGGAGCGATTACATAGGCAAGGACGACGCCTTTCCCGTAAACGGGTGGAGTATAGATTCACAGCTTTTCAGCATACCCGACTGTCAGTCGATTATTAAAAAGGCGATCGTCGAAAACCTTAAAGCAAAATACAAAATAAGCTATTTCGAAGAAACGGGAACCGAATATAAAATCCGCTTTTCAATACATAAAAATACCGTGAGCATGATGATCGATACCTCGGGCGAAGGACTTCACAAGCGCGGATACCGCAGAAATTCCAACGACGCGCCGCTTAAAGAAACCCTGGCGGCGGCGATGTGTGATTTGGCGCGGATTTATCCCGATACGCGGTTTTTCGATCCCTTTTGCGGAAGCGGAACCCTGCTTATAGAGTCGGCGATGATGGCGGCAAATATCGCGCCGGGCATTCGCCGTAATTTTGCGGCGGAGCGTTTCGGATTTTTGGGCGATAAAATATGGCGCGAGGAGCGCGCGAGAGCGCGGGATCTTATAAGGCATAATATCGACTTCGGCGCTCAGGGCTTCGATATTGATAAAAGCTGCGTGGAGCTCACCCTTAATAACGCCGAAAAGGCGGGCGTGGGGAAATACGTTAAAGCGGCGGTTGCCGATATTCGCGATTTCGCGCCCCCGAAGGAGCGCTCGGTCACGGTTACGAACCCGCCCTACGGAGAAAGACTGCTCGACCTTAAATCGGCGGAAGAATTATATCGGATTATGGGCGAGCGATTTGTTATGGGCGACGGTCAAAAATATTATATTATAAGTCCGCACGACGAGTTTGAAAAGCATTTCGGCAGAGTTGCCGACAAACGCCGCAAGCTTTATAACGGTATGATAAAATGTCAGCTGTTTATGTATTTTAAACGGACGTAAAAATACGGAAATATCATTCGAATTCGAATTTATCGTAACAATATACGCTTTAAGCCCTTTATAATAAGGGGCAGTAAAACCGCAAAAATTATAGAGGTGATTACGGCGGCGATTATTCGGTTTGCAAGCGCTATGCCGAATAAAGCGACGGGATAGCGGTATATTTTCGCGTCGATATACATAACAAGCGTATTGACCGCCGTAACCAAAAGGGCGCTTATAACCGTTTCGATGCAGAGTATATAGGTTTTAAGGCTTCTTTTGAAAAGAATGAAAAGCAGACCGAATACTATTCCCCGTACCACCGCGGGCAAAACCCATAAAAGCGTGGTCGCGGTAAAGCCGTAGGTAATAATCTGCCCCAAAAACGCGCCGACGAAGCCTACGGCGCCGCCCCATAAGGGGCCGTACATTATTGCGGCTATAATAATTACGATTCCGCTTACCGACAGCTTCATGGTTCCGCCGAAGGGCGCGCTTAACGATACCGCAATATAATCGAGACCGGTATAAAGCGCCGCCATTACGGCACAAAAACAGATTTTTACAATTTGGGAATTTTTTTGCATAAAAATACCTCCTTAATTACCCGATTTTCGAATAATAAGAAGGTATAACGCCATAAACCGATTATTCGTCAGCGGGATGCGACAGTCAAACCGTGGGAAAATCCTTCGTCCTACCGGCAACTCCCCGTCCGATAAGCACTTAACGCAAGACTGTCTATTCTGAGTTTACTTTTTTAAGTATACTATAAATTTTTCGTTTGTCAAGAGTTTTACTCGATTATTTTAATCGAAGTAATGCGGGGCTGTTTCGCAGAGTCTATAAGACCGGAAACGGGATCGACTACCGGAGCGTCGGCAATCATTTTATCGATTATCTCCATACCCGCCGTAACCTTGCCGAAGGCGGCATATTCGCCGTCGAGATAAGTCGAGTCCCTTTGAACGATGAAAAACTGCGAGGACGCGGAGTTCATGTCTTTGCTTTGCCGCGCCATGGAAATTGTGCCTCGCACATGGGATATATTGTTTTCTACGCCGTTTGCCGAAAATTCACCTTTAATCGGTTCGTCACTGCCGCCGGTGCCGTTTCCCGCGGGATCGCCCCCCTGAATCATAAAATCGGGAACGCTTCTGTGGAAGGTAAGCCCGTCGTAAAATCCGGATTTTACAAGCTTTACAAAGTTGGCTACGGTTATCGGCGCGGTATCTCCGTCAAGCTCCAAGGTTATATCGCCGTAGTTTTCGACGGTTATAACGGCGTTTACTTTACCTAATTTTTCGGCTTCGGAGTCCGAATTTTTACCGCCGCAGCCCGCAAAGGCGAGACAAAGGATCGCCGCCGATAAAAAGCATAAGATTTTGGTTGTGATTTTCATAAATTATTTCTCCTTTTTGTAAGGTATATAACGAACCTTACGTTTTTTTATTTTTGACATATTGAGGAATATGCATAAAAGTATATAGATTACGATGGCGAGAATTACTACGCCGATAAAAATTTTCATGTATTTTGAAAAAAAGAAGGATTTAATATATTTTGAAATAACCAATATTTTACTTGCTTTTATATCGGAGCCGGCTACGAGGTCCACCGTTCCGATGACTTCCTCGGCGTATATAACGTCGGCGGTGCCCAATACCTGTCCTTTTTTTATGGGCGCTTCGACCTTTTCGGAATTAAGCTTCGGTTTTATTATAAAGGTGGAAGCGTCGGCTTCGTTCGGAAGCACGGTTACGAAGGGCTCCTTGAAATAAAGGGGAGCAAAATCGGTTTCGAGGGATAATTCGAGCGGAATTTCGCAAACCGGTTCTTTGGAATTTGCCACCTCTTTAAATGAAAAGTTGTTGAACGCCCATCTGTAAAGGTTGGCGCTGTCTATAAACTCATAGCGCCGTCCGGCGTTTGGCGGACAGCCCATAACTATGCAAACGTAGGTGTAACCGCCGTAAACCGCCGTGCTCACAACACATCTGCCGGCTTCGTCTGTATATCCCGTTTTTACGCCCTTGGCGTAGGGGTAATAGTAATTGGTGGTGGTATCCTGTAAAAAGTTGGTGGTGGAAAGGGTGCGCTCTCCCGATAAATTTGTCGCCGCCATGGTGTATCGCGGCTTTTCGCAGACCGATTTAAAGGTTTCATTGTTAAGCGCGTAAAGCGTCAGGGTGTAAATATCGCGAACGGTCGTGTAATTTTGTTCGTCGTGCAGCCCTACGGGGTTTGCGTAATGGGTGTTTTTAAGCCCCAATTCGGCGGCCTTTTGATTCATCATATCGACAAAATTATCGACGCTGCCTCCGTAGTACATGGCGGCAAGATAGGTGACGTCGCCGCATGAGGACATCAGTACCAGATGAATAAGGTCAAGCTGGGTGAAGGTTTCTCCTTCCTTTAAATTGGATACCGAGCTTCCCGTGCCGAGCACAATATCGAGCGCTTCTTTGGTCATAGAGATTTTTTCGTCGGGCTTATACTTATCGCTTTCGAGTACAAGTATTGCGGTCATTATTTTGGTGATGGAGGCGGGGTAGATTTTTTGGTCGATATTTTTCTCGTATAATACTTTATTTGTATCCTTGGAAATAAGCAACGCGTTTTTGGCATGTATTTCAAATCCGGTTATTTCGTAAGCGGAGGCAGTCAAAGGTGAAAAAAGGGCGGAAAAAGCCAAAATAAAGGTAAAAAATATTAAAAAAAGCTTTTTTAGCATAGCAATCTCTCCGAAAATGTGTTAATATATATATAATAACATATTATAATGCAAATTAAAAGCATTATTTGATTAAAAAGAGGTGAAAATTACGGTATACGTTACGGGCGATATGCACGGAAGCCTCGAGCGGCTATACGACCGAAGCTTCAGAAAACTCAAAAGCGGCGACGTGCTTATTGTATGCGGCGATTTCGGTTATATATTCAGCGGCGATAAGACCGAGAAGCAGGTGATCGACTTTTTTTCTTCTCGCAGGTTCGTTACCGCTTTTATCGACGGTACTCACGATAATATGGATACCATAAACCGCTGTCGCGTTACCTATTGGCACGGCGGCTTGATACATAGGATAAAGGGCAACCTTATACACCTGATGCGCGGTCAGATTTTTGATATCGAGGGAAAATCGTTTTTTACCTTCGGCGGCGGGGAAAGCACCGACAAGGACATGCGGCTCGAACAGGGAAATTGGTGGCGCGAGGAGGAGCCGACGCCGCTTGAAATGGCGGAGGGAGCAAAACGGCTTGACGAAGCGGGCTGTAAGGTGGATTATATAATCACGCACGAGCCGCCGTCATTGGTAAAAAGCTCCATGCTGCTTCGAAACGGCGCCGAGGACCAGATAAACAAGCTTAACGGTTATTTTGAAGAAATCGGCCGCTCCTGTCAATTCAAGCATTGGTATTTCGGTTCGCTTCATGAGGACCGGATAATTACTCCGCGGCACAGCTGCGTATTTAAAAATATGATTGCCGTCAAATAAAGCGGCGACAAGGTGGCAAAACGATGTATCCATTACTCTTAAAACCCGAAATCAAAGATTATATATGGGGCGGAACACGCCTTAAAACCGAATACGGCTACGAGACCGATAAGGAAATTACGGCGGAAGCGTGGGTGCTTTCCTGTCATAAGGACGGCCCCGGACGGGTTATAAACGGCGAATATGCCGGAAAAACTCTTCCGGAGGTTTTGGAAATATGGGGAAAGGCGGCTTTGGGTGAAAAAGCGGCGAAATTTTCCTATTTTCCGATACTCATAAAGCTTATCGACGCAAAGGACAAGCTGTCGGCGCAGGTTCATCCCGATGACGAGTACGCCTTAAAAAACGAAGGCGAGTACGGCAAAACCGAAATGTGGTACGTTGTCGACTGTGACGAGGGCGCAGAGCTTGTATACGGCTTTAAAGAGGATATTTCCAAAGAAGAATTTAAAAGGCGAATTACCGACAATACCCTCACCGACGTTTTTAATTTTGTACCGGTAAACAAGGGCGACCTGTTCTTTATATCGGCGGGCACGCTCCATGCGATAGGCGGGGGAATTTTGATAGCGGAGGTTCAACAAAATTCCAACAGCACATATCGCGTTTCCGATTACGGAAGACTCGGAACCGACGGTAAGCCCCGCCCGCTTCATATCGAAAAGGCGGTAGACGTGACCAAAACCGAAAAACCGGTTTTGCCATACGGCAAAGTGGGAAAGGTTACCGAAATTGACGGCAATATAAAGCGCGAGCTTGCAAGCTGTGAATTTTTTACCTCCTACACTTTAAAGCTCGAAAACGAGTACGGGCTTTATAACGAAAAAAGCTTTTTATCCGTCCTTTGCCTTGACGGCAACGCGGATATTTGCTATAACGGCGAAAGCTTAAAGCTTTGTAAAGGCGGAAGCTTGTTTATTCCCGCCGGCTTTGAAACAAAGCTTTGCGGAAAAGCCGAATTACTAATCAGTTATATTTAATAAGTTATATTATTTTGGAAGGTGTAACAATGCGTACAAAACAATTTAAATCAGAATCGAAAAAACTTATGGACATGATGATAAACTCCATTTATACCCATAAGGAAATCTTTTTGCGGGAGCTCATATCCAACGCGAGCGACGCGCTTGATAAGCTGTATTTCAAGTCCCTTACCGACTCTAACGTCGGCATAGCGGCGGATGAGTTTCAGATCGAAATCGTCATCGACAAAGAGGCGCGAACCCTCAAAATTATCGATAACGGCTGCGGTATGACCGAGGACGAGCTTGACAAAAATCTGGGCACGATAGCGAAATCGGGTTCCTTTAACTTCAAGCAGGAAAACGATAAAATCGATAACGTAGATATTATAGGTCAGTTCGGCGTCGGATTTTATTCGGCGTTTATGGTAAGCGATAAGGTGACGGTTGAGAGTCTTGCTTACGGCGAAAAAGAGGCGTTTTGCTGGGAGTCAGAGGGTGCCGAGGGCTATACCGTATCCCCTTGCGATAAAACGGGCGTGGGTACTACGGTAACATTGCATATAAAGGAAAATACCGAGGACGAAAAATACGATGAATTTCTCGACCAATATAAAATAAGCGCTTTGGTTAAAAAGTATTCGGATTATATAAGACATCCTATCAAAATGGCGTTTACCACCAAGGAGCCCGTTCCGAACGATGATAAGGACGCACCGACGGAATATAAGGACGTAACCGAGATCCGCACCCTCAACAGCATGGTGCCCCTCTGGAAAAAGTCGAAAACCGAATTGAAGGACGAAGATTACAATAATTTTTATAAAGATAAATTTTATGATTACAACGACCCGGCGAGAGTAATTCACTACAAAACCGAGGGCCAGGCGACTTACGACGCCCTGCTGTACATTCCGAAGCAGCCGCCCTTCGATTACTACACAAAAGAATTTGAAAAGGGCTTACAGCTTTATTCAAAGGGCGTGCTGATTATGAACAAGTGCGCCGACCTTTTGCCAGATTATTTCAGCTTTGTAAAGGGCTTGGTAGACAGCGAGGATTTATCGCTCAACATTTCGCGTGAAATGCTCCAGCATGACAGTCAGCTGAAGCTTATTGCCAAAACCATTGAAAAGAAAATAAAGAACGAGCTTGAAAAAATGCTCAAGGACGACAGAGAGGCATACGAAGCCTTCTTTAAGGCTTTCGGCGTTCAGCTTAAATTCGGCGTTTACAACGATTACGGAATGCATAAGGATGTTTTGAAGGATCTGCTTATTTTCCGCACCTCAAAGGAAAAGAAATACGCTACCCTTAAAGAATATGTCGAAAACATGAAGGAAGGTCAGGACACCGTTTATTATGCCTGCGGCGAGACCGACGAAAAGATTGAAATGCTTCCGCAAACCGACGCCGTAAAGGAAAAAGGCTACGAAATTCTTTACCTTACCGAAAATGTCGACGAATTCGCGCTTATGATGCTCGGCGAATACGACGGCAAGAAATTTATGAATATTTGCGACGATAAGCTGGAGCTTGACAGCGAGGACGAGAAAAAGGCGCTCGAAACCGAAAACGAAGCCAACAAGGCAATGCTCGATTTGATGAAAGAGGCTGTCGGCGATAAGATAAACGCGGTTCGCTTCACCAATAAGCTTAAAAAGCATCCCGTTTGCATAACCAGCGAGGGCGGCATTTCTCTCGAAATGGAAAAAACCTTAAATTCAATGCCGGGTGCCGCCGACAATAAGGTAAAAGCACAGCTTGTGCTCGAAATAAACGCGTCTCACCCCATAGCCGAAAAATTAAAGACGCTATTTAAGGATGACAGCGAAACCTTGAAGAAATATTCCAAGCTTTTGTACGACGAGGCATGCCTTATAGGCGGCGCCGGCGTACCAGACCCTGTAGAACACAGCAATCTGGTCTGCGAATTAATGACAAACGGTATTTAACGATAAGCTCGCGCGCTGTCGGATATCGGACAGACAGAGGATTTTACCCTCATATAGAGGCAGTCGGTTTTCGCCTGCCTTTGAAGACGGTAAATCGGACGAAAAACGTATAGGAGGAATTTATGGAAAATCGAGAGCGTGAGCTTACTGCGGCGGAGCTTAAGCGGAAGGCGGAATTTGAGAAAATTTGCGAAAAAATGGCGCAAAACGGCTATGTAAAAACCGATTTGATCATAAGCATTCTAAAGGCGAATATTCTCGCGCTTGTCGTTATGCTGCCGTTTTTAGCAGTCCTTTTTGTCATATATTTCGTTGTAAATCCCGCGAATATTACATCTTTATACTTTGGATTGCGCGGTTTTTTTCTCCTTTTAATAGCGTATTTTCCGATGATCGTCCTTCACGAGCTTATTCATGGCTTGGTTTTCGGAATTTTTGCCGAAAATCACTTTAAATCGATTCGCTTCGGCGTTATTTGGACGGCGTTAACCCCCTATTGCAGCTGCTCGGGAGCGCTTAAAAAAGGTCAATACGTTGTCGGAAGTGTTATGCCGACGGTTATTTTGGGCTTTTTGCCGGCGATAATTTCGGTAATTACGGGAAGTCTGTTTCTTTTGCTATTGTCGGCGTTTATGATAATCGGGGGCGGCGGCGATTTTCTTATAACCCTTAAATTGCTGCGGCACAAATCGCAGGGCAAAGAGGCGCTCTATTACGATCACCCTTACGAATGCGGCGTTGTGGCGTTCGAAAAATAATAACTTTTGGCATATATTAAGGCGGCTTCGTACCGGTAAAGCTACGAAGCCGCCTTTTATATGTTGATTTTTTAAATTACTTTGCTTAAAAAGTCCTTAAGTCGAGGGCTTTTCGGGTGCGCGAATATTTCCTCCGGGGCGCCCTGTTCCATAATAATACCCTGGTCGATAAAGAGTACGCGATCGGCAACCTCGCGGGCAAAGCCCATTTCGTGGGTTACTATAGCCATCGTCATGCCGTCGTTGGCAAGCGCCTTCATAACCTCGAGCACTTCGCCGACCATTTCGGGATCGAGCGCGGAGGTCGGCTCGTCAAACAGCATAACGTCGGGCTTCATGGCAAGCGCCCTCACGATAGCCACACGCTGTTTTTGTCCGCCAGAAAGCTGAGAGGGGTAGGAGTTTGCCCTGTCGGCAAGCCCTACCTTTTCCAAAAGCACCATAGCATGCTTTTTGGCGTCCGCCGCCGAAGTTTTTAAGAGCTTCATAGGCGCTATAGTCATATTTTTAAGTACGGTCATATGGGGGAAGAGGTTAAACTGCTGAAAAACCATACCGATTTTTCGCCGGTGAAGGTTAATATCGGTTTTGGGCGCCGTAATATCGGTACCTTCAAAAAGTATTCTGCCGCCGGTAGGCTGTTCGAGCAGGTTGAGGGTGCGCAAAAAGGTCGATTTGCCGCAGCCCGACGGGCCTATAATAACGATTACCTCGCCGCTTTTGATTTCGAGGTCAATGCCTTTGAGTACCTCGACCTCGCCGAAGGATTTTTTAAGAGACTCAACCTTTATAAGGGTTTCGTTAGTGGTCACTGTTGCGAAGCCTCCTTTCAAATATGCCGAGTAATTTGGTAAGAATAATTACTATAACAAGATAAATTACGGCAAGGCTTATGTAAGGAACGTAGGGTTGATAGGTTATACTTACTATGTTCTGCGCTTGCTTGGTGACGTCGCGCAGTGCTATAACCGACACGAGCGAGGTATCTTTAAGCAGGGTTATCATCTCGTTGCCCAAAGCCGGCAGAATATTTTTTACAGCCTGCGGGATTATGAAATACCACATAGTTTTGGCGTAGTTAAAGCCCAACGAACGCCCCGCCTCCATCTGTCCGCGGTCGATTGACATAATACCCGAGCGGGCGATTTCGGCAACGTAGGCGCCGGAATTTATTCCGAGGGTTATAATGCCGCATATAATGGTTGAAAGCTCGGTTTTGGGCACCATGATTACAAAACCCATAATAAGCAGCTGTACCATCATAGGGGTACCGCGAATTACGGTTAAATATACGTTTGCCACGGCGTTCAGTATTCTTAAAATAATATTCGGCTTTTTAACACTTAAATCGTGCGAGGTGCGTATGACCGCGATTAAAAAGCCTATAATTATGCCCAAAAGCAGGGCGCCTACGGTTACGATAAATGTGATGCGCAAGCCGTCGGTAAAAAATTTCCATCTGTCGGCATAAACAAAGGTTTGGTATAATTGATATATAAAATTTTGTATCCATTCCGGGGAATTTTTAAGCCAACCGGGCATGCCGGAAAGCCAATCGGCAAATGTTATAATACTCAAAATTTCACCCATTCCTTAATAATATAAGAGTGGCAGGGAAGCCGTAGCCGCCCTGCCGCCCGAAGCAAATTAAAAAATTATTGTTCCGAAGGGATGTATTTTTCGATAATTTCGGCAATTTTGCCCTCGTCCTTCAATTCTTTAAGCGCTTTGTTGAATTTTTCCTGAAGATCCTTATTGTCCTTGGCGATAGCGGCGGCATAGTCTTCGTTGGCATATTCGGTTTCGAGAATTTTAAGACCCTTATTTGCCTTTACGAAGTTTTTGGCGGGCTCGTTATCGATAACTACGCAATCGACCTGACCGTTAGCAAGCGCCGCTACGGCAAGAGCGCCGTTAGTGAACTGCTTAACGTGGTCCTGACCGTAATCCGATGTGCAATAGTTGTCGCCCGTAGTACCTGCCTGAACGCCGATCTTTTTGCCCTCGAGGTCGTCGATAGTCTTAATGCTCGAATTTTCGGGAACTATAACCACTTGAACTCCGGTAGCGTAAGTATCGGAAAAATCAACCGACTCCTTGCGCTCGTCGTTAACCGTCATACCCGCAAGGGCAATGTCGATAGAGCCCGACTTAACGGCGGTGATCAACGAATCAAACTCCATATCCTTGATTTCAAGCTCCATACCGAGCTTATCGGCGACAGCCTTGGCAATTTCGGCGTCGATGCCTACGATATTGTTGTTATCGTCAACAAATTCATAAGGCGGGAAAGCCGCGTTGGTACCCATAACAAGCTTTTTACCGCTATCCGCGGAGGACGGTGTACCGCTTTCGGTTTTGGCGTTGCCGCAAGCGGCGCAGGTAAGACAGATGCAAAGTGCGGCCAAAAGGCAGATGATTTTTGTAAACTTTTTCATAAGTAGCACTCCTCAAATTTTTTTAATACCGATATCGGTATTATTTTTGTAGATTATACCACTGTCACGCGCGAAAGTCAATATTTTTTGCATAATTATGCGAATTGTTGCCGCAAACGCCGTAAATCTTTATTTAGCATAATGAAAATATAGGCATACAATGTATTAGGTAAGCTTTAAAAATTCGGCGACGGATTTTTGTTTCTTGCTCAAATTACTTCGGAGTGACGAAAATGCAAAGATATATAATTACTACCGGAACCGTAACCTACGCCATTAAAGGCAAGGATATATTGAACCGAAAAGGATTTAAGGCAAAAACGCAAAGAATTATGTCGGGAAAGGGAAGCGCCGGCTGCGGTTATGCCATCATAGTCGAAGGCGATATCGAACGGGCGACGGCAATATTACGCGACGCTGGCATTAAAATTCTCCAAATCAATCAAAAAAACGATTAGGCTTTAAAAGGGCGCTTTGTCGCCCTTTTTTACGCTTTTTAATATAAATATAAAGTGGTGAGAGTATGATATATTTCGATAACGCCGCTACTACGGGGAAAAAGCCGCAAAACGTTATAAAAGCAACGCTTACCGCCTTGTCGGAATACAGCGCAAATCCCGGCAGAAGCGGTCATACCCTGTCGGTAAAAACCGCGGACGCGATTTACCGCATTCGTGAAAAAGCGGCGAATTTTTTCGGAGCGACGGGCGCCGAAAAGGTTGTTTTCACTTTAAACTGTACGCATGCAATAAATTGTGTTATCAAGGGCGTTTTGAAAAAGGGTGACCACGTTATAGTCTCCACCTTTGAGCACAACGCGGTCATGCGTCCGCTTAAAAAGATCGGCAATCCGTACAGCGAAGCAAAGGTTTCGCTTTTTGACGACGAAGAAACCGTAGAAGAATTTAAAAGGCTTATAAAGCCCAACACGCGCATGATAATATGCACGGGCGCTTCGAACGTTTTCGGTAAGCTTTTGCCGATTGAAAAAATAGGCAAGCTTTGCGCCGAGCGGGGGATTTTGTTCGCGGTGGACGCAGCGCAAATTGCCGGCGTAATACCCGTAAATATGCAAAAAATGCATATTGATTTTCTCTGCGCGGCGCCGCACAAAGGGCTCTACGCACCGATGGGAACGGGGATATTGATAGCCGAAAAATATATTGAAAACACTGTTTTGGAGGGCGGAACGGGCACCAATTCGGCGCAGCTTACCCAGCCCGAATATTTACCCGAAAGGCTCGAAAGCGGAACCTTGAACGTGCCGGGAATATTAGGTATCGGTGCCGGTATCGATTTTGTAAACTCCATAGGCTTAGAAAAAATATACAATTATGAAATGAACCTTATAAGACGGCTTTATGACGGATTAAAGGAAAACCGCAATATAAAGCTTTATACGCCGAAGCCGTCAAGCTACGATTACGCGCCGGTCCTTTCCTTTAATTTCGGAGACGCCGACAGCGTAACCACGGCGCAAATTTTATCCGAAAACGGCGTCGCGGTAAGGGGAGGGCTGCATTGCGCGCCCGAGGCACACCGATATTTGGACACCAAGGATACGGGTACCGTAAGGCTCTCGCCCTGCGCATTTAACACGGGCGGGGAAGTATCCGCCTTTTTAAAGCTGATAAACGGAGAAAAATTCATAAAAAAATTATAAATTGGTATTGAATGATAAGTTTTTTTATGTTAAAATAAATTACAAGTAAAAACCCGAAGGATGTTTTGAATTGAGCAACGTATTCAACGCCGTTTATGCGGTTTGGAATCAAATAATTTATGCGATTTCGCATATGCGCATACCTTTCGATATTATCGATATTTTGGTAATGGCTTTCATAATTTACAAAGCCATCGGTTTTTTGCGCGAATCGCGCGCGGGTCAGCTTGTAAAAGGTATTTTATTACTCGTTGTAATTTATCTTATAGCGGGCTGGTGGGATCTTGTTACCCTAAAGCTCTTCCTTTCTAAAATCGTAAACTCCGCGATAGTTGCGGTTGCGGTCATATTCCAGCCCGAGCTTCGCCGTATTCTCGAAAAAATGGGTCACGCCAACTTTAGCCGCGGGCAGATAGCGGGCGACGATGAAAACGAGCTTGCCGTCTGCATCGAGAACGTGAGCAAAGCGATATCCTCAATGCAGGAAAAGCGCATCGGCGCGCTTATCGTTTTCGAATGTAAAACCCAATTGGGCGAAATCGCCGATACAGGCACCGTTATAGACGCTTCCTCTTCGCCTTCGCTTTTAAACAATATCTTTTTCCCGAAATCCCCCCTGCATGACGGCGCGCTTATCATACGAAACGGCAGATTATATGCCGCCGGCTGTATTTTGCCTCTTACTCAGCGCGAGGATATAAGCCTCCAGCTCGGAACGAGGCACAGGGCGGCTATCGGTATGACCGAAAATTCCGACGCGGTAGTGGTTGTCGTATCCGAGGAGACCGGCACCATCTCAATAGCGCAAAACGGCTCCATTACCCGCAATTACAGCGGCGTATCCGCCGCCGCCGAATTAAAGCGCCTGCTTTTAAGCTCGCAGGATACTCAAAAAGCGGGTAAGGTCAAGACTATCATAAGCAATTTAAAGCCGTTTAAGAAAGCCGACGGAAAGGAAAACGTGAAAAAATGAAATTTTTTAATAACTTTTCCTTAAACTTAAAGAAACTCATCTATAACAGGCGTTTTACCGTTCCGTTTTCGCTGATTTTGGCTTTTACCCTGTGGCTTATTATAGTTATAGAGCAAAAGCCCATTATCACGCGCACCTTTTCTGATATTACCGTTAACGTAAATCTCGAAAACACCTTTGCCGCCGAGAACGATATGAATATTATAGGCGACATTTCCGAGCAGAAATTCACCGTAACCGTAATGGGGCCGAGCTACGCCGTAAGCGGACTTACCAGCGCCGATTTGAGCCTGTTTGCTTCCGCCGGCGAGGTCGACGCTCCGGGCGAATACAATTTAAAGGTTGCCGCTACGGGGGATATTAACGCCGCCGAGTACGATATCATAACCATTTCGCCACCTACCTTAAAGGTTAATTTCGACTATGTCGAAACCAAGGAGTTCACCGTTGTCGCAGCCGCCGAGGGCGTAGCAGCAGCCGACGGCCTGGTAGCCGAAAACGCCGTTTTAAGCGGCGCCGAGAGCGATACCGTAACCATAAGCGGACCAAGAACGGTTATCAACCAAATAGAGTCGGTAAAAGCTTCCGCCAAAATCAACAAGACCTTGAGCGCGAGCGAAACCTTTGAGGCTAATATAGCTTTGTTTGACGCCGACGGCAAGGAAATAAGCACCGAAAACCTGACGCTGAGCATGGTTAAGGTGAACGTTACCGTACCTATTTCCAAGAAGAAAACCGTACCGGTTGTGGCGGACTTTACAAAAACACCTTCGGGATTTGATACGAAGTCGCTTTCCGTCACTATAGACCATGATACCGTTACGGTTATCGGTACGCCCGATATGGTCGATAAAACCAAGTCGGTAACCCTTTCCGCTATCGATATTACCACCGTTTCTGAGTCCTCAAATAAATTTGACGTATCCGCCAAATTGCCCGAAGGGGTAAGAATACTCGAAAGCATCGACCATTTCAGAGTCACCGTAAATACCAAGGAATACGTTGTGAAATCCTTTAACGTGCCTACGATAAGATACAAAGGTCTTTCCTCAAAGCTTAAGGTAGACGGGCCGCGGATTATTGCCAACGTTAAGGTTTGCGGTCTGGCGTCGGTGGTAAACGATTTGAGCGCTTCGGATATTTATGCGGTAGTAGATCTTACCAATAAAACGGCGGGCGTATACACCGTTGACGCCGCTATCGAGTTTAAAGACCACAAAAATATCTGGGCACAGGGCACATATACGACTTCGGTTACCGTAAAATAAATTTTAATGCAATTCTTAAGGGCGGCATTTTGCCGCCCGAAAATTATTAACAGCTTAATATTTCCCGCATATATTTATAGTGACCGGCGCTTTAAGCCTTCTTTTAATTCTCGGCTTTTCGGCGTCCTATAAATCGTGTGGGAGGAATATTCATGACCGAATTTATACTGTTATTGCTGTTTTTAATTCCCGCTATGCTCGGAATTGCCGAGATATTACATATTTTCAAGCTTTACGTGCTTAAACCCCGCGAGCCGATGATTTCATATAAAGTGGTAGTGCTTACCGACGGTACCGCGCTTGCGCAGCTGCGGTTTGTCGCAGAGCAGTATATCTGGTCGGGCAAAAGCGGCGACGACGTAATTATAGTAAACTCGCTTTTAAACGAGGAAAATTTTAAGGAATGCAAAAAAATAGCGCAAAACAATAATTTTATCTACTGCTCCGCAGACGAGCTCGGCAAGTATTTAAAAGCCGTGACGGGATAATATAAGGAGGATTGATTTGCAAAATGCAGGAAAGCTCCGCCGATAATTCGCTTGTTATTACCGGCACAATACAAAGGATAACCTTTCGCAATCAATCCAACGGATATACCGTGGCGGAGGTTAAAACCAAATCGGAAAAAATTACCGTAGTGGGAATATTGCCCTTTTTAAACGAGGGGGAGACCGCTGATTTTTACGGCAACTATATCGTTCATCCCACCTACGGAAGTCAGTTTTCGGCAACCGGCTTCGAAAAAAAAGCGCCCGAAAACTCCGCCGCCGTTTTACGTTATCTCTCCGCCGGCGCCCTTAAGGGAATCGGCCCCGCGACGGCGGTCAAATTGGTCGAACGCTTCGGAGACGACACCCTTAACGTAATCGCCGAAAAACCGCTCGAATTAACCGTTATAAAGGGTATTTCAAAGCAAAAGGCGTTGGCTTTGAGCGAAGAATACAAAAAGCAATACGGTATAAGAGATATTATGCTTATGCTTTCAAAGTATAAGATATCGCCCGACAGATGCCTCAAAATTTACAAAAAATTAGGCGCCGATTCGGTTAAAATAATAACCGCCAACCCTTACGTTTTATGCGAAGAAGGACTTGAATTTCAGTTCGAAATCGCCGAGGAAATCGCGACGGATTTAAAATTAAATCCCGAAAGCGAACAGCGTATCTGCGCCGGTATAGAATACGTTTTACGAAAAAATCTTATGAACGGGCATACATGCCTTCCCCGCGAAAAGGTGGTATCGGTATCTGCGCGATTGCTTTCCTGCAATGAAAGTGTTGCCGATATCGCCTGTGACCGTCTTATCGACTGCTTCAGGCTTGAAACCGCAAAAATAAATAACGCCGAATACGTCGCCCTGCCGGATTATTATTCGGCGGAGCGATACATAGCCTCGCGCATGCTGTCGGTAAAAAGCTATATTAACGCCGCGGTTACGGTCGACGAGCTCGAAATCAAAAACGTCGAAAGCATACTTAAAATCGAATTTGAGGATCTACAGCGCAAGGCGATTTTCGAGGCTTTCAAAAACGGTATTCTCGTGCTTACGGGGGGACCGGGAACGGGTAAAACCACCACCCTTAACGCCATAATAAAGCTTTTTAAGCGGCGTAATCTCGAAATCGAGCTTGCCGCGCCCACAGGCAGAGCCGCGAAACGCATGCAGGAGCTTTGCGGGATGGAGGCCAAGACCATCCACCGACTTTTGGAGGTGGAATGGGGCGAGGGCGAACAGCGAAGCTTTTCGAGAAACGAAAAAAATCCGCTTACATGCGACGTTATAATCGTAGACGAGGCGTCCATGATAGACTCATTGCTTTTTTGCGATTTGTTAAAGGCTTTGAAGCTTTCCTGCCGGATCATTCTCGTCGGGGATTCCGACCAGCTTCCGAGTATTGGCGCCGGCAACGTTTTGGTCGATATACTCTCTTCCGAAGCCTTCCCCGTAATAATGCTTAAAAAGGTTTTCAGGCAGGCTAACAAAAGCAAAATAATCACAAACGCGCATGCGATTATAAACGGTGAAAAGGCCGATTTTTCGGACAAGTCGTCCGATTGCTTTTTTATCAAAAGCCGGGATAAATATTCGCTTATAAATTCGATTTTGGAGCTGGTTACGGCAAGACTGCCCAAGGCGTATAACATTAATCCCGTCACCGATTTGCAGATACTTTGCCCCTCCAAAATGCTCGATACCGGAACGGTAAATCTCAACAATTTATTGCAGGAGCGGCTTAATCCGCACAAAAACGGCGAACCGCAGTTATTTTACAAGGGCTTTTATCTGCGCACGGGCGACAAGGTTATGCAGATAAAAAACAATTACGATTTGCAGTACAAGCGGGATAACGGCGAGTACGGCAACGGCGTTTATAACGGCGACGTCGGCTTCATCACCGATATCGATACCCGCGCCGGTATTTTAAAGGTAAGGTACGACGACCGCACGGCAACCTATTTTTCCGAGGATTTGGGTCAATTGGAATTGGCGTACGCCGTGACGGTTCATAAAAGTCAGGGCAGTGAATACGATTATGTAATACTCCCGCTTTTTGACGTGCCGTCAAAGCTGAGATACCGCAATCTGTTATATACCGCCGTTACCCGAGCCAAAAAAATGCTCGTCGTTTTGGGTGACGAATCGGTATGGCAGGATATGGCGGATAACGATAAAAAAACCCTGAGATATACTTTGCTTAAAAGCTTTATTGAAGAGGGAAAGGCTCGTGAAAATACTTGATACGGTGATTTCGGCGTTTTTTCCGAATACCTGTGCCGGCTGCGGAGAGATAATCGACGAGGGTGATTATCTTTGCGAGTACTGCTTTGAGTTGTCGCCGCGCCGCAATCCGGACAGAGTCTGCCCAAAATGCGGCCATATAAAGAAATATTGCGACTGTTCAAAACATGCGTTTCATTTTGACGGCTGTGCCGCGCCCTTTGTAAACGACGGAGTCGCAAAAAAGATGATGTACGACTTTAAATTTTACAGCGAAGCCGGCTTATCACGCTTTTTTGCCGAGCAGATGGCGTTAACGGTAAAGCAATGCTATTTTGACAAAGAGCTTGACTGTATAATCTACGTTCCGCTCAGCCCTTGGCGGGAATTGAAAAGAGGGTACAACCAGAGCGCGCTTTTGGCAAAGGATTTATCAAAAATACTCGGTCTGCCTTTGGGGCTTAATTACCTTAAATGCCGGGGCAAACATAAAGTACAGCATAAGATTTCGGGCAGGGAAAGGTTTAAAAACGTCAAAGGTATTTATTCCTGCGAGGTATCGCTTACGGGCAGAAATATTTTATTGGTCGACGATATTAAAACTACCGGCGCGACCTTTGACGAGTGCGCAAAACAGCTTATTGCCGCGGGAGCCGAATCGGTATACTGCATAGCCGGACTTATAAGCGAAATGGACGATAAAAATAAAAAGAAAAATAACCAAAATCACGCCAAGCGCGGTACCGGCAAGGAAAAATAATTTTCGCTTGCCGCAAATCGCCTACCGCTCCTCGGCGGCAGAATGGAGACAGTTATGGCAACAGACATCGGAATAGATATAGGCACCTCCAAAACCGTGATTTTTTCAAGTACGAAAATCATACTCGAAATGGATAATATGGTCACGGTGGACGCCGAAACCTACGAGCCGATTTATTTCGGCGAAAAGGCAAAGCAAACGCTCGGCAGAACGCCGGACAGCCTGATTTGCGTAAGCCCTATAGAACGCGGAGTTATCGCCGATTACGAAATAGCGGAGGCAATGCTCAAAAAATATATGAACACCGCCTTCGGCAACAAAATTTTCAGACCGCGAATACTCGCCACACTGCCGGCGGGTCTTACCGAATTACAGCACCATTCGCTCGCAAATTTGCTTGAATCGGCGGGCGGCAGAAATATTTCCGTGGTAGAGGGTCCGCTTGCCGTAGCCTTCGGTCTGGGGATAGATACCGAAACTCCCCACGGCACCCTTATTGTGGACATCGGCGCGGGTACCACCGATATCGCCGTAATATCCATGGGCGGAATTACGGTTTGCGACTCTTTAAAAATCGCGTCGCTCGATTTTGACAATCAAATAGCAAGATACGTCCGCAAGGAGTATAATATCGAAATAGGCCCGCTCACGGCAGAATTTATTAAAATTAAAATCGGCGCGGCGGTAAAGCGGGATATCGAAGTAGCCGTCCTTGCAAAAGGCAGAAACGTTTTCACCGGCTTGCCCGAAAGCTTTGAAATTTCAAGCGGCGAGGTTTACGACGCCATTAACGAAACGGTAAACTCCGTTTGCGACGGTATTAGACAGGTGCTTAACAGAACCGATCCCGACCTTGTGGCGGATATTACGGATGACGGATTTTATCTGACGGGCGGCGGCTCACAGCTTTGCGGTCTGCCGGAAAAAATATCAAAATATCTCGGAATTAAGGTACATACCATGGAAAACCCGTCCTACAGCGTCGTAAAGGGCGCGGCTGTAGCTCTTAAGAAAAAGAGTCTGCTTAAAAACGTCGATTATCAGCTTCGCTCGATACGTGAGCTTGAAATTAAATAACAGCCCGATAATTGTATAGATTTTAACACTTTAAACCGTTAAAGTTTGTATAAATTCACGCTTGACAAATTTTTGACGTTAAGGTAAAATATTACTTTAGAGGTGACAGTTTGTGAGTATATCAAGATATTTCTTTTATTACTTTTATTTTTTTAAAAAAACGGACTGTCTCTACCCGGTTAAAAATGCTTTTTAACTTTATACGGTCGGCCCGCAATTGTCATACTTTAACGTATGCGAGTTGCGGGCTCTTTTATAATTAAACATGACTTGAGAGGAAGAGATTTATGATTTCCGAAAAAATGACTCAATTGGGCAAGAAGCGTTCCGTTATACGCGAAATTTTCGAATACGGCAATTTGCGGCGTAAAGAAATAGGGGCGGATAATGTATTTGATTTCAGCCTTGGCAATCCGAGCATACCCGCTCCGCAAATCGTTACCGATACCATAAAGCGACTGCTTGAAACCAAATCTCCGATGGAACTTCACAGCTATACCTCCGCCCAGGGCGACGCCGGCGTACGCGCCGCGATCGCCGAATATATCGCCTCGACCTTCGGCGCAAAATCCGATCCCAACCTTATTTATATGACCTGCGGCGCGGCGGCTTCGCTTACCATCACCCTTAACGCTATAGTAAATCCGACGGATGAAATAATTCTTTTGGCGCCCTTTTTCCCCGAATATACCGTATTCGCCGAAAAGGCGGGAGCCGTAACGAGGGTAGTTAAATGCAGTGAACCCGATTTTCAAATCGATTTTGAAGCGCTTGAAAGGGTAATTTCGCCTAAAACCAAGGGTATTATCGTCAATTCGCCAAACAATCCGAGCGGAGCGGTTTTAAGTGAGGACACGATTATAAAGCTGGCGGCATTACTTAACAAAAAATCCGTCGAATACGGTACCGATATTTACATAATAGCTGACGAGCCTTATAGGGAGCTTGTGTACGGCGGAGTTGCGGTGCCGTATATACCGAATTTTTACGACAATACCGTCGTTTGCTATTCGTTCAGCAAATCCTTGTCTCTTCCCGGCGAGCGTATCGGTTATATTTTCGTTTCACCGAGGGCGACAAACTGCGGGGATTTGTACGCCGCCGTTTGCGGCGCCGGCAGAGCGCTTGGCTACGTTTGCGCTCCGAGCCTTTTGCAGTACACCGTAAAAGAGGTCTTGGGCAAAACCTCCGATATTTCGGTTTACGACAAAAACCGCAATCTGCTTTATAACGCTCTGTGCGAATACGGCTATACCGCGGTACGCCCCGACGGCGCTTTTTATCTCTTTGTAAAATCGCCCGAGCCGGACGCCGCCGCATTTTGCGAACGCGCGAAGGGTTATGAAATTTTGATTGTTCCGGGGGACGATTTCGGATACGAGGGCTACGTGCGTATAAGCTATTGCGTAGGCACCGAAATGATTGAAAAATCGCTTGACAGATTTAAAAAACTTATTGAAGAATACAGGTGAAGTTATGACCGAGCTTGACAACGCAAGACAAGCCATTAACGATATAGATAAGGAAATGGCGCGCTTATTTTCCGAGCGGATGAAGGCGGTGCGCGCCGTTGCCGAATATAAAAAACAGCACGGGATGAAAATATACGATTCGGCGCGCGAGGGTGAGATCATACGCCGAAACGCCGAGTATATAAAGGACGAGGAGCTTAAGTCCTTTTATATAAATTTTTTGCAAAGCAATATCGATATTTCCAAAAATTATCAGCACCGGCTTATGCAGGGCATGCGGGTCGCCTTCAGCGGAGTCGAGGGCGCCTTTGCCAATATCGCCGCGAACCGTGTTTTTCCCGACGCCGAAGCGGTGCCGTATCCCGATTTTAAATCCGCCTATTCCTCGGTTGAAAACGGCGAGTGCGACTGCGTGATTCTGCCTATCGAAAACAGCTACAACGGCGACGTGGGACAAGTTATGGATCTTACCTTTTTCGGCTCGCTTTACATAAACGGAATTTACGATATCGACGTCGTGCAAAACCTTTTGGCGGTAAAGGGCACGTCCATGGACGAAATCAAAACGGTTATAAGCCATCCGCAGGCGTTGGGTCAATGCGCGGCTTATATCAAAAAGCACGGATTTGAAAAACAGGAAGCCGTCAATACCGCCGTTGCGGCAAAGCTGGTCGCCGAGTCGGGCAGACATGATATTGCCGCTATAGCAAGCGAGGAAGCCGCCGAAAAATTCGGACTTAAAAAGCTTGAGGCGCATATAAACGAAAGCAATAACAACACTACCCGTTTTGCGGTATTTTCCCGTACGGCAAAAGCGGGCAGTGAGTCGGACAATCACTTTATAATGCTTTTTACCGTTTCCAACGAAGCGGGTTCGCTCGGCAAGGCGATTTCGGTTATCGGCGATAACGGCTTTAATTTGAAAGCGCTTAAAAGCCGACCTACAAAGGAGCTTATCTGGAGCTATTATTTCTTTGTGGAGGGCGAGGGCAACGTCAACAGCCCCAAGGGCCGAAAAATGCTCGAAGAGCTTAAACGGCACTGCAGTGAACTGCGTGTCGTGGGAAATTTCGAAAAAGAAATATCATTATAAAATTGGAGTTTGGTATGGTTATTCCGGTAAAAACCTCAAGCGGGGGATATGATATAGTCTTAGAGCGGGGAGCGCTTTACAGGCTTAACGACTATTTAAAGCTTAAAAGGCGCGTTCTCGTGGTTACCGACAGCGGTGTGCCCTCGGAGTATGCAAAAGCGGCGGCGGCGCAGTGCCGCGAGGCGTATATCGTAACGGTAAACGAGGGCGAGACCTCAAAATGCTTCGATACCTATAAAATGCTGCTCGAAAAGCTGGTGGAGTACGGCTTTACCCGCAGTGACGCCGTTGTGGCGGTGGGCGGCGGCGTTGTAGGCGACCTTTCCGGCTTTGTCGCCGCAAGCTATATGCGCGGCATAGATTTTTACAACATACCCACTACCGTACTTTCGCAGGTGGACTCCTCTGTAGGGGGCAAGGTTGCGATAGATTTCGCGGGCTATAAAAATATCGTGGGCGCTTTTTATCCGCCGAAAGCGGTTATAATCGATTCCGATACCCTTAAAACCCTGCCGGCAAGACAAATTTCAAACGGACTTGCCGAATCGGTCAAAATGGCGCTCACAAGCGATGGCGAGCTGTTTTCGATTTTTGAAAATGAGGATATCGAAAAAAATATCGACCGAATTATCGAGGCTTCGATAAAGATAAAACGGCAGGTCGTAGAGTCCGACGAAAAGGAAAAGGGTTTAAGAAAAATTCTTAATTTCGGCCATACTCTGGCGCACGCTATCGAAAGCGTAAACGAAATGCAAAATCTATACCACGGCGAATGCGTCGCTTTAGGCATGATACCGGTGTGCTCCGAGGAAGTGAGAAAAAGACTTCTGCCGGTACTTAAAAAGCTTAATCTTCCGACAAGGATAGACTGTGACAAACAAAAAATAACAGACGCTATGCGTCACGATAAAAAAATGTCTGGCAGCGATATTACCTTAACTTACGTCGGCGAAGTCGGAAAATACGAAATGCACACCGTACCCTTCGACCGCTTTGCCGAGGAGCTCAAAGAGGTGGATTATTGATGAAAAACACATTCGGAAATAATATATCGCTGACTATTTTCGGCGAAAGTCACGGCACGGGTATCGGAGCCGTGCTTGACGGCGTAGCTCCGGGAATAGCCGTGGACGAGGCTTTTATCGCTTCACAGCTCGATTTGCGCCGTCCTGTCGGCGCGATTTCCACGCCGCGTACCGAGCAGGACAAATTCGTAATAGAAAGCGGCGTTTTCGCGGGGTATACCACCGGTACGCCGATATGTATTCTTATTCCCAACGAAAATACCAAGTCTAAGGACTACGGTGAAATTAAGTATAAAATGCGCCCCGGACATGCCGATTTCACGGCTTTTGCAAAATATCACGGTTTTGCCGATTATCGCGGCGGCGGACATTTCAGCGGAAGAATTACCGCCGCGCTGACTGCAGCGGGCGCGATTTTAATAAGTGCGCTGAGGGACAAGGGGATATTTATAGGCAGCCATATTGCCCGCTGTGCCGGTACGGACGATAAGGGCTTTGACAATTTAAGCACGGATATCGATTTGCTTAACAAAAAAGCCTTTGCCGTATTAGACGACGGCGCCGCCGAAAAAATGCAATCGGCGATACTTGCGGCAAAAAGACAGGGCGACAGCGTAGGCGGTATACTCGAAACCGCCGTTACGGGTATGCCGGCGGGAGTAGGCGAGCCCTGGTTTGATACGATTGAAGGTATGCTTTCACATGCGCTTTTTTCAATTCCCGCAATAAAAGGCGTAGAATTCGGCGCGGGCTTTGCCATATCGGATTTGCACGGCAGCGAGTCAAACGACGAGTTTTATTACGAAAACGACAAGGTTTGCACCAAGACTAATAATAACGGCGGCATAAACGGCGGCATTACCAACGGAATGCCGATTATTTTCAGATGCGCCGTAAAGCCCACCCCGACAATATGCCGTATGCAAAATACGGTTGATATCAAGCTTCACGAAAATACCGAGCTTGCCGCCGGCGGCAGACATGATCCATGCATAGTGCACAGAGCCCGGGTTGTAGTAGACAGCGTTACGGCATTGGTTTTATGCGATATGTTATGCGGAAGCTTCGGAACGGATTGGTTGGTAAAATAATGGAGTACGGTTGTATAGGCGAAAGGCTGTCGCACAGCTTTTCAAAAATTATACATAACGAGTTGGCAGATTACGATTACCGGCTTGTCGAGGTTGCGCGCGAAGCGCTGCCCGACTTTATGAAAAAGGCGGATTTTAAGGCGATTAACGTTACAATTCCTTACAAGGAAGCGGTAATACCCTATTTGTACAAAATCGACACTATAGCCGAGAAAATCGGCGCCGTTAATACCGTTGTCAATAAAAACGGAAAATTATACGGCTATAATACCGATTTTTCGGGGCTTTGCGCCTTGATAAACAGGGAAAAAATTTCGCTTGAAAACAAAAAGGTCGCGATTTTGGGCAGCGGCGGCACCTCCAAAACCGCATACGCCGCGGCACAAAGCCTCGGCGCATCCGAAATTCACCGCGTTTCAAGATCGGGCGGCAAGGGGCTTATTACCTATAACGAGCTTTATGAGGCTTATCGCGATACCGAAATAATAATCAATACGACGCCCTGCGGCATGTACCCGAAAATAGGCGAGAAGCCTTTGGATATTTCCGCCTTTTCTAAGCTTTGCGGCGTAATAGACGTTATTTACAATCCCTTAAGCTCCGCGCTTGTCGTTGACGCGAAAAAGCGGGGAATACCGGCGACGGGCGGGCTTTATATGCTTGTATCGCAGGCGGTATTTGCGGCGGAAAAATTTATCGATACCGAATTTGACTATTCTATAACCGAGTCGGTTTATAAAAAGATTTATACAAATAAACACAATATCGTCCTTACGGGTATGCCGAGCTGCGGTAAAACCACCATGGGGAAACGCATTGCCGAGGATTTTTCCAAGGAATTTATCGATACCGACGAGGAAATCGAAAAATACGTCGGAGCTTCGATACCCGAAATAATCTCAAAAGAGGGCGTCGACACCTTCAGAGAATACGAAAGCCGCGTAATAAAGCAGACGGCGGCAAAACAAAATTGCGTTATCGCAACCGGCGGCGGCGCGGTTTTAAGACAGGAAAACGTCGACCTTTTAAAGCAAAACGGCAGTCTGATTTTCATAGACCGACCGCTTGAGTTTTTAATTTCCACCGACGACCGCCCTTTATCGAGCAGTCGTAAGGATCTGGAATTAAGGTACAAAGAAAGGTACGGCATATACCTGTCCTCGGCGGACTTTGTACTCAAAGTAAATAAATACGACGAGATGGATATAAAACGATTGGAGGAGGCTTATATAAATGAAATTCTTGGTAATTAACGGGCCGAATATCAATATGCTCGGAATACGCGAGCCGGGCATTTACGGAACCGACAGCTTCGAAACCCTTTGTGATAATATTAAAAATTACGCAGAGCGGTCGGGAATTGAAACAGAGCTTTTTCAGTCAAATCACGAGGGCGCGCTTGTCGACGAAATTCAGGCGGCGTACGGCGTCTATGACGGTATAGTGATCAACCCGGGCGCTTATACCCATACAAGTATCGCTTTGCTCGACGCGCTTAAGGCGGTGGGAATACCCACCGTGGAGGTGCATATTTCGGATGTTTCAAAGCGTGAGGATTTTCGCAGGATAAGCTACGTAAGGTCTGCCTGCGTCAAGACCATAACCGGTCACGGCATAAACGGCTATATCGAAGCTTTGGAGTTTTTAAAGGCCTACTGCGAGGGTAATACATGACTGTAAGAATAGAAAAAAGCAAAGCCGCCGGCAGGGTAAAAGCGCCCCCCTCAAAAAGCATGGCGCACAGATATCTCATCTGCGGCGCGCTTTCGAGGACAAGCGTTATTCGCGGGATAAGCGCTTCCAAAGATATGGAGGCGACGATTTCCTGTCTTGAGGGGTTGGGAGCGGAAATCGCCGTTTCTTCCGACAGCGTAAGTATTGGCGGGCTCGATTTTAACGGCGAGCTTAAATCCGACCGATTAAACTGTTTTGAGAGCGGGAGCACCCTTAGGTTTCTGATTCCTATCTGCCTGCTTTTCGATAAGGAAATAACCCTTTACGGAAGCGAAAGATTATTTCAGAGATCGCTCGACGTTTACGAGCAGATTTGCAAAACGCAGGGGATAAAATTCGAAAAAGGCAAGGATTTCGTAACCCTTAAGGGAAGGCTTTTGAGCGGAAAATATTCGGTAAGAGGGGATATCTCGAGCCAATTTATAAGCGGACTCATATTCGCGCTGTCCGCCCTCCCGGAGGACAGCGTAATCGAAATTACGGGGAATATAGAAAGCGCTTCCTATTTATCCCTCACCATAAACGCGCTTGCAAAATTCGGAGTGAGAATAAGCCGTAAGGACGAGCGAACCATATATATAAATGGCGGTCAAAAATGTAAAAACCGCACAATAGGCGTTGAGGGCGATTATTCGAACGCCGCCTTTTTGGACGCATTTAACCTTTTCGGCGGCAACGTATACGTAAGCGGACTGCTTAAAAATACCGCTCAGGGCGACAGAGTGTATAAGGATATTTTTCCCCTGCTCGAACGCGGCTGTCCTACGGTAGATATATCCGATTGCCCCGATTTAGGCCCGATTTTTATGGCGATTGCCGCCGCAAAAAACGGCGCCGTCTTTACCGGTACGCGCCGGCTTAAAATCAAAGAGAGCGACCGCGGTGAGGCTATGAAAACCGAGCTTGCAAAGTTCGGATGCGATATTTCCGTAGAGGATAATAAAATTACTGTTCCGAAAACGGTTCTCAAAACGCCGACGGCGCAATTATACGGTCATAACGACCACCGCATAGTTATGGCGCTCGCGGTTTTGGCGTCTGTGACGTCGGGCGAAATTGTCGGCGCCGAAGCGGTAAGCAAGAGCTTTCCCGATTTTTTTGAACGCATATCCGCGCTCGGCATTATTTCAGAGGTGAAAAAGGAATTATGAAGCTAATTAAAAAAATAGATATTTTGATAGTCGGTTTGGGGCTTTTGGGCGGCAGCTACGCGAAGGGGCTTAAAAAAATGGGCTTTTCGGTAAGCGCCATCACAAAAAGCCGCTCTTCGGTGGATTATGCACTTAAAAACGGCATGATAGATTACGGCACCACCGAAATAGAGCCGGATATCATAGCTAAGGCGGATTTGGTTATTTTCGCCCTTTATCCGCATATTTTTGTCGATTGGATAGCAAAATATCAGCAATATTTTAAAAGCGGTTGTATTTTGACCGACGTTACCGGCGTTAAGGGAAGCGTAGTTTATAAAGTTCAGGATATGCTGCGCGAAGACGTCGAATTTATAGCCGCGCACCCCATGGCGGGTAAAGAAGTCGCGGGCGTGCAAAACAGCGACGACGCTATTTTCCATGCGGCAAACTATATCGTGGTTCCCACCGAAAAGAACACCCCCGAAGCCATAGAATTATGTCGAAGCCTCGGTGAAATTTTAGGCTTTAAGCAGATAGCCGAGCTGAGCGTATCGGAGCACGACGAGATGATAGCCTTTTTGTCACAGCTTACCCACTGTATAGCCATATCGCTTATGTGCTGTAATAATTCGGAAGGACTCGAAAAATATACCGGCGACTCTTTCAGGGATTTGACGCGAATTGCCCGCATCAACGACGAGATGTGGAGCGAACTGTTTTTGAGCAACAAAGCGGCATTACTTAACGAAATGGATCGTTTTAAAAGCACCTTTGACGAGCTTTACGATAAAATAAAAAACGACGACCGAAAAGGCATCCGCGATATGATGCGCTTGTCGACCGAACGTCGGGGCTTGTTTGATAAAGTATAAATATTTCAAAAGGACTTGAAGATTTTTATGAAAATGGAATTTATAAGAAAACTGCCCATACCGCAGCAGATCAAGAACCGCTATCCGCTGACGGAGGAATTGACCGAAATACGGGATAAAAGAGCTTGCGAGATACGAAGCATTTTCAGCGGCGAAAGCAATAAATTTATACTTGTAATAGGCCCATGCTCCGCCGATAACCGCGAAGCGGTGCTCGACTATATTTCACGCCTTCGCCTGATTCAGGAGGAGGTAAAGGATAAAATATTCATTATCCCGCGAATTTATACCAACAAACCCCGCACCACGGGCGACGGGTACAAGGGTATGCTTCATCAACCCGATCCCGACGAAAATCCCGATATGTTAAAGGGTATCATAGCCATAAGAGATCTGCATATGTCGGCGCTTACCCTTTACGGCTTTACCTGCGCAGATGAAATGCTTTATCCCGAAAACTACCGCTATTTATCCGACGTTTTGGGTTATGTGGCGGTAGGCGCTCGTTCGGTGGAAAATCAACAGCACCGACTTACCGCCAGCGGTATCGAGGTGCCCGTCGGTATGAAAAATCCGACCGGAGGCGATTTGTCGATTATGATGAATTCGATCACCGCCGCACAGCACAGGCATACCTTTATTTATCGCGGTTGGGAGGTAAAAAGCGCCGGAAATCCGTACGCTCACGCAATTTTGCGCGGCTATACCGATTATGCGGGCAAAAACGTTTCCAATTATCATTATGAGGACCTTATAAATCTTCGTGAGCTTTATGATAAAACCGAGCTTGCCAATCCTTCGGTGCTTGTGGACTTAAACCATGCAAATTCCGGCAAACAGTATCTTGAACAGATAAGAATTGCCGGGGACGTAATCCACAGCTGTAATTATAACGGCGACATACGCAAAATGGTAAAGGGACTTATGATAGAAAGCTATATCGAGGACGGCGCCCAGAAAATCGGCGAGCATATTTACGGAAAGTCGATTACCGATCCGTGCCTCGGATGGGAAAAATCCCGCGATTTGATTTATTCGATTGCCGACAGCTTAAAGTAAAGCCGGCTTAAATCGGAGGTGAAAAAATGATTTACACCGTAACCTTTAATCCCGCGCTGGATTACGGTATGAGGGTTGACGGCATAACGCCGGGCGTGCTCAACCGTTCCGCGGGGGAGGAAATAACCTTCGGCGGGAAGGGTATAAACGTATCCTACGTATTGTCGCAATTGGGCGTCGAAAATACGGCGCTCGGATTTATCGCGGGCTTCAGCGGCGAATATCTCGAAGACTTGCTTAAAAAGAGCGGCGTCAATTCCGATTTCATAAAGCTCGGCGGCGGTTTTACCCGCATAAACGTTAAGCTTTTGGGTGCAAATGAAACCGAAATTAACGCCAAAGGGCCGGATATCGCGGAAAACGAATTATCCGCTTTAACGGATAAGCTTGAACGCATTTTGCCGGGCGATACCCTGGTGCTTTCGGGCAGTATACCGAAAGCACTGCCGGATAATATTTACGAACGTATTTTAAATAAGCTGTCCGATAAGTCGGCACGCTTTGTTATCGACGCCTCGGGCAATTTGCTTATAAACACCTTAAAGTATAAGCCGTTCCTAATCAAGCCGAATATTTTTGAATTGGAAGAAATTTTCGGAGTGAAAATTACCTCCGATAAAGAAATCGAAAACGCGGCTTTGCGCCTCAAGGAGATGGGAGCGGTAAACGTGCTTGTCTCTCTCGGAAAAGAGGGCGCGTTATTGGCGGATGAATTTGGCAAAATCCGTACCGTAGCGGCATTTCCGGTAAAAGCGCTTAACAGCGTAGGCGCGGGGGACTCTATGGTTGCGGGATTTTTGGCGGGTATAGAGCGCGGTTACGATTATGCGCTTCGCCTGGGAGCCGCCGCAGGCGCCGCCACGGCGGCGTCAAACGGGCTTGCTAAGGCGGACGAAATTATGAAGCTTTTAAATTAATTGAATATTTTCGATATATCGTTATCGTGTATTATCGTAATGTATTCGATGTTCGCCGTCGGTATCATCATGCTGAGACAGCTTTTATTGGGCTTTATCACTATATAATCCTCGCCGACGTCGAGCAAAATACCCGCCTTTGCGCAGATTCTGCCGCCGATAAGCGAGTCGACCTTTACAAGCTTACCCGTTTGCCGGCGCAGATATCCGTCGGAAAGCCCGACGGTCGAAATCGCCGCATTGCCGTCGGTGCTTTTGCGGCATTTTACGCTTTTGCCGTAGGGCTCTGCGGGCATGGACAGACTTTCCGGCGCTTTTTCGATTACTTCGGTTTGCGGATTTCCTTGAAAATTTTCTTTTAAATAGCTTTCGTAAAGGTCTAAATCGTTTTCGTTTTGTATATGCTTTTGTATCGGATTTTCCACTTATAACACTTCCAAAATATATATTTCGGTATATTATATGCGGCGCATTTTCCGAGGTTCGTATTTTGCGGAAATGGTGGATTTTAATATACTTTTATATTTAATTCAATATATCACAAAGGCTTGCCAATTCCTCCAAGCTTAACTGTTCGCTTCGTACCGTTTCGGGTAAGCCGAGGGTGCAAAGCGCTTTTTTTAAGCTTTCCTTGTTGATTTTTAAGGTGTTTGAAACCGAATTTACAAGGGTTTTACGCCGCTGTGCAAAAGCGGCCTTCACAAACGAAAAGAACTTTTTTTCATCCTTTACGGTTATCGGCGGGGAGCTGAGAATTTTAAGCCGTATCACCGCGGAATCAACCTTCGGAGTGGGGATAAAGCCGGTTTTGTCGACCTCAAACAGTATTTCTTTTTTTGCGTAATAGCTTACCGTTACCGAAACCGCTCCGGCTTTTCGCGTACCCACCTCGGCGCAGAGTCTCTCCGCAGCTTCCTTTTGCACCATTACTGTAATATTGTCGAGGGGGAGCCGGCTTTCGAGCAGATACATAACGATTTCGGAGGTTATGTAATAGGGAAGATTGGCGCACACCGCCACCCTCTCGCAGTCGGAAAAATGCTCCTTTATAAGTTTAAATAAATCAAGCCTTAATACGTCGCCGTATATAACCTCAACGTTGGCGCAGTCGTTCAGCGTCACGGGCAAAATATTTTTAAGCCGTTCGTCAAGCTCGACGGCTACCACCTTTTTTGCGTGAAGGGATAATTCCTTTGTAAGCACGCCTATCCCGGGACCTATTTCCAAAACGCCGGTTTTATCGTCGGCGGCGGCTGCCGCCATAGCCGGGCATACCTCGCCGTTAATCAAAAAATTTTGTCCTAAGCTTTTTTTGAAGGAAAAATCCGCTTTGGCGAGTACCGATTTAACGGTATTGATATCATATAAATTCATGTTTTACTCCGAAAATAAGATTTGGCGCATTTAAGCGCCCGATTTACCGTAATATAAAGTATACTATATTAAAAAATATACTTCAAGAAAATTTTAGGTGACAAACCATAAAAAATATGTTAAAATAAAGAAAATATATTTTGGATGTGACTTTAATTGGATAACAGATATCTTGAAAACGTATTAGACGAGCTTAAACCCTTTTTGGATGAAAACTCTTTTACGAATACCGAAAACGGCTTTGCAAATAATACAAAAGCGGTGAACGTGGCTTACGATGATGCACGGCAGATGTTTACTTTATCCGTAGCGGATATCGACGAAGAAGGCGGCGTCGGCGAATTTCGCGAGATCAACGCCTGGCTTTTCGACGATTCGCAAACCCAAAAGGACGCGACAGCCGTCGGTATCGATTTTACCAATTCTCTGCGCAAGGAGCTCGGCATAAAAAGGATAAGGTCGGCCAATGCAAATATCGAGCTTCCCACCGCCAAAAGCGGCAGCGGCACCATAACCGGCTTTACCAAAAAGATGCTTGACGTTTTTCCGCCGCTCAAAGCCGAATATAAAAATCATATTGCGGTATACGGAAATTTCCTTTATCTTAATTTCTACGGCGAATATCTTGTGCCGTATCTTAAAAAGATTTTTCTTACGGGTACCTCAAAACAGATTAAGAAATTCGTCGATATTTTGAGGGAGGCATACGTAAAGGGCGACCGCGAGACGGTCAATGCCGTAATAGCCGTGCTTTGCGCCGCGTCATATAACGACGCCCCCGTGGCGGAGAGTATTAAAAACGCCATTTCCGAAGATAAGCATATGCTCGCTTCGTATGAAAACTTTATGCCGATTTTTATAAAAAACAAAAAATTGCGCGCCGCGCTTATAAAATAATTTTTAAAAAAAGGATAAGGTGATATTATGACCTACTTGATTTATGCGCTTATTATCGTAATTTTTATTCTTTTAGTCACAAACATCCGGATCGTGCCGCAGGCTACCGAATACGTAATCGAATTGCTCGGTAAGTATAAGACCACCTGGGGCGCGGGACTTCACGTGAAAATCCCCTTTGTTGAGAAAATTTCCAAAAAAATAACACTTAAAGAGCAGGTGCTCGATTCTCCGCCTCAGCCGGTTATCACCAAGGATAACGTTACCATGCGTATAGATACGGTGGTTTATTTCCGCATTTTCGACGCAAAGATTTACACCTACGGCGTGGTAAATCCGATCAACGCTCTGGAAAATCTTACCGCCACCACACTTCGTAATATAGTCGGCGAGCTTGAGCTTGACGGTACGCTCACCTCGCGCGATACCATAAACAGCAAAATGACCGCGATTTTGGACGAGGCAACCGACCAATGGGGTATCAAGGTTACCCGCGTCGAGCTTAAGAATATTATCCCGCCGGAAGAAATCCAGAGCGCTATGGAGAAGCAGATGAAGGCGGAGCGCGACCGCCGCGAAACCCTCTTGCAGGCGGAAGGTCATAAAGCCGCCGCCATCACAAGAGCGGAGGGCGACAAGCAGGCTATGATTCTCGCCGCCGAGGGTGAAAGAGACGCCCGCATCGCAAGGGCGGAAGGCGAAGCCAAAGCGATTTTCCTCGCAAAGCAGGCGGAAGCGGAAGGACTTAAGGCGTTAAAGGAAGCCGGTATCGACGCCGCGGTTTTGGAGCTTAAAAAATACGAAGCGCTCGTCAATATGTCGAACGGCACCGCGTCAAAGCTTATAATCCCCACCGACGCCGTAAACGCCGTTACCAATAATACCATCTTTACCGAGAGCACGGGACTCGGCGATAATATTAAGCCGGCGCCCAAAAAGCCGGAACCGGTCAAAAAAGACGAATGCTGTGATAAATAGCGTCGTAAAATCCGCAAAAAAGAAGAGTTCGGAAGACTTATACGGTCGACCGGGCTCTTCTTTGCGGTAAAATTAAAAGTATGCCGTTTCACGGCTTATTTATACATTATTTCGCAGGTGAATTTTTTGACTTCGTCGGCGTTTTTGCCCTTGACGACGGCTTTTTTGCCGTCGGTGACGTAAGACAAAATCAGCGGCTCGTCCACCAATGCCTCGTTATGATAATCGATTTGAAAGGATACGATTTCGCGCTCGTCCTTCGGCAGAGCGTTTATCGCAAAATCCGCGTATTTCGTGTTGTTGACATGTCCGTTTAAATCAATATCGGTAAATTGCGGTATAACCGTTTTCGGTTCGGACGATTTGCCGTCGATATCCTTTATTCTTCTTAATTTTTCGTCGATTGCCGGCACATCGGAATACTCGCCCTTGGGGAAAATATCGACGCCCGAAGCGAGGGAATGCTCTATGCGGTTTACTATTACCCAATCGGCGCAGCCGCGAACGGCTATATCTCCCGCATTGTCGTAAATCAAATACTCCCGCCTGAAGGTAAGTTTGCCGGGCGTCAGAGGCCAGGTTTTGACCTTTACTCCGGTATAACGGTTGATCTTTTTCTCGACAATATACTTTGTCCGCGCGATTACCCAGATTAGATTTTTTTCATAAAGGGGCTTAAAGCCTATTCCCATTTCCTCGGCATGATTGCCGGCAACGTCCTGAAAAAGCTCGAGAATTGCTCTCGGAGTAAGCCGATCGTAGGTATCAAAATCCGACGCGCGTAAATAAAAATCTCTTGAAAATTCCATAATTTTGCCACCCGAAATAAAATACTGTACACATTATATACCATTCAGCTTTCAAAATCAACCGAAAAGTATAATTTTCAGGGCACAAATTGCATATAATCGGTTATTTTACTTGACGAAAACACAAAATATGGTGTATAATAAATTCAATTATAGTTTAGGAGTATTAAAAATATGGCAAAAGCTAAAGCCGAATACGGTAACGAAAGTATAAGTCAATTAAAAGGCGCCGACAGAGTACGCAAGCGCCCGGGCGTTATTTTCGGGTCGGACGGTCTCGACGGCTGTGAACATTCCGTATTTGAAATAATTTCAAACTCTATTGATGAAGCAAGAGAAGGCTACGGCAATAAAATAATCGTCACCAAGTACGCGGACGGCTCTATTGAAGTGCAGGACTTCGGCCGCGGCGCTCCGGTGGATTACAATAATAACGAACAGCGCTTTAATTGGGAATTGCTTTATTGTGAGATGTACGCCGGAGGCAAATACAACACCAACGACGGTGCCAATTACGAATATTCCGTCGGTCTTAACGGCTTGGGCCTTTGCTCCACACAGTACGCTTCGGAATATATGGACGTCGAAATCAAGCGCGACGGGTTTAAGTATAACCTGCATTTTGAAAAGGGTTATAATGTCGGCGGGCTTCAAAAAGAACCCTATTCCGGCAAGGATACCGGCACTAAAACCCGCTGGAAGCCGGATATCGAGGTATTTACCGATATCGATATTCCGACGGAGTATTTTATCGACACCTTAAAGCGTCAGGCGATAGTCAACGACGGTTTGCTCTTTATATTTAAAGAACAGCAAGGCAATAAATTCATACAAAAGGAAATCATTTACGGCAACGGAATCAGGGATTACGTCGAGGAAACGGTAGGCGACGATAAGCTTACAAACGTGCAGGTATGGAATACCGAACGTAAGGGTAAGGACCGCGAGGATAAGCCGGAATACAAGGTGAAAATTAACGTGGCGCTCGCCTTCAGCAATCGTCATACCTTAAAGGAATATTACCATAATTCAAGCTGGCTTGAGCACGGCGGCGTTCCCGAAAGGGCGACAAGAACCGCCTTTACCTCTCAGATAGACGCCTATATAAAGCAGACCAACAAATATAAGGGCAACGAAAGCAAAATAACCTTTTCGGACGTCGAGGAATGCCTGGTGTTGGTAATATCCTCCTTTTCGTCCGTGACTTCTTACGAAAACCAAACCAAAAAGGCAATCACAAATAAGTTTATTTACGAGGCGATGGCCGATTTTTTAAGACATCAATTAGAGGTCTACTTTATCGAAAACAAAGCCGAAGCCGATAAAATCGCCGATCAGGTGCTTATAAACAAACGAAGCCGCGAACGCAGTGAGCGCGAGCGCATCAATATAAAGAAAACTCTTCAAAGCTCGAACGGTATGCTTGACAGGGTCGACAAGTTCGTCGACTGCCGTTCCAAGGACGTAAACGAGCGCGAGCTCTTTATAGTGGAGGGCGACTCGGCGCTGGGCTCCTGCAAATTGGCAAGAAACGCCGATTTTCAGGCTATAATACCCGTAAGAGGAAAAATACTCAACTGTCTCAAGGCCGATTACGAAAAGATATTTAAAAGCGATATAATCACCAATCTTATAAAGGTTCTCGGCTGTGGCGTGGAGGTTAAAACCAAAGCGAATAAAGGGGTTGCCACCTTTGACATCGACGCCCTTCGCTGGAATAAGGTCATAATCTGCACCGACGCCGACTTTGACGGTTTTCAGATAAGAACCCTTATTCTTACCATGATTTATCGCCTGATGCCTACGCTTATAGACGTCGGCAAGGTCTATATAGCCGAAACTCCGCTTTACGAAATCGGCACAAAGGATATGACCTATTTTGCTTACGACGAAAAGGAAAAAACTGAGATTTTAGCCAAAATAGGCAATAATAAGTATACCGTTCAGCGCTCCAAGGGACTCGGCGAAAACCAGCCGGATATGATGAACCTTACCACCATGAATCCCGAGACGCGCCGCCTTATAAAGGTTATTCCGCAGGACGCCGAAAGAACCTCGCGCATGTTTGACCTGCTTTTGGGAGACGACCTTTCGGGCAGAAAGGAATTTATAGCCGAAAACGGTTATATGTACCTTGAAGAAGCGGATATCAGCTGAATTACGAACATTATATTTTATATTTTAAAGGAGATATTACATGGCTCCAAGAAAACGCAAGGAAGAAAAAAAGGCGTTTAAACCGGACATTAACGCCTACATCGCGGGCGCGGGGCTTACGGTCGAGCAGCCCATAACCGAAACGCTCGAAACCAACTATATGCCGTATGCTATGAGCGTAATAGTATCGCGCGCAATTCCAGAAATTGACGGGTTTAAACCGTCGCACCGCAAACTGCTCTATACCATGTACAATATGGGGCTTTTAAACGGCGGTACGATCAAATCGGCAAATATTGTCGGAAGAACCATGCAGTTAAACCCGCACGGCGACGCGGCGATTTACGAAACCATGGTGAGACTTTCGGAAGGCTATCAGGCGCTTTTGCACCCTTATGTCGCATCCAAGGGCTCCTTCGGTAAAGCTTATTCGCGCGATATGGCGTATGCGGCGTCGCGTTATACCGAAGCTAAATTGGCGCCGATAGCCGCCGAGCTTTTTTGCGATATAGACAAGGACACGGTGGATTTTGTCGATAATTACGACGCTACCATGAAAGAGCCGACACTCTTTCCGGTTACCTTTCCCTCGGTGCTTGTAAACGCCAACACCGGTATCGCGGTAGGTATGGCGAGCTCGATTTGCCCCTTTAATTTAAAAGAGGTCTGCGAAACCACCATAGCCTATATCAAGGATAACGACGTAAACGTTGCGGACACGCTTTTGGCGCCCGATTTTCCCATAGGCGGCGAGCTTTTATACAACCGCGACGAAATTGAAAATATTTATAAGACCGGCAGGGGAAGTTTTAGGGTGCGAGGCGTATGGAGCTACGATTCGTCAAATAATTGCATCGAAATTACCGAAATCCCCCCCACAACCACGAGCGAGGCCATAATCGATAAGATAATCGAATTGGTGCGGCTTAAAAAAATTACCGAAATCAACGATGTTCGCGACGAAACCGACCTTCGCGGTCTTAAAATCGCCATAGATTTAAAACGCGACGCCGATTATAACAAGCTTATGAAAAAAATCATGAAGCTGACTCCGATGGAAGACAGCTTTTCATGTAATTTCAATATTCTTATAGCCGGCTCTCCGCGGGTTTTGGGCGTTAAGGAAATTATTTCCGAATGGGTGGCGTTCAGAGAGGAATGTGTGCGCCGCAGAATTTATTTCAAGCTTACCAAGGCCAAGGACCGACTGCATCTTTTAAAGGGACTCGAAAAAATTCTGCTCGATATCGATAAAGCCATCAAAATCGTGCGCGAGACCGACGAGGAGTCGCAGGTAGTGCCCAATCTTATGATAGGCTTCGGCATCGACGAAATTCAAGCCGAATACGTCGCCGAAATTAAGCTTCGCCATTTAAACCGCGAATATATTTTAAAACGTACCGCCGATATCAAAGAGCTTATGGACGAAATAGCCGAAATGGAAGACGTACTTAAGTTCAAATCAAAGGTTTTGAAAATAATTATTAAGGAGCTTCAAAAAGTAGCCGAAAAATACGGCGCTCAAAGACGCACCAAAATAGTAAGCGCGGACGGCAACGACGATTACGAGGAAGAGAACGAGGTCGACAATTCGCCCGTAACCCTGTTTTTCACCAAAGACGGTTACTTTAAGAAAATATCGCCGCAGTCGCTTAGAATGAGCGGCGAGCAAAAGCTTAAGGAGGGGGATGAAATCACCCTTATAACCGATTCTACAAATGCCGCCGACCTTTTATTCTTTTCTAACAAATGTCAGGTTTACAAATCCAAAGCCGCCGACTTTGTCTACGGCAAAGCGAGCCTTATGGGAGAGTATGTACCGACAAAGCTTGAGTTTGACGACGCCGAAAGCGCCGTTTATATGGTAGAAACCCGCGATTATTCGGGCTATATGGTATTTTGCTTCGATAACGGCAGAATAGCCAAGGTTCCGCTTTCGTCATATATGACCAAGACCAACCGCAAAAAGCTTATTAAAGCCTATTGCGACAAATTTACGCTTCATAGCGTGATATTCCTTAAAGAGGACGCCGAGCTTTTGCTTAAATCAAGCAACGGCAGAATGCTTATCGTAAACACGGCGCAAATACCCGCTAAGGCTTCCAAGGACAACGGCGGCATATCGGTTATGACTCAGAAAAAGGGTCAGCGCATATCCGAGGTTTCCCTTTATGAAAAGGAGTCGCTTGAGTCCGATTACCGTTATCGCACCCGCAATTTGCCCGCCGCGGGAAGTAAAATGCCCGCCGGCGTCGCCGAGCAATCCAAAATTGATATATAATACTTGACTCAAAGCGATATAGGTGTATAATTAAATAATTGAAAAAGCTGCCGAAATCGCAGCCGACAACCATGTTTCGACCTAAAGCATATGCTTTTTCGAAATCCGGTTTGTTCGTTCTCAATCTCAGACAGCTTTTAAAGTCAGCCGTAAATACAAACGCCTCTTGCTGACAATAATAGCTTATGCGCAAATTTTTAAAATATTAATAGAATAAATTTCCAAAACGGAGTGAAAAAAATGGCAAAAGAATTAGCCAAGCAATACGATCCGAAAGAGGTTGAGGACCGTATTTACAAGCAATGGCTTGACGGAAAATATTTCCATGCAAAATGCGAAAAAGACAAAAAAACCTTTACGATAGTTATTCCGCCTCCGAATATTACCGGTCAGCTTCACATGGGGCATGCGCTCGACAATACCCTCCAGGATATTCTTATCCGCTTTAAGCGTATGCAGGGCTACGATACCCTCTGGGTTCCGGGTACCGACCACGCTTCCATAGCCACCGAGGCGAAAATAGTCGAAAAAATGAAATCCGAGGGCGTTACCAAAGAGGACGTAGGCAGAGAGGGCTTCTTAGAGCGCGCCTGGGCTTGGAAAAAGCAATACGGCGGCAGAATTATCGAACAGCTCAAAAAGCTCGGCTCCTCATGCGACTGGGACAGAGAGCGCTTCACCCTTGACGAGGGCTGCAGCGACGCCGTAAAGGAGGTTTTCGTTCGCCTTTACAATAAGGGGCTTATTTATCGCGGCGAGCGGATTATCAATTGGTGCCCCCATTGCAAAACCTCCATTTCCGACGCCGAGGTTGAATATGAGGAGCAAGCCGGTCATTTTTGGCATTTGCGCTACCCGTTTGCCGACGGCAGCGGCTATTTACAGCTTGCCACCACCCGCCCCGAAACCCTCTTGGGCGATACCGCCGTAGCGGTAAACCCGAGCGACGAGCGATATAAGCATTTAGTAGGCAAAACCCTTATTTTGCCGCTTGTGCACCGTGAAATACCCGTTGTGGCTGATGATTACGTTGAACCGGATTTCGGTACCGGCGTTGTTAAAATCACCCCCGCGCACGATCCCAACGACTTCGAAGTAGGTCTTCGTCATAATTTGGAGGTTATAAACGTTTTAACCGACGATGCGCGGATCGTCGAGGATTATCCGAAATATGCCGGAATGGACCGATACGAAGCGCGAAAAGCCATAGTCGCCGATTTGGAAAGCGAAGGCGTGCTTGTTAAGGTGGAGGATTATACCCACAACGTAGGCACCTGTTACCGCTGCGGCTCTACGGTCGAGCCGAAGGTTTCAAAGCAATGGTTTGTTAAAATGAAGCCTCTGGCGGCGCCCGCTATAGAAGCGGTTAAAAAGGGCGATACCAAATTTATCCCCCAAAGATTTGAAAAGGTATATTTCCATTGGCTTGAAAATATCAGAGATTGGTGCATTTCCCGACAGCTTTGGTGGGGGCACCGAATCCCAGCATGGTACTGCGCCGATTGCGGAGAAATCACCGTTTCCAAGACCGAGCCGCACGAATGCGCCCACTGTCACGGCAAAAATATCGAGCAGGACGGCGATACCCTGGACACCTGGTTTTCGTCGGCGCTCTGGCCCTTCTCAACCCTCGGCTGGCCCGAAGAAACCGAAGATTTCAAGCATTATTATCCCACAAACACCCTCGTTACCGGTTACGATATAATTCCGTTCTGGGTTATGCGAATGATGTTCTCCGGTCTTGAGCAGACGGGCGAGGTTCCGTTTGATACCGTACTTATTCACGGCCTTGTACGCGATCCGCAGGGCAGAAAAATGTCAAAGTCCTTAGGAAACGGCGTAGATCCGTTGGAGGTTATCGCAGAATACGGAGCGGACGCCTTGAGATTTTCGCTTGCGATAGGCAACAGCCCCGGAAACGATATGCGCTATATACCCGAGCGGGTAGAGTCGAGCCGCAACTTTGCAAACAAAATCTGGAACGCGGCGAGATTTATACTTATGAATCTTGAAAGCGACGAAATTATACCGCTTGATATTTCCGCATTGGCGCTCGAGGATAAATGGATACTTTCAAAATACAATAAGCTTATTTCGGAGGTTACCGATAATCTCGATAAATACGAGTTAGGCATAGCCGTACAGAAGCTTTACGATTTTATTTGGGATATATTCTGCGATTGGTATATTGAAATTTGCAAATCGCGCCTTAACGGCGACGACGAAGCCGCTAAAAATACCGCAAGAAGCGTATTGGTTTACGTATTTACCGGTACTTTGGCGCTGCTGCATCCCTTTATGCCCTTTATCACCGAGGAAATCTGGCAGTCGATGCCGCACAGCGGCGACGCGCTTATGGTTGCCGCCTGGCCCGAATTCGGTAAAGAGCTCGAATTTACAAAAGAAGAGAGCGAATTTGAAAAAATCATGGCGGTAATTAAGGCTATTCGTAACCGCAGAGCGGAAATGAACGTGCCGCCCTCGAGAAAAGCCAAGGTTCAAATAGCCTCCGCAGATAAGGAAACCTTCGCTATGGGCACCGCTTATATCTGCCGCCTGGGTTACGCTTCGGCGGTTGAAATTGGCGATAAATTCGAAAGCGAGGGCGCCGTCAGAATTATAACCGACGCCGCCGCAGTTTATATGCCGATGAACGAGCTGGTTGACTTTGCCGCCGAGCTTGAACGCCTTAATAAGGACCTTAAAAAGGCGCTGGCAGATAAGGAATTTTTCGAAAAGAAATTAAACAACCCCGGATTTTTGGCAAAAGCTCCCGCAAACCTTGTTGAACAGCAAAAAGAGGGGCTTCAAAAGGTACTCGAAAAAATCAAAATGATAGAGCAAGGTATAGCGGATATTGAAAAAATGTAACAGCAAAGACCACCGGTTCGCCGGTGGTCTTTTAGTCTGCCGTTGCTGTAAAATAGCAAAATTTGTTATCATTTTAAGTTTTATTCTTTTACGGTGACGATGGAATAATACAATCTCGCCGTAAGCTTGTAAATTATCGTATAGAATACGCCGAATATTGCAAAAGCGACTAAGGTTACCGAGATTATAAATCTTAAATTCGTAAGGCTGAACATTTGCAGAATTTTCCAAAGGAAGGGGAATGCGAAACCCAAATGGAGCCCCGAAAGGATAAGCGGCGCGAAAAATACCGTTAAAATTTGGGAATTTATCGTTTTGCGGATATCGGTTTTGGTCATTCCCACGTTTTGCAATATTTCAAACCGCTTTGCGTCCTCATACCCTTCGGAAACCTGCTTGTAGTAAATAATTACCGCCGCGGCTATGATGAAAATTATCGAGAGTATAATCCCCAAAAAGAACATCCCGCCGAAAAGCGAATTAAAATCGTCCTTTTCTTCCGCTATACAGCCTCTGTAAATGCCGTAATCGTTATATTCCGAGGTATCGTCCCGAGCGCCCTCGCTTTGTGTGAGCATATCCTCCAAGGCGCTCGACTGATCCTTATAAACGGCTATAGTCTCGTCGGCTTCGGCGTCGGAATCGTAACCGTAATGATAGCGCAAGAACAGTACCGGCATATCTCCGAATGTTATGCTTGCAAGCGGGGTAAGGACTTTAAAATCCGGTATCACGATAAAAAATGAGGGCATAATAAGCGAGTTTGCCTCACCGATATTTATACACCGGTCAAGCGTTTTTACAATCCGCAGCTTTAAATCGCCAATGTTTAGCAGATTAGCGTCGTATTTGCACCTTAAGGTGTATATCATCGCTTCCCCCGGCTCAAGGGTATAATCCGTGCCCAAAACCCGATTGTAATCGGCTAAGCTTATAAAATAAATCGAACGTACGTCGCTGTAATTGACGTTTACGGTATCGTAATCGGGGTTAGGCTGTACGGTATTTTGCTTTAATAATCCCGCAATTTCTCCGTAGCGGTATTCCAAAACGTTTTTAGGGGTAAACCGATGATTTTCAAAAACCCGATCGTAAGCGCTTTTGATTTTAGCAATGTTGTCGTCGGATATTTTATCAATAGAATGATAAACCACCGATATTTCGGTATCGCGGGGATAGCGAGCTTTTAAGGCGTTGTTTTTTCCGAAATATAGGCTTCCGGTGGAAGAAATCATTACGAGCACCATGGTGGAAAGAATGCAGATCGACGCAAGCCCCGCGCCGTTGCGCTTCATACGGTAGGTCATCGAAGAAACCGAAATAAAATGATTCTTTTTATAATAATAGCTTTTGTTTTTTTGAAGAATTTTGCACAGCGCCACCGAGCCCGACATAAACAGCAAATAGGTGCCTATTATTACCATTATAACGGCGACAAAAAAGAGGGTGAGCGCCGTAAGCGGATTATCTATCGAAACCGACATATAATAGGCGCCTCCCAAAATAAGAGCGCCCGAAAAAGCCAATACCCAATTTGCCTTTATGGGCTTTTCGCCCACGTTTTCGCTTTGCATTAAGGCGATGGGATTTGTTCTGCTTATCACGAAAAATGATTTTAACATTAAAATGAAAAAGAGTGCGCCGTAAATGAGCACGGTATAATATAAAGCCTTGCCCGATACGAAAATTATATAATTCGTTTCGGCGGATATCAATTTCATAAGTCCCAATTCCGCAAGCTTCGAAAATATTATTCCTACGAAAATTCCCGCGGCTAAACCCGTTACGGAGACAATCAGCGTTTCCCAAAAAACTATGCCGAAAATATTGCGCTTTGTCATACCGAGTATGTTGTAAAGCCCGAATTCCTTATAACGCCTTCTTGTGAGAAAGGAGTTTGTGTAAAAAAGAAAAATCAGCGAAAAAACGGCGATCACGATTTTACCCAAAGCGAGCGCGATCCCGACGTTGTTTCCGTATGCCATATTTATGACAAAAGGCGAGCAGGAGAGAAAATGTATAATATAATAGACGGCTATCGTACCTACGGTGCTTAAAATATAGGGTAAATACAGCTTTCGGTTTTTATAAATGCCCGAAAGCGCGAGCCTTAAATATAAAAACCTTTTCATCTGCGCTCACCGCCCGTCTGAAGCAATGTGAGCGTATCGGAAATTTTACCGTAAAGCTGTTCGTTGGTATCGTCGCCGCGGTAAATTTGATGAAATACCTCGCCGTCTTTAATAAATAAAATTCGGTTTGCACAGCTTGCCGCTTTTACCGAATGGGTTACCATAAGCACCGTATGCCCCTCTTTGTTTATTTCGGTAAATAAGCGCAGAATATCGTCGGATGATTTCGAATCCAACGAACCGGTCGGCTCGTCCGCAAGAATGAGCTTGGGATCGGTAATCAGCGCCCGCGCTATGGCAACCCGCTGTTTTTGACCGCCCGAAATTTCATACGGGTATTTTTTCAATATTTCCGAAATTCCGAGCGTGCTCACGAGGGAAACGAGTTTTGCGGCGAGATTTTTGGGATTTTTGCCCGCAAGCACGATCGGTAAATAGATATTATCCTTTACCGAAAGCGTATCGAGCAGATTAAAATCCTGAAAGACAAACCCTAAATTGTCTCTGCGGTATTCCACAAGGTCGGAATCCTTTATATGCGACAGCTCGTTGCCGTCAAGGGTTATACTGCCCGACGTCGGCTTTAATATCGCCGCAAGAATATTGAGAAGGGTGGTTTTGCCGCTGCCGGATTCGCCCATAACCGCGACGTATTCGCCCTTTTCTATGCTGAAATTCACGTCGCGCAGCGCCTCGACTCTGTTTGCGCCGAACCGTGTGGTATATACTTTTTTAATGTTTTTGACTTCAAGATAGCTCATTATAAAACCTCCTGTAAAATTTACAGGAATATTATATACCGGACGGGAACCGCTTCACCATAGATTCGGCTTACAATTCCCGTCTTTTTCTTTCATTTTTGTAAGATTTTTTTAAAATTATTCGGCTTTAAGCGGATTTTGCTCGAAATTAAGGGCTACCGCCGTGCCTTTTCCCACCTTGGAGGTAATGGAAATACCGATGCTTAACCGGTCGCAAATCTGCTTGCAAAGGTAAAGACCCAATCCGCTGGCGCTTTTGTCGGTTCTGCCGTTGTTGCCGGTAAAGCCCTTTTCGAAAATTCGGGGCAAATCAGATTCGTTGATGCCTATGCCGGTGTCCTCGATAAGCAGAGTGGTTTTGTCCTTTAACGATATGGTGATCCCGCCGCTTTGGGTGTATTTAAGCGCGTTTGATATGAGCTGTTCGAGCACAAATGACAGCCACTTGTCGTCGGTTATAAGGAAAGCGTCCGTGGGAGTGTAGTCGAGGGTAAGCCTGCGGTCGATAAATTCGGGGGCGAATTTTTTTACCGAAAAGCGAATTATATCGTCAAGTCGGTGCTCGCGAAATACGTAATCGCTCGATTTTGAGCCGAGTCGTAAAAACGCCAGCACCATATCGGCATATTGCTGTGTGCGAAGCAAATCCGAAGAAAGCCTTCGAGAAAGCTCGGAATCCTCGTTTTGAAGCGTAAGCTTCATGGAGGCTATGGGCGTCTTTATTTGATGCGCCCAGGCGGTATAATAGTCTATCATATCCTTATACGCCGTCTGCGATTCGGCTTTTGCGGAGATAAGCTCATTTTTGAGATTTTCGATTATCGTTTTATATTCTTCTTCGCATACGGTCTCGCTCTCCGGAAGGGTTTCGATCATTTCGGCGGAAAAGGTTTTAAGCCGCTTAAGCGCTTTATATTTTTCGTTCGTTTTCAAAAAATCGGCGATCAAAAAAACCGTTCCGAAAAACAAACACAGCAAATCCGGGTATAAAACCGCCTTTAAGGGCAGGGAATACAAATAAAACGTAACCGCAAATATCACGGCAAACAAAAGAAAAATCATTATTGTACGTAATTTGGTTTTTAGATATCGCAAAAAGGTATTCATCTTATTTCACCATATATCCTACGCCGACTTTTGTAGTTATAAAATCGCAAAGCCCCACGCCCGCAAGCTTTTTACGCAGGCGGTTTATGTTGACCGTAAGGGTATTATCGTCCACAAACGCGTCCGATTCCCAGAGCTTTTCCATCAAATGCTCGCGGCTCACGATTTTTTCCTTGTTTTCCATAAGGCAAAGCAGTATGCGGTATTCGTTTTTGGTAAGCTCTACCTTCTCGTTGTTGTAAATAAGTGAGTTATTACTCGTATCCAAAACCGCGCCTTTGTAGGATAAAAAGGAAAGGGTGGCGGCAAAATCGTAGCTTCGGCGAAGCAGAGCCTGAATTTTGGCAACCAAAACGCTCGAATCAAAGGGCTTGGCAATAAAATCGTCGCCGCCCATATTCATCGCCATAACGATATTCATATTGTCCGAAGCGGAGGAGATAAAAATTATCGGCACGTTGGAAATCTTCCGTATTTCGCGGCACCAATAATAGCCGTCCATAAAGGGCAGTAAGATATCCATAAGTACAAGATGCGGGTTAAATTTGCAAAATTCCGCCGTAATGCTGCGAAAATCCTTTATCGTTTCTACCTGCATCTCCCAACTTTTCAAGCAGTCTTTTACGGCTGCGGATATTCCTTTGTCGTCTTCGACTATCAATATTTTGTAGGTCATATTTTACCTCGTATTTGCAAACTTTTTTATAATTATAATTCATTATGAATTTTATGTCAACAAATCAAAAAAGCGTTCGAAAACAAAATCAAAAAAGCGTTCGAAAACATATTCTTGACATATAAGAGTAAAAAATATATAATATAATTTATGTATTTCTATCGTATTAAATATAAAGAAAGCAGGTCTTTTCATGGCTAAAACTATTAAAATCACCGACGACGGTCTTAAAAAACTTAACGAGGAGCTCGAAAATCTCAAAACGGTAGGTCGTGCGGATATTGCCGAAAAAATCAAGATTGCGCGCGGATACGGCGATCTTTCGGAAAACAGCGAGTACGACGAAGCCAAAAACGAGCAGGCCAAAATCGAGGCGCGAATTGCCGAAATCGAGGCTATGCTTAAAAACGTTGAAATTATCGAAGACGTTAAGGGCAAAGCCAAATCGGTTATGATAGGCGTCAAGGTTAAGGTTTTGGATACCGAGTACGGCGACGAAAGCGTTTACAAGGTCGTGGGTTCCACCGAGTCCGACCCGCGCGAGGGCAAAATTTCGGACGAGTCGCCCGTAGGTAAGGCGCTTTTGGGCAGAAAAATAGGCGACGAGGTCACCGTAGAAGCCCCCGGCGGCGAATTTAAGCTTAAGATAATAGATATTTCAAAGTAATATGTTAAAATACGGATGGAGAAGACTATGGCTCAAAATAATGTAAATAACGCTCCCGAGCAGGATTTAAACGAAATACTCAAGCTGCGAAGAGAAAAATTAGCCGCTTTGCGGGAATCGGGAAACGACCCGTTTAAAATTACCAAATTTGATTTTGACAGCGACTCTGCCGCAATTAAAAACGCTTTTGAGGAGTACGAGGGCAAAACCGTAAAAATTGCCGGACGCATCGTAGCGCGCAGAATTATGGGTAAGGCAAGCTTTGTAGGACTGAAGGATTCCACCGGCAAAATTCAGCTTTACGTTCGCCGCGACGACGTAGGGGAGGAGCTTTACGCCTCCTTTAAAAAATGGGATATCGGCGATATTGTAGGCTTGGAGGGCTTTGTTTTTAAAACCCAAACCGGCGAAATTTCGGTTCATGCGACCGCTATTAAGCTGCTTTCAAAATCGCTCATCCCGCTGCCCGAAAAATTCCATGGTCTTACCAATAACGATTTGAGATTTCGTCAAAGATACGTGGATCTTATCATGAACGACAACGTCAAGCGCAATTTTATTATTCGCTCGCAGTTTATTAAATATATGCGCAAATATCTTGACGATATGGATTATATCGAGGTGGAAACGCCCGTGCTCAATACAATTGTCGGCGGCGCGGCGGCAAGACCTTTTATCACTCATCACAATACCCTTAATATACCGATGTATATGCGAATTGCCACCGAATTGCCTTTAAAGCGGCTGATAGTCGGCGGTATGGACAGAGTATACGAAATAGGCAGAATTTTCCGCAACGAGGGTATGGATCCCAAGCACAATCCCGAATTTACCACGGTTGAGCTTTACCAGGCTTATGCGGATTTTCATGATATGATGGATATCGCCGAGGGTATCATTTCCGGCGCGGCAAAGGAAATTCTCGGCACTTACGAGGTAGAATGGCAGGGCGAAAAAATCGACCTTACACCCGGCTGGCGCAGACTTACCATGGTAGACGCCGTAAAGGAATATACGGGCGTTGATTTTGCCGCCGTCACCGACGACGCCGAAGCCGTAGCCGCGGCGGAAGCTATCGGTGTGGAATTGGCTGATACCGCCGATAAAACCTGGGGCAACGCCCTTTATGCATGCTTTGACCAAAGGGTAGAGGAAAAACTTGTAGAGCCTACCTTTATTACAATGTATCCGGTAGAGGTATCTCCGCTTACAAAGGCGTCGCCCGAAGATCCGCGGCTTACCGAGCGCTTTGAGCTCTTTATTTGCCGCAGTGAGCTTGCGAACGCCTATTCGGAGCTTAACGATCCGATCGTTCAGCGCGAGCGCTTCGAAAAGCAGTTGGAGCTTCGCGAACGCGGCGACGACGAAGCCGAAATGCTCGACGAGGATTTCCTCACAGCAATGGAATACGGCATGCCCCCCACAGGCGGCATGGGCATAGGAATAGACCGAGCGGTAATGCTCCTTACCAATTCCGACTCGATAAGAGAGGTTATACTTTTCCCGACAATGAAGTCCTTACCGAACGACAAGTAAGAAAAAGCCAGTGTTTATGCGGGTTTCGGGACTTTCCAAAC